>JAKVJW010000073.1 GCA_022486815.1 Prevotella sp. | reverse complement strand
AAGATGAAAATTTCAAGTAAAAATGTTATTGCGGGGTTTTGCCTGATAGCTATTACTTTCGGAAGTAGTGCTTTTGTTCAGGTTAATGCTGCCCCATTATCAATGACCTCTGAACAGCCAGTAGATTTAACTTATGCTGCTGCCAAAGCTGTTCCTGCAGTCGTTCATATCAAGTTTGTCAAGAACTCCACGACCCAAACTGTTGACGTGCAAGGCAATCCTTTCGACTTTTTCGATGATCCATTCGGGTTCTTTGGTAATCCAAACGGCGGAGACAACAATGGGGAAAAGCATAAAGAGCACGTCAGAACTCCCAAACAGGAAGCAACCGGTTCAGGAGTAATCATCTCTCCTGACGGATATATTGTAACAAACAACCATGTCGTAAACGGTGCTGATGAACTAACCGTTACATTAAATGATAACCGGGAATTCTCAGCTCGTATCATCGGCACTGATCCGGTCACCGATTTAGCATTGATCAAGATTAATGCTAAGAATCTCCCTACTCTGCCAATCGGAGACAGTGACAAACTGAAAATCGGTGAATGGGTGCTTGCTGTAGGTAATCCTTACAACCTGAGTTCAACGGTCACAGCTGGTATTGTCAGTGCCAAAGCTCGTTCACTGGGAGGTGATGGAGAAGGTCCTCAAATCTCAAGTTTTATCCAGACAGATGCAGCAATCAACCCCGGCAATTCCGGTGGAGCACTCGTTAACACCAAAGGAGAATTGGTCGGCATCAATGCCATGCTGTATTCTCAGACTGGTTCTTTCACTGGCTACGGATTCGCTATCCCTACCAATATTATGGTCAAGGTCATAGATGATCTGAAAAAATATGGAAGCGTACAGAGAGCATGGCTCGGCATAAAGGGCAGTGATGTCATCAACTATATCAATGTACAGAAAGACCAGGGCAAGGATGTAAATCTCGGCACAAATCAGGGTGTATATGTCGACGAAGTGGAAGACAACAGTGCCGGAGCGGCAGCAGGCCTGCAGAAGGGGGATGTGATAATAAGTATCAACGGACAGAAGATTACCAAAATATCTGAACTCCAACAGGTTATCAATGCGAAGAAACCAGGTGACAAGATTAAGATCACCTATTTACATAATAAGCGTCCTATTACCAAGGAGGTAACTTTAAAGAATACGCAAGGCACTACTAACGTCATCAAACCAGCTGACCTTGATGTCCTGGGTGGAGAGTTCCGACCCATTACAGCAAATCAGAAGAAGCAGATGAGCATCAGTTACGGTATCCAGGTGACTAAGACAGAAAACGGAGCCTTCAAAAAAGCTGGTATTTCCCGTGGATTCATCATCCAGAAAGTAAACGATGTTGAAATGAAAACTATAGATGATCTCCAGAAAGCCGTAAAGAGCGCATCAACAAGTTCGGATCCGGTACTCTATATACAAGGTATCTGGCCTACTGGTAAAAAGGCATACTTTGCAGTTCCTCTGGATAAAGATTAATTAATATTAAAACTTAAAGATAGTAGGTATTCTTGTAAAATACCTACTATTTTTTTTGTCTATACAGAAGAATTTCTGTATTTTTGCACGGACTTTTATAAGTAATCATGCGCTGAAGATTACAGAATCCGCAATGATCCAAAATCATTTCCTTCAATTATTCTCATAAGAATAAGAGAACAAAATGAATTCTAATAAAATACCGCAACTTGACAAAGAATAAATAATTAGAATTTTATCTCCTACACAGGTACTTTAATAAAATGAGAAAAATAAAGACATTACTATTAGGCTTAATTGCACTTATCGCTTTCAGTTCAAATGCAGGCGCAAAAAACGTCATAAGACCAACTTATATCTTTGGATTTTCAGCATCGTTCAATGATTCAATTGTCTACTTTACGAATATCCAGCAAGTCGATTCGGCTTGGATAAGTACAAGAACCAATTTCCTCTATGGCAGAGACAACTACTCTTATCAACTGAGAGACTATCTGACTTCCATAGGTATGTCTAATCGTACCTGCCTGATAGAATTCGCGTCGACAAAAAAAGACATCGATAAAAAATATCAGAAGTTAATGAATCGATACATCCCCAAAAAGAAGAAGGGAGAACTACCAAAATATGCCATCAAACATCTGACAACTTCTGATTTCCAGTTCAAAGCTTTACAGCCAACTGCAAATGAAATAGAAGAAGCACCTCAAAAGCCAAAGATAAAAAAGAAGAAAGCCAAAAGAGGAAATTTCCGTCACGGTCGTGAAAAAGGAGAAAGTGCTCCGTTCTCATCAGGCCAACGCTATCCAGAAGGTGGAATGCCTCAAAATCCAGGGGGAGGATCCTAACAGAACAACTGTTCAGAAATAAATATTGTACATTATTTCTTATCTCTGGACATAGGACACCATGAATATAACACATACTTTCAGCATTGCGGAATTAACGTTCAAGACGATTTTCGATAGTCACGAAAAAGATATTCTGCAGTTTATGTTTTCACTTTTTCCTTTTCGTGCAGATCCGAATAAAAAGAAACCTTTATTTCAATTGACGGTTACCCGGCACGTGCAACTCATACCTCAAACTTGTTGTGAACGCATCCGCATTTTTGACTCAGGTGATAGCAGAGTAACCGTAGATCATTTTCAAAACGGAGGTTATCAGTATACTATAAAAGATACATGCAACCAGCCATATTGCTTACTACAGACCGATAAAGATTTCATAAATTGCAAATGTACTTTAAACGGTTGCCGGGAAATGCAGGTGCGTGGTCTTAATAATGCTCTGATGTTTTGTTTTGCCTTCGCAGGAAGCAGGCACAAGACACTCTTGATTCATGCATCACTAATCAGAAATCAAGGATATGGCTATGCCTTCATAGCAAAAAGCGGTACAGGAAAAAGCACTCATACCGCTCTTTGGTTAAACCATATCAAAGGCTGTGACCTGATGAACGATGATAACCCGGTAATACGCATCATAGAAGGGCAACCTTACATTTTCGGAAGTCCTTGGAGTGGCAAAACGCCTTGCTACAGGAACGTAAAGGCAAGACTCGGTGCAATCACTCACATAGAAAGAGCAAAGAGTAATAAAATCCAGAAATTACCGCCTTCAAAAGCTTTTGGCACTCTCCTGTCATCCTGCTCCACCATGAAATGGGACAAAGATATTTATGACGACACCTGTGATACCATTGGAAATATCATCCAGTCGATCAACATCTATAATCTGCGTTGTCTGCCAGATCAAGAAGCGGCTCTGACTGCCTATCAAACTATCAGAAAGGCATGAAAGAAGAAGTTCCCAATGCTATTCTAATTCCGGAGATTATCAAGTTGATGAATGAAGGTCACACCGTAACGATAAATATCAAAGGTTTCAGCATGCAGCCGTTTCTGGAAAACGGCCGTGATTCAGTTCTGCTCTCACAGCCTGCAAAAATCCATAAAAGGAGTATTGTACTGGCAGAGATACAACCTGGAAAATATGTCCTGCACCGCATTATAAAAATCAACGGCAATCATATCGTTCTACGCGGCGATGGAAATACCGGAACGGAACATTGCGCACTTCATGACATCAAAGGATTTGCCATAGGATTCTATCGTAAAGGAAGAAAGAAACAAGATAAGACCAGTGGCTGGAAATGGAAGTTATATTCCATAATATGGTGCGGTCTGTTTCCTGAGAGAAAGTACCTTCTCGCTGCTTATCGAAAAATTTGGATTCACATCTTCGGTCCAATATAGCAAAATGCCCTGTCAAGAAAGAGCCAATACCATCGCTATAACAGAAAACCATGTAAACATGTCATATACCATACCATATAGAAAAACGGATACCTGAAGCATTATCTTAAAATCACCAGAAGTAAATTATGCATACCAAGAAAGGATTTGAACTCCGCAATATCTGTGGAGAATCTGTTGTTATCGCTGAAGGAAAAGAAAATATCGACTTTAGCAGCATTATCGAAATGAACAAGACTTCCGCCTATCTGTGGAAGTCTGTAGAAGGAAAAGATTTCTCCTCCGAGAATCTGGCAAAACTCCTTACAGATAATTATGAAGTCAACTATGCCACTGCTTTCCAAGATGCTGAAGAAATAGCCCATAAATGGATTAAAGCAGGTATAGCAGAAGAATAAAGGGAAAACAAACAAGGCACTCTTCTAAACTCAAAACCGGTCATGAGAAAATCTACAATCTCATGACCGGTTCTGAGTTTGCCTATCATATAACGACAGACAGAACTTTAGGATTCCGTTTATTTCAAATATTCAATGAACCATTCTGAAATCTGTCTCAAAAGATGGTTACGAGTATTCCCTCCGAAGATGCTATGATTACGGTTAGTATAGTAGTTTTCCTTAAAATCCTTATCCGCCTGAATCAATGCTTCAGCATACTCAAAAGTATTCTGAGGATGGACATTATCATCAGCCGTACCATGACAGATCAAAAGAGCACCATGTAACTTTCCGGCCCGTTCAATCGGATTAGTAGCATAGCCTTTCGGATTCTCCTTGGGTGTCCGCATATAACGTTCCGTATAGATAGTATCATAATATTTCCAGTTGGTTGGAGGAGCAACAGCCACACCAGCCTTGAAAACAGGTCGTCCTTCACTCATACTCATCAACGTATTGAAACCTCCGAAGCTCCAGCCCCAGATACCAATACGGTCTTTGTCTATATATGGCAGACTTCCCAGATAGAGAGCTGTTTCAACCTGATCTTTAGATTCCAGATCACCGATTTTGAGATAAGTACATTTTTCAAAATCAGCTCCTCGTCCACCTGTTCCTCGTCCATCCACACAAGCTACGATAAAGCCATGTTGAGCCAGATACATATCAAAAGCCCCACCTTGGCCCATACTACCTGCCGACCACGAATTCAGCACTTGTTGATCACCAGGACCTGAATACTGAAACATAATAACAGGATATTTTTTAGCAGGATCAAAGTCTGCTGGTTTAACCATCCAGCCATCCAGTTTCACACCTTCTGAGGTTACAAAGGAGAAAGCATCCTTCTTCACCCACCCATATTCCCTGACTTTTTCCAGGAGAGTTTTGTTATCCTCGAGTACACGAATGACTTTCCCCTTAGAATTCCTTACAGTGTAAACGTATGGATGGTTATAGTCACTCCATACATTAATAAAATAATGATAATCACCAGAAAAACTGGCAGAGTTTATGCCTTTCTGGTCTGTCAGACAATGAACTTTACCATTCGGACACGCCTCATAAATCTGACGGTCATGTGGATCCAAAGCATCTGCTTGATAAAACACATCACCAGTGGACTCATCATAACCATAGAGGGCCGTAACTTCATACTTTCCTTTTTCGACCCGACGAATCAGTTTCCCATTCATATCATAAAGATACAGATGCATAAAGCCATCACGGTCACTTGGCAACAAGATCGTCTGCTTGCCAATAAATATAGCTCCCATGGCCTCCTCTTTCACATACTTAGGGACACTCTCGGTCAGAAGATGACGGCTAACTCCTGTAAACGGATTGATCCGATAAAGAAGAAGGGTATCCTGATGCCGGTTCATAGTATAAGCTATTACCGTATTCTTGTCTGCTGTACATTTGACCCGTGGTATATACCCATCAGAATCAAGCGGCATATCCAACTTTTGAGTAGCCTTTGAGGTCAGATTATAACTCCATAGTGAGACTTTGGCATTCTCTTGTCCAGCCTTTGGATATTTATAAGTATAAGAACCCGGATAATCAGCATATTCCTTTTTTTCCGGTTCCAGTCCCTTAAAGAGTTGAAGCGTATAAGTCTTTACCCTACTCTCATCATATTTGATCCATACCAGAGAAGAACCATCTGCATTCCAGGTCATCGCCGTATTAAAACCGAATTCTTCTTCATTTACCCAATCCGGTATACCATTGATAATACGATTGAATTTTCCGTCAGTAGTGACCTGTTCCTCATGATCACCATCAGTAATGAAGATGTTATTGTCTCGTACAAAGGCAATATGCTGATTATCAGGTGACCAAACCGGAACCTGCTGGGAAACTCCGGCAGAGAGTTTCTTCAACTCCCTACTCTTAATATTATAAATAAAGAATTCTGCTTTATAAGAACGACGGTAAATGCGTTGCCTCTTTGTACAGATGAGTAATTTATTCCCATTCGGGCTTATGATATAACTGTCAAAACCATCGATTTTCTCACCTTTTGTCTTAGAGACATCAAACAAGACAGCTATCTTTTTCCCCGTTCTGAAGGCATATTTGATGATTTGCTTACCATCTTGACTGATACTTGCATACTGATCAGTGCCCTGAATGGAATTAATTCCATTAATCTTTTGAGCTGCAAAAGCGCCAGAAGTTATTGATTTCAGGTCCAACTTATTTGCAGCATTCATACTGGATGCCATAACAACAACCGCTAAAAAAGTCAAAAATTTCCTCATGAAGAACCTATTCATATTAGAAAAATATCATTACCCCCCAAAAAATCCTCACTTCATTTTCGAATAATCTTCCATTTTCAGTAAACCTGAAATCGACAAGTTATGATGTCTTTTCATATAGTGGTTGACTATTCGTACATACGGCGTATCATAGATATTTCTTCCTATTGCTTTGTTGGTAATCCACATCAGTTTAGCCATGTGCATATCACGGTCCCAATTGGAACACCGGTCATAATTCTTCAGAGGATATAGACTAAGAAGATAAAAGTTAATACAATCCGGTACCACAAATTCACGTGTCATCGTTTGGCGCTGACTGAACGGATAATTCTTCTTATACAAAGGATAATTGACACCAAGATATTTATCCAGCGATACCCCTACTGATTTATCTCCTACCACCACACTTTGTGTAAAGGCTCCTATTTGAGAATAAAAAATCGGTTTAGGAATATTAGGGATCCAATCCTCCAGATTACTAAACGCATTCTTCAATTCTTCATTAAGGTCGTCCATATTGGCATATTCAGTTTCAACATCTGCAATCATAGACTGGAGGGTTGAATCCTGAAAATAAATCAAG
>JAKVJW010000072.1 GCA_022486815.1 Prevotella sp. | reverse complement strand
TTACTGTATACCGAATCAGGAAGAGAAACTAAAAGGTGTCAAGTGAATCAGTCGCACTTTTAAAAAGTTGTATAGTAAAATCAGTAACAGAGTATTAAAAGTGTAAACCAAATCCAGTCATAGTCAGGATGCACCATTTCGGTATACCATAATGCACCATTTCGGTATACCATAATGCACCATTTTGGGGTATCGAAATGCACCATATCGCAAATTAAACAATCTGAAACTCATAACCAGCAATTAAATCTTTTCAAGTTAGAAAGCATATCAATAAAACATAAAGACTAAGACTTATTATCCTGATATTTCAAACTAACTGGAAAAACAATTCAGAAGGAAAACTCAAACTACAGTCAACCCGATAATCTAATTCATCCAAGTTCAGTTATTACAAAAAGATGAAGTTACATTGACAAACCTATAAAAATCAATTGCCGGAGTTTCTGTCTCCTTCATTTTTCGTATATTTGCCATACAAATTCAGATTTAAAATCAAATTCAGATTTATGAAAAAGTTATTCTTTTCAGTTTTATGCCTCCTGACGGCCCTGACCGCAGGTGCTCAAATCCAACGTCCGAAGTTAGTTGTCGGTATTGTCATCGATCAGATGCGTTGGGACTACCTGTATTATTATTATGACAAATTCGGTGAAGGAGGTCTGAAACGACTTCTTAATGAAGGCTACAGTTGTGAAAACACAATGCTCCCCTATATTCCAAGTGTGACCGCTGTCGGCCACTCCACCATTTTCACAGGAACAACACCAGCTCTGTCAGGAATAGCAGGTAACTATTTTGCAATTAATGACAAGAATGTATACTGTTGCTCCGACAACACTGTCAAAGGGCTTGACAGCAATGACTGGGACAGCCAGATGTCTCCCCGAAATATGTGGTGCACGACAATCGGTGATGTACTCAAAATCTCAAATGATTTCAAATCTAAAGTAATTGGCGTATCCCTTAAAGACCGTGCAGCTATCCTTCCTGCAGGGCAGAGTGCTGATGCAGCCTACTGGTGGGATCAGTCAGCAGGACATTATGTAAGCAGTACATACTATATGAAGCAACTTCCGGAATGGGTATTGAACTTCAACAAGAATCATCATACAGCCCTGAATTTCGATATTAAAACCACAACAAAACTAGGTGTTGATTATAGTTTTGATATGGCTAAAGCAACATTGGAAAATGAACAACTCGGCAAACATGATGTAACAGATATGCTTACATTGAGTATTTCCTCTACAGATGCCATAGGACATGCATATAGTACACGAGGGAAAGAAAACTATGAGGTTTATATGGAACTGGACAAGGACCTGGCAGACTTTTTGAGGACCTTAGATCAGAAAATAGGCAAAGGCAATTACCTGCTCTTCCTGACAGCTGACCATGGTGCCGTACACAATTATAACTTCATGAACCAACACAGAATACCTGGAGGGGGATGGGATTATGAGGCTTCCACTAAACAACTCAATAAAGACCTCAACAGTAAATTCGGTATTTCTCCTGTCATGTTTGAAGACAACTACCAGTTTTATTTTAATGATTCCATTATCTCCGCTCATGGACTGAAAAAGCAGGATGTAATCGATGAGTCCGTCAATTTCCTCAATAAAGACCCAATGTTCATCTATGCCGTTGACAATGAACATGTAGCAGAAGAACCTATTCCGGAAATCGTCAAGCAACGCATCATCAATGGGTACAACCGTCAACGGAGCGGTGAAATAACAGTTATCCCACGTGCCGGATATTTCGGAGTCAGCCATCCATCCTCCAACTATAAAGGAGCATCTCATGGAGAATGGAATCCATACGACTCACATATACCTTTGGTATTCATGGGGTGGCATATCCATCACGGAGAAAGTGAAGCACCTGTAGAAATGACAGATATAGCACCTACTATATGCGCAATGCTTCACATACAGATGCCTAACTCTTGCATGGGAACGGCTATTCCGGAAATAGTCAGTCAAGGGAAATAAAGATAGTTTTACACTCAACTTGACAAGTGAAAAGGGGGATGAGCCTTTATGGCACATTCCCCTTCTATATAAAACCTTAAAAGTAAATTCTGTTCACGACATTATGATCTGCCTGCTAAAAAAGTAAAAGTAGCATAAAGTCTACTTCTTCCTATTTCTTCGTGCGCCTGATATCAAAGAGCCAGGATAACTTGACAATGACATTTCCATAATTACTCTTTCCGAAATAATCTCTCTTCGAATTACCGAAGATATTTCCCAGACCATAATAATAGCGAGCTTCCAAAAGAAAACGTCCGGCATGTGAAGTCACATACTCCATTCCAACGCCTCCGGCAATACCATAATCCAACTTGTTTTCTACAGACATCGTATCCTGTGCCCAAATGGTATTAGAACGCTGAGAAGTACCCGCCTTAATACGGGTTATTTCATCACTGACATTAAAATTGCTTTTAGTTGATTCACTCAGATACAAACCTATTTGCGGACCTGCATTAACAAAGAATTGCATCCCCTTCTCTTCTTTTCCCCAAGCTAAATGAGCCAGAAATGGTATCTGTATATAATTGATTGTTCTGCTATATTGCTGCTGTTTCTTCGTTTCAGGATCTATTACAGCTGCATCTTTGATATCCACTATCTTCTCCTTCCATCCGAGAGAAGCATAATTGACTTCCGCATAAACAGAACAGATCGTTTTAAAATATTTTTCACATGTATATCTGAAAGACAGACCACCAGTGATGCCTCCGTGATTATTCTGCGACACACTTGGATCAAAGTCTACATTGCTCATGATATACCCACCATTGAATCCCAGGCTGAGAACATCCCTATGCTCACCAATCTGAGCATCAGCCAATGAATAGAAACAACAGAATATACTAATCAAAAGAATTCTTGCTTTCATACTTTAATAAGCTATGGAATCAATGGTATGGTTGTAAAGATAATGAATCAGTTGAAAGCTATCATTTTGATAACCACCTTTGCTCACCCTTATAAAACGAAGAGGTGTCTGAACCGGTTGATAACTGCTCTGGCCTCTAACGCCAGTGAAATTCACTCCGTATTGGTGGTATCCCTGCAGGAAAAATTCAGCTTGATCGTATCCTGTGATACCAAAACGAGGTAGCCCGGAAGGCATCATCTCTGTACCAAACCAATTCTTATAGGCATTATCCAACTGTATAGTCTTCGCATTGACCGGATTATAATAGAAGGTCGTAGGAACATAGGTATCATACCTATAAAACTTGTCCAGATCGTATGGTGCATACATCAGCCATTCGGTATACCCGAACAGAGAAATCCCGAAACCCGGATATTTTGCAACCATGGCATCCAACTTCTCTATAGCCTTATTCAACTGTGGAGACCGTCCTGTATTAAGAATGACTACATTATGCTTTGTCCTATCAAATGATTTAACAAAATCATTCAACGGAGTGTCCAAACTGGTCAGGCCATATTTTATATGTCTCTTCTCCAGTTCTTTTCTCAACTCCAATGTAAAAGCGCCTTTATCAGAAGAAGCATCCTTACAGTCAATAAAGATAGGATGGCCATTAGAGAAACGGTTGAGAAACACTTGTATGGTTTTCTTGTTCAACACCTCCGGAGACTGATAGACCTGATAGACCTGCGGATTTGAAGATACCTCATTCCCGGTAATGGAAAAAGGAATAACCAGTTTAATCCCATAAGCCTTACAGAAAGAAGCCAAAGGTGCCACCTGATTGGAATACAATGGGCCGAAGATGATATTGCACTGATTAGCCCCCTTGTTCAATAGTACCTGATGAATATCCGCATCTACGGGAACATTCCAGGCATGGATATCAGTTGAAATCCCTTGTTGTTTCAAATGATCAACAGCCATCAATACCCCTCTATAATATTCCACCATGCGTTTGCCATCACCATCATTATTATGAAGGGGCAGCATGATGCCAATACGAATGACACTACTCGTTCTCACATTAGAAGAGGCTGAAGAAGTTGAATATTCTGCAGTTTGATTAGCCGTTTTCAGATCTGCATCTTTCTTGACAGATGACTGGCCTTTACCGTAAGGAATGAATATGGTATCACCCTTTTTCAGAGTATAACCATTTAACTTCATTTCCGGATTAGCATTCATCAACTCCGGAAGACTGATGCTGTACTTCTTGGCAATACTGAAAACTGTATCTTTTTTCTTGACCTTATAAATGTCACGCCAGTTCAATGTTCCCTGAGCCATAATAAAAGTACAGGACAACAATGCAACGAATAAAAAAAACTTTCTCAATAAATACTTCATAAAACCTGATGCTTTCATATACACTTGCAAAAATACAAAAAAACATTTATCCCAAACCTTTTCCTTCCTATCTTTTTTCCTTTTTATAAATTATTGCCTTTTCCATTCCCTTCTATCATACATAACATCATATCAGGAAGTCTGTACTGCTCTTCTTCCACAAACTCAGATACCTCTAACAGATTATTTCTCAGCCTCAATATCTACCCAACGCCAGACTAGTTAAATCTTATTAAAAAAGAGTCAAGTAGTACTAGTTATGAACAAATGTTCATTATATTTGCAGCATAAAGATAATTCTTATAAGTAATTTCCTATATGCCAAGACCCAAGACAACCAGAAAAATAGCGGATAAGCCACACATATCAGGACTAAAGCCATACGGTATTACAGGCCCTGTGGAAAGGTCGGAAGCTATATTCCTACTCTATGAAGAATATGAAGCCCTTCGACTTTGTGACTATGACAGACATAATCAATGTGAAGCGGCAAGGCTGATGGGAGTATCAAGGCCAACTCTGACGCGGATATGTATGTCTGCCAGGCATAAAGTTTCAGCAGCAATCGTTGAGGGGCACCAACTAATCATCGAAGGAGGAAAAGTTGAAATCAACCACGAATGGATGAAATGCAATCATTGCCATTGCTTTTTCACCAAACAACAAGCAGGAGACACTACCTGCCCTCTATGTGGCAGCAATGACATCAAAGAGGTTTCAGAATACACCTGGTATAACGATACGGAAGCACCTCTACAAGCATGTTGCAGCAACCATGGCAGGAAGAAATCAAGATGTCAAAGATGGATAGGAAAAAGGGAGGAACACATACATGAAGATAGCAATATGCAGTAAAGACGACAATATAGCAAGTGAAGTAGAGCCCCGCTTTGGAAGATGCAGATTCTTTGCACTTTATGACAGTGTTGACTATTCCATAACTTTCATAGACAATACAGCTGAATCACTGACAGAAGGCGCAGGACCGGCCGCATTGGAATTATTGAAAGACAAAGGAGTTGAAAAAATCATATCCGGAAACTTCGGTTTTAAACTTAAGGCGTTGGCTTCAGACACTTCCATCCAGTTGATCGTTCTTAAAGAAAAACATACGATAAAAGATATTATTCAATTACTTCACCATTAAAATATTAAACAGAGAATAATTAACAATAACAAACAATGAAAAAGAAAATTGCAATACCAGCAGAAAGTGGAAAACTTTGTGCCCATTTCGGACACTGTGAAAAATTCTATATAGCTGATGTAGAAAACGGAGAGATTACGAAGGAAGAGGAGATCACACCGCCAGAACACAAACCCGGTCTATATCCAAAATGGCTCAGGGAATTAGGTGTAGAATGTGTTATCGCCGGAGGAATGGGTGAAAAGGCACAGAAACTGTTCCAGGAAAATAGTATTCAACTCTATACAGGAGTGCCCGCTAAAACAACTAAGGATTTAACACTTGACTACATTCATGGAACATTGAAAAGTGGCGTCAACACGTGTAATCATGATCATAAAAAAGGTCACAAAGAGGATAAAGTGACAGAATAATAAAGTGAATTTACTAGAAAGGAAGTGTCTCTGCCATTGTAGTATGCCATCTATAACGACGAGGCACTTCCAGTTTATATTATGACATTAACAACCGTCATTGACAACCATATTTCAGACACTGTTCCGGGAATGACTCCCGAACATGGTTTGTCAATATATATCGAAGATAAATCCTTCAGATGCCTTCTGGATACCGGTGCATCTGACCTGTGGTCAAAAAATGCCCGTTTGCTTGGTCTCCAGGTAAAAGACATTGATACCCTCATTCTGTCACACGGCCATGCCGACCATACCGGAGGGCTACCTGTTTTCCTGTCACTGAACGGGAAAGCATCTGTTATTGCATCAGAAAAGATTATCGAATACCAATATTTTTCCCATCGGCATCCGACTACTGTAAACCTGAGCCCTCCTCAAGATACAATAAACACATACCTGTCTCGCTTTCATTTCATTCATGATGACTATCGTATCAATGATCATATCAAACTGGTATTCACAAAAAAGAAAGTCTATCCGGTTCCTGAAGGTAACCGATTTCTGTCTGTAGACAAGGGGGCAGGAGAAGGTCCTTATCTGGCTGACGATGAAATCGCCCTGGCCATTGAGAAAGACGGTGCACTGACCATCGTCTCCTCTTGTTCACACGGAGGAATGCTGAACATCATCCAGTCGTGTGTCGCATCCACTGGGGTATCCAAGGTAAACGCATTCATCGGAGGATTGCACCTCATCGACCTTGAACCGGAAAAACGAGACGATGTAAAAGCCATTTCTGACTTCCTTAAACAAAACTACCCGGACATAAACCTCTATATAGGCCACTGTACGGGAAAGATCGCCTATCATGAATTGAAAAAGGTTTTAGGAGACCATGTTCATAAACTCTATTGCGGAATGAAACTGACAATCTGATAAAGTCATCAACTGTTCTTACAAAATATTCTCTTTTTTCATTCTTCCTTAGTAACTTCTAAAGTTACGCATTTTCTGCATTTCAAGACTTCTTGATATGAAACTTAAAAGGAATAATGATTATGATCTCAAACGCCTAATAATAAGAAGAAATACCATAAGAAACAAAAAAGAACTATTCTTGGATTTATCAAAAAAACACTGTTAAAACTAATTTATTAAGAAATTGCCAGATTGTAGAATAAAAAGAGACAGAAAAATAGGATTTGTTATTCACGATAAAGTTCATGTATCATATTAATATCCTTTTTTACAAAAAAAATGATATATTTGTACCCTGATAAACATAAAAGACCTTTATAAAAATGAAGTTAACAGTTTTGAACGAAATTTTTCCTATTCGATAACAACTGACACAGCGATTTTTTTATTAAAAACATAAATCCATGAAACAATTTATTAATAATAAAAGAAGAAACAGTAACATCATTAAATGTTTCGCAACTTTTATTTTGACCGTACTTAGTCTACCTATTTCTGCTCAATCTTATCCTTACCAGAATCCTGCCCTATCCCCTTATGAAAGAGCTGTCGATTTATGTCATCGTCTTACTCTCCAGGAAAAGGCTTCACTCATGTGTGACGAATCACCGGCCATCCCCAGACTCGGAATAAAAAAGTTTTTCTGGTGGAGTGAAGCTTTACATGGTGCAGCGAACATGGGTAATGTAACTGTATTTCCAGAACCAATAGCAATGGCCGCTTCTTTCAACAACCAACTTTTGTATCAGATATTCTCTGCCGTATCTGATGAGATGCGTGCACAATATAACTTAAGAAAAAGCAAGGGAGAAGATGTTGAGAAATTTCACGGTCTTTCTGTCTGGACTCCGAATGTAAATATCTTCCGCGACCCAAGATGGGGACGGGGACAAGAAACCTACGGTGAAGATCCATATCTCACATCCGTGATGGGCACAGCTGTTGTCCGCGGATTACAAGGACCGGAAACTTCAAAATACCGTAAGTTATTGGCTTGTGCCAAACACTTTGCAGTACACAGTGGACCAGAATGGAGCCGTCATACGGCAAACTTGAACAATATAAGTCCTCGTGACTTATGGGAAACTTACTTGCCGGCTTTCAAGGCACTGGTACAAGATGCGAAAGTACGCGAAGTAATGTGCGCTTATCAACGAATTGATGATGAACCCTGCTGTGGAAACAACAGATTATTGCAGCAAATACTCCGTAATGAATGGGGCTTTAAATATCTAGTAGTCTCTGATTGTGGTGCCATTTCCGACTTTTATGTAAGTCACAAAACATCTTCCAATGCAACTCATGCTGCAGCAAAAGGAGCTCTTTCCGGCACTGATGTCGAATGTGGATACAACTATGCATATAAAAAACTACCGGATGCTGTAAACCGTGGACTTATCCCGGAAAAGAATATTGACGAACATGTAGTCCGGCTTCTTGAAGGAAGATTTGAACTTGGGGAAATGGATGACCCATCACTTGTAAAATGGTCAAAGATTCCTGCATCTGTACTGAATTGTAAACAGCACAAAGAATTATCTCTGGACATGGCACGCCAGGCCATGGTTTTATTGCAGAACAAGAATAATATACTTCCTC
>JAKVJW010000071.1 GCA_022486815.1 Prevotella sp. | reverse complement strand
AGGGTAGTATTCCACGAAGGCTTCCATAGCCTCATAGCATGCAAGTCCTAAATCATCATAGAGTTTTGCTGTAGTGCGATTGCGGTCTTCTGCTCGTTGCCAGAAAAGTCTTTCGTCATTACCCAGGTATGGAGCAGAGTCTCCTTGTGAAGAATGTTTCAAGATGGCATTACGTTTTGCACGGAGCTCTTCTGGACTCATGGGAACACACATCTCTATATTCTCTACAGGATATTCGGCCCATGCGCCACGATACATCCAGATACGACAGTCCTTTAGCCACTTAGCTTGTTCTTGTTCTTCAAGGTCAATAGCAGCCAGAACGGCATTGGTACATTTGCGGTGGGTGCCATGAGGATCAGCAAGGTCTCCTGCTACATAGATCTGATGAGGTTGAACTTGTTGTAAAAATTTTCGGACAACGTTAACGTCCTTAACGGTCATAGGCAGTTTTTCTACATGTCCACTTTCATAAAATGGTAAGTCGAGAAAATGAACATGATCAAGAGGTATTCCGTTATAGGTGCATGCTGTACGAGCTTCTCCACGTCTAATGAGTCCTTTGATATCCAGAATATCACGAGTATCAATATCTCCTTCTTTTTTATTTGCCAGAAATTTTTTGATCTCTTGATATTTAGTTTTGATGACTTGATCCTTGTCATCACAGAAGATCTGGTTAAAGCCATTGATGAAGTGCATGAACCGGGTTACTTCTTCATCATTTACAGCTATATTGCCAGAAGTTTCGTAGGCAATATGGACTTCATGTCCTTGCTGAACCAGCCGGCGTATGGTTCCACCCATGGAAATTACATCATCATCAGGATGTGGTGAGAATACAACTACACGTTTTGGAAATGGTTTCGCACGTTCTGGACGATAGGTGTCATCTGCATTCGGCTTGCCGCCTGGCCATCCTGTAATGGTATGCTGTAAATCATTAAATATCTTTATGTTTGCATTATAAGCAGAGCCATATAGAGCCAGAAGATCAGAGAGTCCATTCTGGTTGTAGTCTTTATTGGTTAATTTAAGAATTGGTTTGTGAGTAACGCCACATAGCCAAACTAGGGCTGCACGTATCATCTGATCCGTCCACTCGCATGAAGTTACCAACCATGGATGTTCTATCCTTGTAAGTCTCGCAGCAGCAGCTAAATCAACAACTACGTGTGCATCATTATGTGTTTGCAGGTATGATGCTGGAATGGTATCCTTAAATGGCCCCTCAACAGTCTTTTTGATAATATCTGCCTTTTCATCACCCCAGGCAACTAAGAAGATTTTTCTTGCAGCCAGAATGTTTCCGATGCCCAAAGTGATAGAGCATGGTGGAACCTGATCCTGTCCGTCAAAACTCATGGTCATTTCTTGTCTGGACATAGCATCAACAAGAATAAGGCGCGTGGCGGAGGTCATCATACTACCGGGTTCGTTAGCCGCAATATTTCCGCTGCGTCCTATACCTAACAACATGATGTCGATTCCTCCCAGTTCCTGAATACGTTGCTCATATAAGCGGCATTGTTCTTGAACTTTATCCTGAGGGATAGTTCCGTCTAGAGAATAAATATTCTGTTCTGGTATGTCTATTTTGCTGAAAAAGCGTTCACGTAGTTGTTGGATACTACTGTGTTTGTCGCCATTTAGGGGAAAGTATTCATAGGCATTAAAAATGACAACATTTTTGAAACTCAGTTTTTCTTCGTTATGACGCCGGACTAGTTCTTCATAAATATGGGTCAAAGATTGTCCCGTACCGATTCCTAGTACACAGTTCTTGCCTAATTGTGCTTGTGATTTGATTTCTACTTCTATAGCATCAGCAATACGTTTGGCTCCTTCTTCTTCACTCGGAAAAATACTGGTTGGTATCTTTTCTCTCTGAGTAAGTTCAGAGCGTTCGACAGCTGTTTTCGGATTGTAAAATTCTTCAGATACTTTATTAAGTACGATTCTGGAACTTAGATTTAAATTTAAACTCATAGTTGATGTTGGTTTTATGATAGATCATTGAGAATACATAGACTTTTTCAGTCTTTCTCATATTAAATTTTTACAAATTATCCTTTTCAATGTCTTTGAAGTATTTATATGTACCATGTTTTAGTTCATCGGTAGCAGCTTCATCAACAACGATAATACTGTGAGGGTGTGTCTGTAATGCAGAAATAGTCCAAGCCTGTGTTACTGGTCCCTCAACGGCAGCCTGGACGGCACGGGCTTTATTATGGCCGTTGGCAAGAATTAAAACTTCTTTAGCGGCCATCACTGTTCCTACACCAACTGTTAAAGCATGTTGAGGAACCTTACTAACGTCGTTATCAAAGAATCGGCTATTTGCAATGATTGTATCCGTAGTCAGAGTCTTTATACGTGTATGTGAATTAAGTGAAGAGAATGGTTCATTGAAAGCAATATGGCCGTCAGGGCCGATGCCACCGATAAACAGGTCTATGCCTCCTGCATCTTTGATTTTTTGTTCATAGTCGGCACACTCTTTTTCTAAATTCTGGGCATTGCCATTGAGGATATGAATGTTCTCTTTTGGGCAGTCAATGTGGTTAAAAAGATGATTTGCCATAAAGGAATGATAACTTTGAGGATGTGACTCTGGTAACCCTACATATTCATCCATATTAAAAGTGATGACATGTTTAAAAGTAACTTGTCCTTCCTGATTGGCCTTTACTAAGCTGGCATACATACCTTCAGGTGAAGATCCTGTAGGTAATCCTAATATAAATGGATGTTCCGTAGTTGGTTTAGCTGCATTGATCCTGTCTATTACATATCTGGCAGCCCACTTTGATAGAGCCTCGTAGTTGCTCTCAATAATTAATCTCATAATATTGTAGTTATAAAAATACTTTATTAGTCGTTTTTCTTTCCTTTCTCTCAATCAAGTCTGAAAGTTCTGGTCATGAAAAAGGACTATCTGTTTTATCAATTAAAATAAAGACTTTCTAAGTAATGACTCTTAAATGCTTTATGTTCTTTTATTTTTTTTCTGTTTGTTCCCAAAGGAATTTTGCGTAGGTTAAACCATAGGCGTCATATAAATCTCTCATCTTTACGGATCTGTTTTTGAAATCCTGAAAGTTTTTTGCCTTAGGTTGCATCCACTGGACTTCAGATAAAGCTGCCATACGAGGGAGAACTTGATATTCTGCCAATTTTGGGCAAGTGATATATTCTGACCAAAGATTAGCCTGGACACCGAGAATATGTTTATTGGCTTCGACATCTTTGGGATCGGCATAAGGTTCAAAACTGTAGGTTTTTTCAACAGGCAGATAACCACCGATGAGCAATGGCTCGTTCCAAGTGTTTTTAGTCTGATAGTAGTCGAAATAATCATTATCGGTAGGTGACATGATTACATCATGTCCAAGTTGGGCAGCCTGAGTACCTGGTTTGGCCCCACGCCATGACATAACGACTGCAGATTTGTTAGGGTGTCCGCCGAGAATTTCGTCCCAGCCAATCATTACTCGTCCCTTTGAATTAATATATCTTTCAACGCGGTTAGTAAAATACCCTTGAAGCGTTTTAGGTGTCAGATCGTTGTCTTTCATGACTTTCTGGCATTTCGGACATTGTTCCCATCTTTCAGTTGGTGTTTCATCGCCACCGATATGGATATATTTGGACGGGAAAATAGAAAAAATCTCATCCAGGACATCTTTTACGAAAGAATAAACTGCTGGATTCCCTACACAGAGTACATCTTTGAAGACTCCCCAGGATTGACCTACTTTATAGGGACCACCAGTACATCCTAATTCAGGATAAGCGGCAAGAGCTGCTAACATGTGTCCTGGCATATCAATTTCAGGTATTACTGTGATATAACGGTCAGCTGCATATTTTACGATTTCGCGAGCTTGTTCCTGAGTGTAGTAACCTCCGTATGGTGTGCCATCATAAACATCACTGTTACGTCCGATTACCGTCTGGTCACGTTGAGAGCCAATCTCTGTAAGTTTGGGATATTTTTTGATTTCAATACGCCATCCTTGGTCTTCTGTAAGATGCCAATGAAAGACATTCATGTTATGTAATGCAAGAAGATCTATATATTTCTTGATAAATGAAATGGGGAAGAAATGACGTCCGCAATCAAGCATCATGCCTCGATAGGAGAAGCGTGGCTCATCGCTGATTTTTACTGCCGGAAGTTCAATGGTTGTTAAACTCTTGTCTACAGGTAAAGACTTGCGTAAGGTCTGGATACCGTAAAATACTCCTGCTGGAGTTTGTCCACAAATAGTTACTTCTTTGTGATTGATATCAATGGTATAGCCTTCTTTGTTTTTGATCTTTTTGTTAAGGTCCAGATGGATCGCGTTCTTGCTCTTTTCCGTAGTAACGAGAAGCTTAATGCCCGTAGTTTCTCCGATATATTCAGCAAGAAATTGACCGTCCTTAAGTAGCATTTCATTGTTAGCCGATACAACAATAGCTGTTTGGGAATTTAATTGAAATGGCATCTTGTTGACCATTATGATAGATTTAGGCAGTGGAACTACTTTGTAATCTACTTTGTTCTCAGCAAATGCAGTGTTTACCAATAATAGGCTTAACATTACTACGAATATTTTTTTCATAAATGATTTGGATTGAATTTTTATTGTTACAAATTTATAAAAATATGAGAGAGGTTGGCTCTGTATCTGGATTTTGAGCAACTTTAATATTTGATGGAATATAGCTTCATTATATGATTTTAATGTTATAATTCACTTATTTTTTGAAGATTTTTGTTGATTCTTTATCTAAGTTTTGAAGCTCCTAATAAATTAGCATTCTGCAATTTCGTAAATGTAATATGGATGTGTTTAAGAGTATTTGTATAAGGAAATCCATTTACTAATGATTTCTTTATCTCAGATTCGTATAGAAATGCTGCATTACTTAGCCCTCCGCCTAATATGATTGCTTCCGGGTCATACGTCAATAGGACAGCTTGGAGAAGATGCCCCAAATGCTTTCCGAATTCATGCCAAATAGATAATGCTGATGCATCGCCTTTTACAGCTGCTTTAGTAAGTTGTTCTCCTGCCATTGTTGACCTTCTTGCTAAGAAGAGACTACTCGTATAGTGTTCAAAATCAGAATCTAAATAAGGTAAGGCACCGATTTCCCCCGCATCTGCATTGCTTCCTCTATATAGTTGTTTGTTGATGACAATGCCTGATCCTAAACCAGTACCTAATGTGATGCCAATAAAATTATTGAAATCTTTTCCTTCACCATAATATTGTTCGCCCAAAGCAAAGCAGTTAGCATCGTTATCCACAAGCGTTTCTATACCGAAATGTTGTTGGATAATATCCTTTAAATGTACCTCATGCCAAGAGGGAATGTTTGTAACGTCATATACAATGCCTTTATGTACATCCACTACAGAAGGAACAGCGATACCTATCTGAGAGATTCCTTCTGTTGAGAAGCTTTCGATTAGACTTTCTATTTGTGCGATAACATCATCAACGGTACCATTTGAGTGACATCTTATTTTCTTAATATTTTCTACGAATTTAGTGTCACTTATACGCATGGCACGTATAGATGTACCTCCTAAGTCAATAACTATTTTCATTATATATTCTATTATACCGCTATAATTTAAAGGCGTCGGTGATCAATTTTAATAGCATTTTCCTTAATCTGAACAAATCCTTTGGGTAAAAAGGGTGAAGAATGCTTTTCTATTTTCTGCTCTTTGTCATAGTTCTTATTTTTATTTGATAGGAGAATTACTATGACAAAAATAGTTTATTTATGATTATATCTTGTAACGAAATAACGTATTTGAGATACGAATTTGCGCATATTCTTTTAAATGTATAAAGTATTCCTGTTTGAAAAGAGAAGAGTAACAACTGATAATGATATCCTTTGATAATTGTTTTCAGAACTGTGATCCGTAATTTTAAAACTTAATAACCAGATTTTTATTTATCCATGTGTTTGTTTCTTGTTCGATATTCTGTAGGGGTACATCCTTTTTTCTGTCTGAAAAGTCGAATCAGATTACCATAGTTCTCAAAAGAGAGATCCAATGCAATTTCTTTAATGGGACGCGAACTTTCCAGAAGAGTAGAAGCAAAGAGATTTAGCCTGTTCGAGATAATATAATCGTGTATTGTACGGCCTGTAGCTTGCTTGAATTTAATTTCCAAAAGGCGTCTGGATAATGGTAAATGTTGAAGTAAATTTTCTACGGAAATAGTATGATCCAAGTGACTGTGAATAAAGTCTATTGCTTTTTGTATATAAGGATCGTCTGTCGCAAACGTATTGGTTGAGGCTCTACTTACAATAGATAAGTTAGGAATGATAATATCTTTCTGATGGCTGGCATGGCAAACTTTTATATTTTCAATCATTTTTGCAAGTTTATACCCCCCACGTTCTATATCTAAATTGACAGAAGATAGCGTAGGTTCGCAAAGCTCATCTCGTAGCTCATCATTGTCAACTCCCAATACAGCTATCTCAGAAGGAACGTTAATATCTGCTTCATTGCATGCTTCTATGACCATGGAACCTTGTCGATCATCGCAGCAGAAAATAGCAGTGTGGCGGGGTAGGCTACGTAGCCAGTGCATTAATTTGCCGTCGTCTGGCTGCCAGGGTTGATCAGCATTATAGTCAAAAAAAGAGTTAAACTCGTAGTTGGGATTAACTGACTTAATGCGAGATTTAAATCCTTGGTAACGTTCATCTGACCAAATGGTAGAATAATAACCGGTAAAAGCAAAACTATGGAAATCTCTATTAATGAAAAAATCTGCTGCTATCCTGCCGGTAGCCAAATAGTCACTGGTTACATTTGGAACAGAATCGAATTTTTCCTTGTGGTCTTGAGCTAAGGTTACGATACCAGCATTGGTAAATAACGATAAATCATCATTCGGTTCGAATTTACCAACTATAGCATCTGCATTCCAGTTCTTAGCCCATTCCAGGACACCTTTTATCCCATGCTTTTCCTTAAACGATGGGGGCATGCGGCAAACGACCCAGCGTTGCTTTTGACGTTCTTTGGAGTACTGTAGGATTCCATATAGGAGCCTATGAGAAAAAGCTTCTGTGAAATCAGTTAACATAATAAGACGTATCATATCATTATTGATTTATAATAGGGCTGGCGGATAGTTCTTATGTTTCGGTTATACTTGTTCTTTTCTTTTTTGTTCTTTAAAGTCTTTAGGAGAGCAATTGTGTATTTCGGTGAATTTCCGGTAAAGGTATGCACGGTTTGGAAATCCACATACGATAATTATTTCCAATTTCATAAAGCTGAGATTGGTAAAAGCAAAATATAAAACATTAATATTGTTTTTAATGTCTGTATTTTTCGATATATTAGGTAAATGTATCCTTGTTCTTTGTTGTTGTGTTTG
Organism: Prevotella sp.; assembly: GCA_022486815.1. GTDB lineage: Bacteria > Bacteroidota > Bacteroidia > Bacteroidales > Bacteroidaceae > Prevotella. The sequence continues at coordinate 1,542 of JAKVJW010000071.1, read as the reverse complement.
TTTCCTATTCACAAAATTTATTTTAGCTTGTTATAACATTCTTATTCCGCAACAATTTTTTCTCTTCTACTTTTACAATAGTAATGCTGATTTCATATAGAAAATACATTGGAACGGAGACGATAAGGAGAGTGAAAGCATCACTCGTGGGTGTGATGATCGCAGCAACGACAAGAATAATGACTATGGCTTGTCTCCGGTATCGTCCCATGGCCTTTGAATGAAGAAGGCCTAATCTTCCTAATATCGCGCTTATGACAGGTATCTCAAAAATGATTCCAAAAATGATGCTCATCATGATCAGCGTGTCAGCATAGCTGTCCAGAGTGAGAAAGCTATGGACTGTGCTGCTGACATTATATGTGGTGAGGAAACGAAGGGTGATGGGGAAGATGAGGAAATAATTGACTAATATTCCTATGATGAACATGCAGTAGGCACTTGATACCAGCATCTTGGAGAATCGCCTCTCATTGGTATAGAGCGCTGGAGAGATAAATTTATAGAGTAAACAGAGGATATAAGGAGATGCACATAGAACCCCTAAAGTACAAGCCATTTTCATGTGGACAAGAAACTGCTCCGTGAGTTGTGTGTTGATCAGTTCGATGGAATAAGGCTTTGCTCTTATCAGGCGATAGATGATGAAATCAGAACGGCTTGGTGCAAGGATCAAGTTAAAGAGTTGTCTTTTGAAGATAAAACCTAAAACGCTGAATAATATAGTTGCTCCAAGAGCCCGCAGAAGACTGCTTCGGAGTACGTCCAGATGATCCCAGAAATTCATTTCTGTGCTATCAGTCTGCTTATTATGATTCATTCTTGTTCTTTCTTTCAGGATCCTCTTTTTTATCATCTTTTTCAGAATCGTCCAGATTGATTTTTTCATTCATGCCTTCCTTGAAGCTCTTGATACCTTTTCCTAAACCTTTCATCAGTTCAGGGATCTTTTTCCCTCCAAAGAGCAGTAATACTACTAAGGCAATCAGTAAAATTTCAGGCATTCCTAAATTCATAGTTGTAATGGTTTTAAAGGTTATTTTTCTATAAATAGTATGTCAGCAAAGTGTGAGAATAATGCACTCTTGCTTTCAATCATCGAATATATGTGTCCGGGCCAGCATGCAGGCTCCAGTGATTCCTGCTTTTTCCTTCAGCTTGGAAAGGACAATGGAGGTGTCTTTATTAACTATATTCAACGTATATTTGCGTACGGAGGTTTTTATGGGTTGCAAGAGATAATCACCGGTCAGGGACAGAATGCCGCCAATAACTACCAGCTCCGGATTGAAGATATTGATGAGGCCCGCCAGGGATTCCCCTAATTTCTGCCCCATCTTTTCGACAATATCTATACATAGCAGGTCTTCATGATTCGTGGCGTCGATAATTTCTTCGAGTGTATAGGGCTTTTCTTCGGAGTGCTTTTTTGACAGGATGGATGATTCTCCGGCCTTGATGTGCTCATTGACTATCCTGCACAGAGCCTGTCCGGATACTTCTGTCTCGAGACATCCTTTTTTCCCGCATTTGCAGAGAATC
>JAKVJW010000070.1 GCA_022486815.1 Prevotella sp. | reverse complement strand
AGACTGAAAAACAACAGGTTAGATAAACAAAACTTTTAAGTATCTATCTTAACGTATAATAATAACTGGATTAATAATATTGAAGAATGAAAAAATTTTTTGCTTTAGTTAGCTTTTTTTGCTGTCTTACAATGGCAGCAATGGGTCAGAATCCTGAAAAATTAGGTGCAACCCCTGCAATGGGATGGAACAGTTGGAACAAATTCAATTGCCAAATCAACCAGCAGTTGATTCATGAAATTATTGATGCAATGGTTTCTACAGGATTGAAAGATGTCGGATACCAGTATGTCAATCTCGATGATGCCTGGCATGGTCCGCGTGATAAAGATGGATTCATACAGGCAGATTCCAAACGTTTCAGTTCCGGTATTAAGGCCCTTTCAGATTATGCCCATTCAAAAGGACTGAAATTAGGTATCTATACCTGTGCCGGAAGCAGGACCTGCGCCAATTATCCTGCCAGTCTCGGACATGAATATCAGGATGCGCTGCAATATTCCAGATGGGGTATCGATTATATTAAGGAAGACTGGTGCAATACGGAGAATGTCAATGCTAAGGGAGCTTACGGGCTTATGGCAGATGCCATCAAGCAAACGGGCAGACCTATGTATTTCAGTCTGTGTGAATGGGGCACGAACAAACCTTGGCTCTGGGCAGGCAAATTTGCACAGTCCTGGAGAACCACGGGTGATATCCAGAATAATTTCAATAGTGTGTTAAGCAACCTTGACCAACAGGAAGGGCTGAGAAAATATGCCGGCCCGGGTCATTGGAATGATCCGGATATGCTGGAAGTAGGTAATGGAATGCCTGTCAATGAAGACCGGGCACATTTCTCCATGTGGTGTATGCTAGCAGCACCTCTTATTCTGGGTAATGATATTCGTCACATGAGCAAAGAAACCGCAGGGATCATCATGAATAAGGATGTGATTGCAGTAGATCAGGATAAACTGGGCATAGAAGGACTGAAATATTCCAAGGAGAATAATCTGGAATTCTGGTTCAAGCCATTGGAAGGCGGTGACTGGGCTTTCTGCATCCTGAACAGAGGTACGGAACCTGCGAAGTATGTGATCAACTGGCAGAAATTTAATTTTACGGATGACTTGAGCAAACTTGCTACTAATTTCAATCAAATGACTTATTCCATCCGGAATCTGTGGACCAAGAAGAATGAGGGAACTTCGAAAAAGATAAAGAAGGTAATCATTCCCGGACATGATGTGTTAATGTACAGGCTTACACCTAAAAAGTAAATGATATGAAAAGGAAGAGCTTTCTGATATAAACTCTTCCTTTTCTTTTTTTAAAAGATAGAATAGCATATAAATTGTGTAATCATATTGCTAAGGATTTCCTCAGCGTATCTTTTCTAGATATATTGAATATATGATAATAAATAGTAAAATCAGTTTCTTCAAGTAGCAAAGCGTATGGTAAATATGATTTTCCACTGTACGTTTACTGATATGTAGCTTACGAGCGATTTCTTCATTGGACAGTCCGTCTCTGCGACTCATTAAGAATATTTCTTTCTGTTTTTCAGGCATCTTGTCTATTGCATTTCTTATATATTCCAGCAGGCTCTTTGCCATAATCTCATCTTCGGATGAATGATCTTCCTGGGGTTGGACATTGCCGATAGGTTCTGTACTATGATATACTTCTTTTCTCAAATAATGGAAGGCAGCATGTTTAGCCATTGTAAATAGATAGGAGTCAAAGTTTTGGATATGGGCAACAGATGTACGGCTCTGCCATAGCTTTACAAAAATATCTTGAGCGATATTTTCGGAGTCTTCTTTTTGGTGAATGATTCCGTTTATAAACAGTTGGATGTTAGGGTAATAATGCAGAAATATTTTGTCAAAAGATTTCTGATCGCCTGCTAGGAATCTTGTTATGAGAATTTTATCTATTATCATATAGGGGAAATCTTGTAAAGAAGACATTAGGTTGTTTCTGGTAACTCGTGTTATTTCTTGAACGATTGGTCTTCAGAGTCGGATATGAGCGTTTATCGGATAACAAAGGAGTCCACGATATCAGTAGTTGATAATCAATGACACGTATGAAAGAGACAATTTTTATTCTACAAAAATAATCAATTTTCATGAAAAGAAGAAGTTCTTGATGGTTAAAACTGACAAATACGTATCTTATTTTATCAATGTATCAGGTTTGTGATGTAAATGAATTTATTTTGCAATAACAGAGGGAGTTCTGGGCTTTCAGAGGATCAAGCGATATGGTGTTTATATAGACAAAAACACAAAGAGAGTTCTCGTAAAACTTCTTTGTGTTCTTGCCGGATGATAGAGGATTTAAATATCAACCTTTCTTGTCAGGATATTCATCTTATCTGGTAGCAGTGCTGCCGGGATGAAGAAAGATGGAGTTTCCTGTTTGTTGTTTTATAGCCATCTGTGGAGATGCTGTATATACAACTTTTTAGCAAATTGTATGGCCATACAGTAAGCTAGTAGGATTCCGAAAAGCCAAGGGAAATAGTTCATTGGCATTGGCGCGAAGCCCAGAGAGTGCCCGATAGAAGTATAGGGGATGCCTATTCCGACAGCCATGATGATAATTGTCAAAAGTATGACCGGCCAGGTTGCACGACTTTGAAGGAAAGGAATTTTCGGAGTACGTATCATGTGCACAATTAAAGTCTGTGAGAGCAAGCCTTCAATGAACCATCCGCTTTGGAAAAGATTTTGTTGGCCTTGGCTCTGGTATCCGAATATGTACCAAAGAACCAGAAATGTCGTGATATCGAATATAGAACTGATAGGACCTATGCAAATCATAAACCGACTTAGATCAGAAGCATCCCAGATCCGAGGTTTACGTAAATATTCTGAATCCATTCGATCGAATGGAATGGCAGTTTGTGAAATGTCATATAGGAAGTTCTGAATGAGTACCTGAACTGGCAGCATCGGCAGAAAGGGCAGAAAAGCACTTGCGGCCATCACACTGAACATATTTCCGAAATTGGAACTTGCAGTCATCTTGATATATTTGATGATATTCCCGAAAGTCTTTCTGCCTTCGAGTACACCGGATTCCAATACCAGTAAGTCCTTCTTAAGAAGGATGATGTCAGCACTTTCCTTAGCAATGTCGACAGCAGAATCAACTGATATGCCGATATCTGCTTGCCGTAGGGCTGATGCATCGTTGATGCCATCTCCCAGGAATCCCACAGTGTTTCCTTGGTTCTGCAGAAGACTGATGATTCGAGTTTTTTGTAAAGGTGTTAACTTGGAAAATAATTTGTATTCTTTTACTATTGGTTTCAGTTCTCGGTCTTCCATCTGCTCAATTTCCATCCCTGTGATAGAGAGGCGAGTATCGAGACCGACTTGTCTGCCTATGTTTTTTACGATTACATCGTTGTCACCGGAAAGGATCTTTACTTCCACACCATTTTCGTGAAGTTGCTTGATTGCCGCTGTAGCTGAAGGCTTGAGAGGGTCCAGAAAGGCAAGAAATCCAATTAGTACCATCTTGTTCTCGTCTTCGACAGCAAAATCATGATCCTTAGTGAAAAAACTTCTTTGAGCAACGGCAAGCACACGCATTCCTTCCTGATTGAGGGTCCAGCTGATCTTCTCTGCTTTTTCTTTTCGATCAAGTTCGAGAGGAAGAATCTTTCCTTTAATCTCTTCGTAAGAACAGATAGACAGCATCTCCTCAACAGCACCTTTTGTTATGATTTGTCGCTTACCTTTCCGATTCTCAATGACTACAGACATACGCCGACGCTGGAAATCGAAAGGAATTTCATCTACTTTGGTGTATTCATCCTTGACGTTTTCCATTCCCAATTCCTTTACGTGAGAAAGAATGGCTTGGTCCATCAGATTCTTTAATCCGGTCTGAAAGTAACTGTTGTAATAAGCGTGCCGTAAGACGCGTTTGTCTCCATCATCTTGTCCGTCAGCTTTTAGATAACGTTCCAGAACGATATGATCACAGGTAAGAGTTCCAGTTTTATCTGTACATAAGATATGCATGGCACCGAAATTCTGTATGGCGTTCAGATCTTTGACAATCGTTTTTTTCTTTGACATGGCAATGGCCCCTTTTGCCAGATTGCCCGTAACAATCATTGGCAGCATGGCTGGGGTCAATCCTACAGCTACGGAAACAGCGAACAGAAAAGCTTGAAGCCAATCTCCCTTTGTGAAACCATTGATGATGAATACAAATGGGATCATAAACAGCATAAAACGGATAAGTAGATAACTTACTTTGCTAATGCCTTTATCAAACGCTGTCGCTACTCGTGTACCTGTAATCGTCTTGGCAATGGTTCCCATATAACTGTGGTTTCCTGTTTCAAACACAATTCCTATGGCTGTCCCGCTGATGACATTTGAACCCATAAAACAGATATTTCTTAGATCCAATACATTCATGGATTGAGAGTCTGTCTCGTCAGGTACAGAAACTTTCTCTACGGGTTCTGATTCTCCTGTCAGAGAGGACTGACCGACAAACAAATCTTTTGATTCGATGATACGCATATCGGCCGGTATCATATCTCCTGCTGCTACGCGGACAAGGTCTCCGGGTACAAGTTCGCAGATGTCAATTTCCTTTTCTTTTTCTCCTGAACGAAGTACACTGCAGGTATTTGTTACCATCTTCATCAGTCCGTTAGTGGCGAGTCTGGCTTTGGTTTCCTGCCAGAATCTCAGAATGGCACTGATGATGATGATTCCGGATATGATAATAACTGAAGTCCAGTTTTTCTTTCCAGGAGCAGCCAGTAGAACATCAAGGATGAAAGATACTATAGTCAGACCAACTAGAATGCCTGTAAAAGGATTGACGAAAGATGAGAGAAATAGTATGATGGGATTTTTATGATGTTCATGAGCGATATCGTTGAGGCCATATTGTCGATTTCTATCCTTGACCTCATCAGAATCCAGACCATTGGGGGTAGTCTTGAAATAAAGATAAATGTTTTCAAGTGGTTGCTTTGCAGCCTCAAAAGCTCTACCGGTATCGAATACATACCGGGATGTCATTTTTTTTCTCCACATAATCTTCTCTCCAGTTTAAGTGTTGATAGTTTTCTTTTTACCGCGGCAAAAGTAAGACTATCCCTTAGTAGATTAAGTTAGAGTAGAATTAAACTTCTATTAGAATGTCATTAGAATGATGGGCTTATTATATGAGGAAGGCTGACAATATAAGTTGTTCCTTCTCCCTTTAAGGAATTGATTTCGATAGTTCCCTTGTGGAGTTGGATGATTTTAAAGCATAAAGCCATGCCAATGCCGTGTCCGGATGTGTAGTCTTGATTTTCTCCCCGATAGAAAGGCTTGAAAATTTCTTTCTGGTCTTTCTCAGAAATGCCGATTCCGTTGTCTGTGAATCGCAGGATTGATTCCTTCTGCCAATAAGATATATGCACGGAAGATATATGGTCAGGGGAAAATTTACAGTTGTTTTCTATTAAATTGATGAAGGCCGTGGTCAATAGATAACTGTTACCGGAAACGGTTAATACAGAATCGTCTTCAGCCTCATTTTCAAAGATAAGTTCGACATTATAATCAGGGTTTGCTTTGAGTACTGTTTCTCTTGCATCAAGAAGCAACTCATCCAATCTGATATCTTTCATCTTGATCTGCTCTGGCAGATAATCTGCTTTTGCAAGATTTAATAGACCGGTAATCAATTTGACGACATGATGTGCATCCTGTAAGGCTCGATTTATTGCTTTCTCATATTCTACGGATGTTCTTTTCTTGAATACGGCAAGTTCCAGTTCTGCAATCAGGGCTGCCATTGGTGTACGGAGTTCATGAGAGACATTGCTTACAAACATTTTTTGAGACTGAAAGGCCTTCTCCAAACGGTCTAATAGCCGGTTGAATGCAATGCTGAGTTCTCCAACTTCATCGTGACTGTCCTTTACCGGAAGTCTCTTGTTGATCTCTTTTGCTGTAATATTTTCTGCTTCTTCAGACAATGCTTTAACAGGAGCGAATGCCAGCCGTGCCAGAATATAACCTGCCAGTGCCAGGAGAGAGATGCCGATGATGGAAAACCAGATAAGCAAAGTCCTTAGTTCATTCATATTCGTTATCCCATATTGGTCATAAGCAGCAGCTGTGACGATATATTGCTTGTTGTGGAACCGGTAGGTGATACCGACAGCTTGATATTTTCCTACTCTGAAATGAATCCTTTTCTTTCGAAGGATTGTTTGCATCATACCAGGTGTTTCTTTGATGATGTCACTTTGTAATTCGTCATGATATAGCATGTGAAAGGGGGGCAGGTATACGACCACTTCAACTTCGCTGATAAAGTTCTTGTTACTCATGTAAATGGAGTGCATGATCGAGGGGTTGATCTTGCCATTTAAGAACAGATGAGCCTTCGTAATGGCCTCCTGTTCAAGACTTCTGTAAAATGTGTTGCTGCGTGTTCGTGCACTGACATAATAAACCGAGACCATTGCTGCCAGAAAAAGGAGGGCTGTGATGGCAGTATATTCTAGGGTGAGTTTGATTTTGATCTTCATGCTTTGTCAGTAAAGATAAATCCGAATCCGGTACGGGTATGGATAAGTTTTGTATTGAAGTCGCGGTCAATCTTTTTTCTCAGGTAATTGATATACACATCAATGAAATTGGTACCTGTGTCAAAATGGGTATGCCAAACCTTATCAGCTATTTCGGAACGACTTAATACCCTGTCCGCATTTTCTACCATATATAGAAGTAAATAATATTCCTTGGGTGAAAGTTTGATTTCTGTTCCATTCCGTGTTACACTCTTAGTACTTAAATGAATGGTTAAGTCTGCGTAGTGAAGTTCCTCGAGCTGTCTAGTCCTTTCTTTTGTATCCCGATGTTTTAATAATACTTTGATACGGGCATTCAGTTCTCTGAAATCAAAAGGTTTCACCATGTAGTCATCAGCTCCTACGTCAAACCCTTCAAGTTTATCATCTGTAGATCCTAAAGCAGTCAAGATGAGGATGGGAATTTGTGGCCGAAGAGCACGGATCTGTCGGCAGAGGTCAAATCCACTCATACCAGGAAGGATAATATCGGAAATGACCAGATTGAATTTGTTTTCTCTGAAAAGATGCAACCCTGTCAGTCCATCATAAGCCACCATTACCTGATAGCCACTTTCTTCCAAGCCTTCCTTGAGAAGCCATGCAACTCTTTGTTCATCTTCTATGACTAGTATAGATTCCATAAACCTTGTGTATCAAAAAACAAATCTATTGCAAAAATACGGTTTTTCGTCTTTTTAAACAATGCTGTAGTATTAGAATCTGATTAGAATTCTTTAGTATCATATTTGATTAATTCAATGAGTACAAATTTAGTGTTTTTTTATGGATATCTATTATTTTATACCTGGATAAATGAGTCTTTTTTCTTGATTTGTTGATTTTTATTAGATAATTAAAATATTAACTTGAAAAATAAATTGATTATCTGATGGTTTGATTTGATATCTTGAACTCCATTTCTTCAAAATCAAGCATGGAGTTGATCGTACAGAGTTTTTGAAAATTGAATAATTCCTGTGGGGTAATATCTTTTTCTTTTACTATTCCTCGTTGTAACAAAATGGCCCGTTGAGTACCCCTTAAAAGGGGATGTGCCGGCGTATACCACTGAATCCCGTCATAGACAGCAATATTGGCTATGCTGGTGTCTGTAATGAATCCGTTTTTTACGATCAGGATATCATCGTCGGAACGGCGTTGGTTGTATAATAATTGAAGGAGACTGCGGTCTTTATATTTATAAGAATAGTTGATCGTGTCGCATTCTGTCAGTTGTAAACTGTGAACCTGACGGGGGTAATAGGGTTGATAACTGATGGAAAGGATTGTATTATTGTATTCTATATGGCATTTTGTTCGTGCGATATGTTTTTGGAGCACAATATGTTTTTTCAAGTCAACTTTTGATGCTTGCGGAAAGAAGGTCCTTATGGTTTCGTTCATTCTCTGATTGTGTGCTTCGAGATTCACAATCCTTTCCTTTTCTATTCTCAATGTTTCAATAAATTGGCACATAGACTTTTTCTTTTAGTTCCTGATATTCCTTCTCGCAATTGCTCTTGGCTGTAATGCCGCCTCCACTTTTAAAGATGAGGCTGCCGTCCGCTTCTTGTTCTATGAATCGGATTAGAACGCCACTATCAAGGTTTTTGCCGTCAAAATAACCGGCTACACCCGTATAGAATTTCCGGTTATAATGCTCAGCTTCCTGTATGATACGGATGGTCTTGTCCTTAGGAGCACCTGTTATCGAACCTGCTGGAAGAAGGGAAAAGAACAAATCGCCGAGTTGTGAATAAAAATTGTCAGGAAGGATACCCGAGATTCGAGAACTTGTTTCAAGAAGTGTCTTTCCATTAGTCCTGATTTCTTCCAAATAACGGTATTTTTCTACTATTACTTGTTCGGCTATTTTGCTTAGATCATTTCGAATCAAGTCTGTGATGGTTGCATGCTCTGCTTTTTCTTTCGGGTCGTCTAAAAGTTTTTTTGCAGCATTCTCCAGGGTGGTATTAATGGTACCTTTCATCGGAAAAGAATAGATTTTATGTCCTTGGATCCGAACAAAAGTCTCTGGCGAAAAGACGGTAAACTGATTCCTTATCCAAAGTTTGTATCTGGCTTTGGCCATCGTATAGATGTTACGAAGTGTCATATTGGTCTTCAGTCGGGTACAAGCCGTTAAGTTGGTCAGATAAGAATTACCTTTCATTTCAGTTTGCGTAACAAACTGAAATGCCTTTTGGTATTGTTCAAAAGTTGGTGGGTCAATTTCCCAACTTATTTGTTTGGGGCATAACGCTGGTGGTTGCAAAGGTTCATTTGTGAATGGACCAAAATGACAAAGGAGCCTTTGCTGATCAATATCTTCCGGTTTGATAATAATGCATTGGCTCTGATCATAACTGATAATGAATATAAAGGGTTGATGTATTCGTCCCCACTCGTTCATTTGCCGGATAGCAGTGATTTTATCAAGCATATTTACGTTTTCTGAACTTCACGCAATCTTGTTATTTTCCTGCTTTCCTCAGCGCTGTTTCCGGATAGTGGGGTTCTGATTTTTTCGGATAGGCAAAGGTGGTTATTTTTTCTGGACTATGCAA
>JAKVJW010000069.1 GCA_022486815.1 Prevotella sp. | reverse complement strand
ATCTGGCCACATCGCAAGGATTGTACTGCATGTCCATCGAGAAAGGAAATGACTCTGAACTTCACCAACTTTATCCCTGTTCTCCAGCATCCAAGGCAGGAGTCGTTTTACCGAACCCTGTCATCCAACTTTGTCTATATAAGCATAAGTATATCTATGCTGTAACTACAGCTGGATTACTCCGTTTTTCTCTCGCATCTGGTCGTATGAAGATGCTGTATAGAGGACAGAGGATAAAGTATGTCTATGTTAAAGATGATAAGTTGTTTGTCCTTACTGACAAGCAACTTATCTGTGATAGTGAAGAGGGCAGATGCTATCATAAATATAATCTGGATTTACCTGTGTTTACCTATTTTATGATAGGGGGCATTCACTATTTTGTAGGTCAGTCATCCCTGACACTGTCAACGGATATGACGCATTTTTCTACAGAAGACTTGGGATATGAGATAAATTCCCATGCACATAATCTCTTTCTTGCTGATGACGGAAACGGATTCTCTGTTTTGCTTGCAGGTAATTCTGAGATACATATTCCTCATCATCTGGATATAGGAAAAACAGCTTATGATGTGATGGTGGGGTGCCATAATGAACATGATATATACATTGTTACCCGTCAGGGCCGGTTATATCGGCAGTATGGGAAAAGTCTGAAAGCAGAGGAACTCTGTCAGTTGCCAGAGGACAAGATTCCTTTGCTGATGGGAGCAATAGGCAACAAATTGTATTATGTTACGGCTTCTGATAGATTTTGTGTCCTTTCACTCCGCAGTTCTTATTTGCTCAATCAGCTTTTTGCCAGACCCAAAGTCCTTTTCCAGTCCTCAACGCATGTTACGGCTATGACAGCTTTGCCTTATCAGAAGAAGATATTGCTGGGGATACAGGATGAATTGTTGAGTATTGATGGCAATACAGGAAAGGTTGATACGGTAAGGGCAATGCATGGGAAATACATTACTTCCTTTTATACATCTGATAATGATAATGCTGTGTATATCTGTACACTTAACGATGGTGTCTATTATTATTCAAAAGGGAAGATTCAACTTGTAAAAGGGACAGAGAAGCATTCTTTTATCAAGGGTGTGGAATTGGGTAACAGTTATGATTCTGACCTCTTCTTACTTACTAACCACCATTTATTGCAGCGCGGAGGTGACTGTCTGAAAGTAGATGGAAATCAAAGTATATATCTTGTCGGAGACAGTCTGCTGTATACATTGCCCCAAGCAGGCTTACATCGCTTTTCTCTCTATCATGGTCATATTATAGATAAAGGTACCATTTATGGTGATATTCAGTTTATGCCTTCTTCGAGTTTCCTTTTTCAGGGACAGTTGTATCTTGGATCAGAATTAGGAGAAGCTTGTTTTCATTCAAGTAAAAGACATCCTTTGCAGTGGGTTACGTTTAGTGATCATGTTGTCAGTATCCAACTTCTTTTATCTATGTTGGCGATACTATTGGTTTTAAGCGGTATCTTATATTCTCTCTATAAGGTATATAATAAGAACCAAATTGGTCTTGTCCGCCAGAATATTACAGATCTGAAGCACCGTATTCATGTTCTTAATCTGATGATTCATTATTTGGAACCTTGTGAGGCAGATCGTGTAAAAACTGTTAACCAGAAGATAGAAACGATCGACGTCCATTCCTTTGGAAGAAAAGAAATATACCGGGAACTTTCTGAAATCTCAGCTGAAATACTGTTGCTCAACCAAGATGCGGTCCTTCAGATTGTAAAGGCTTTGGAAGAACAGATTCAGAAAATAAAGAAAATAAATTATTTTGATAGCGGGGAACTGATGGAAAAGTCTAAACAGGCTATAGATTCAGGCGATGTGAATAAGATTGTCGCTCAGTTTCAACAAAACAAGGAGTGGATAGAGCGTGTTGAAGAATTGAATGTGGTATTGGATGAATTTGAGAAGACGATGAAAGGAACTCTGATACTGCGTGGTGTCAATGACGGTATTCTCGAAGGCATTGTCCATTGGAAAGAAGAAGTCCATGAAAAGAAGTTGTCTGATATGGATGAAAGTTTCAATGCTCTTTGTGAAAGTTATAACCGTTTGAATACAGAAGAGTCAGTTGCAACTATAAATCATTATCTGGATAAGCGCGAACAATTCCTGCTCAAGCAGAAGACCTATGCTTATGTAGCACAGATCCTGTTGAAAAAGCTTCGTATCCTTCGTAGTCAGCCTTGGGAAGCAAACAGGTTAGGACTACTCCGCAGTCTGCAACTTCTGGAACTGCATATTCAGGAGATTAATATCTTGCATAAATTAAGAAAGAGCATCAGAATGTATGTGGAGGATGAACAGAGCGACAAGGATATGGTATCTCGTATCATAACTTTTATTGATACCTTGTTTGATTTGATGCAGCGTACGGATCCGGAGATCATTGAGGATATGTTCCATTATAGCAGCAGTAATAATCAGCAGGTAAAGGTTTTGGTCTTGTTGTTGGCAGATCCGGCACTGAAGCGTACCCTTATTCCTGGTCTTCTTGGTATTTATGGTAATCTTAATCCTGTAATCAGCAGACTCTATCATAGTAAGATAGGAGATAATGTGGAGGCCTTGGAGAACTATTGCTGCCAGCATCCAGATAGCATGGTGTATTATATCTTAAAATTGATTAAATAGGATAATCTCTTATTAGTCAGTACTTTGCAGAAAGTTGCATTTGTTGTTTCCTATCAAATAACAAAATGCAACTTTCTTTTTTCATTTTTCTCTCTTAATTTTGCCGTTGCTATCTAAACAATAATAACATTTTTAATTAAACACAAATGATAAGCAAAAAAACTTTAATGGTTGCTTTGCTAGCCTTTATTACGACTACAGCAACCTTTGGACAAAGTACTAAGATCAAAGATGTCCGAACCAATCCAAATCTTTTCTTCCTTCAAGATGGTCAACAACCAAGTTCTCTCTACCTTTTACCTCCTCCGCCAGCAGCAGGATCCATGCAATGGTTTTATGACGAATCACAATACCAGTGGGGAAAGAGTCTTCGTGACACTCCACGCGGTGATCAGGCTGCTGCTGATGCACGGGTTGATGGTGACGGTGTACCATACGCTTTCTCAGAAGCTTTTGGTACAGAGATCAGTAAGAAGAATGCTCCTGAGATTTACAAACTCGTTCTTAAAATGCGTGAGGATGCCGGTGATCTTGCCACCCGTAGTGCCAAGAATCATTACATGCGTATTCGTCCTTTTGCTTATTATAAGGAAAATACCTGTAACCCTGCACAACAAAAAGAACTTTCAACCAATGGCTCATATCCTTCCGGACATACTACAATAGGATGGGCAGAAGCATTAGTTCTTGCTGAGATCAATGTAGATCGTCAGAACGAAATCTTGAAACGTGGTTATGAGATGGGGCAGAGTCGTGTAATCTGTGGGTATCACTGGCAGAGTGATGTTGATGCAGCCCGCCTTTGTGCTGCTGCAGTGGTAGCTCGTCTGCATGCCGATCCTGCTTTCCAAAAACAACTTCAAAAGGCCAAGAAAGAATTTGCCCAACTGGTAAAAGCCGGTAAGGTTGCCAAGAGCACATTCGTTCCTTCTAAATAAACAATATTATCAATAAACAAAAATACCAACCAATGAAAAAAATGATATTTCTGGCTTCATGCGGCCTATTAATGTGCATGACAGCCTTTGCGCAAGAAGATAAACTTTCCATCACTCCTTCTGGACGAGTTCTTATCGATGCCGGTGGAATGCATGACAATAATGAAAAGATGAATTCTGAATTGAAGAGTGGTACTGCTATTCCTGATGTCCGACTTGGTTTTAAGGCTAAGTATCAAATGTGGAAAGCTAAGGCTGAACTTGGTTATGCCCGTGGGAGTATCTCTTTGAAAGATATCTTTATAGAGTATGACTTTAATAAAAACAACCTTCTTCGTGGTGGTTATTTCGTTCATCAGTTTGGCTTACAGAGTGCTACTTCTTCAAGTTTCAAGATTTCTATGGAGGAACCTGAGAGTCAGAGTGCATTGGGCAATGGGCGTCTGCTGGGTTTAATGTATCAGCATGATGACGCAAAATTCCATGCAACGGCCTCTCTTTATAATAATGCTGATGCCATGAAGAAAAGTACTGATCAGACCGGTAATAATGGATGGGGTGCTATGACACGTCTTGTTTATCGTCCTTTTACTGACCGTGGACGGATCTTCCATGTTGGAATCAGTGCGGCTTATGAAGTTCCTACGTATAATGAAACTAACGGAACACGTACTTTTTCTTTTGCATCCAATTATCCTACTCGTATTGCTCAGGTCAAGGCTGTTGATGCAGAAGTTACAAACTCAAGGAGTTTCTTTAAGGTATCTCCTGAAATGACAGGTGCTTATGGTCATCTGGGTATTGAGGCTCAGTACTATTATCTGAATGTAGACCGCCGTGGAACTTTACCCAATTACCATGCGTGGGGTGCTTATAGTAATCTTCGTTTCTTGTTTAATTCAGAGTATACCTATACGATGGGAGATGCAGGAATCGCAACACCTGATCCTAAGTCCTGGGAGATTGTAGGGGCTTATAATTATACAGACTTGACAGATAAAGATATCTTAGGCGGAAAAGTAAGTGACTGGGCTCTTACCATGAATTACTATATTAATAAGTATATGATATGGCGTGTCAGTGGCCATATAGTAAAAGCTTCAGACAATGCAGCTTTTGCAAATAATAACTATAGTGTTCTTGAGACCCGTTTTCAGATTAAATTCTAGTGATGAATGTTTAAGTATTATTCATGAAAAAATTTAATTCGCTTCTATTATTGTTGCTTCTGGTGCCATCTCTACTGATGGCTCAGTTGCAGCGTTCGCAGGCCTTTCACGATAAATACCAGTTGAAGGAAGTTATTGTCCTTTCTCGTCATAATATCCGTTCACCGCTATCTACAAATGGTTCTGCGTTGAGCAAGATGACCCCGCATGAGTGGACAAAATGGAGTGCTGCAGCCAGTGAACTTACCTTGAAAGGGGGTGTACTGGAAACGGAGATGGGAGAATTCTTCCGCAAATGGACTGTTCAAGAAGGTTTGTTTAAGGAAAATGAAGTGCCTACATTGGAAGATGTCAATGTGTATGCCAATTCCATGCAGCGCTGTATTGCTACAGCTCAATATTTTGCCGGAGCTTTTATGCCGGTAGCTAATTTACGTGTGAACCATCGTTACCTTCCTTCTAAGATGGATCCTATATTTAATCCTCGTCTGACCAAGGCAGGTGATTCTTTCAAAGTTGAGGCTATGAAAGAAATAAATGATATGGGAGGAAAAGACGGGCTGACAGGTGTAAATGAAAAATTAAAAGGTAGTTATAAAATCATTGAAAAAGTCCTTGATATGAAACAAAGCCCTTACTATAAGAGTGGAGAATTGAAGGACTTTGTTGATAATGATACTAAGATCATTCTGGAGAAAGGGAAAGAACCAGGTATGACTGGTTCCTTGAAAAATGCCAATTCAGCCAGTGATGCTTTTATCTTGCAGTATTATGAAGAACCTGACGGCCTGAAAGCTGCTTTTGGCCATAAGATTACCCGTGAAGACTGGACTGAGATAGCAAGGATCAAGGATGTATATGGTGATGTGTTGTTTACGGCACCTATTGTTGCAGTCAATGTAGCCCATCCCTTATTGCAGTATATCTTCGATGAACTTAATTCCGATGGCAGGAAATTTACGTTCCTTTGTGGTCATGATTCCAATATCGCCAGTGTAGATGCAGCTTTAGGTGTTGCTAAATACAGTCTTCCTCATACTATAGAGAAAGTGACTCCAATAGGTGGCAAGTTGGTGTTTGAGAAATGGACAGATAAGGAAGGACATGAATATATCGCCATAAATCTGGTTTATCAGAGTACAGATCAATTGATCAACAATTCTCTTCTTGATTTGCAGAATCCTCCACAAGTGTTCTCTCTCAGTTTAAAAGGTCTGACAAGGAATGCTGACGGTCTATATACTTTTGATGATGTCAATAATCGTTTTGAGCAGGCAATCAATGCCTATGATGACATTAAGTAGTAGGATATAAAGAGCAAAAAGAAATTTAACTATTCAATTTGAGGCTGTGCCAGAAGAAAGATGAACCTTAAAAGTTCTACAAAAGAACTTTTATAATTTACTTCCTGACACAGCCTTTTCTTGTCCGATTTGTTGGAATGGGCAAAAGAGTATTGACTAAATTATTAAGGTCATGACGGCTTCAGAACAGCCCGATTATTATCATGAACAATTCGCTCTGATAAGTAAAACACTTCACAAATCAACAAACTTTTTCCTTCTATTTTTGGTTTAATAAAAAACACGAAAAAGTTTGGTGTTTACATTTCTTTATCCAATCTTCCCCTCCATAGGTATTTCCGGGTTTCGTGTACGATGATTCCATTGAGCATAAGCAGTGAAATAAGATTCGGTATAGCCATGAGGGCATTCATGCAATCGGCAATGTTCCATACGATACCGAGACTTGCGATGCTTCCTACGAAAGTCGCTAGAATATACAGGATACGGTAAACCAGCATCCATTTCCTTCCCTTCAGATATTCCATGGCACGTTCTCCATAGTAACTCCAACCCAGGATGGTACTGAAAGCAAAAGTAAGGAGACCGAAGGTAAGTATGGGTGTTCCGATGTATGGTATCTTGCTGAAAGCAACCTTTGTCAGAGTTGCACCGTCATTATAACCAATGTCCGGATAGGCGAGGATGCTGCTTACGATCACGATACCGGTCATGGCACAGATTACCACAGTGTCCCAGAACGTGCCGGTAGAGGATACCAGAGCCTGACGTACCGGATTGCGGGTCTGGGCTGCAGCAGCTACAATGGGTGCACTTCCCAGTCCGGACTCATTGGAGAAGAGTCCTCTGGCTATTCCGAATCGGGCTGCCATCATTACTGTCGTACCTGCGAAGCCACCTCCTGCTGCTTTGGGATTAAAGGCTGATTGAAAGATCAGTTTAATGGCAGGCCATACAAAATGGCCGTTTACAAAGAGAATATAAATACACCCGAGGATGTAGAGGATAGCCATGAAAGGCACAAGCATTTCACAGACTTTGGCTATACTTTTCACTCCGCCGAGCAAGACTATACCCGTAAGGACACAAACGACAGCACCGGTGATATAGGGAGAGATACCATAAGTATTCTGGGCCAGGGTAGCAATGGCATTGGCCTGTACCGTGTTGCCGATACCGAAGGCAGCACAGGCAGTGAAGATACTGAAGAGTATGGCGAGCCATTTCCATCCCAGTCCTTTTTCCAGGGCATACATCGGCCCTCCGAGCATCTTTCCTCGTTTGGTCTTGACTCTGTATTTGATAGCAAGAAGTCCTTCTGAATATTTCGTGGCAATACCAAAAACTCCGGTGAGCCAGCACCAGAGCACGGCACCTGGTCCTCCTAGGGCGATGGCGGTGGCTACACCAATAATGTTTCCTGTACCTATTGTTGCAGCAAGGGCTGTGGCAAGTGCGCCGAACTGGGATACATCGCCGGTAGCAGATTTGTCCTTCTTTACGGATAGTTTGATGGCAGTTCCTATCTTTCGCTGAGGAAAGCGGAGACGTATAGTGAGAAAAAGGTGTGTCCCCAAGAGGAGAACAATCATCGGCCATCCCCATAGAAATCCACTGAGTGTTGTAAAGAAATTGTTGAGCGCATCCATATTTTATTTCTTTTGTGTCATATTTTCTGATCTTTATTAATGCTAATAGCATTGAAGTCTATTGCCTGCAGAAGTTGGAAAGCAGTTTGCTGATATTATCCTTCGTGGTCCGGATGTTCCCTGGATTCATTTATCGTTTTAGTTTTCTCTCGTAAACATGATCTCAACGTCATCTGCCTGCATCCGTCCATATACCTTTCATAATAATGTATTGGTACGTATATGCAATTTATCTGTAATATTCGTAATTTTTCTTGATATATGCAAGGTATTACTCTGAAAATTTAGTCAAAAAGAGAATTAAAATTACATTTTTGTAGCTTGTTGGCTGATTTCTGATGATGAGAAGTTATGTGAATCGGCCAGATCTTTTGTATATAAGGTAGTCAAAATGTATAAAACCCTGGAACTTGAATAATCAAATTCCAGGGTTTCTTCTCGTTCAAAATCATTTTCTTATACTGAATATTATCAGTAGTTAGGGCCTGCACCAAACTCTGGAGCACCCTTATCGTACCATACACGCTCTGTATTTAGCAAAGTCGGGTCTGACCCATCAGTAAAGGTGAATCCCTCTTTGGAATAAGCATCCTCAATCTGATCTTTCATCTTATCTGCATCTGATGGCTTTACCTCATAAAAACGACGTGGAATTTCATTACTTGCTTTCATGCTCACCCAAGGAATCAATTTACTGTCTGTCTCAGGAACACCAGAACGGCGGGCGGTAACAAACTGGTCAATGGGCTGATAGTAAAAATGCAAATACATCTGCAAGTAAATCTTCTCCAGATCAGAGGCCTTATCACCTGTAAGCTGGTAATCACTCTGACCCATCAATGCTTCAATATCCGTATCACCGTAAGTGATGACCTTATCGCCAAGTTCACTATAAAAAGACTGTTCAGTAGTATAAGGAATCTTATTCAATACAGCCAGGTCCTCATATTCTCTGCAAGAAGCCTCAACAGCGGTCTTAAAGTAAGTCTCAGCAGACTTAGGCAAGTTTGCTCCTAAAGTTTTGAATTCAGCAAGGTATAAGTTCATCTCAGCTGTACTCATCGTCATACCCCACCAAGGCACATCCTCTGTGTCCTGATAAGTGGATCCATCCGGTTTGGTAGGATAAGTAAAGTCACAACGTCCACGAACCAATTCCTCATTAAAACTTGAATAGGGAGTATAGGTTTTACTTTTATCTCCTACTGTAACCTTCCAGCGAGAACTTGTGAAGTAATTGTCTTCACCTGTATAGGCTGGATTATCATTCAGATCGATGCCAATAGGAATGCCATAATAACGACACCAAGGTTCACCGGCATCTTTCCAACTGACAAAGGTCTTTTTCCCACTGCCATCAGTGGTATAATTGACATTATCAAGAATATACTTAGGTACCTGAACGCGGGTATCACCATTAGCCTCAGCATCAAAAAAGGCTTGTATTACCTCTTTGTTGAAGTCATTCTTGGTAAACATTACGAGC
>JAKVJW010000068.1 GCA_022486815.1 Prevotella sp. | reverse complement strand
CCGGGCCATTCTGGTTGGTCGGGATCATAAGTTAAATATTCAGAGAACAGGACATTGATGAAGTCTGCACCGCCCATAGCACCACCTGGGTGACCGGACTTAGCTTTTTCTACCATAGACGCAGCCAGTATACGAATGTTGTTGGCTGCACGATTCATGAGTTTAATATCGTTCATTTTTAACTTAAGGTTTTATGCAAAATTACGAATTTAAATTTAAAACGATGATTGATTTTGCCGGAATTTTAATATTAAGGACGTTTTTCTTTATTTTAGCATCCTTGAATACTTTTTCTATCACTTTATCCGGATGGTTGAAATCATTATAGTCATTAATCTTGTCAGAAGTGAGAATATCACCATTTACCGTTTTAATTTTTGTACCGTCTAATATAATCTTAGTCGTCTGGGCTTTGTCAAGACTAGTATTGGCGAGAGAAATGATGAAACTTCCATCTTTTTTTCTGGCTGCTGATACTGAAACATCTGGTATCTTGCCGTTTACCATCTTAAACATATGTCCACCTTCAACATCCATAGAGTCTGTAGTGACATCCATTGGAAGATAAGTCGCATCCTGGAAACCGCGGTACATCTTGAAGACATAATATGTTGGGGTCAGGATCATGTGTCCTGTTCCGATAGTATCAGTAAGGATCATAGATTGCAGGACATTTACAACCTGAGCGATGTTGGCCATACGGATACGGTCTGTATGGCGCTGGAAAATGTTCAGGGTCAGAGCTGCAACCATGGCATCGCGCATGGAATTCTGCTGGTAGAGATGTCCTTTGATCGTTCCCGGTTCTTCATCCCACCATGTGCCCCATTCATCAACAAGCAGACCGATTTTTTTCTGAGGGTCAGTCTGGTCCATGATGGCACAATGTTTTTTGATAACATCTTCTATCTGAAGACATTTTCCGATAGTCCAGTAATATTCCTGATTGTCGAAATGAGTTGCCGATCCTTTATGGTCGCTCCAGTCTTTTACTGTATAGTAATGCAGGGAAAGACCATTCATGCGATTTCCTACATTTTTCATCAGGACTTTAGTCCAGTTATAATCATAGTCACTGGCTCCGGAAGCTATTCTGTAGAGTCTGTGCTTGTCATAATTGCGGCAATAAGTAGAGTAGCGGCGGAAAAGGTCACTATAGTATTCCGGGCGCATGTTGCCGCCACAGCCCCAACTTTCATTGCCGACACCAAGGAATTTGACATTCCATGATTTTTCTCTTCCATATTTTCTTCGGAGATTGGCCATCGGGGTGTCTCCGTCACTAGTCATATATTCAACCCATTTGGCCAGTTCTTCAACGCTTCCACTGCCAACATTTCCACTTATATAAGGTTCTGCGCCAAGCATTTCGCAGAGATTGAGAAATTCGTTGGTGCCGAAAGAGTTATCTTCAATAGTGCCTCCCCAGTTGTTATTCTGCATTTTCGGACGTTTGTTTCTGGGGCCAATGCCGTCCATCCAGTGATATTCATCGGCAAAACAGCCTCCTGGCCATCTCAGAACAGGTACTTTCAGCTCTTTCAGTGCCTGAAATACATCTTTGCGATAGCCTTGCACATTGGGAATTTTAGAGTATGGTCCAACCCATAGTCCACCATAGATGCAACTACCGAGGTGTTCTGCAAACTGCCCGTACAACTCTTTATAAATTTTATTGGAGCCTTGACGGGTATGAATAGTAATACTTGTTTCCTGGGCTTTTACAGAACAGGTAAAGGCGGCAACAAGTAAGGCTAGGCTAATAAATTTTTTCATATTGCATTTTAATAGGAATAATAAACAGAATAAATAAATGGAGAAGATTTTCTCCATTTATTTGTATAGACTATAGCTGAATAATCATGCTTCTTCTTTAAAGCGGACAGCTGTTTTCTCTATTTCAAGTCCCTGCTGATAATTTTTGATGTATGTATTGAATCCTTCCACTTCTTCTTTAGTAGGAGAGATTTCTGTACCCGAATTACCGGCAAAGACATTGGTATCCAGAAATTCAGACAGCGATTGTTTCCGGGTGTTGTTGACAAGGTAAGAAGCCAGAAGAGCAATGCCCCAGGCACCACCTTCACCTGCTGTTTCCATGACATAGATGGGTGAGTTGAGGGCGGCAGCCAGAATACGTTGTCCTACTCCCTTAGTTTTGAAGAGACCGCCGTGACCTGTAATCTTGTCTACATTGACCTTTTCTTTGTTGAAAAGGATATCATTTCCGATTTTCAGTACGGCTACGGATCCATAGAGGTGTGCACGCATGAAGTTGGCAAGATTGAACTTGTCGTTGGCAGAACGGACGAAGAGCGGTCGTCCTGCTTCAAGTCCTGTTACTGGTTCTCCTGAAAAATAATTATAGGAAAGAAGTCCGCCGCAGTCAGCATCACCTTCAAGAGCATGATTGTAGAGTTTGCTGAAAATTTCATCCATGTCAACAGGTACACCGAGTAGCTGCTGGTATTCTTTGAAGAGATCAACCCATGCATTCAGATCAGATGTACAGTTGTTACAATGTACCATGGCAACGGGACTGCCGTCAGGTGTCGTCACCATATCAATAACCTGATAAGGCCGGGAAAGACTTTTTTCCAAAACGATCATGGAGAAGGAAGATGTTCCGGCAGATACATTTCCTGTACGCTGCTTAACGGCATTCGTCGCTGCCATTCCCGTTCCAGCATCACCTTCAGGAGGACAGACAGGAATGCCGGCTTTCAGATGGCCTGACACATCAAGTCTTTTTGCGCCATCTTCTGTCAGTGTACCAGCGTCTTCTCCTGCCAACAAGACCTTTGGGAGAAGGTCTTTGATTTTCCAGTGGAATCCTTCCGGCGCAATGAGCTTGTCAAACTTTTCAACCATTGCGGCATCATAGTTCTTTGTAACAGGGTCTATAGGCAGCATACCCGATGCATCACCTATACCTAGTACTTTCTTTCCTGTGATCTGCCAGTGGATATATCCGGCAAGAGTGGTCAGGAATTTAATATTCTTGACATGTTCCTCACCATTAAGGATAGCCTGATAAAGGTGAGAAATACTCCAACGGAGAGGAATATTGAAATTGAAGAGGTCTGAGAGTTCTGCTGCCGCCTTACCGGTGTTCGTGTTACGCCATGTGCGGAATGGCACCATGATACGTTCGTTCTTGTCAAAGGGCATATAACCATGCATCATCGCACTGATGCCGATGGCTGCCAGGTTCTCAATCTCTATATCGTATTCCTTCCTGACATTGGCACGCAGATTGGCATAGCAATCCTGCAAACCGTACCAGATAGCTTCAATACTATACGTCCAGAGGCCGTCAACGAGTTGGTTCTCCCACTCGTGACTGCCCTGGGCCAGAGGTTTATTATTCCGGTCGATCAGGACGGCTTTGATTCTGGTAGAGCCGAACTCTATACCCAGAATAGCCTTACCTGACTCGATCGTAGATTTTGCGTCTGCATTCATATTATCTCAAAGCCTTGTTCAACATGTAATACATTTCATTCCAGCGTAGTTCTTTCTTGAACTGTTCCGGATCAGTATCCTTATTGATAATACAACCTTCGATGTCAGCTATGACAGCATAGTCTCGCCAGTATTCGTCTGTGAGGCCGAAAGAGAAACAGGAGTGATGGGCACCACCGGCCTCCATCCAGCAACCTACGCCTTTTTCAAATGTTGGTTCAGGGATCCAGAGAGCAGATGCTACAGGAAGTTTTGGCAGTGGCTTGCTCTTGATTAGGTTGACATCATCAGCGATGAGGCGGAAGCGGTTGCCGAGATCAACGATAGTCGCTGTAATACCATGTCCTTGTTTAGTAGTGAAGACCAGGCGCGCAGTCTGGCTTTTGCGAATACCAATGCCCAGAAAATGTACTTCCAGACGGGGCTTTGACTCTTCAGAAATATCCGGATTGACTTCCAGCATGTGAGATTCCAAGATGGCTGTTTTATCACCATCAAAGTCCAGAGTATAATCTTCAAGGAATGATGTACCTCCTTCAAGTCCCTGGCTCATGAACCATGTCGTACGGTAGAGTGCTGCACTCTTCCAGTCACCTTCAGCTCCAAATCCGAAACCGTCATGCATCATACGCTGAGATGCGAGTCCTGGAATCTGATCAAAGCCACGGCCTGTTGTTTCCACATTACAGTCGCCCAGATCGTCGAAATTGGTCGTAAATCCCTTTGCTCCGAAATCCTTCAATACAGAACGGAGTGTTAGTTCGGCCTTGGCGGAGTTCCATATTTTCTGGTATCCTTCAGATTTTTCGTCCTTTAGGTCGTTAGCGACAGTGTATTCTTTAAAATAAACATTATGGACGAGATTATCCACATCTTTATCTTTGACCTTATCAAAATATTGCATGACCGTCGAGAATGGACAATAGTCTACATGATAGCCGAGGACCTGTTCAGCGGATACTTTATCTCCATCCGTGACGGCTACATTGTTCATCTGGTCACCGAAACGAAGAATCAGACAGTCATGAGCATCAGCCCAGCCGGCGCATACGCGTTCCCAGACAGCGATGTGATCCTGAGTCTTAGCATCTTTCCAATAGCCGATGACAGTTTTGCAAGGCTTACGCAGGCGCGCAATGATATGAGCATATTCGCGGTCACCATGAGCACTTTGATTCAAATTCATGAAGTCCATGTCCATCGTGTCGTAAGGAATGTGCTGATTATATTGGGTGTGGAGGTGTAGAAGAGGCTTTTGCAGAATCTGTAAACCGTGGATCCACATCTTGGCTGGAGAGAATGTATGCATCCATGTGATGACACCAATACATTTTTTATCTGTATTGGCTTCAGACATCACTGAAGCTACCTCGTTTGTATTATTAGCGGTGCCCTTATAAACGACTTTGATTGGCAGACGTCCTGATTTGTTCAATCCTTCTACCATTTCTTTTGAATGTCCGTCTACTTGTTTGACAGCGTCGCCACCATAGAGGAGTTGGGCTCCTGTAACAAACCATACTTCAAAGTTTTCAAATGTTTTTACCATAGTAATGCTTTTGTTTTTAGTTCTTTATTCTTTATATTTCATTTCTTTAAGCCTGTATACCAACAAGGGTCAACAGGCAAAGAGGAATTTATTCATTTCTTTTTCTTTGTCCATAATAAGCGTTTGGACCATGCTTGCGATTGAAATGCTTTTCTACCAACAGAGGATTCATGGTTGTAAGGGGATTAACAGAAAATGAGATAAAAGCCATTTTTGCCACCTGTTCTGCCACTACAGCATGATAGACTGCTTCGTCAGGATCCTTTCCCCATGTGAAGGGCCCATGGTTCTTGACCAGAACACCGGGAGTATAGATGTAGTTGATATTGCTTTTTTTGAAACGGTTGATAATTACTACTCCTGTGTTGTATTCATATTCATCCATCTGCTCTTTTGTCATATCTTCTGTACAGGGTATGGCATCATGGAAGTAATCCGCATGTGTAGTACCGATATTCGGAATGTCTTTTCCTGCCTGAGCCCAGGCTGTGGCGTAGGTAGAATGAGTATGTACGATGCCACCGATTTTTGGAAAACTGCGGTAGAGTACAAGATGGGTAGGGGTATCTGAAGAAGGATTCAGATTTCCTTCTACAACCTTGCCAGTTTTCAAGTCAACAACAACCATGTCAGATGCTTTCATTATATCATAGTCTACTCCAGAGGGTTTGATGACTACAAGACCTTTTTCCCGGTCAATACCCGAAACATTTCCCCATGTAAAGAGCACAAGATTATGTTTTACCAGATCCAAGTTGGCCTTGAAGACCTTTTCCTTTAATTCTTCCAGCATATATTTAGTTAAATATTTGTTTATAGTTTAAATGTGGGATCTTCTAAATAGATCCGTTTATTAAAACGGTACAGTGCAGCGCCACGTTTGGAGGTTAACTTATCTATGAGTCCTGTTTTTTCCACAAAATCAAATTGCTTGATTCGATTGCGGAAATTGCGCTTGTCAATCTTTTCATCGAGGACAGCTTCATACACAGTTTGCAATTGAGTAAGTGTAAAAAGATTTGGAAGGAGATTAAAAATCAATGGCTCAGTATTGAGATGTCGCCTTAACATCAAGATGGTATCTTTTACCATTTGGTTATGGTCTGAATAAAGTTGAGGTAAGTTTTCCAGATTGACCCATTCCAATCCATATTGTTTCAGTAGTCTGTCATCATAGTCTTTAACATTGATCAGAGCACAATAAGCAACAGAGATTACCCGTTCTCCCGGATCACGATTGATAGCGCCGTATGCACCGACTTGTCGCATATAGATTTTGTTCAGTCCTGTCAGTTCCAGAAGGTCTTTATTGGCCGCGTCTTCCAGACTTTCATCACTGCCGACAAACCTTCCATAAAGAGACCATTGGCCTCTTCCTGGATCCATCTGACGTTTTCCGATAAGGAGTTTGAGTTGTTTTGTCTCAAAACCTAATACAATACAGTCGACAGAAACTAATACTTTAGAATGCTCTTTATAAAAACTTTTCATGACACTTTTGTATTAAGAGATGACAGTTCGTTCAGGTTATATTTTACCTGAATGAACTGTATGATAGGATTACCAGAAAAGAACATAGAATATGGTAATGAGTGCAACGACACCTAATGATGCGATAACATCCCATTTATTCCAACTACGTCGCGTTTCGTGGCGTTCTTCCTTACTCTGTGTAAGATAAGTGATGCCTTTAAGTTTTTCTTCACTGGCCTGTTTGGTAAAGAAACTGACTATGATCATGACAATAATAGTCAGGATCAGCAGACAAATCTCAAAGATGAGCCAGTTGGAATCCCAGAACCATCCGATGGAACCATGGAGTAGGGATGCATCTAAGGCATTTTTAACAGGAGCAATCTGAGTTATAAAACGTACCATACCGATGAGGAATCCAGTTACGATACCGACCTCACCAGCTTTAGGGGTAATTTTCTTCGTGAAGACACCCATAGCGAATACAGCTACAATAGCAGGTGCAAGAATAGACTGGACATCCTGAAGATATTCATAAAGTCCTTTTCCAGCCATTAGAGGAATCATGCAGAGACCAATAATAACTACACTGATGGTAGCTATACGTCCTACCCATACCAGTTTCTTCTCACTTGCATCTTTATGATGTGGTTTATAGAAGTCAACTGTATAAAGTGTAGCACAGGAATTAAAAAATGCACTTAGAGAGGTGACCAATGCACAGATGAAACCGGTAGTAACCAGTCCTTTTACTCCTGCTGGCAATACGAATTTTACCAGAAGTCCGAAAGCTTCATCAGTATTATTCATGGTAAATCCGTTGACATGGTTCTTTGCCAATGCCATTGCGACCATACCTGGAATCAAAAACATAAATACAGGTAAACATTTGAGATATCCGGCAGCAATGGTTCCACGACGGGCGCGGCGCATGACGGCTTCGTCATTCTCGTGATCACCTTGGCCCAGGACTCTCTGTACAATATGTTGGTCTGTACAAAAATACCAGAATCCGATGATAGCAGAACCGATAATAACACCGATTCCAGGGAATTGACCGTAAAGCGGATCATGAGGATCCATGTGTACCAGATGGTTTGTTCCATAGCCATTATCCAGAGAACTGGCAGCTGTCATCATCGAATGCCAGCCATTGGTAATACTCCCTCCGCCAAGAACAGCCAAAGATAAGAACAGTACGAGAAAAGCACCGACAATCAGAATTGGCGTCTGTATTTTACTCATGGTCATTACACCTTTCATGCCACCTATGACAGTTACAATACCTGTAATGATAATGAGTCCTATAGCTCCTACCCAAAAGTTCAAACCCATCAGACTTTCCAAGAATATGCCTCCTGTAAAGGCGGTCACACTTACTTTCGTAAGGATATAGGAAACCAGGGTTATTACACTCAACCAACTACTCGTAGTACGGGTATAGCGGCGACTGAGGAACTCTGGCATGGTAAAGACTTTGGCATGTTGGTAGATAGGTACGAAAAGCCATCCAAGAAGCAGGATGCACCATCCTTGCATTTCCCAATGGGCCATCCCAAAACCAGTCTTGGCTCCGGCTCCGGCCAGACCTACCAGGTGCTCAGAACCGATGTTGGCTGCGAAGATAGCTGCTCCGATAACCCACCAAGGTTCTCCCTTTCCTAAGAAATAACCACCAGAAGTTTCACTTCCCTCTTTTTTCTTTTCTTTTGCTATGGCTCTCATGACTGCCCATCCGATTAGGATAACACCCAAGAATAGGACTACCCAGTCCAGCCAGATAAATTCGTGTATTGACCAATTCATTGTCCTTAGTTTCAGTTAAGATTTTTATTATTTTTAATTTGTTATTTCTTTACACTAAACTTAAAAGCAAGGTGAGAATAATATTTCTGTCCTGGTTTCAGATAAGGATTAGAAATTTCCCATCCCTTAACTTTTTCTGTAATTTTGGTGGGGGAGTCCGGGTATTTTTGACTTTCCAGACATACACTTACATGTTTAGGATACTTTATACCATGTTTGCAAGGTATCCCTGTACCTTGGAAATTACCTGTATAAACTTGAAGACCAGGTTCATTGGTATATACCTGGAGGAAAATTCCTGTTTTAGGAGAATAGAGGCTGGCAGCAACCTTTTTGTCATTACCTTTACCATTCCTAAAGGTGTTCAGACACCAGTTATGATCATAACCTGTTGCATTTCTGATTTGATCATAGGCTAGATCCGTGATTGTCTTTTGAATCGCATGAGGTTTCCTAAAATCCATTGGCGTTCCTGTAACACTTTTGATTTCTCCGGTAGGAATGTAAAACCTGTCAGATGGAGTAAACCTATCTGCATTAATATATAAAATCTGATTAGTACCTATTTTTGAAGGATCGCCATTAAGGTTAAAATAAGAGTGGTTGGTCATATTGATAACCGTTTCTTTATCAGTAGTGGCTTGGAAAACGATATCCAGAGTATTGTTACTCTTTACAGTATAGGTTGCCGTTACTTTAACTGTACCGGGGAAACCATTATCTTTGTCTGGCGAAGTGAGTGCAAATACGACAGATGAATCTGTCAAGGCTTTTATATCATAGATCTTATTTGCCCATCCTGTATTTCCACCTCCGTGAAGGCAATTTAAGAAATCGTTTCGGCGCAGTTTATATGTCTTGCCTTCTACAACGAGTTTGGCATTTTTGATACGGTTGGCATAACGGCCTACAGAAGCGCCGAAATCTGAAGGGCAGTTTAATGTGTCTGCGTATTGGTGGATGTTGTCATAGCCCAATACCACATCTGTGAGCTTGTTGTTTCTGTCAGGAACAGAAACAGATACGACACGACCTCCATAATTTGTCAGACACACTTCCATTCCTTTATGGTTCTTGAGTGTTATCAATTCAGTCTTTTTTCCATTGATAACAGACTCAAAATCTGCCGGATGAAGACCTGATACTGTTGTTGTCTGTGCATTTAGGTTTGCACCATAGGATGCAAGTAAAACCGTTGCCATCCCTGTTCTCAAAAATA
>JAKVJW010000067.1 GCA_022486815.1 Prevotella sp. | reverse complement strand
GTAATCCTTTATTGAAACCTGGATTCTTTGATAACTTGTTGAACGTACTAATTGAAAGACTGATGGAGCACCTCAAAGAACAAGATATTGCTTCCGAAAGTGATTTTTATACTATCAATCACTTTACAGAATTGAGTTTCAGTTACTACATATGGAGAGAACTTTTTCTCGACTATCTTTGTAATAAAGATAATTATATAGTGTGGTTCTATCAAATATTTGGATTTGACTATGATGGCAAGATTATTTGCAATGATAATATAAAGCATGCGATGTTACCCAATGAAGAAAGCTATTATATTGACGGATTGCTTAAACTTCATAATGATGAGAAATTGAATGATTTAAAGACGTTAGTTAATATTCACCAAGATATAGATTCTCTTTCTACGTCTGAACATCCATTTATAGCTGGTTTAGATAATTATCTTAAAAGTCAGCAACAGAAAATAGAATAAAAATAAAGAACAATAGAATTAATAAAATGAGATTCGTTCTTGTCTAATTTGGTCTTGCCATCTGTCATTTTGTTTTAAATATATCATAATCCTTATGTCTGTTAGATCATCCAGAGAAAGAGCCCACGAGGAGAATATGTGGGGTAAACCAGCCACAGATATCATGAACGGTATTGGGAACATTCGCACGGTTTCGCCTGCTCGTGGCATCTGGGAACTCGTGCAGAATGCAAGAGATGTGGTACGACCTGGTGAAAGAGCGGAAATCATCTTCACGCGTTACGCTGACTGTATGACATTCCAGCATGACGGATTGCCTTTCACATGGAAAACTCTGGAAGCACTTATACTGCAGACGAGTTCGAAGTCGGATATGGATGCGGCTCAAGTGGGGCAATATGGTACTGGTTTTCTCACGACTCATAAGTTTGGTCTGCGCTTTCTACTTTCGGCTCCACTCAAAATAGAGGATGACAAGGAATGGTATCATAATATCGTGGACTTCGAGATAGATCGCTCCGCTACCAACAAAGAAGCAATGAGGGAGGCCATTAAGAAGCAATGGAATAAGACCGAGGAATGGGAAAAGACAGAACAACAGACAGACAGTCCTGCGAGATATACGGTTTTCAAGTATCTATGCATGAAGGATGTGGAACGGGAGAATGTAAAGGTGGCTTTTGCTTCTTCGCCCAGCTTGATTCCTTATGTACTTCTTCTCAATGACCGCATCCGGAGTATCACCCTTGATGACCATGTATGTGGAGTCAAGTCTATTTTTGAACGCCAATCGCAGGATTGGCTGTTGGAGTGTAATCTCGAGAAAGGAAATGTGTACTATACCTGTATCAATGATAAGAGATACTACGTAATCAGAAGTCATGAGGCGGCTCATAAAGACAAAAATATGCTGCGTGTTGTTATCATCCTGCCGCTAGAACAAGATTTGGAAGACTTCCGGTCGTTTAATTTTCCAGAGGAAACTCCTCAACTCTATATCAACTTACCACTTCTCGGAACGTCCCATTGGGGACTGAACTTCCTGATGCACTCACCCGATTTTACCTGTGATACTGAGAAAAGGGACAATCTGCGTTTCGTTGGCAACGGACAGAACGATGATAGTCAGGTGACCGACAACAAATCGGTTATAGACTTGGGCCGTGAACTCATATTCGAGTTCATAGACCATAATCTGTTGAGGATCAAGAATACCAAGTATTTGGTCCGTTGCAATTTCAAAATCAAGCAGAGTGATGACCAACTCGGAGAATACTACAGACAGCTACGGCAGCAGTTCAGAGATAAATACAAAACATTGGCCATAGTAAGGCAGTCCAATCAGTCTATGGCCAAGCCAGCCGAAATACGAGTACTGGATGAAAATCTTAGCAAAGCCTGTACGGATAAGACCCTTGGCGGTAACGAATTGCTTTCAGCTGTCTACAAACTGTTGGATCATCACAAAGAGATAGCTATCCCGGAGGAGAACGAGATGCTCTTTTGGAGCAACACCATTAATGGCTGGTATAAGGATGAGGAGAATCCGCAGAAGATAACAGTGGATCAGTTGGCTGAGCTTGTATCCCAAACAGCAGTTAATGCTGAGGACATATCCTGGCTATTCGTAATCTGCAGGTATATTGTAAAGGTCCAGCGTACTGATCTCTTTGGTACTTACAAGATAGTACCCAATGAGAAGTATGAACTGTGTTTTTTGAAACCGCTTCTGAATCCGAAGGTTTTTCCACTTACGGTGAAGGCAGCTCTCTCTTTAATGGTTCCGGAAAAAGTTGTACTATTCGTCCATCCTAGTTTCGCAAAGCTGTTCCCTGAAATGGAAGCGTATAGTGATAATGAAGCAAAAAAAGATCTATCAGCATCTATTAGTCAACATAATGAAGAAGAGGCAAGAGCACGCGAAAGTTTTAAGAATAAAGTTATCTCTATGCAATATGAAAATGTGGATGCTTCTGCTTATAACAAGAGTCTTTATTCTGATGGAACTGTAGAATGTATTGCCAAACTCTATGAAGCTTTGCTTCCAGAAGAAAGTAAAAGCTTTATGGCTAATACTCTCAAGTTGTTGTTTGAATTCTATGGATTAACGCCTACAGAGAACGTCAATCATTTAAATAGCGATGTCTTTGATGTCAGAGCTTGCTGCACAACATTGCTTCATGATGCCCTATTCAAGTTCTCCCTCTTACAGGATAAGAGTGGAAAAGCGGATTGGTGTAAAAGAATGGTGGAAAATGTATATGCTTCAAGCGAAAGCAGATCTATGCTTAACAATTATCAAATCTATCCTGATCAGACTGGTCAGTTTAAATATGCAGAATCTTTGCAAAAACAGCCAAAAGGCTTGCTCAATAGGATTGTGGAACTCTATGATGAGATAGTTCAGCCACAAGTGAAACTGGAATGCAATCTTGTCTCGAAGGATTATTGCTTAGATTTCGTCGGAAATGGGAATTTGGCGGTTAGCGAGATATGTGGAGCTATAGAAAAAGTAGTAAAAGACAAAAACTATAGCATTACAAATTATGAAAAGCAGAAACAAATAGTAGAAATCATCCAGAACTTATCTTCTGAAGATGAAGTAGCTTCTATTTGGAAAGGTATGTTCGGTGATATCGATGCCCACAAGGGGCAGTTGATGTTCTCTATCATAAAGAGTCAGAGTAAACGCGACAGTATTTTCCAAATTATGAAAGTGGATGATGACATTCGACTGAAGAAGATAGCTGAACTTTCTAAACGTGACGATTTGGACGAATTAATCCGATTAGGTGAAGAGGCAGTCGAACGGAAACGTAACGAAATGAACGACTTTGCTTATAAGAAAATGCTCGGCGAATATGTTGAAGAGTATCTTTTCAAGGAAGTCGGCGGACAATTGCAAGAAACCAAAGTATGCATCGACGATGAGCAGGGTGGACAAGACCTCATCATTCGTAAGAAAGGTGAGCCCGTATATTATATAGAGGTGAAGTCGCGGTGGCGCAATGACGTGTCCGTACTCATGAGCACGCTGCAGTATCAAAGGAGCATAGAGAATGAAGACCGCTATGCATTGACTTGTGTAGATATGTTCGGTTTTGACCGCTCATTAATAGGAAAACACGAATATCCCTCTTTGGAGGAAATCCTGCCACGTATACGAGTCATAGAGAACATTGGATATCTGAATAAGGGCCTAGTTAAACAAGTGCAAAATGAATCAAAGGATCCACACGTAAATCCAGGTTATCAAATTCTAGTACCTCAGGACCTTATCAAGGGTGATGAAAGTGAGACTTTCGACGTATTCTTGCAAAGACTGGTGGAGAAAGTAAAGGACTTATAAAAAATAATTGTTGTGCAGGAAAGTCACCCCAATCAATCGTTTGGAATATCTCTTGTCAAAGTTGAGTAATATTGATATAACTATGGATTTATTCTACAGGAATTAGATTAAATTTAGAGTATGAGATTGGTAGAACATACATGGGAAAAATCAGGAATATCCATAGAGCTGCCTCAATTTAACATGAATAGAATTCTACTATTTATTATACTTACGCTATCCTGTTTGTCGTTATTCGCTCATGATAGTGTGAGTTGTGAGTCTACTCCTACTTGGGTGGAGAATTTCAACCAAGGAACTAAGGGACTTGAAGTAAAGTGGAACTTAGTTAAGGGATGGGGACAGGCAAAGCAGGAAACGGCTAAATACGATGTGAACGTTAAGCATGGAAAACTCTATATCACGCTGAAGGAAATAAACGACACAACGGCCAATCCTTCAATGAATGTCTTTAACAAGAAGGAATTCGGCATGAAGTATGGTCGAGTTGAGGTTCGGGCAAAGTGCCCTGCCGCCAAAGGCGTATGGCCGGCCATTTGGCTGCGACCTACACGAGGCATTAACCCTAAAGTCGCGGGTGAGGTTGACATCATGGAATGGATATCGTGTTTTGACAAGGACAGAGTGCAACCCAACTTCCATCTTTGGGGTAATTTCAGTGGTAAGAAAAATAACCACACCCAATATCCTATCAAGAACCAACAGTATTTCGATGTGACCAAATGGCATGTCTATTCAGCTGAATGGGATAAAACTCAACTCATAGTAAGGGTAGATGGAAAGGCCATCGCTACTTGGTATGCTAAAGATTATCCCGTATGGCCGTTCGATTATACTTATGAGTTGCTGATGGATATAGCTTATGGCGGATGGGGTGCAACATGCGGCTTTGACTTGTCAACTCTTCCACAGACTATGCAAGTCGATTGGGTGAAGTACTACTCGTTAAAGAGATAAATTAATACATTCGAAATGATACCGAAAATAATTTACTATTGTTGGTACGGTGCTCCAATAGAGACCAACTCAATGGCATACAGATGCCGAAACAGCTGGAGCCATTTAGTGGGGGGGGTAAGCTGATTGAATGGAATGAAGACAATTGCCCTTGCAATGAAAATGATTTCATCAGGTCTGCTAAAGCTAAAAAGCAATATGCATTCATGTCTGACTATTATCGACTGAAAGCATTGTATGACTATGGCGGCATATATCTTGATACCGATATTGAAATAAAAAAGCCAATTCCGGATTCTTTTTACCAGTATAAATGCGTTTTCGGCTTTATGTATGATAACATGGTGTCATCCGCATTTATCATGGCAGAGCCACATAGTCCGGTTATCAAAGGATTGTTGGATTACTACGAAGAAGGAAAAGTAGAATCGGAGATAGCCAATAATAAGCTTTATACAGAATATCTAAAAAAGCGATATAAGAATTTCTTACTTATAGGGAAAACACAGGAATTGGAAGACGGAGTAGTCATCTTCCCTAAAGAATATTTCGAGTGTCCGACACATCACAAAGACATGGGATTTGCAGTACATCACTTTATGGGTTCATGGCATCACAAAAAGCACTTGAAGCTCATAAGAAAAATAGTAAAAACACTACGTTTCAACATCCCGTTATTTGACTATGTTTACCAAAACATTTTCAGAGCACGTGGATATAAAATCAACGCTTTTTATGCTCAATCTGTCAAGGATTGGGAGATATATAAAAGCAAAAATATGAAATGAAATACATTCTCGTAATTGATCACATTGCAACGGGTGGTGCTGAGCGGATCCTGCTCGACTACTATCACTACCTTGTTGGAAATAGCCACAATGTGAAGATATTCTGCTTAACAGGGTATGAAGGTCAAAGCCAATGGTCAAAAGGGATAGATGTTGTTTATGGTTCATCGGTGAATCAGAACAACTTGTTGAAGAAAACACTACAGCAAAGAAGTGTCAAGCGAAGACTCCAACAACTCGTGGATGAAGTAAAACCCGATGTTGTTTTTTCTTTTTTAGAGAAGAGTAACCTGCTTGTAGGTAAGTTGACGACATCGGCTACCAAGGTGATGACCGTGCATAATGTCCTGTCTATACAATATACTAAGGTGAGTAATCCATTAGTTCGGAAACTAGTATACCGCATGATCCGCAAGTGCTATAACAAATGTCCGCATGTGGTTGCTGTGTCGCAGCAAGTCAAGCAAGACCTTGTCGAGAGTTTCGGTGTAAAGACAGAGAATGTGTCTGTTATCAACAACTATGTTGACCGTGAGGATATAGCCACGAAGGCCAAAGAGCCCATTGCCAATTTTATATTCGAAACGGATAAGAAATATATTCTTAACATCGGTCGATTCTCAGACCAAAAGGCACAATGGAAGCTATTGAAGGCTTTTTCTCTGATTGCCAAAGATCATCCTGACAGCCGGCTCGTTCTGATTGGTGCAGGAGATAACCTTGATGAACTGAAGCAACTGAGCAATGACTTGTCTTTAGGCGAGCAAGTGACTTTCCTACCTTTCAGTCTGAATCCCTATAAATACATGGCAAATGCAAACCTCTTTGTCCTTTCAAGCATTTTCGAGGGTTTCCCTATTGTGCTTGCGGAGATTTCCTCACTTCGCGTTCCATTCGTAGGCAGCAGGAAAGCAGTGCCGGAAGAGATGTTTGCAGATAAAGATATCTGGTTGCAATATATCTTCAATGCTGAAAATTGCCGGGACATGGATACAGTCATACATGACGACGAGAGTGAATTAGCGAAGCTCTTGGTTCGTGGTCTTTATGATGATACCTATCGCCAGACATTGCTCAAACAGACAGAAAAATGGGAAAGCCACAACGACAAAACATGGCAGTTCAACCAGTATGATGCGATAACCACATCAAGACAGAAGTGAGACTTATATTATAATGGATAATTCAGACAAGCATGCATATTGTATCATGGCTCATGGGAACTGGCGACAACTTCAATTGCTCTTAGACATGATTGATGACAGAAGAAACGATATTTACCTGCATGTTGATGCGAAGTCGATTGATGACTACAAGAGTATGGGGGGTGTATCGGTGAGTAACTCCCATTTGGAACTCATTAAGTCCGCCGATGTCAGATGGAGCGATATATCTCAAGCAGATGTCGAAGTAGACTTGTTTCATTCTGTATTGCAATCAGGGAATACATATTCACGAATACATCTTATCTCAGGCGCTGACCTTCCCATCAAATCACAAGATGACATACATGACTTCTTCAAAGACAAAAAAGAAGAGTTCATTGATATTGGCACGCCTAAACAATATATAAGGCGCATTAAATATTATCATTTCTTCGTAAGAAATAGAAGAAAGTATCCCTTGGCAGAATTGGTGAGGAAGATACTGATACTTATTCAAGTACCTTTCGTCAACCGCCTTAAGCACTGTCCTCTCAAATTTGCCTATGGAGCCAATTGGTGCAGTCTTACTCAAAGGGCAGTCCAAGAAATCGTAGACAAATGGAAACTATACCGTCCCATTTTTACTCATTCAACTTCATGCGATGAACTATACAAACAGATGATTCTGTTGGCAAATCCATCGTTCGCCTTTGCTAAAGAAGGAAATCTGAGATATGTTGACTTCAACTCAAAGCAGCCGTCACCCAAGACACTTCGTATGGAGGACTATGACAAAATTATGAATTCAAACTGTCTATTTGCAAGAAAGTTTGATATAAACGCTGATGAAAAGATTGTGTTTAAAATTTCAAAGCAAATAAGCTTATAGCGCAAAAAGATTAAATTTGTCGGTTATGACATTTCATGACTCATTAAAAAAATAATTTTTATAATATTCTCAAATGCAATCAAAGAAGATTATCGCAGGCCTTGATGTTTTGAAATTCATTTTGGCCTTACTTATCGTGGATATCCATGTTAAGGGGAGTACTGCGTTACCCCCCCCCCATATTACAATATCTAATTCTTCCAATTGAAGGCCTGGCTGTTCCTACTTTCTTTGTGATTTCAGCCTTCTTGTTTTTCTCAAAGTTGAGAAAGCAATCAAATCAACTTCAATCGATAGCCCATTATGAAAAGAGATTACTTGTGCTATATGGGTTTTGGACAATTGTTTGGATGCCTATCATATTAATGCAGCGAACGGAGTATCGACAGGGTTCAGTATTTCATGGAATATGCTTAATAGTAAAGGATTTCTTTTTAAAAGACACTTTCGATGCCAGTTGGTTCTTTGTTGCATTACTAATTGGAGTGCCTATTATTTATGGCTTAGGTAAAGTTTTTAAGGAATGGGGTGTATGGATTGTACCCTTTGGAGTTACACAAATAATCTACCATCCTTCTGACATGCCTGTCTGCATACAGAATGGAATTACTTGGTTTACAGAAAATATTAATCCTAATCTGGGACTTTCTTTCCTTGCTGGTTTGCTCTGGATATCAATAGGCTATATACTTTCAAACAATAAAGTGGTTGACACAATAAAAAGAATCCCAAACAAGATAGCATGGCTGTCTGTATTGGCGTTCTTCTTACTTGAGGGTTACATTCCATATGTAGGTCAGATATTAGTAGTTATCATGCTTTTCATTTCAGCTTACACCTGGAATTTACCTTCTAATGACATACTCTATAAACGTTTAAGGGTTTACAGCATCATCTTTTATTGTGTGCACGACAGCTTCAAAAAGATACCCAAATATCTTTTTAGCAGTATGCACAATGGACCATTGCTCTATGTCATTACATTGATTGTCTGTTGGCTATCGTCTGAATTCATCATCAGGATGAAAGACGTGCGCGGCTTTCAGTGGCTTAGGTACGCATATTAATTTTAAATTTTATGTCTCCACTTATTGATAAGATACTTTCTACGGACAAGCAGTCCGTCGAAGAGATATTGAAAGGAGGAGAAGGAATTTTTACCTTTCTCAATCCTGTGTCTTACCTTGATGCATTAAAGCACAAGGAGTTGTTTTCGTCTTTTGATGGGATCTTTGCCGATGGCGGTTTACTTGCCAAAGCTATCAAGCTGGGCTATGGAGAAACAGTAAAGAGGCGAAGCTTCGATATGACGAGTCTTGCACCGATTGTTTTCTCATACGCTGCCAAGACAGGGAAGTCCGTGGCGATTGTTGCCACGAAGCATGAAATGGTAGAGAAAGCGGTGGTGAACCTTGAAAAGAGTTTCCAAGGATTGAACATCTGCTATTATCGCAATGGTTACTTTAAAAGCGAGCAGGAGATGGATGAAGAGGCAAAGAAGATAGTGACTCTACATCCTGATTTCCTGATTGTAGGTATGGGTATCATCAAGCAGGAGCAGTTTTTGTTGAAAGTCCGTGATGCGGGTTATCAGGGCATCGGCTTCACCTGTGGTGGATTCATCCACCAGACAGCACAGGACAAGGCTGAGTATTATCCCGACTGGGTTGACAAGCATGGGCTACGTTTTGTGTATCGTATGTACAAAGAGCCGCACACAAGAAAGAGGTACGCCGAGGCTGCTTTTGTGTTCCCTGTGAGGTTTATGTTGGAGAAGCTAACGGGTAAATAATTGTATACTATAATGAGCGTTGACACTTATCTTGAATTCCTTCGTTTTGCACTGAACGATGATAGTTCAGTGCCTGACAGCGTTGCAAATATTAATTGGCAGGGATTGCTAAAATTTGCTAAAGAACAGGCAATTGTTGGCATTTATGGACGTCGGATACTCTTCGATAATATCAAGTTAAATGATTGTAATTGGCTTGGCAATAAACCAAATAAGGACGATGTGATAGAATGGATAGGAGAAGTGGCAAAACTACGAAAGCGAAACACACTATTGTTTGAGAAGACGGCGGACATAGCACGTCGATTCCACGGTGACGGGTTCGACTGCTGCATACTGAAAGGACAGGGAAATGCCTTACACTATCCGATGCCTGAACTGAGGACATCCGGGGATATTGATATTTGGGCTTGGCCACAGAAAGAAGAAAATTCGGTACGTGACAAGATCGGAAATTATGTCCGTAAATCATTTCCAGAAGCCAAGATGATGTACCTGCACATCGACTACCCTATCTATAATAAGGTACCCGTTGAAGTACATGTCTATCCATCAATTCTCAATAATCCTTTTAGAAACAAGAGGCTCCAACGTTATTTCGACAGTCAGAGATTAGAGGTAAGCAATCATCTTGTCACATATAATTCGGCAGAGGACTGTTTCACCTTTCCTACCCCTACTGATAGTTTCAACCGAATATTTGAGTTGTGTCATATTATGCATCACGAGTTTGACGAGGGCATAGGTTTGCGGCAGTTCATTGAC
>JAKVJW010000066.1 GCA_022486815.1 Prevotella sp. | reverse complement strand
ACTATCCTCGTCAGGAAATCTACTGAAAAAGTCTTTGAGCAACATCGGTCTGTATTTTTCCATAAAAGTAGTTGTATTTTAGCTATTTACAAAGATATATATATTGAATTAACAAAAATTAGTACCACAATCACTACACAGAAAATCATTTGCGCCCCATTTAGATGCTGAATAAGGATTAAAATCTGTCCGTATGCCTTCTACAGAAGTTATATTTATTATTTTTCCCTTTTTACTTTTTGAAAGCAAATAACAGGCTTCCTGCTGCATCATAAAATATAAACCTTTAAGGTTAGTATCAATGACAGCATCCCATTTGTCTTCTGAAGTTTCTAACGGTTTAAAAGGTTTCCAAACTCCAGCATTATTTATAAACATATCAATAGAGCCAAAGAAACTAATAGCTTGGGTGAGATTCGACTTAATATTGTCGATATCTGAGATATCCCAAACCATGGACTTAACTTTGTCGCTATCAAGCTGATTAGCTACTGAATTCAGCTTTCTTTCATTACGACCAGTAATGATAACATTTGCCAATTCAGCAACAAACTTCTCTGCCATGCTATATCCAAAACCACTACTTCTACCTGTCATCAAGACTGTCTTTCCTTCAAACAAACGGGGACTTTGAATCTGTTGAACTTTAGCATAGGTCACAGTTGTTTTACCCTCCCCCAAAAAATACTTTTTTAACAACTTTCTTTATGAAGCTCTTAGTACTCATATCTTTCAATTAAATTGATTATTTTCCTTTTTAAGATCATCAACCAAACGCTTTCCCATGATTTTAGCGCCACGCTTATTCATAAAGAAAGAATTAAAGTAATAATCTACATTCTGTAATGACTCTTCATTCATATAATTAAGCAGTTTGATATCACGTCCATTAATAGCCTTTGATATGTTAGACATGATATAAGTCTGAACGAAATCATCTGAGAACTTGTTGCGCAGGTATTTGGTTGTAGGCAAAATTGCTACCACAGGTATAAATCCATTATCCTCGCAGAGCGATATCATATCAGACATGATCTTAACATTTCCTTCTATAGATTTTTTATTCACATCTGAAAGAGTTTTCATATTCTCAATGTCGATATCAAACTCTTTGTCCCAACATTGTTCTATCCACCAGGCAGCATCTTTCTCTAATTGAAGTTTAGACATAGGATTGTGATCCAAATCTGATGCTGGTTTATGTATCAGTTTTTTGACTATCCCTTTTACACGTTTCGGGTGACGAAGGAGAGGATATTTGTATTCCTTATTATATTGTTCCTCATCATAGTCAGGCATCTCGTTCTTATTAAGCCAAGCATAGTATCTTATATACGCACTCTTAGATTTGTAGTCAAGCAGAAAAAAATTTAAGAGACATACAGGTATAACGACAAAAGATCCTTTATGTAAGTGCCTTATCATCTTTTTTAAAACGATAAAATCATACTTAAAAGTTTCTGGACCTACCGCCCAATTCATAGCCTTTATGGAAGTATTGGAATAGTCCAATCCATACTTTGGATGATTACTCCCCAGATTAACAAGATCAAACCGAGCATTCTTTGGAACATCTTTCAAACGAAAGATATCTGTATATGATTGATGCTTATAAATGTTGTCAAGGATACTATATCCAAGGACGCAAACAAGCAAACATAAAAAACAAATAATGAGAAATGTCATTTTGAATTATTTTAAAGTCCAACCGCCATCTATTGCGATGACTTGGCCGACAACATTATTGGCTATATCGCTAGCCAAATAAAGAGCCAATCCAGCAACCTCTTCAACAAGAGTGTATCGCTGAGTGAGATGATCAGGCATATAAGCATTGTCTTTGATATCTTTACCGCGTACGCCATCATGAATGTTAGTTACAACATTACCTGGAGCAATACCATTCACAATAATACCTTTTGGCGCCAATTGTTTAGCGAGGCCTTTTGTGATACAAGTAGCACCCCATTTAGATACGGAATAAGGATTCATCCCTGGTACAAGTCCCGCGATAGAACAAATATTTATGATTTTACCTTTAAGTTTTCTGTTCAGAAAGTATGTAGCTTCTGCCTGACACATAAAATAGAGTCCACGTTCATTAGTCCCAATCACCTTATCAAACATCTCGGGTGTAACCTGCCCTAAGGGAGCATAATCGTAAACACCAGCATTATTGATAAAGATGTCAATTGAAGAGACAAGCTTGTCTAATTCAATAAACTTATACTCGAGTATTCCTGGCTCAGAAACATCCCACTGCAGAATGTCTAAATGCTGACTGTTTATTGACTGTGATACCTCTGTAAGTTTTGAGAGATGCCTACCAGTAATCACGACATTGGCACCTTCAGACAAAAACATTCGGGCGATTGCCAGTCCTATACCACTTGTTCCGCCTGTTATAAGAATATTCTTACCAAGGAGTTGCTCATGGGGGTTAACAGTTGATACTGTAGTATATACTACCCCCCCCGTCCGCATATACTTCCTTAGATTACGGAACTCACCAATAAGATGTTTTAAACCCATCTTTCTAATTTTAATTTAACCTTATTCTTCACCATCTCCCTCATGTGTTGAGAAAGACTGAAATTATAGACTAGACTTACTGAGATTACCACACTTACAAGGCCGACGATGAAAAATCTAAGCCATCCATCCTCCATGAAATAGCAAATGACAGCTGGTACAATACTTGATGCTATCAAGATTGGAAATACAGTTCCGTAAACGTTTTTATAGAATTTTACAACACTGAAGCCAACATACTTCTGCATGAGACAACTCTCAATAAGAACCTCTATAAACCATGGAATGATACTAACTATCATTACCACATGTAATCCTGCGTTAAGTTTAAGCAACAAATATGAAACAGGCAAAATCATTAAGAGGTTGCTACCTGCAAGGATATTAACCGTTTTCATCTTACCCACAGCATGTATTCCCATCACAACAGGCTGAGTCATTGAATAGACGAAAGATGAGAACAGTACGACACGCACGAAGAATGCCGTATTCTCAGGATATTT
This sequence comes from Prevotella sp., assembly GCA_022486815.1. GTDB lineage: Bacteria > Bacteroidota > Bacteroidia > Bacteroidales > Bacteroidaceae > Prevotella. The sequence goes on along the minus strand of JAKVJW010000066.1, from coordinate 7,178 downwards.
TCCAAGCCAAATGTTCAGAACGAAGTCAATCTCAAAGAATATCGGGACCAACACTATCATCATCAAGGAACCAGAAAATTTAGATGCGTTGAAAATCAAATGCATCATCTTTTCATATTCATGTTCGGCATAATATTTGATAATCTGCGGGTTTGTTGCCGTCTGGAAGTTCCCAACCAACTGATTAACAATATTATTAATTTGATTAGCGATACCACGGGCAGCATTGACAATTGGGCCAAAGAACAAATTAAGAAGGACATTCATACCTTGGTTGTTGAGCATTACTGCACCAACCCCCATAACATTCCAACCAGAGAAAGTGAGTATTTCTTTTAAAAGTTTCTTATCGAATATCAATCGTACATGACATTCTTTATATTTCCATAAACAAAAAATACGATAAACCAATAAATCGACAATACCTACTATCATCCATAAGACAGCATACAATTTCAATTTGTCCACAGGAGATATCGTTAGTGCATATGCTATAGCAAGTTTACAAATGCCATCAAAGATGCTCATATAGGCGTAAACTCCCATATCCTCATGAGCGGTAACACTAGCAGAATAAGGCACTTGCGTCATACCTAAAACTATGTTTATAACGGAACAGTAAAACACCCATCTCGCCGCACCCATACGACTATCAGGAATCACCAATTTATGTTCTAAAAACCAATATCCAACTATAAGTGTAACCAATCCGAGAATGATAGCCATGAAAAGGTGTACGTAAAATGTCGTAGAAAAGGTATCTATCTGTTTTTTTAAATCACCTTCTCCCAAGGCAAAAGTAAGAAATCGTTGTGTTCCTGTTGCTAACGTTCCATTGAGGAATACGAACATACTGACCATGCCACCAACAACATTGTTAACACCATAGTCCACTAAACCTAGGTTGGCTAGTACAATACGTGATGTATACAGTCCTATAAACAAGAGTAGTAACATGCGGAAAAATAACATGAGAGTATTTTTAGCTATCCGCTTATTGTTCTCACTTGTAGTTTTCGCAGTCATTATCTTAGGCCCTCCACTTTACATTTTCACAGATAACCTTTGCAGGCACACCACCAACAACAGTGTGCGCTGGGACGTCCTTAGTCACCACGGCTCCGGCCGCAATAATAGCACCTTCACCTATGGTAACACCCTTCAGTACAGTTGCACCCTGTCCAATCCAGACATGGTCACCTATATTAATTGGCTCTGCTATCTTATAGCCTTCCTTCAGGATAGTATGACCATCGTATGAACGGATGACAACATCACGTCCAATAGTGCATCCCTTGCCAATTTCAATAGTAGAACCGCATGAAATCTGAACATTCTCGTTGATGAAGCCGCCATTAAGAATCAGATGGCCACCTTTAAAGACGCGGATATAAGAACCAGCATACATAGAGAATGGCGCTTTCACATCCATAACTGCACCTTCTTCAAGAAGCAGGCGAGTCTCCATCTTGGAGCGCTTAACCTGGCACGTACCCATAGTCAACTTATCAGAAAGATTGAGTTTACTCCCCTTGTCCAACTGAACTATGCAATTTGGAGTACCAAAGAATACTATCCGCTTACCCTTAGAGACATGACTGCTAAAGAAATTGATATTCAGGAAGTTTCTCCAGTTATTATAGCTTAAGCCTAGTGTAAGTGGCAACTTAATAAGTTTCTTGATAGGACAAAGAATTTTCCTAACTTTTTTCTTTAGTTCTCTCTTTAAAGTTGGCATTGGGAAGTACCTGTCAGCCACCTTATCAAAAGGCATCTTATCCAGTGCATCGAAAAACTCATCGCGATCAGGACGGGTTGCCTCAAGAGAAGATGTCAGAGCTGGGTTACCAGCCTTGGCATCATCGAGAGTAAACTCTTTCCATACTATATCTGGCTTGATTTCATCAAACAAAGCCATACCCTTAGATGAATTGACCATGACAAGAGAAGTACCTCTATCCTGGTCCATAGATTTGTCGAGCTTTTCAATACCCCAAAAGTCAGCCAAGGTAATATCCGCCTTCTGAGGAAAGCCCTTGAAGCGACAATCATAACATGAAGGACGAGTAAAGTTACCATACTGTAGATAGCCTACGAAGAATGGGTCATGCCAACGGTCCTTACAATATTCCTCACCATTCTCGAAGTTAACACGGAGGGAGAAGTTATGCCATCCCCACTTCTTATTCTTAGCCTTAATCTCTGTTGCCTTAGAACCATACTGCTTCTCAAGCATATTCACATACGCCTTGAACACCTTTGGAGAGTTCACACCACGGCAAATAAAGTCTACAGTTGTCAGGTTATCATATTCCTTACGCAGGAACTTATATAGAGCTTGAATTTGACAAGGAGCACCACAATACAGAACCTGTTCTCCTGCTTTAAGCTTATCCTTAATCTCTTTGTATTGACCCTCTAAGCTACTCTGCAAATACTTACTACTGCGGATTTTGGGGAGTATAGCCGGGTCATTAGATAATATATGACTGCAGGTGTGATCCTCATTATAAACAGCACCACCGATAAAGGCATGACGCTTGTACATAGCTTTAGCCAATGTAGAGTGTATACCACCAGAAGTGCTATCCGTGCGGATGTCATCATCTTTAGTATAAGCAGCATAGACCCTCGGAACATCAAAACGCTTAACGAAATCAGCTGGCTTAATGATTGGGCACACCTTCTCACAAAGATGGCAGTTAATACATTTATCCATATCGACTTCTGGATACCAGAAGCCTTCAATATCTGTCTTAAAAGTAATACAGTCCTTTGGACATATATCGCCACAAGCGTTACATCCACAGCAGTCTATCTTATCCTTAATTTCTATCATCCTTGTATTAACTTCTTATTATAGACAGCTTTTTATCTTAATTAGCTCTATAATTTTTTTTAAAATAAACAATATTCACTATTTTTTATCCTTTTATTTCCTCTCTATACCATTCAAAGAGTCTGCGGACACCGTCCTCGATCTCTACCTGATGATACCTGTTGTGTACTGATTTTGGTTGATAGTCGTATCTGACTCCAACTGCTCTGCACTTTTGCCCCATTGCTTGCCAAGCTCCCAAAGGATTAACTGTTCTTCATCAGCGCAGAATTCTTCTGTAGGAATGTCGAACAGGTGGTCAAACTCACGTCGGGTTATGTCCAAAGGGTCTTTTGAAAGTGTAGTAAACACCTCCTGATGTTTTATGTTTAGATCCTTCGGGTAGTCCTTACCTTTATATGTATATTCCACAATATCTTGTCTTAGTTATTTATCTGAACACGCACGGTATGGTGTTTTTATGTTACAAATATTAGCTGCAACGTTTTTTAAAGTCATTCCACATCCGAGGATTGCTTATCCTCTTCCGTTGGGAGTTTGTGCAATAAGACATATCGTTGTGCCAAATCATACCAATCTGTAAGTCGGGAGATCTGCCACATCTCAACAGCCGCATGGATGGTAGGCTTGAGAAAGTCTATGATGGGCTTGAAGTTATGTAAGAAGTTATAATTCAGAGGAGCATCCTGATAGGCATGCAACATGCGAACTATCTTCTCTATATTAATGTCTTTTAACTCCTTCTTAAAACCGGCTAATTCGGGAGATACATAAAAATCTGTATTGCTATTAAGCAGTTCCGGCATATAGACATGACCTCTTTTAATCATGTCTGATTTTAGTCGATTTTTTCCTTCTTTCTCCATTTTATGGTACTCATCCATAAAACCGCTCCAATTCACGAAAAATATCAGACTCTTGCACTCATCATCCTTTTTGACTCCAATATGTGCATAGTAAGTAAAATCACCCTTTTTAGGTTTTAATCCATACGGAAATTTATACTTCTTATCAATGAAGACTTTCGTAAGATCGAGATTGAGAATGATTTCAGTAAAATCCTTATGTTCTAGCAATGTATATATGCCATCCTTACCAATCTCTTTACCTGGTGTAGGAGTGAGGAAAGGACGAAGCTGCACATTGGGTACAAGGTCTTTTAGACCCATGGAGACACTTTCATCAGAATTGATGAAATATGAATTGAGCGCCTCTAATACAGATTCCGTGGTGGAATTGGCGTTCTCAATGAATGCTGCCTGCAAGGCGAGGGAATTTCTCCGATCATTGTCCTTTTCAACAAGTGAAGAAACTAATAGCATGCGCTTGACATCATCCATTGCCTTTCCCTTGCTGAGATTGAGAAGAATATTACGGAGTGCAGGTCCTGCGTCATTGGTAAAGTAGGTTGCCTGAAGTTTGCCTATCAGGTAATCTATGAACCTCCATGTATTTACTTTTTTGGCGTTTTCACCATTGGGGGCCTCACGGACTATTAGATAGTTGAATTTTCTGATGTTTGATATGCTTACCGCACAAGAACCGGTACGAATAAAAAGCCTGTGATCCTTTTTCCCGTTTCTCTTAACCTGTCTGATAACGCCTTGAAATTTGAAGAAAGGTCCGTTGACCATACATACCGTATCATACTCGGATTCAATTTCTTTATATGTCTTAGAGTCTATGATTTCAACATCTTCCAAGGCTTTCTCGGCTTCTTTCTGACTGTTGAGAATAGAGAACAACCTCATAGATTGCTCAGGAACTTTAGCCATTGATAACCGTTCGTCAAGAGTTATGGCTTCAGAAGAATAACTTAACAGGTGTGCGTTTGATTCATACTGGGTTCCGTCTTTGTGGATAAAAAAGCCAGAACCTTTCATCATGGCCTTCAATATCCCGGTATCCTTTTTAAGGACATGTATAAACAAGATACCATCAATGAGGGGTTTGAACCTTACGCTCTGTTTCTTCCCTTTAGTGGACGTTGTAACACGCCGTAGAGGAAGTCTGGCAGATATTTGAGGGACTTTGCTCAGTTCCTCTTTAGCGTTATGCTCCTTGCCGAAATCAGTCTTTATAACGTACCACATAAGCCTATTGCAGTCTTTTGTCTTATAAAAAGGTGGTACATTCCTCTACCTCCCTCGGAAAGGTGATGTCCTTCCCAGGTCAAGGTCTTGTTGAGTCAGACCCAAGTACAGATGATTCATAGATACACTTCCACTTCTCAAATGTACTAATTGGCTATCAAGATAGCCTATACTCTCCACCGAACGAGTCGGCTTTGATAAGCTATTCAACAAATTAAAGACCATTACGACGCTTTTTGAGTAAACAATCGTATATTGTCGTCCTCTCTATGCAGAGATGTCTTACATCATCGCTATAAGAGTTTGACAAGCTTTTTTACTAAATAGAATCAAGCTTTTCCTGCTATAATCCCACTTATGCATAAAAACCGCTGCAAATATACAGATTTTTCTAAAGACCAGCAAATTATTCCCCCCCCTTTTTTAGGCTTTCCTAGGCAAAAATGTTAAGCCCCATTATAACGTTCTACCAGACAACGGCTAACCCTCCAATGCGAATAGTGCTCATAGTGGCATAAAGAAAACTAAGTCTGATAGTGACTGGTAAGCAAAGTATACTGATCTCTTCATTCCCAAACGAGGGCTAATAAGCAAGCAGGTATTGTCAGTTAGCGAACTGACAATACCTGCAATTTTACTTCCAGTCGATTTTAATGTCACGAAGGCTAAAGAGCGTAGTTCCGCCACCACCATAGAAAGAGATGTTTGAAATACGCGCATTAGCCGATACTTTCGTGAACTTTAGGTATATCTTCGTATTGATATTCTTTCGGAGAACTTCATAGTTGCTCAGACCGCCAACAGACATGGAATCCTCCGAGCACTGATAGATGTTGCCGTCATAATCATTAAGGGATGCACCATGAAGAATCTTTGGGAAAGCATCATCACCAGTATTAAGCGCCATCAGCGTGACAATAACATTGCCAGTTTTGGTATTTCCTTCAGTTGAAGCAATTCCATACTTGACACTATCCACTGTCACGGAAAGAATCTGGCGAATGTCCAACTGCTTTTTGTACTCAGCATTCCGATCTGCGAGCTCGTTAAGTCGGGATTGCATTGAAGCCATCTGACCATTCTGCATTTCAACTTGACCCTTCAGGGTCTTTACTTCTCCTTCGAGTGTCTTGACACGGTCTTCTACTTTTACTGTCTGTCCTGACATCGTGGCAGAGAAAGCCACACACATGATAAGCGTAATGATTTTGTGCATAAGATACGTTGTTGATGTATGGTACAAAGGTAGTGATAATTTGGCAAAGAACAATGGGATATTCCCTACAGATTGAGAGAATATCCCTATTGATGCTTAATCACTTGTGATAACTTACTGAGAATTGAGCAGGCTCTTTATCATCTCGTCAATCTCACGGTTAACTCGAGCAAAGTTGCGGTTCAGCATGACTTCCTTCTGACGGGCATCGCTGAAGGCGTAGATTTTGGGGAGGTCAACGTACTGTGACTCTTCTTTCTTGATCTCTGCCATATTGAAGTTAGTCTTGCAAAAATACTTCGTCGTCTTGAACTCCGGGCTTTCCTCAAGGTTGATGCTGCTGAAGGAGCTGCGCTCTGTGGGAGTGAAGTACGGGCAGCCTGTCCGGCGAGCCAGCCGGTGGCCATGTCGGCAATTTTGGCGGCAGGGACGAGGTTATCCATCTTCTCACTAATGGAGGTACTGACCTTCGAGTCGTTGATGGTAATTGACTTACTAGTCTGCTTAGCCTTGCCAAAGACATCGTTCTGTGCCCATTCGAGGGTTTCCTTGTTGCGGGCCGCACCCATGAAGATGTTGCCGCAGGTGGTGATAATCTTCTGCATACCGTTCTTGCCATAATCGGCTTCCAACTGAGGAAGTTCCTGGAAACCGAGGATGACGGCGACCTTATTGCTTCGTGCCGTACCGATAAGTCGGTCTATCTTGTGGAAGTAGAGCGTGGGCAGCTCATCGACGATGATGCTCACGGGCAGGTTGCCCTTGCTGTTGATACGTGTGACCAGTCGGTTGAGGATAAGGGCATTGAGCGAGCCGATGACCTGCTCCTTCTCAGGGTCGTTGGCAATGACAAGGTAGCTGGGACTGTTCCTGTCGGAAATCTTCAAGTCGAAGTCATCGCCTGTGAACACCCAGTAAGCCTCAGGGGAAACAAGACGGGCGGCATTGACACGGAGCGTACCCACCATACCCTCAAGCTGGTCGTTGGCCTTGTTCTTGTAGGCTGACTGGAATGGTGCCATGAGGGACA
>JAKVJW010000065.1 GCA_022486815.1 Prevotella sp. | reverse complement strand
ATGTAGACCTCATTGATTTCAAGAATCTCAAGGGTATTATCGGTAAAACCAAGGCTATGGAAAAGACTGGTGACATTAATGTCAACCAACAAGGCTTTACCGATGAGGAATACGAAGAGAAGGAGAAATTACAAAAGAAGAGCAAAAAAGAATTAACGCCTGAAGAGCAAGCAAGACTCGATGAGCTAAAACAGAAACAGACCCAGCGGCGTGAGGCTATCAGTATTCTGCGAGGCATTTCAATACGTATGCCTTTATTGATATACGGAGCTGAGCTCAAAGATGAGAGCGAAGAAATTACCATTGACAATTTCGTGGACATTGTTGATGATACTTCGTGGGAAGAATTCATGCCAAAGGATGTAACAAAGGAAGTATTCTCTAAATTCAAGAAGTATTACGACCCGGATGTGTTCCGTGAAGCAGGAAAACGTATTCGTGAGATGGCTAAAGCTGCCGACAAATTCACGATAGAAGAGCGAATTGTGCGAATAGCCACAATCTTCAATACCTTCCGTAACCCGGACAAGGAGACGGTACTCACCCCATGGCGTGTTGTGAACATGCATATGGGAGACTGCTTAGGGGGTTATTGTTTCTATGACAACGACTATAAGCAAATGCTTGACGTGCCACGCTATATTGGTTACAAGAATGTTACTGATAATGTATTCAGCACAGACAGCCGCATATTGGAAATCAACTCAAAGAGTGGCCTCTATCCACTCTATTGCGCTTACAATATATATCGTTCCCGTGTGGAGGCGATGAAGCAAAAATATGGAGAGATAGGACACGCGTTTGCCCAAAGCTTATGGGATGCTACAATTGAGAATAACATCTTTGTGGTTTGTAAGACTCCTATGGCTCGTAGTATTACCATCCGTACTTTGGCTGGATTCCGCCCTGTAAAGGTTAACGCGAAATATTATCCGAAAATAATAAATGGGATCATAGAGAATCAAGCACTTGTTGCCAATACTCTAATAGATGGTAAACATTTTTGGAAAACTAATAATGATGAAGCAATGAAATTCAGAGCAATTGTGGGAAACCCACCATATCAGGTTATGGACGGGGGGCACGATGCTAGTGCAAGGCCTCTTTATCATCTTTTTATAACTTTAGCAAAGAAAATACGTCCTAATTATGTATCGCTAATAACACCTTCTAGATGGTTCTCTGGTGGTAAAGGGCTTAATAATTTTAGGGATGAAATGCTAAAAGATAAGCGGATTAGAACTCTCTTCGATTATCCACACGCTGTAGATTGCTTCCCTGGTGTAGAAATCAAAGGCGGGGTGTCCTATATGTTATGGGATAAAGACTACAGAGGAGATTGTGAGGTCTCTACCTATGATAATGGTGTTATCGTCTCTAAAATGAGAAGACCCCTCATAGAACCTGGCTGTGATATCTTTATCAGATATAACAGCGCAATTTCGATTTTGAGAAAAGTAAAGCAGAAGGAGCTTGATGAACATTCTTCTTTTCCCTCTATGGAGGATATAGTAAGTGTAAGAAAGCCTTTTGGGTTCGCATCGAATTTTAGAGATTATCATCACAGCGAACATCCGGGAGATGTATTTATATATGCGCAGAAAGACACTGGCTATATTCAAAGGAACAAAATTACAGTCAATCCGAAATGGATTGATCAATATAAGTTATTTGTGCCCGAAGCCATAGGTGCAGGTGATGTTAAAACAGATTGGATTAAACCTATCAAAGGCGAACCCAATACTTGTTGTACAGAGACGTACGTTGTTATTGGTCCGTTTAGTTCAAGAGAAGAAATGCATAATGCATATAGCTATACTCAGACAAGATTTTTTCATTTAATGCTAACATTAAAGAAAAATACACAGCATACGTCACGCTCTGTATATGCACTCGTTCCACAGCAGGATTTTTCATGTCCATGGAGCGACGATAAACTATTTAAAAAATATGACCTCGATAATGATGAAATAAACTTCATACAAACGATGGTTAAACCTGATTGATTATGACAAATTACATTACTGACAGAATGTACACTGACTACATCCATGAGAATGTAGCTATTCCTACGGTGTACAAAAAGTTGGGATGGGAAGAATTAAAAGTAGATCCAACCCAACTTAACGATCTTGACGTAAAACATGGTGTGGATTATATTTTCAGAGATGAGAAAGGTTTACTTCACACCGTGCAGGAGAGATTCCGTGAAAGGAAATACTATCGGTACTCCGACTTTACTATTCGGTACCGTAGAGACTACAACTCACATAAGGATAGAGTCGAGTCAGAGTATTATAAGTTGAATGCCAACTATTTCACCTATGGTATAACCAATTGTTCAAAGTACGATTTATCACTTTGCACAGAATTTCAGAAGGTTGCTATTGTGGATCTCCAAAAAGTATATGATAAGATTGATAAAGGCCTTATCGTGATACGAAATAATGGTGCAAGGGTCTGCAGCATTGAGGATGGCAAAATTATTTGTCCTGTCATTGAAAATCATGATCATTCTTCAAGCTTCTTCCCAATAGAGATCTCCTACCTTGTGGATTTATGGGGAGAAGATATGGTGTTGTTTAAAAAAGGCTTCTAGCATTCGGTAAACAATTACAGTAAGGCTATAGTTGTGTGCACTAACTTCTATAGCCTTTCAACTTTTCTGTTTTATGGATATTACAAAAGCATCATTAAAATATAGAATTTCCCGACTATGGCGACTTCGTGAGGGAGATGACCGTCTAATTGGGAAGTATACATTCGACAGCAAAAAAGGGAAATATACCATATCTGACATCCGTAAGCCTAACTTCAAGCGAATCGGATATTATCCTATCTATGAGGATAAGGCAGAAAAGCCGTCTGTAGTAATAGATTTAAGTGCACCGCTTGAGAATGTACAGGAAGGCAGCTTCTTTCAATTTGAATTCAAAATAGTTGACGACTATAAAGAAGCCCCCCATGAAATAACCATTGACTTGTCAAAGCCATATGGCGACGTTGAGCCACAATGGTTAATTGACACGCTCTTCAAAGACCGTCATGACGACCTGTCTGGTGACTTTGAGACCACAAAGGGTTCTCTTGACACATTGGAAAGTCAGTTAAGCTCTCATGACGATACTTTCATATACGAACTTCTTCAAAACGCCAATGACTATCCCGTCGATGGAGAAAAAGTAGAAGTACAATTCCGTATAACGGATGATTACCTGCTTTTCATGCATACAGGACGTGTGTTTGATGAGAGAAACATATCTGGTATTTGCGGCATCAACGAAAAAGAGAAAGCTGATAATAGGAAGACGATAGGTTATAAAGGTATTGGCTTTAAGACAGTGTTCCATGATAGCAACTACGTATATATCGAGACCGGCAATTATCACTTTCGCTTTGACGAGAAGGCCGAAGAGATAGAAGTCCAAAATGCGCCATGGGCAATTATGCCCATTTGGACTGAGAAGGCTGATGTTGACCGTCAGATTACTGACGTCTTTGATAATGCAGATCCTAAGTTCAGGGTAAAGATTGCCCTTCGTCCTAAAGATAAGTCTATACTGACTCGTGCAAATCACGGATACAAGGAAGTATTAAAACGACTTTTCAGTGACCCAAAGGTAATTCTTTTCGTCCCTGAGGTAAAGTCTGTGGAATACTTTGACCATAACAAGCTTGAGCTCGAATGCGACAAGACGCAAGGCGGATGGATTGTGTCTGAAACATATGACACGCCTGTCAATGAAATCAGTGACGACTTTCAAGAGCTTGTCAATTATTACATAACAGAGCATGGTGAGAGAGGGCGCATTCCAAAAAAATACAAAGACCTTGAAAGCGTACAGACTCAATTTGCTTGTGAATTCGACGACGAGACAAAGCAAATACGAAATATAAAGGGTGCCAACTTGTATTGCTATCTTCCTGCCAAAGACGCAATATGGGGATTCGAGTTCTTGATGAATTCGGATATGATACCTAATGCGGATAGAAATGACATACAGAAAGGCATACCTTTGACGTATGATATTGATTTCAATGTCACCTTAGCTTATGTCGCAGGGAAATGCTTCTTCAAGTGGATACAATCTCTGCTTGAACGGGCTTATAATGGTCAATATGAAGCTGATAGTGTGTTTGGTCTTATTCCTGACTTTGATTCTTGCGAGGATAAATATCCTGCAAATAAGGACTTTATTGAAGCTTTCAAAAAGGGATTCGAAGAATGCATAAAATCAAAAGAAAACAAGTTCATAAAAACTACTAATGGCATCAGAAGTTTAGATGAGGTAATTTTCGATGAAACGAGGATTACGACGGATAACATCATATTTGATTCTGACTTCTATGCGTATCATGGACTCGTATTCTATCGAGAATTGTACCTTCCCGACTTGTCTGTTAGAACAGGAAACAATTTCCAACGCTTCATCCAAAAATATACTTCAGTACTAAATGCCTTAGAATATAATGATCTAAAAGTCAAACTTTGCCCGAACAAAGACTTTCAGAAATGGTTGAGTCAAAGTGAGCATAATGCTGCCTTTGTTAAGCATCTATTCAAGCAGGGAATGTTAGACGATTTCAAAGGTCTAACTGTATTCTGTGCATGCAATGGCTCATTACATGAGGCAAAAGATCTATATTACGAGATTGGAGACTACTTAGGTGATATTCTTCCCTTCGATTGTGATGGTCATTTAGACAGACTGGACATCAATGTTAAAAAAGCACTGGAGTCCGAACCATTCTGGAGCAAAGAAAAAGGGAACAGCTTCTTTAGAGAGTTCAAAGCGAGTGATTTCCTTAATGAAATCATTTCAGAAGACTATATTGATTCAACAGAAGAAATACTCAGAGAACCACAGAATTCGTACACGTTTGTTCATTTTCTGACTACGGCCAAACTTTTCGTAGGCAAGTTGCTTGACTTACCAATGGTTGACAATGCTGGTACAGTCAATGATAATTGGCTTAAAACGGTCTTTCTGCCATGCGAAGACATCAAGTCACTTGCTAGCAAAGCGTGGGTGAATAGTTCTTCCTTTGTAATCCTCAATGAAAGCTATCTGAAGGCGGATAAAGATGAGGTATGTGAGTACCTAATAAATAATTTTAACGTGATAAACTTTTCGGGCGAAGAGTTTAGTCAAAAAGTCATACTTTCAGATTACTGCGTTGACACAAGTTCAAAGAACATTGATGATAGCATCGACTTTGTAAAATACGTAGAAGCTCATAAAGAATTTATTGCAGATGGAGCCCTGAGTAGCTATAAGTTGTTCGGAACAAACGTTGATGGTGAATCTAATGGTCATAACACGAATGTTGTCTATGAAGATACCCCGGAACTTAAAGCTTTAATAAACGAGCTATGGTTCCCGAATGATGTCATCTTCATATTGGACAGTTCCTACGTCAGAAATGGAATTGCTCTGCAATTTTTGAAGGACAAGTTCGCAATCAAAACGGTAAATGATGCTAACGGATTAGCTGTCCTCATTAAAGAGAATCTGCCTGATATTGTAAGTTGGGTAAGCAATGACAAAAGTCGTATAGAAAGCTTTTATAGATTCCTCAATGCACACGCTGACATCCTTACAATCGTAAAGGCAAATGAACATTTTGGCGACATCCCCTATATAGACAAAAATGGCTGCATTCTGACAAAGGATAATTCTGCTGATGTTTACTATCTCTATGATTCGGAATTAGGTGACATTGTTGACGACAACGATTGGATTCCTATTGATAAAATTTCAATAGCTTCGGACAAATTGCCATCTGAGGTATTGAAGTTGATAGGCTTTGTGCCGTACAACATCAACCACTTTGTTGAGAACGTCATTTTGCCAAACAAAGAGGCCATAGTCCCGAACATAATAAACATCGAGTCCAATGTGAGCTTCCACAAGCTTATGAGTGATAATCAGAAGAAAATTATCCCTGATAATATAAGCAAGCTCATAGAATTCCCTGTGTTCGTATATGATCGTCAGACTGATGATGGCTACGTGTATAAATTGGCAAAGACTGATTCTGTCATTTATTTTGCCGATGGTGTGACACGAACTTTCATTGACGGCCAATTTGTCGATTGCTCCCTGTTGAATGTGTTGTGCCCTTTATATGAAGACAATAAAGCATATTGGGTTGATGGGCTTAAATTCACGAGACTTGATGTCAATTCTCTTCGAGGGTTGTTGGGTAATTCAAAAATATCCGAATCAGTAAAGGCTCAGTTGAAATCGGATGTTGAGAAGAATGTTGGATTCTGGCGATGGATATGCAAGAATTATAATGATGAGGGCAGGTTGAAGCTCGTCTCGTCATACAAGGACTTCCCTCTGCTTGTAGAAACATACGATGGTGAAGTCGAATACGAGCCGGCAAATTCTCTGTACTTAAATACAAAGTATGGGTTTGCGGGTAAGTCTATTGTCAAGAGACTTAAGCCGACTGCAAAGTTTGTCAGTTCAGAGTATATTAGCGATTCCGAAAGCAGCAAAGCTTTGAGAATACTCTTCAAGTCCGTTGGACTCATCAAAAGTACAAGCGAACTTGTCGTTGATCTCATCGAAAATTCTGAATTCAATGACGTAAAAGACACAGAACTGCCCAAGATGATTGCGGAAGCTGGCGATGATCTACGAGATTATTATGACAAGATGACGGGTTTACAGCTTCTTACTAAGAGCGGCTTCTTGCCTATAAGCCAAGTATGCATTAATGACTACTACGGCGGTGTCGTTCCGTTCAGTTACATTACTTTAGGAAATGAGGTAGAAGCTTCGGCCTATGCTGACGGTACAACAAAAAGATTTATTAACTATTTGGCAGGCAAAGCAGAAAGTACGTTTTTATCAAACGAACAAGAATGGAAGCGCAAAAAGATTGAATATTATGTTGACCATCAATGTTCTTTTAGTGAGGAAGTTAACATCAAGCTCGTTACAGACCTTGCTAACGAGTATAAGGCTAATAAGGGACTCGTTGATGAGAAGGAGAAACAAATACGCTTCTATTCCTCTGACGGTTCAGATTCTACGTATGCGATTTCAGATTTAACTCTAAGTAGTGCGTATGCTACAAATACCATGTTGAAAAGCGTAGGTATGTGCGATTACCAAGGTCATGGAATCAAAATACTGCGCTACTTGTCTGATGAATATGCCAAAGATAGCGATGCGGACACAATAGCAAGCTATGTCAAAAATCTAGGAATTCATTATGGCTTTGAGAAAGAAAACGTAGCGTTGTTGGCAAATCGTGAATTTGCAATTTATTTTTGGACAGAGTATATCCGAAGTAACAATGTTCGTGAACATATCAATAGCCTCTTGAGAGACGGGGCATTCAAAGGAAAGGCATGTGTTCCAACAGAGAAAGACGTAAAGAAGGCGGAAGACTTGTATTCATTATCTTTGGAGGGATACGTAAAAGATATAGCTGATAATTGGGGAGAGAAAATTCCATACAAAGATATTCCTTTATCAGATGCGTTTACCAAACTCGACTTTAAGGAAACGTTGGATTGTGTCGATTGTCGCAATGCCATGCTACAGCCTTCCCTTATGGTAAGAGAGGAAGAAAGCAGAATTCTCTTGAATCAGTTGGTAAGTTCATATACGCCTGAAGATGCTAAATACATTCAAGAATATAGAAATGTAGGCAAGGTTCTTAATGGCAAAAAAGAAATGGTTCCCATCAAGGAATTATATGCTGTTATGCCTTACATGACAAGTAAATCCTACCAACTATATCATGACAACAAGTTGGTTATGTTGTCCTACGCAATGCCCGAATTTCAGTCTGAGGCTTATGGAAAGGCCTGTCAAATTTTGGGGATTGAAATTATAAATGATGAAGATATTGAATTCAATCCATCTATTGAAAGAGTTGAGACAGAAAGTGTAATTAATACGCTGAGAAAGCAATTGCTGATAGCTGCTGCGGTTGAGAATCCAAGTGATTGGAAACAATGTTATGAAAAGTTCTTAGAAAGAGCAAGACAATATTCTTTCAAGAAGTGTAGAAGCATCCGCCTACAATACAAGAGGAATGCTGCTATTAATGCAAATACAAAAAAGTATTGGCATGACGAATCAAATAGAACTATCTATTTTACAAAAGCACTTAGTAGCGGACCTGTTTTTGGCGCATATAGAGAAAGCCTGTACCAAATGTTAGGCATGGCGATAAACAAGGACATGCTTGACGATATATTGTGCTTAAGCACACCGGATGATTTTGTAGATTACGTAAAAGAGCATTGCTATTCTCTATTGGATGACAAGTATTTCTTGCAACTGTTAGAGAGTACTGTGCCTGGTGCTTCAATATCTGTTAAGGAAAGGGAATTTGAAAACGAACCTACAAACGTCGCTCGTAGGATTTTGTCTACTGAAGATGCTGATGTAGATAATAAGGAATCCACAACTACAGATAGCAGCGAGGAAAAAGGACCTGAAATGGCCGAACAAAATCCTGAAGAATATCATGTAAACACCAAAGAGGAAGTAGCGAAATCCATTGATGACGAATGGAAGAAGCAGGCTCAAAAGGAATTGCCTCGACGGTCAGGAGGTACTGCTAGTCCAAATGTCACCAATATAGGAACAGAAAGTGGAAGCGACAATCATTCAGAAGCGAATTCTAATGCCCCGATTTATCACCAACATGCAAATGAGAAAAGTAATGGATGGCAAGGAGCATTGAACAATGGTAATCGTGAGCAGCGTGCGATAAGTAACGCTGCAAGGTTGTCATCCAATACTCGTAATGCATTAGATGCAGCTAATGACACACAAAAGATCATTGAGATGCTGAGCCACATTGATAAATATAGCTACAAATGGTATAAGTATCTACTGCATCTTCAGGGTAATGCGGATAGTTCGTCCGAAGGTGGAAACTTTGATGTCGATTTTATGGATGTCTCTTTTGACGACGGCCATGTAATCCTGTCAAAGCCTGTCCCCTTTATTCCATTTGGAATTGACGATAGCCCCTTGTTGTCTATGACATTCATTATGAAGAACGGCGTGCGCTATAAAAAGGCGTACGAAGTTATTGGCGTGACGAACAAAGAACTCATCCTTAACATGCCAATAGATGATTTCTCTTCTGAGCAATGGGACGAATTCAAGCAATGTCATGTTTCAGTAAAGAAAGTGAATGGCAATCTTTCTGCGTTGGCAAATGGATTTGCTAAGCTTCGAACAGAAGATGGCCATGAGATTCCTGACGAGTATCGGATGGATGAACACCTTCCAAAGAATATTGACTTCATCTATGGTCCACCGGGAACGGGAAAAACAAGAGAGGTTGTGAAGGAAATCACACAGAGAGTGATGGATCACATAGAGGATTCTATAAACATCCTCGTTCTGACACCTACCAACAAAGCTGCTGATGTTGTAGCAAAGCGTTTAATGAAGAATGGAGAAATCCGTCCATACTTAAAGCGCTTCGGTACGACATCGGATGAGGAGCTTATTAGTGCCTTTGATATATTAGCAAACAGAAATACGCTTGATCTTGCGGATAAAAGCATTAATGTCGTGGTAACTAATACCACACGTTATTGCTATGACAGCTTATATGTAGATGGAAATGACTCTTTGATAAGAGAGGTGAAGTGGGATGCTGTATATATCGATGAAGCATCAATGATTGATATTGTTACCATGACCTATGTCTTATATCAATCTCGCGGTGCTGATTTTGTAATATCAGGCGACCCATATCAGATTCAGCCTGTGTGCCATCAATATATTCAGCATGAGAATATCTATACAATGGTGGGACTAAGCAGCTTTGGTGATGTCATTGATGGTAGGTATCAACGTTATAACGTGTTGCCACTTAAAACACAATATCGGTCTATCCCTTCAATTGGAAAACTTGTCAGCGACTATACGTATGATGGTAAAGTGGATACTGATAGAACTGAGCAAAGTCAGAAAGAGTTGGCTCTCGATGGAATGGATGTGAAGTCTATCAACATCATCGGATTCAAAACTGCTGACTTCGATAGTCTTTATGGCATCAGTACGCTTAACAACTCTTCCGTACAGGTTTACAGCATCATTTTTACGTGCCACTTTGCAGCCTATATAGCGAAACAGGTAGCAGTAAAATATCCCGGAAATACCTATACTATTGGTATCATTAGTCCATACAAGGCCGAGGCTGATAGCATCGCAAACATGGTCGAGAGTATGCCGAAT
>JAKVJW010000064.1 GCA_022486815.1 Prevotella sp. | reverse complement strand
CTACCTTTGCCTTAAAACTTGGTTCAAACTTACTTCTTCTTCCCATTTCTGTTCCTTTCTTACTTAGTGCAAAGATAAACAATATTCTTTAACTTTAGCACCTGTACTAAAATTGGGGAGTATTATAGATACTTGATTACGATTTTCTTAAATGGCGTGTGATAAACAGAAATGACATTTGCTCTCATGAATGGTTTATCGTACCTAGTTAGAACATCAACACTATGACCTTCTGACTCAAGCAATTTTATTCTGTCAATAACATAACCGCCGGAATAATCTAACGGCATACTTGTAAGATATAAAATTTTCATTTTTTTGCGAATTTGGAAATTACCTTCTTAAGATAAAATATCGGATCAAATTCTGTAAAGAATTTAAGGTATATATAAAGGGTTATAACCCAAAATATTATCTTTATAAATAATGAAACAAATATATTAAAATTGAAGAGATGATCAATACAAGTCCAAAAAGCAACAGATATTATAAAATAGAGTAAAGGTCTAACAGCGTATTTAAAATAAGGAAGACTATTCTCTTGAAAACATTTTTTATAAACTATATATATACTAAATGCGGCAGACCATGTTGATGATAATGTACCCATCCATGCTACTCCTTCAATAGTTTTAATAACCATAGCACCAAACATTAGACATAGAATAGCAATGATTGTATTTGTAAAACCTACTTTAAATTGCAAGTCCGTATGACCACAAGCTTGAAACACAGAACTTATAGATACAGAAGAAATCTGAGTTGCTACAACAAAAGACATTATGGCAAAACAATCGACTGCGCCAAGCCATTGTTGACCATAGAAAATAAGAATGATTTCTTTTGCGCAAAAACACAATAAAGCCGTTATAGGAAATGATATAGTTAAAAGTATCTTATTTATTTTCTTATATGCAGAAAACATTCTAGGTAGATCGTCTTGCATATCTGAAAGATATGGAAATAGAACAGGAGAAATGACTCCGTTAATGGCACTTGATGGTACACCAATTGTCTGTGATGCTTTCTGATAATATCCTAATGCAGAAACAGAAATTGTTTTACCTATAATTAAAGAACTAACATTGTTTCCGAAGTAGTTAACTAATTGTGATAAAAATTGGAATGAAGAATACGAAAAGATTTTTTTTAATGGTTGTCCAGAAGGGAAAAAAATACGAAATTTTTGTCTCATACTTATTTCGTTAACTGCGAAAAGCAAGAAACTGCCAAGTATTGGATTAATAAGAAGTGCATAAAGTCCTAAGCCTAAATAGGCTGTAATTATAGCTAAAATTCCACATCCAACTTGTATTGTTATATTTCTTATGGCTATTAGTTTAAATTTTTTATCTTTTGATAATAAAGCATTTGGAACTATATTTAAAGATGAAAACAATAATTGTAAAGATAGTAGCTGGCATATTGATATCAATACTTTTTGATTGTAAAACTTAGCAATAGGATATGCTGCTAAAAAAAATATACCACCAAACACAAGTCCCATCCAAAAGCTCCACCCTGAAATATTTGAAAGATCCTTTGTTGTCAAATCTTGACGCTGTATTATTGCGGATCCTATTCCCATGTCAGTAAACAGACTAAAGAATACAATAAATACGGTTGCAATAGCTACTACGCCATAATCAGTAGGGGACAGCAAGCGAGCCAGTACCATACTAATTATGATACTAACTAATATTCCAGAATATTTAGATACCGCTATATACGATACATCTCTTGTAAATTCTTTTTGCTTGCTGCCCATACTTTATTATTTTAATTTATTGAAATATTCTTTTACCTTAGATACAATGTACTTTACCTCTTCGTCCTTGAGCTCGTAGAACATAGGAAGGCGAATGAGGGTGTGGTCGTAACGATCACAGTTCGGGAGGTTCGGACGCTCTGTATAATGCTCAGTGTAGTATTGACTACGATGAAGAGCAAGGTAATGGAATACAGCGAGTGCACCATTCTCTTTAAGATAAGCTATCAAGCCTTGACGCTCATCCATATTGCGACAAGTCATATAGAACATATGTGCATTATTAGTGGCATAATCAGGAATAACAGGCATCTTGACGAAACCAGCATTTTCCAGAGGCTTCAGGCCCTCATAATACTGGCGCCATATTTCCTTGCGACGGTTCTGAATTTCACCAAGATCTTCCAACTGTGCAAGAAGAAAGGCTGCATTAATCTCAGCAGGGAGGAAAGACGAACCTGTATCTACCCATCCATATTTGTTGACCATGCCTCGGAAAAACTCAGCACGGTTGGTTCCTTTCTCCCATATAATCTCCGCACGCCTGATATACTGTTCGTCATTGACAACAAGCAGGCCGCCTTCACCACCAGCAGTAACATTCTTTGTCTCGTGGAAAGACACACAGCCAAAGTCGCCAATACTTCCAAGTGGACGACCTTTATAGTAAGAATCCAATCCTTGTGCATTATCCTCTACAACTAAAATGCCATGACGATGAGCAATATCCATTATCTTATCCATATCACAAGCCACACCTGCATAGTGGACTGGAACAATCACTCTGGTCTTCTCCGTAATCAAATCCTCCAACTTGTCGGGGTCAATATTGGGGGTATCTTTACAACTATCTGCGAAGATAATGTGTGCTCCCTCACGGACGAATGCCAAAGCTGTCGAAACGAAAGTATATGAAGGAACAATCACCTCATCACCGGGCTTTATATCACAAAGGATTGCTGCCATCTCCAAAGCGTCTGAACCAGATGTTGTCAGCAATGTCTTCTTGAAGCCATATCGTTTCTCAAAGAATTTTTCACATTTGTTTGTAAAAACACCGTTTCCCGACAGTTGTCCGGTAAATACTGCCTGGTACATGTAATGTGCCTCCTTACCGGTAAGGAATGGCTTATTAAATGGTATCATAATACTGTTTGTTATTTTAATTTATTTTTCCTTCAATGGGCCTCTATAAACAGGACGGACACAGACCTGTTTTTGGAATTCCTTGAAGCCCTTTGCATTCCAATTCTTTATTACAGTTTTCTTTTCTTCTTCCGTAAATCTGACAATAGGCTTGCTGCTAATTGATATTCCATGACCTTTAAGTTTGGAAGCTATCTCATCATAGCTCTTTTGTGGATAATATTTGAGGAGGGTCAATTCAACCGCGCTCTTGGAGAATGACTTGCTTTTAATTATTTTGTTTGCTTTCTCTTCCATAATACTATAAGGAAAAAGTTTGTTTGAGCGGTTGGTATAATTGAATATCAACTGTGAGACCTTAGCATCGTGGCGGAATTTATAGCAACGGCGTCGGCAGAGCTTGTGAAAGTCCTCTTCCTTTTTCATATTAAGTACATATCCACGCTGCTCTCCAGGACGTGATAAAGGTTGGAAACCAACAACACGCAATTTGGGATTGTAACACCCTGTCTGCGGCTGTAGTATAAAGTCGTTTATAGCTGAATCTACATAGTCATAGAATAATCCGTATTTAGGCATGTCATCTTGTTCTGGATCCACAGGATAGTATTTTCTGTCTTTGTATATTGTCGTGGCAAAGAATGCAGCAACAAACTTATCTACAGTCAAATCCATGAGTTGGGTCTTTATTCCATAGTGTTGGGCTAATGCCTCCGTATCTACTGAAAGGTTGAATACTTGTACAGAATTATCAGGGAAAGTATATGATATCCCGCTCTTAAAGACTTGATATATTGGAAAAGTCTCTATCAATAAGGACAATTCGCAAGTCTTGACTCTCTCGATCAGTATCTCATCATCTGTCATCCCCTTACGATATAATGACGGATAAGATGGAAAGTGTGGACTGCTTTCACCACGGTAATAATCCTGCATCATATGCAGAGGTACGACCTTGTCAGTACCATCTGGATAGCTTATTATCTCGAACAATCCTTCCTGATTGATTGTTGGAAGTACATATTTGAACATACTACCTACCATCTTCTCATAGAATTCTATCTCTCCTTTTGCCAAATGCTCGAGTATGTCGAGGATTGTAGGCAGTTTAGAGATTAGTTCATTCCTTTTGTTCTCCCAATTGCTCATTAATAGCATTCCGTAAACTGGTGAAATAACTTACGACCTGATTATAGTCTTTTTCATGGGTCTTTCTTGCCGCTTCCAAATACGCCCCTATTTCTTTGTCTGCCTGCCTGTATTCTTTTCTATCGACTCTCAGACAAATAATTCTGTCCAACACCTGACAATACGAACCATAACTTCCCATATTTTTGTAGAAAGCTGCTGCTCTCTGCAATGAGTCGATGTCATCGTATGTCATCCCATAAACGTAATCATAATCAGCCTTGTGTTGTTCCTGAAAGAGTTTTGACCTGTCAACTAATGCCAATTCTTTTCTTGCATCTTCACGGAAATTCTGATTGTGGCTAGGGTCCTTCATGAAGTTTATTATAAGCGCATTGGCTATAGGCACACGCTGATCATAAGCATCTCTAATCATCCCATTCCGTAAGTATGTCAATTCTGCTTTCTTGGCAAAGGCGAAGGACAATGAAGGATAGTGAATGGCAAACATTGCAGCCAGTTCATTATATGCTAATGCTATGGCATAGGGATCATTCTTCTTTTCTGCCACTCCCAAAGCTTCAGATATACAATTGATGGAGAAGGGACTGAATACATTCCTGTTTGCGTTCTCTATTTTAGTTTTTTGAATTAGCATGTGAAATCGGAAATCATCAATGCTCGCAATTTTATCCATCCAGATTACTTCCGACATTGCTTGCCTATAGAACCCACGACGGTAATAGTATTCTGATTTATTCTCATGGATCTTGAAAGCCAAAGATAATGGTATCTTTCCCAATCTGCTAAATCCCTC
Organism: Prevotella sp.; assembly: GCA_022486815.1. Classification (GTDB taxonomy): domain Bacteria; phylum Bacteroidota; class Bacteroidia; order Bacteroidales; family Bacteroidaceae; genus Prevotella. The sequence goes on along the minus strand of JAKVJW010000064.1, from coordinate 5,498 downwards.
AAACTTTTTGAAGTCCTTTTCTACATCATAAAGTTTGTTGACGTTCATCAAACAGGATATATGAGTTACAATAATTGCGCAGTAGTCCTCAATAGGAATACCGTACCTTGGCATGTTTATACTTAATCCTGTAATTGCATATACAAAGTTTATAAGTTCCATAGCCTCCTCGCATCTGTTGTCTTGCATCAAGTAGGTTACCTGATTATTGAGAGTGATAATGTATTCGGAGAAGGACATGGAAAAGCGTCAGTTATTGAATTACAATCTTCTTGCAGGTGTTCCTACATATTTACCAGACATAGAAATATTTTTAATAATAAGTGTACCTGCACCTATAATATTGTTATTGCAAATAGATGTGTTATCTATAATAGTTGCTCCTATTCCAATGAAGTTATTATTTCCAATATTCACAAAACCTGCAATGGAAACATTTCCACCAATGAAACAACTCATCCCAATTGAAGTATTGTGTGATATGACAGAGCCTAAGTTTATTATTGTATTATCACCTATATAAGTTTCTTTATCAATGATGACTCCAGGATAAATCAATACATCTTCTCCTATATGAGATGTACTATCAATATATTGTGGAGCAGCAATAATGGTAGCAAATTTATATTTGTCCTTAAGTGAATCATACAAAGACTGCTTCTCCAATAAGCATTTATATCCGAAAGCAATAAATAGCTCGTCGAATACATTCTGTTTCCATAAAGCTCCAATGTCTGAAATATTTCCTATTACCTTGCGTCCATCTATAGTCTCACCAACTTCATGAAAGTCATCAACAAATCCTACACACTCATATCTACCATCCACTCCAGCATAGTGGTTAACTTGCCTTCCAAGCTCACCAGCACCAATTATAAGTAGTTTAATCTTTTCCATTGATAATATATCTGCCTTTATCGGATTGATAAATGAAATATCCACTTCTATCTGCGCTACTCTCTATATTCCTTAATTCTGGAGATTCTATTTCTGCTCTTACAACTTCTGGATACATATCCGCATCCTGTATAATTGGGAGTACGTAGTTTTTTGTTTCATTTGATAAAAAATATACGCCGGAATATTTATGTTCTGTGATGACAGGTACCTCAAATTGTCCAAGAGCAACGTCTATAACTCCTTTAAGGAAATCATACCCAGTAGAGAGTCTTACCAAATCAGAGCCTATGAAATCTCCACCCATTCTTGCGCCAATCTCGATTACTTTAATATCCCCTTTGTCTGTGATTTTAAGTTCTGAATGAGAAGCTCCATTTTGGATATGTAGAGCATTCAAGGCTTTTAGGACTATATTCTTTATTCTCTTTTGAATGACTGAAGGCAAATTAGAAGGCTCGTGATGAGCTAGTTCAACAAAATATGGTTCACCTGTGGTGACCTTATCAGTTATCTGAAGTATAAAATGCTTTCCTTTATAAGATATTGACTCAACACTCACTTCTCTTCCTCTAACAAATTCTTCAACTATAGCCTGGTGGCTAAAAGACTCTTTCCATGCTCGTCTTACAGCCTCATGAAGTTCTTCTATATCGTATACTTTCTCAACGCCACGGCTACCAGACCTATCTGTTGGCTTTACAATTAATGGAAAAGATAAGTTTTCACATTTAGCAAAATCTTTTTCGCTAATTACCTCAACAAACTTTGGTGAGGGAACTTCATGATCAACAAAACATCTCCTCATTAAGTATTTATTGGTACAAGTCAGAGCAAACTCTATTGGATTTGCTACTAATCCCATCTTGTCTGCCACGTAGTCAACTGTAAGAGTTGCTACATCAGACGCAATGGTACAGATACCATCTATGCCAATTTTCTGGCATTTTTGTAATATGGCATCTTCGTCTCTTGTAGATATATCATAAAAATGATCAGCCACTTCAGCACAAACTGCACCATCACGCCATGCAAAGCAATTGACTTCAATATCCATTTCTTGAGCCTTCTGTACTAATGGCATTTGCAGGTAACTTGCTCCTATAACCGCTAACTTCTTTCTCTTCATAATTTATGTGGCTATAGAATTTATAATAAAAGAGTTACATGCAAGGCTATCATTCCGGGTGGGGGTACTTGCTACTAATACGTATGTCATATCCAATAATTTAAAATTAAGTTTATTGTAAAGATGCACAACTCGTACATTATTAGAAGAAATATTTGTAGTTTCTTCACTTATTTCGTTATTTTGCCTCATTGATAAAAGTAAAGGTGAAGCTGGAGTAATGATTCCAAATCCTTTTCCTTGAAATGGAGTAAAAAGACCATTCAGTAACAAATCTACTTTATTATCTTTTTCTTTTAACATCATAAAGCCGACTTTCTCATTATCAATGGTTATCCACCAAAAGGACGAGGTCCCGGCTTTATATTCATTCTTCATCCAACCCACATAACGATGTCTTCCAACAGATAAGCCAAATGATGGGTCTAATGATACTCTGTCCGTAGAGAACATTCCATCATCAACACTATCAACCAAAAGATTGAAATCACTGTCGTTTTTAACCTCTTGAAAAGATGTTTTATCTGTTATCGTCTTAAAAGCCTCTATATCCTTACAAAATGATTTTTTATCTTTATATATTGTAAGTTGCGTTTCGATCATCTTAAACCCGTCGTTTTGCAACCCGAGTAGGCAACTTATATTACCAGCTGGCACTTTGGCGACAAGGTATTGATATCCTTTGACCGCATTACAGACCTCTTCCGAGTTGTAAATATCATCTTTCGTGTAGTTGAGTTGTACGGTTCTCTTGTAAACGTCTATTATTCCATGAGCTACCCGGAAGCGCCCTGTTTATGGACGTCCCCAGACTTTACTCATAAATGTTAAACTTTCGTTATTAACAAACTTTTGCGTAATAACAGGGCAAAAGTGTTTGATTTGAGATATTCTCGTCTGCAAACTTCACCAGAAGATCCTTGATGTAAACTACCGGTGAGATGGCATTCATCGCCGAACAGCTCTCCAAACTCTTCTATGAACCACATCGAACCTTCATGATTCTCTATAAGGCTGTCTATAAAATTTCGTCTTATCATAAGGTTTTAAAAAAGTCCCGTTATCAAACCTGACGCTGAAACGCCGTATTTTTTGATCTGATTTAATGGCTGGCTGACCGCCACCGGGCAGGGCTCAAGGGATTATGAAAATATATTCTTACATAGGTCCATGGCTACTCCCATAGCTGCATCCATATTATAGTATTCCCAGTCGGCAAAACGGCCGGTGAGATAAAGGCCGTAAGGTTCCAGTTGCTCTTTCAGATGGCGGATATTGGCACGTGTCTCTGAATCCTGAATGGGATAGGTAAACTTATTGAAATGGGAGGTGATATACTTGGGTTGCAAGGGTATCCGAGCCAGGTTCTGTCTGATTTCATCCTCGGAGATTTGGTCCGTGAACTCAATGGTGCCTGTACTGACTCCCGGTGCATTGTTGTCTGGTGAGAAGTTGCCGGTACAGATAATCCGATGCGACTTGTATTCCCTGCTCGGAAGATAGCACCAACTGTACGGATTCCGGTCGATCTCACAAAAACAGGTTGTCGTTCCGTGGTAGGCCAGACCACTGATGAAATCCGCCGCATTGCCCACTTCTACTCCTTCCAGTATTTGAGGAAGTGCCTTGAGGTTTCCGCAAAAGATCACTTTGTCAAACCTTGTTCCCTCTACGGTCCATCCTTTGCCCATGTGGGTGATATTCCTAACTTCAGCCCCATAAGTAATATCCAGACCTTCTGCCAAACGGTTGGCAATAAGTTGCGAACCGCCCGATTTCTCATACCAGAAGGAACTGTGAACAAAGGATTTTTCTTCCACCTTCTTGATATTGTTATAGATGATCTCTTCTAAAGTTGGCATCGGCAACTTGCCTTCAAGCCATGACAAAGGAATCTGCTTGAGGTCACAGTCCCAGATTTTTTCGTTGTAAGGCTGAAAATAAGCTTTATATAAAGTCTCCCCAAATCTCGTTTTCAGGAATTCCTCGAAGTTGGAGGGATACACTTCTCCCTGACGGGCCATCTGTACCAGGTCCTTGATGAAGGACTGGAGCATGTCCTCCTTGAACTGATAGGCATGGTTTTCAACGGGATATTCTACGATGTTGCCGTCTTGCATAAACACCACGGAATTACGGTTTGCCTTGAGAAACTCACGGTCTCGATCGAACAGACTCCAGAACCATTTCAGAACATCCTGCCTCTTAGAATTGAACACATGACCGCCACAAAGGTGATACAGTGAACCGTTAACACGTTCACATTTGATCAGTCCTCCCGGTCGGGAATCCTTCTCGAAAACCTTAACCTTGTATTTGCCCGAAAGCAAGCGAGCACAGGTCAATCCGGAGACGCCGGCACCGATAATTGCTATCTTTTCCATATCAAATTTTACTTATCAAATCTTTCAATAGTCTTACGCGGACTGAAGTACGATGTTTAGAAAGATAGGAACGATATTGTTCCAAATCCACTTGTGTATTCCTAACCGCATTCATAGCTGATTCAAACTCTTCATAACTATCCAAGCTCTTGCAGATTTTATCTAACTGGAAATAATCTGTATCCGCATTTTTCTTGTATCGGGCCAGGACTTGACACCCACAGGCAATATATTCCAGGAAACGGGGTGTTACCTGATGGTATCCGTTAGAACCCCGACCTTCTTCTTCAGCATCAATACCAGGCGTGGCGTAAAGACCTATTCTACTTTTCCTCATCAGGTCGATATACTGGAAACGGGTGTTGACGTCTCCAAGTGATTCCCCCCTTGAGGTGAAATAGAGAAATTGGTTGTTTTTATGAATCCTGTACACATAATATAAATCAGGGTGCGTTTCCACGTATTTCTTTAAATATTCCATCAGGACAGGATTCTGCCTGCCCATCAACACCAAATCATATTTCTTCCCTTTCAGAACTGACTCATCCAAAACATAACGGTCGGAAATGGACAACGGGAAATGGGCAATATTTAATTTTAAGTGCCTGTCCTTCAAATGTTCATACACTTCCCTACTGGAAATCAACACCAATGGATTCCTTCTATATGCTCGCTGAAACAAGCCTAACTCTTCATCGGACAGGAAGAAATCGATAAGGCACGGAATGATGCGGGAAGTGTTATATCTACGAAAATGCAAGGTCGGGACCATCTCAAACATAAAAGCCCGGGACCACGGCAAGCCGAAACGGGATAGGATGGGTATTCTCCTCACATATCTATTATTTCCCTTTTCCCATTCATAATGGAAAGGCAATTGCATTTCCTGGGCGAAAATGTCCTCCCACTCATACACCAAGTCATAACTTGGATAATGCATGAATTTTCTCCATGTGATAATTGAATGTAGTTTCATTTAAATTAATTTTCTTAGTTTATTAGTACACCCTACCAGTTTATCCCAATTTACCTTCCTACAACTTGTAAACGTCCATTGTTCCATGAGCTATCCGGAAGCGCCCTGTTTA
>JAKVJW010000063.1 GCA_022486815.1 Prevotella sp. | reverse complement strand
TGGCTGCGTCTATGGTAGAAAAAGCTAAGTCCGGTCACCCAGGTGGTGCTATGGGCGGTGCAGACTTCATCAATGTCCTGTTCTCTGAATATTTAACTTATGATCCCGACCAACCAGAATGGCCCGGGCGAGACCGTTTTTTCCTGGATCCAGGCCACATGAGTCCAATGCTGTATTCAGCATTACTCCTTTCCGGAAAGTTTTCCATGGAAGAAATTCAGACCTTCAGACAATGGGGATCTCCGTGTCATGGACATCCGGAACGCAATGTAAAAAGAGGTATAGAAAATACATCCGGACCATTAGGTCAGGGACATGCTCTTGCCGCAGGAGCTGCTGTTGCAGAAAAGTTCCTCGAAGCTCGTCTTGGAAGAACGGTCATGCAGCACACCATCTATACTTATATCTCTGATGGTGCTATCGAGGAAGGCATATCTCAGGAAATAGGCCGTTTGGCAGGAACATTAGGATTAAACAATCTGATTATGTTCTACGACTGTAATGGAATCCAACTCTCTACTGAGACAAATGTCGTCATGGCTGAAAATACAGCTATGAAATATCGGGCATGGAACTGGAATGTAATCGAAATAAATGGTAATGATGTAGAAGAGATCCGGAAAGCCCTGAATACCGGTCTCGCAGAGAAAAACCGCCCTACTCTCATTGTTGGCAAAACCATTATGGGAAAAGGCGCTCTGAAAGCTGATGGTACAAGCTATGAACATAATGTAAAAACTCATGGCTCACCATTAGGAGACGGTGCATACGCTAATACCATCAAACATTTAGGTGGCAATCCTGAAAATCCTTTCGTCATTTTCAGCGATGTCAAAGAACTCTACGCTGACCGTCAAGCCAAACTCAGAAAGATTGTTGCAAAACGTCATCAAGAAGAATCTCAATGGGCTAAAGAAAACCCGGAGAAGAAAACTTTGATGGATGAATGGTTCAGTGGAAAAGCTCCGAAAATTGACTGGAGTAAGGTTGAACAAAAATCAGGAAGTGCTACACGTGCTGCTTCAGCAGCTTGTCTGAAACTATTGGCTCATGAGGTCCCAAATATGGTCTGTTCATCAGCCGATCTGTCCAATTCAGACAAGACAGATGGATTTCTCAAAGAAACCACCAGCTTAAAGCGTGGTGATTTCAGTGGCGCTTTCTTCCAGGCAGGAGTGAGCGAGTTTGCCATGGCAGATATGTGTATGGGAATGATGCTTCATGGAGGTGTAATTGCTGCCTTGGGTACATTTTTTGTTTTCTCTGACTATATGAAAGGTGCCATTCGTCTGGCTGCCCTCATGGGAGTACCCCTTAAGTTTATCTTTACCCATGATGCTTTCAGAGTTGGAGAAGATGGCCCAACCCATCAACCTGTAGAGCAGGAAGCAACACTTCGGTTGATGGAACAACTCAAAAGGCATAACGGAAAAGATAGCCTTCGTGTATTCCGTCCTGCAGACGCAGATGAAACAACCGTTTGCTGGCAGATGGCCATGGAGAATACAGAATCCCCAACAGCTTTTATTTTGTCACGACAAGGAATAGCCAAACTTCCGGAAGGAAATGATTATCAGATGGCTCGAAAAGGAGCCTATATTGTAGCTGGTTCTGACGAAAATCCGGATGTCATTCTCGTAGCTTCCGGTTCAGAAGTTTCTACGCTCGAAGCAGGAAGCGTACTACTCCGCAAGGATGGCATCAGAGTACGTGTCGTCAGTGCCCCATCAGAAGGATTATTCCGCAAGCAGTCTCAAGCATATCAAGAGAGTGTTCTACCGAAAAACTCAAAGATATTCGGAATGACTGCAGGACTTCCAAGCACTCTTCTTGGACTCGTTGGAACCAATGGCAAGATATTCGGAATGAATAGTTTCGGTTTCTCAGCACCTTATCAGGTTCTGGATGAAAAATTAGGATTTACGGGTGAAAATGTTTATAAACAAGTAAAGGAATTTTTAGCATAATAATCCTTTCATTAAAAATAGAACGGAAAAGTTTTAACTTTTTCCGTTCTTCTTTCATTTCTAATCAGATCAGAAACTATGGAAATAGAGACAATTGGAATCGCAAGTGATCATGCAGGGTTTCCGATGAAACAGTTTGTCCTTCAATATTTAGCTAAGAAGGGATACAAGGTCAAGGATTTCGGTACAAACAGTATTGATAGTGTTGATTATCCTGACTTTGCCCATAAACTCGGTCAGGCTATTGAAAAGCATGAGGTCTACCCTGGTATCGCTATCTGTGGTACAGGAGAAGGAATGGCCATTACGCTGAACAAGTACCCTGATATCCGGGCCGGATTAGCATGGAATGAAGATATTGCACACTTAATTCGGCAGCATAATGATGCAAACATACTTGTATTACCAGGTCGTTTCATCTCTCTCATGACAGCTGAAAAGATACTGGATACATTCCTCTCTGTCACTTTCGATGGCGGACGCCATGAAAGGAGAATTGAGAAAATACCAATTCCTGACGGCTGTTAAAAATAGGAATCAACTTTTTGACAGGGTCTTGTAAGAGGACTTATTCCGATCTTTTTGTACGTAACTGAAGAATCCCGGAAGTTTAAACTTCCGGGATTCTTCAGTTATAGGGTATTCCGTTTTCTCAAAAGAAATCAATGATCAAATCAGATCTTCTATAGTCCTTAAAGACTCGAGCCAAACGTGAAAGCCATAACCCATCCGTTTTATGCCAACCCTTTACTTTTTCTGCATACCTTTTTTCTCATTACCCCGAGGTAACCTAAACTGATAACTTTTATCAAATACTTTTCGGACATCATTAATTTCGACGAAAGTAGTACCTCCACCCTCTCCAAAGCTACCACTCAGATAAGCTATTTTATCATTCATGCCAAGATAGCCTTTTAACCTAAGCATTCTTACTGCAGCTTTGAACATCTCTTGATTAGAGATTTGTCCCTTCTGGTATACAGCTGCAACACCATAACTCAGGTTCAACCAGCGCTGTGTATTCTCCTTGTAACAAATAGCAAAAATCGGGGTAGGACCACGGAATGAAGCCAGATAACGTGCCGTTTGACCTGTCTCACTATCCGTGATTATTCCTTTGACACCAAGTTTGCGGGTAGACTCTATAGCAGCGTGAGCCAAGAAGAGTCGCTGACTAAACAACGATCTCCCCGCTGTAGGATCAATATCATTGTCAGGATCACGGTCCTTTTCCGCTTGTTCAGCTATACGAGCCATCGTCTGTACAGCCTCAAGTGGATACTTCCCCATTGCCGTTTCACCGCTCAGCATCAAAGCATCCGTACGATAGAAAATGGCATTGGCTATATCTGTCACCTCTGCACGTGTAGGACGAGGATTACTAATCATCGTATGAAGCATTTGGGTAGCAACAATAACCGGTTTGCATTTCATAACACATTTCCGGATAATCCGACGTTCAATGCCCGGTATCCGTTCTATCGGCACTTCGATTCCCAAATCACCACGAGCGACCATCACGCCATAACTCGCATCTATAATCTCATCAATATTATCAACACCTTCCTGATTCTCTATCTTGGAAATAATCTTGATATCACTATGATGCTCGTCCAGTATTTTCTGAACAGCATTCACATCATCCGCAGAACGAACAAAAGAATGAGCAATAAAGTCAATATCCAGATCAATGGCCAACTGAATATTCCGAATATCCTTTTCGGTCAAGGCAGGTAAGTCTATATGCTCTCCCGGCACATTCAGACTCTTATGGGCACCTAATACTCCTTCGTTCTGCACTTGAGCGACCAACATGGGACCCGTATTCTCAATCACTTTCATATCAATAGCCCCATCGTCAAACAAAAGGTCATCACCCACTTTTATATCATTTGTAATATTAGAATAGGTAACATTGATAATATCATGAGAACTGTCCATCTCCGGACGGCCAAAAATCTTGACAACATCTCCTGTTTTATATTTTATAGGGGTCTTTACGTCTGTAGAACGTACTTCAGGCCCTTTCGTATCAATCATGATACCTATATGAGGAGAAACAGCTCGGACGTTAGCCACTATCTTACAGATACCTTCTTCTGTGGCATGAGCGGTATTCATACGTACAACATTCATACCTGCGAGAAAAAGTTTTCGTATGAAATCTTTATCACAACGCAGATCACTTATAGTAGCTACGATTTTAGTTTGTTTCATATTTAAAAGACTTATTATATTTATTTGCAAAGTTAACAAATTTCTCTCAATCGAAACAATATGAAAGAAAAATAAAATCAAGAAGTTTATAATATGATTTTAAAGATAAGATTTTCAGGCAGTTAGAAATATAATCACACAAAAAAGCAAATAGATTTTCATATTCCGATAAAAAACAGTATCTTTGCAAATCGATAAATAACAAAAGATATTGTAATACAATGACTAAAGCAAAAATCATAGCAGAAGTTGCATTGGCCACAGGAATGTCAAAAAAAGAGGTAACGGCAGTAATTGAGGCTTTTATGAGTAGCATCAAAAAGAATCTTTTAAAAAGGGAGAATATCTATCTCCGCGGATTCGGAAGTTTCATTATTAAGCATAGAGCAGAAAAAACGGCTCGTAATATCTCCAAGAACACGACAATGACTATTGCCGCACATGACCTGCCAAGTTTTAAACCGGCCAAAAGTTTTATTCAAGAAATGAAAAATGAATAAATTCATTCATCAACCATCTGTAGATTTGGATTAAAATATCAATATTTAAATTTTTTAGTATTATGCCAAACGGAAAGAAAAAGAAGGGTCATAAAATGGCCACGCACAAGCGTAAGAAGAGATTACGCAAGAATAGACATAAGAGCAAATAAGCTCCATCAGTCTATTAAGGCTGAGGGTGTGCCGTAGAGCAGAATGAACTCTTGTAGGCCCACCCTTTTTAATTACTTATTCTAAATTAAGAGCCATTTGAAGAACAAAAGCAGACAAATCTTCTTTGTTTGCTGTAAACAAACTAATCTATAGCAGGTAACAAATATTGAAATTTGTTGAACATGGAAATAGACAAGTAAACTCAAATGATTAAATTAGTTCAACGGAAAGAAATGACCAGCGAAGTTATAATTGATGTACAGCAGAAAAAGATATCTATCGCACTACTGGAAGATCAACAATTAGTCGAATACCAGGAACAAACGAGAGAAGCTTCTTTTTGTGTTGGGAATATCTACGTAGCAAAAGTTAAAAAACTGATGCCTGGGCTGAATGCCTGTTTCGTAGATGTAGGTTATGAACGCGATGCCTTTCTTCATTATCTTGATTTAGGAAGTCAATTTAACTCTTATCAAAAGTATCTAAAGCAGGTACAAAGTGATCGCAAGAGACTTTATCCTTTTTCTAAAGCATCACATCAACCAGACCTCGACAAGTCAGGAAGCATCCCACAAGTACTTTCCGTAGGCCAAGAGGTCATGGTGCAAATTGTTAAAGAACCCATTTCTACTAAGGGCCCCAGACTTACGGCTGAATTATCCTTTGCTGGACGCTTCTTAGTACTTATCCCATTCGGAACAAAAGTCTCCGTATCATCAAAAATCAAAAGCGGCGCGGAAAGAGCTCGCCTCAAACAACTCGTAAACAGCATAAAGCCTAATAATTGCGGCATTATTGTAAGAACAGTCGCAGAAGGCAAGCGAGTTGCAGAACTAGATGCAGAGCTGAAAGTTTTAAAGAAACGCTGGGACGAAGCTATTATCAAAGCCCAAAAAACTCAAAAGCGTCCCCAACTGATCTATGAAGAAACTGACAGAGCCGTTGCGATGCTACGTGATCTCTTTAATCCTACTTACAAAAGCATTTACATTAATGATGAAGATGTCGAGCAAGAGGTAAAGCACTATATCTCGTTAATAGCCCCTGAAAGAACAGATATTGTAAAAGTTTACAGTGGTAAGGTTCCTATTTTTGATAATTTCAACGTTACCAAGCAGATCAAATCAAGTTTCGGCAGAGTCGTGAATTACAAGCACGGTGCCTATTTGATTATAGATCATGCTGAAGCTCTGCATGTGGTAGACGTAAACAGTGGAACCCGTACTCGTGAAAAGGATCAAGAAGCAAATGCTTTAGATGTAAATTTAGGTGCTGCTGATGAATTAGCCAGACAGTTGAGACTCCGTGATATGGGAGGCATCATCGTGGTTGACTTCATTGACATGAATCTGGCTGAAGACCGACAAATGCTTTATGAACGCATGTGTAAAGACATGCAGAAGGACCGTTCAAGGCACAACATCCTCCCATTAAGCAAATTTGGTCTCATGCAAATCACTCGCCAAAGAGTTCGTCCGGTTATGGAAGTAAATGTGGAAGAAACTTGTCCTACATGCAATGGCACAGGGAAAATTAAAGCTAGTTTCTTATTTACAGACCAACTCGAACGTAAAATTGACCGACTAGTCAACAAGATTGGCATCAAGAAATTCTATCTGCACGTACATCCTTACGTTGCTGCTTTTATTAACAAGGGAATTTTCTCTTTGAAATTAAAATGGCAACTTAAATATGGATTTGGCGTACAAATTATTCCTTCTCAAAAATTGGCTTTTCTGCAATATGAATTTTTCGATAAGAAAGGTCAGTTTGTAGATATGAAGGAAGAACAGGAAACGAAATAAAAGTTTTCGAACCATTAAAAAAGTCCCTGATAATTTTCTTATCAGGGACTTTTTGGGTTTTAATCAAGAATGCATATCACATTCTGTCATTGCAGAAGCAACATAATTAGCCTCTAATAAGATAAAGCCCACATCAAGGTATTACTTTAAACCGAATTCTAAATGAATGTTTCATTGCATCCCAATTCGTACCCAGTAAAACAAAACGACCTATTTGAGATGTGGAACGAACATGTTTACCTAAGCAAGGACAAACATCATAATTATCAATACGGACCAAACGAATCATTTCATGCGCTTCCTTAGGAAGACGATCCAACTTAACCTCCGCCGGAATATGATCACGATCCACGAATTCATAGCTGACCATCATATCAGCCTGAATCAAACGATTCATTTCATCCTCAATTTCCTTCACTTCCTTGCGCGAAGGTTCATGATCTATAAGATAACTGATCTTACTTTTCCTTCGTTCAATGTGGGCATTATCACTCCGTTCGCAACCAAATTTTCGCATCATCAATTGATTCAGCAAATGTTCGGCGGTATGAGCTGGCGGAAACTCATCCTTGTGATGCTCATTTAGAGCAAATCCCCTGTCATCCATCTTCAAATTAAATTTATAGACTCGTCCATTATAAGGTTCTATCATCATCGGATAGTTCTTGTCTCTCGAAAGATTCATAACATAAATGTCTCCAGAGAGAAGATCCGTCGCAGTAACCCGTTTTTGAGGAAGGCCCAAATAATCAAAGGCATGTCCCGGTATCTTTACACTGATATTCACCCTGGTTGAAGAGAAATTGACAACAATAAACAATACTTCATCTTTATACTTACGAAGAAATGCAAATTGCCTTCGGCTGTCGAAATGATCAGAAGTTGGATTCATATACATCAAATCGAACATTTCACCATCTGAAATTGATTTCTCGTGAGTTGCAGTATGAAATATATTACAATAAGAAATAGACAACTGCTTGAATTGAGCTGTCAAATCACAATGACTTTCATACGCATGAGTTAATGTAGACGGTGACCAGTAGTCAAAAATAGTCGTTCGACCATCACGACTGCTATAGCCTTCTTCATCCATTCCTTCCTCTCCAAATTCCTGTCCACTATAAACCATGAATGGATTGCGCTGTAATAAGGCACCAACGATAACAGCCGGAACAGCTTTTTCCGAATCTCCACAGAAAAAGTCAGAAGCAATACGTTGTTCATCATGATTTTCAAGAAAATATAACATATTTCCCGAAATATCATTTCGGTTCTGCCATTGAACCGTGATATCAGAAGCAGGACGTTCGTTTCTGATAATCGCACGCATTGTGTCATACATCCCCACTTTATCATAAAGGTAATCGAAACCGGCAGCAATATAGGTACGATACCGGTTAGGATCGTAAACCTCCCCTATAAAAACAAGATTAGGATAACGAGTCTTAACAATCTTAGTAGCATAAGACCAAAAAGAATCAGGAACCATTTCTGCCATATCACATCGGAAACCATCGATACCCGTATTGGCCCAGAAAAGTAATATCTGGGTCATCTTCTCCCAAGTATCAGGAATAGGATTGAAATGGATACTACGCCCAGCAGGGTTACAATAGTCAATACCATAATTAAGTTTTATGGTCTCATACCAGTCCTTCTCTGAAGGACAAGCAGTAAAACAATTGTTCCCCGTTGCTTTTGCCGGGATTTCAATATAGGGTTGAGCAGAAGAGTCAACAGGATAAGTACTCTGGACTTGGCTGAGATCCAACGGTTGTCCCCAGCAATAATAGAAATTGTTATGTTGAGAAAAATTTTTTGAAGTATCATCATCCTCACCCAAGTCTCTCACACCGGCAGGTTTGCAGATAGAATGATATTCTCGTGCAACATGATTAGGAACGAAATCCATAATCACTTTCATTCCCACACGATGAGTACGCTTTATAAGAGCTTCCCACTCCTCCATCCGTTTATCCGGATTATCGGCAAGGTCAGGATCAACATCATAATAGTCTACAATGGCATACGGTGAACCAGCTTTACCTTTTACGATTTCAGGATGCTGGTTGGGAATACCATAAGCAGAGTAATCTGTAGTCGTTGCGTGACGAATAACCCCCATATACCAAATATGGGTAAATCCCATACGATGGATACGTTCCAGTACCTCATCAGAAAAAGAACTGAATTTGCCACAGCCATTCTCCCTTAAGGTACCAGATACTTTCCTAGTCGTATTATGATTATCAAAGAGTCTCGGAAAAACTTGATAAAGGACTATTTTGCTCATTTAGGCCTCAATTCCGTGGGCATTTACGTTTCGGTTGATTCGTCCAATCATACCACGGAGAGCTTTTCCAGGTCCACATTCTACAAATTCATCAGCTCCTGCAGCTATCATATTCTGTACACTTGATGTCCAACGAACAGGACTTGTCAATTGGGCGATAAGATTAGCTTCTATCTCTTTGGGATCAGTATGAGGTTGAGCATCAACATTCTGATAGACAGGACATTCAGGAACGGTAAAATGCGTTTTCTCAATAGCAGCTTGAAGTTCATCTTTTGCCTGTTGCATCAATGGAGAATGGAAAGCACCACCAACTTTTAGAACCAGAGCACGCTTAGCACCAGCAGTTTTCAGTTCATCACAAGCCATTCCTACAGCATCCAAATTGCCAGAGATTACAAGTTGGCCAGGACAATTATAATTAGCAGGCACTACTATATTCCCATTGACGGATACCTTCTTACAAATTTCCTCTATCTTCTCATCAGGAAGAGCTATGATTGCAGCCATTGTACCAGGATTAGCATCACAAGCCTTTTGCATTGCATTGGCACGAGCAGCAACAAGCCGAAGACCATCTTCGAAAGAAAGTGCTTTGGAATAAACAAGGGCAGAAAATTCTCCCAGTGAATGTCCAGCAGTCATAGCAGGTTTTTCACCATCACATAGACACATAGCTGAAATCACACTATGCAGGAAGACTGCTGGTTGTGTAACTTTTGTAGCCTTCAACTGCTCATCTGTACCGGCAAACATAACATCTGTTATTTTGAAACCAAGAATATCGTCTGCTTGGTCAAACAAATCTTTTGCCAAAGGATATTTATCATACAGGTCTTTGCCCATACCCACAAACTGTGAGCCCTGTCCAGGGAAAACATATGCTTTCATCTTCTTAAGAACAAAATTATTAAATCGTATTTTCTTATTTTTTACAAAGATATAAAAAAAATCCCAACTACCATCAAAGGTAACTGGGATTTCCTATCAATTGATTTACAGTATAATCACTCAGATAGAGTTCTATTCAGCTGCAGGGGCTTCCTCTTCAGAAACTGAAGATTCTTCTGTTACCTCAGATGCTTCTTTTTCCTCTACATTTGAAGGTTTGGCTTTTTCTACCTTAGGAGCTTCAGTAACTTTTTTTCTGGCTACCTCTTTGGTGGCAGCACCCTGTTCTGCTACAACCTCTACAGGAATCCTTACCTCTACATCCTTAAAGAAATGGATTATAGCTTCAAAGCTACCCACTTTCTTGATATCATGCATCGTAATGATCTTACGATCTACATCAAAGCCTTTCTTCGAAAGTTCCTCAGCAACAGTAGCTACATTTACACTGCCATAAGTAACTCCCCTAGAACCAACTTTCGCTGTAATAACGAGGGAAACATCCTTTATTGCCTCAGCCTTTTTAGTAGCCTCAGCCTTCTGGGCAGCAATTTTATCAGCCTGTTGCTTCATATCCTCAGTTAACTGCTTCATTGCAACTTTAGTAGCAATAACAGCCTTACTCTTAGGTATCAAATAGTTACGACCATAACCATTTTTTACTTTAACAATATCGTTCTTATATCCAAGTCCGATAATATCTTCTTTCAGTATAACTTCCATTCTGTTTCCTCCTCTTATTATTTCATCAAATCGGTTACATAAGGAAGCAAAGCTATCTGACGTGCACGCTTAATTGCTTTGGCCAAACGACGCTGATATTTCA
>JAKVJW010000062.1 GCA_022486815.1 Prevotella sp. | reverse complement strand
CCAATGTCTTTACGTCTCCCATGGTCATTCTGGCCAGGCGAATGGGAAGGAATTTTTTTAATTCGTATATAACTTTGCTCTCATACTTTTCCGGTTTCCGGAGAATATTCTGGTGGAGTGACTGATTGCGGTTCAGGCGCAACAGCAGATTGGCTCCCTCGACAATACTGTCGGAATCATGGCTGTCCTCTTCAAGCCATCTTTTGATTTTTACGGTCAAATCATTATCTATCATCTTGTTATCATTTATAAAATTATCAAAAAAGGGTGGCTCACAGTAATATCTGTAAGACACCCGTCACCTGATTATACAATCTTTTAAGAACCTGTAGATCCAGTTCCCGTAGTTACTGCAGAACCATCTTCACCGCTTATATCCCCGTCTGCAGTCTCGATGGTACCCGGATAGTAGGGTGCTGGATACATATCTGTGGCTACAGCCGTAACAGTTGTTGAATTTGTATCCGTCGCTGCCTTTCCGGAGTCCTGTGCGAGGGTAAGTTCCGGAGAAAAATCTTTCGATCCGATCATGCGGTATTTCCCGTCACGGCCAGGAACAAGGAAGATCATCTCGTCGTTGTTGGCTTCCGCGATGAACCCGGAAACCTCTTCCGTTGTGCGCGGTATGACGAAAGTACCCGTGTTTTTAAACGACTTGCTGCCATACGAACCTTGCGATTCGACCTGCAGCTGACTCTGGTCAGGGATCAGGTCCACCTTAAACCATTTCTTGTCAGCGGCCAAAGTAAAATTACCCGTATATGCGGGGATTGAAGCTAGTGTGGCCTTATCTGCACGGGAAATAGTCGGATAGCCTACAATATCTCTCTTTGATATTGCGTAGAAATGATTAAGGAGTCCGGCTGGTGCTGCTTGCCCCTGGCAAAAGCCGATATCCGAATATAATGACTCCTGATCTGTACATGATTTTGTCATTTCTTTGTTTTTTTAGTTTATATAGGGAGATTGGTTTCCAATCTCCTGGAAAATTGATATTAAGCTGCGGTCTTTTCGTATACAGAGAATACCTTATTACTTACTGACTCGAATTGAGTGCCAAAAAACATATTAGCGATGAAGTCAACATCATAGTGGTTGTTCAGTGACTTTTCGCAGATATATTTCTCGTCATCTGTCTGCTGATTGTACAGGCAGTAGATGTTTGATTTCGGCGTGAGCAACAGAAAATCTGCCGGCACATTGCTGAGCGGTACCAGTTCCACGTTCGATGCCCCTTCCAGGGTGCGTTTGTCGTAGGTCTGATTGTACGGCAATGAACCGTGGTTCATCTGATATGCCTCAGTATAATAGTGGTATGTCAGATCTGACATGAAATATTTCAGTTGCTGCCCGCGCAATATTTCGTTGCGAGACCAGAAGAAATTCTTGATGACATCCTCTGCATTATCCTTGGAGATACTGTCCGTTGACGTCATGAGATTACCGAGATCAGCGGAAATCTTAACAGTAGCAGAATCATTGGTTCCGGCAATATCATTGTCAATAATGGTCTTGAGCCCATTGAAGAAAGACGCAGTTTCGTCAAATTTCGTACCGTCGTGCTTTGCAGTCCACAAATTGAGGTAGAGGTTCTCGCCGAGTTGCGCCATGATGTATGCGCAGACAGCCAGAACGATCGGAACATTTTTCAGCCCGTCACCCTTGGTAATGTTAGAGCCCCAGATAGTCTGGTAGATGGCATTCGGATCAATTGGTTCGATACAGTTGCCGAAGAATGTTTCAAATACCCTACCTTCAACTGACACGTTACCGGAACCAAGTTTGTCTTTTTTGTAATTACCGAGTTGGAATTTCCCACTCATTTCTGATACCGTTTCACGGTAGCGGATACCCGTCCTTACCGACATGTGCTGCAATGCTGTGCTCATCGCCAGCATCGGCTGGATGATCAACTGTTCCCGGTAGGTCTGGAAGGTTGTTGTCAACTCTTCCGGAGTGAAGGTAATATATCCTTTTGTTGTTGGCATAGTTATACTTGACTTACAAGGTTAAACAATTCCTGCGCTGTGACATTGGCAGGTACTTCGGGAGGATTGTTGTGGGTATCATCACCAGCACTCCCTTTCAGCACGGTGATCTGTGCATCTCTGTCTTTGAGGTCGGCTTTCGTTTTTTCCAGGTCGTCCTTGAGCTTCTTGATTGCTTCTGCAGCTTTTGTCATAGCCTCCGAATTAGCATGGAGGGTATCATCTATCTGCTTCATCTGATCATTGCTCAGAGAGATATTCCCTTTTTCGTCCGTCGTAAATCCGTCCTTCCTGGACAGGAGATTCATGACGGAGGTAAACACTTTGGTCATGTTTTTTAATTTTGTGTTATCGTGTTGGTTATGGACCAGACTCTTTAATCCCTGCCACGTCTTTTGCAGAAAATTCTGAGTTGGATTGCCCTCCTGATCTATCACATAGGACAAGCGATTGTCCCCATGAGACATGACAGGGAGAGGCGGTATGCCTGAATCCTTGAATGTAGTTGAATATAAGTTCGTAAATTGATTATTGAATTTATCTGTTTCCGCTTCCGCCTGTGAATCGTTCCGGATGGAATCGACGAGACCGAAGGCGAGGGTCTGATCGGCATTAAGCCAATTCCCTTTATCCATCTGTACCTTGCACTCCTCGATGCTCTTTCCTGTTTTTTCGGCATACATCGAAGCAAGTACATCGTCAAAGGTCTTCAGGTTTTCTTTCTGATCCTTGAGACTTTTGATATAGGCATCGATCTGATCCTTGTTGGCCTGGTCGTCTATGCCGACATAGGTAGAAGTGTTATGGATAAGGAAAAAACTGCCCTTGACCATGTCGATGGTCTTACAGCCTAACATGGCGACAGTAGAAATAGAAGCATTCATTCCAAAGGCATGAGCGTGTACATTGCCATGATCACGGAAGGCCTGATTCATTTCCAGTCCATCTTTTACCATACCACCGAGTGAACAGAACCCTACATGTACTTCCTTATTTTTGTTATTATTGAGCACATAACGTACATAGTCAGCTGAACAACTGCTCCACCAACTACCAATTGTACCCGATATAACAATCTGATATTCCATGTTCTTTCTTTTTGTACAAAAGTAAGGTAATGGATTTTTTCGCAAAAACACCGCTAACTATCAATATCCGGTATTTGACGATTGACGGTCCATGTTACGGTAACCTCGTCGAGCTGATTGTCGGTAACATTTTCCGGCATGTTCTGCGTAATGGTTACAACGGGGAAGGGCCGCTGGTCTGTTCCGATGATTTTTTTCGTTCCGTCTGTCAAGGTTGCCCTATAGGCATATCGGGCCATTCTCGACAACTTTTCACAAGTTTTGAACTTCAACGTTGCAGTATAGAGTTGATTTTTGTCATCATCCTTATCCGTAATGGATAGAGATGCGGGGATTTTGATGTTTACTGGCTCCCATGATAGCCCTTCCATGACCTTGACCTTGTTGTTACCTGTCCAGTAGAGTCCGGACAGTTCCGAGCATGGAATTCTGTCGATAGCAATTACCACATTCATGTTTATTCCTTTATAAACGGATAAGAACGGCTCCGAACCCATTTGAACGCAAACGATGTTTTTCACTGCTTTTATCCATACGATTTTTATAATTATTAACTATTATTTTTCGTCATGATTCCTGGAATAGTTCCGGAGATCCACTCCACTCTTGAGATATGCGTTCCGCATCCGTTGATATCTCATCTTGATTGTATAGTCATAATCTACTGAGATGCCGTTATTTTCGCACCAGGCACGCACTGCCTTGAGTATCGAACAACCGCTGTCATGCAGATCATTGAGATCCTTCCATAACTGCAGGCGAAAGGTATCTTCTATGGTTTCTATGACCGCTGCCCTGGCATGAGGTCCCAAATAGTTGTAGGTCACCACCGGTTTGGCCTTGCTGTCCGGAATACGGATGGCTACCTCTTCTTTCTCACCAAAATCTGGACGGGTATCATGCGGTTGCTTTGCAAGGAATCGTCTAATTGTAGAATTCTCTGCTGATCCGACAGGAAATGTTACAGGATTACCATAGTGGTGATTGAGCCATTGCTGGATGAAAGGCTTGACTTTAAGATAGACAACGTAATTACTCATGAGTGCAAAAGGTTGATTTACCTACAAAAATAGGAAAATTTGTCGATAATTTCAAATTTAAATTGGGGAATGTGATTTTTATGCCCTATTTTTTGTAAATATTTGTGATATTTTTTATATTTTCTTTCTTTCAACTATATTCTTCTGAGTTTCAATTCCGTACTAATTTTCTGTAATTTTGTGATATGTGATTTTATATTTTTAAGTAGTTGATTATCAATATAAAACCCATATCACAGATTTCTCACACAAATTATTTTGGATTTTTTGTTTTGTGATAAAGGTTATTGATGCCTTATCAGGAACCTTATATCACAATCTTATTTTTTTTGTGATAAGTTTGTGATGTAAGTTTGTGATAAGTTTGTGATGTTCAAACTCCCTTTATTTATTGACCTTTTGACCTTTTTTTAAACTAACATTACAGAATCACAAAATTTTTATAGTAAATTAAAAAGGGGGGAAGGGAAAAAATAAAACAAACAACTCAAAAAAATGCAGTTGTAATAAAAAAGTCACATATATATACAAAAAAAACGACGGACTCGCTGATCATTCAGGGGGCCCGTCTAGATTGGCACATAAAAAATAATTAAAATGGTATATCGTCTTCTTGGGTTTGTTTTATTTCTTCTGTATCTGGAGATGGTCCATCAACTGATCTTAGATAGATCATGTCTTTCGTTTTAAGAATTCCAGGTGCAATTGCTACACTTTTCTGTATTCTTCCTGAAGAATTTTTAAGGCAATCTGGATTAAGTTCAATCACCCATGGGCAGATCTGTACAAAGGACTTGAGCTTGCGAGTGAACGATTGCATCGTCACGCGGTTGGTCTTGGCATATCCCATGAAGTCTTCTAGTACCTGGTCACGCTGTAGCATTTTGTCCAGGTTGCCTCCTTCCTGAGAGAAGTACCCATAAGCCCAGTCCTCGAAATTGGAGCCCATGTCGGCCTTGAATTTCCTCTGCACGATATTTTCCATCGGTGGGAGAATTTTGATCGGTTCGTCGGATAAGGAGAGATAGAACCTGCAGCACTGGATGAAGAAATTAATGTCGGCCATCCATTCCTCCTCGCTGTACGCACGTCCGTATAAGTCCTTTCCGAAATCATCGCGAATGGAGCGGCTTTCAAGGTAATCGTTGTCTTCGGTCTTCTGATGATAGTAATCCGAAAAGACCATATAGAGCAGACGGGCCTCACTGGATGGGTCGAAGTCAGCGGGTACGAAATTAGTTGTAAAGGCAATCTTAGGACTGTCCTCAAAAGGAATGGTAAAACTCTGATTGTTCTTTGGGTTGACCGTCATATCCGAAGTGATATTGTCGTAAAACAGCCCCGTGTTTAAGTATCTGTCGCAGTCATCCAACAGGAGCATCTGTGTATGCTGATTAACTTGATCAAAGACGTGCGGGTTATCCATTAACTTAGGATTTCTTCCGGACAATTTTACGGTTTTCATTAAAAAAGAAAGAGTCTTGAAGAAGAACGATTTTCCGGATCTTCCGTTGCACTCGTTGTCCTCTCCGATCTTGTTGTCCATGGCCATAGGTGCCCACGCCCGGGACGGACTCTTGTAGTGGTGGAGCATATACCCGAAAGTGAAGATCTTGTTGATGAGATTCTGTTTCTGCTCGTTGATTTCACTTTCGGTCAGCCCTGCTCCACAGATGTCGAATAGGTGATTTTGCCGATATTCCGCTGCAGCCTTCGGATCATCTGTGAAGGGAGTTTCCATTTCCTTCCTCCAGTAGAGTCTTGATGTGTTGATGAGATAGCCGAAGAAGTGACTTTCGACGTTGAGAATTTCAATATCAAATTTATCATTTGCTTTATCGTCTTTTGTTCTGTCAATGCGGAACATATCCGGCATGGCTTTGAAATGATGTGGTATTACGTTTTCTTGCCACACATAGTTATGCAGGTCATCACTCCCCGGCTCATAATCTGTAATCGTGCCGTCGTCATGCACTTCTATCGTTTTATTCGGAAAGAAGAATAATTGCGACTTGGCGGTATAGTTCGTGAAGTCCAGATCACATTCCTGGAGACTTTCCAGTGCAGCTCCAGAGAGTCTTGGCGTATTCAGGACGAGATTCAGAATATCCCTGTCTTCGAACCGTTCCACAACCCATGCGCGGACGAACTCACGTATATCTTTGACCGTGATTTTTCTCACGATATTTCCTTCCACCCTCACATATTGCGTGATAATTGAGTTTTCGTCGTGGAGGGCGAAAAAGCCGTTCAGTTGCAGGAAATTGAACAGGCAGGCAGTGTCTATTTCATGTTTCCATTTGCCATCCTTGTTCTGATAGCTGACCCAGAACTTGGCAGGCATGGCAAGCTTCATCAGATTTTTAAAGTCCTTCTTTTCAGATCGCAGTTCCATCCAGTCCCGGAGATCCTTTCGGGACTTACCGCGGTTATCCTTGTATCTTCCAAGACTTTTGGGAAGCCATACTGTATGGATGTCGATATATTTCAGGGCGAGTTCCTTACCTTTTCTGACTCCCGTCTGATCAATATCGGGGATATTGTACAGCACATCCACGTATTTCATAATCTCCCGGTATTCCTCTGCACTGAGCTGATAGGTCTCGGAATTGAACCACAGCGGATAATATCCCATGGAGTGGCAACAGAGTGAATCCCGCTCTCCGGAGCAGATGAAGGCTTCCGGCAATTTCTTTTCCTTGTAAGGTCTGTTCTCATCATGTGTGCGCATCCACTCTTTTTCCTCCTTTGAGTTCATCTGGTGATACGCCTCTTTCAGTTCTGACAGACCGTTGATGTAGAACCGTGGTTTTTTGCCGGCAGGTGTGTAGGAGAAGCGGAACCCCTTATCGCAGTTCAACGGCTCGTAGACCTTGCAAAACTTTTCCTCCGGTTTGTCGCCATCAGCCGGAGCGATGAGACACTCCCGGATGAAGATGGGATAATGCTCGTTACTATATTTGACTGTGACATTACGGTCTTTTACGTTGGTGATCCACTTGACTGAATGCCAGTGCAGATCATCCACATCTTTTTGTGTTACCCGTGGTCCGAGTACTTTCAGTTCATCTTCGGTAAGTTTTTCATTAAGTTCGAAATTTCTCGTTCCGTCCTGTTCGTCCTGCCTGGCTGCTCTTTGTCGTATATCAGGCTTGTTTATCGTATGGTCGAGTTCGTCTTTCACGCCATAGATGGAAGCCATCTGCAGCAAAGCCTCGTAAAATCTTGATCGGTCAAAGCCCTTCTCGTGCATATACAGGTCAATGGCATTTTCGCCCCGGCCGTCACCTCCGAAATCCGTTACCTGCCAAATCTTGCCGTATTTCTGAGACTCAAACTGCCTGAGACTGCATGAGGGAGTCCTTTCGTCCCGAATGGCGAAATGTTTATTCCGGACTCCCACACAGTCCTTGGCCTGAGGATAGAGATCAAGGATGATCCTAAGACCTCCGTCCGTTGCTCGTAAGATATTCTCTGGTCTTATCATTACTGTATGTTATTATTATTTCTGATTGCATTTTTCTTGTTCAGAAATTCTTTGGTGGTACCCAAAATTATTTCCGCAAACGTTTCATTCTTGGTCATCATCTCCACAAGGTAAGATTGCAGTTTTTCTTTCTTCGTTCCATAAGCGCAATGAAATTTGGAAATCAATTCGTTAATGGGCTCGTCGATTACGATAAGATAACTTCTGCGTTCTTTCTTCCATTTTTCTTCCATGTCAATCAGACTTGCTACCATTTCCTGCCATTTTTCTTTCTGTGCCATTTTTATTAATATTTAGTTCAACATATTTTTGGTCAATCAGGCAAAACCGCCCATTGATGCAATTCCTTCCATTCTTACATTTAAGGCAATATTTGAGATTAGACATCCTGTATATTGTTTGTAGTAATAATTTCTTTAAGCCTTTCTTCTACTTTCCCTTCCTCCAAGCATTTGATGTCACAATGCCATAGATTATCTTTCCTCGGATATGTTTTCCTTACATCCATTTCAAACCATTCTTCCGATTTATCGAGATAATCATAAAGTTGGTGTAATATATGAGACGAAAAGTTCAAAGAGATTTTAATTTGGTGTTTACCGAAGATTTCTTTCATTTCTTATTTTTTAATATAATGATACAAATTTCATAATAAATTCACATTAATACAAGTACGGGCCAGGCAATTGCAGATAGAGGATAGAGCAGTACATATTCTTCCAGGACTTCTTCATCATTCTGGCTGTTGCGAAAGATAATCAGCGATGCCATTACAAGACCTATGGCAACATATCCGATAATGATAAGTATATTCATTTCCACTCTTCCAATCCTAAATAATCTTCTGGAATATCCACCATGTCGACCATCTTTCCGGCCAAATCATGCGTAGAATCCGAAAGATAGACGATTCTTCCATTCGTGATAAAGGAGTGGCATCTTTTGATGTTATGACCTTCTTTCCCGATTACAAGAATTGATGGAGAAAATGTAGGTTTCTCTTTTTCGCCATTCCATTTCCAAACCATGTTCGGCCAGTCACGCTTATCAACGCAAAATTGGTGGACACGATTACAGGCCGGGCACCAAAATGCCAGTAGTCCATGACTCCCTTTCACTTTCTTAATTTTCATTTTCCTTCTTCCTTTACAAAAACCACACTCTTACCATCTTCGCGATATTCTTTTGAACAAAAACCGAGGTGTGAACCTGCTACTGTACACCTAATATGATTTTCCCGAAAGAACACCCTTCGCAATTTGTTTTACTGTTTTCTTTAACTTTCAACTTGATTTCAAAGCTGAAAGTTTCTCCTATTTTTCTTTCCATATCCATTCTTCCTATTTATCAATTGGCAGCGTTGCGATAAATACCGCAAAGCAGATTAGAATTATTATTATTATTTTCATTAGCATTGTCTTTTTAGTTTAAAATCCGTTCCTATTCTCACGAACTGGAACGGCGTGAATTGAGTCCCACGTTAACAATTATGGAATCTAAAAGTCTTTATAATTTCACGGCAATTGCGCAGATGCAGCCTTTTCTTGACATGATAGAGCTGCGCTTTTACTGTTGCCGGGCTTTTTCCGAGTAATCCTGCTATTACATCGAAGGTAAGTCCCTCCAGATAGAGTTTGACGACATCCCGTTCTGCGGGGGACAGTCGAATTAAACCTTTAGGTTTACAAATTACATTTTCTTCCTGGCAATATCCGCCTCTTAGCGGACATTTCACCTCCTCGAAATTGAGAATATCATGGTCTATATCTTCGGTCAAGAGGTCATGTTCGCCGAAATTGCAGCGAATGAACCTCTCCAACATGACATATACTTGCTGATCTCTTGCTGCCGGAGTCTTGGCTTTTGCCGGATATAGACTTTGCAGGTGGGCGTACGCCTCCGGAAAATTTTCCCTCACTCTTTTCAAGAGTGGCAGGAGTATTTCCCGGCTGAACCTGGTCAGTCTTTTCTCTTCTTTCCCTTCGACTTTGTAATATACAGTTCCATCGGGACTGTTATGGAATTCTACATTCTCCATTTTTCTCCTTCTATTGTATTTTCTATCGCTTGCAATTCTATGGGTTTTATGGGACTGATTGGCCTTTTTGCCAATTTAGCCCTGATGGTATTTTTCTGCAGTCCATACTGATCATAGAGGTAATCGAGAAACTTGGATCTTTCTTTCCTTGTCAGTTTCTGGTAATAGTCCCTTGGGGCTATTACCTTTATTTTTCCTGTCTTTTCTTTGCTAATCATTAATTTAATGCTTAAATTTGTCAACAAAGATAATGGAAAAAGATAGAGCTTCCAATTATAATAGGGAATATTTTCCTACTTAGATAGGATTTTAATATTTATTAAGATATGAGATATAATTCAGAATATCCCAACGCGGATGTGGTCAAAGAGCTTCTGGCTAAAATGGGAATGACCTCCAGGCAGATATCCAAGATGGTCTTTGATAGTAAGACTCACCGCGACATTGTCGGCGAGATCGAAAAGAAGAAAAATATGCAGTGCAGGAATTTGATACGCCTGTGTAATATACTTGATATTCCTTTGGACTATCTCTTCGTTTCCAAAGATGATAAGAAAGAATCCCCGTCTGTTATCGGGAATAACAATGTAGTCAATAGCAGCTATGTCAATCATGATATTACCTCTCTAAGGGCTGAGAACAAAGCCTTGAAACTCGTTATACAGGAGAAAGACGCCCGTCTTATCGACCTCAAAAAGACCAATGAAGATCTTGGTAAGAGACTCGACTATGTTCTTCGGATCAATCACGACGAGAAATCTCCCCTGAAATGAGGGGAAAATTATGATAATTTATTATATTTCCAATCACCTTTGGCGTTTCCCCAATTTGTTTTGAGTCCTGCCTCCGCAACTGATAACTCAGGAGTCTTTTTAAAGGCTTCTGAGTTTTTTTATTCTCTAATTTTCTTTAAAACTGTGGAATATAGGCTCAAATAATATAGTTGGGTTTTTAACTAAATAAGAAAAAATCATTATCTTTGTCCCTATGAAAAAAGTACACCCCTTAGATTATAAAGATGTACTGGCTTTGTTCCTGCCAGCAGGCATCCTG
>JAKVJW010000061.1 GCA_022486815.1 Prevotella sp. | reverse complement strand
CGGCCATGGATACTCAAAAGGAAAGCAGAAATTTATAGCAAGGAAGGGAAACATATAGAATCCGAAAAACTGTACCGGAAGGCATATAACCTTCGGGACTCTGTAAACTCAATTACCCGGGAGAAGGACCTGAGCAAATTGCAATTGGATTACGCTTATCAGATACGTTCTCTCCATACGAAACAGATTCTCTACCATGCAATTACTACTATAATAGGTATAATACTGATGGTACTCCTGATTATCTTCTATCAGAAATACAGATTTCATAAAGGAAAGCAGATCGTCATGGAGAAACAAGCCCTGATCAACCTTTACCAAGGTCAGATTATCAAATTAACCCAAAATGGAGAAAATACCAAAAAGAAGATAGCAGAATTACATTTAAAGATCAATCAGTTAGCAAAAGATCAGGCTGCTGTTTATCATCAGGGAAAACAACTCTATGATGATCTGAGAAATGGCGGAACAACAGTATCCTGGGGCAAAGATGATTTTGCCAGATTTATAGAATACTACAGGCTCGATCATCTGGAGTTAATCAATAGTATTGAAGCTCGTTATGATAATTTATCCTCTAAGAATATCTTTTTTCTGATCTTGCAGGAAGAAAATACAAGCAATGATCGAATCATGAAGATCATGGGCATTAGTGCAGGTGCTATAAGAATGATAAATCATAGAATAAAAATGAAAGAAAAAAGGGTAAAATCGGAGTGATATGATCCTCAAAACGTCACATTTTCGAGTTAATTTTGTATAACAAAACAGACTAATCTATTATCTGTCAGACTCTTGCATCATTTTAGCAGCGTGACACCCTCAAGCAGAAAAGCACGTAAAAAATTGGAGTTCTCACCATTTCTGAATAATTTTGTTATATCAAAATAAGATATAATAAGATGAAGCGGTTTCTCTTTTTTGTCATATTTATATTGCAGACTGTTTTTTCTCTCTCGCAGGTTATCTTCGGAAAGGTAGAGGATGAGCATCATCAAACCGTCACCCTGGCGGATGTCTTTTTACTTTCCGGAAAGGATTCTTCTTTTGTCAGGGGAACGGTATCTGCCAGGGATGGATCCTTCTCTCTTCAGACCTCCCTAGAAAATTGTTTACTGAAAATATCGGCTGTAGGCTATAAGACAGTCATAAAAGAGGCAAGACAAGGAGATGCCGGGGTGATCGTGCTCAAGGAAAATCCTTTGATGCTCGGCGGTATTGTCGTGAAAGGAGATCTGCCAAGGCACCAGCTGACGAAGGAGGGGATGAAGACCTGGGTGACCGGAAGCGTGCTGGAGAAGATCGGTACGGCTAAAGAGGTCCTGGAGAAGATCCCTATGGTGACGGTAAACAGCAATGGAGAAATACAGATTTTCGGCAAAGGTACTCCCGTTATCTATATCAACAACCGTAAGGTAAGGGATAACAGTGAACTGGAGCATTTGAGTTCCGAGAATATCCAGAGCGTGGAGGTGATCAACCATCCCGGTGCAGGATATGATGCCGCAGTAGGTGCTGTCATCAGGATAAGGACGAAGAAAAGGGATCAGGGTCTGGGTTTCAGCTTTGCTTCCCAGAACAAGTATGACCATTATTTCTCTGAAAACCAACGGGCAGAGATCAACTATCAAAAGAAGGGACTGAATATCTTTGGCATGCTGTCAGCCGGTACTGGAAAAAGGAGAAGCACGATCTATGATGATCAGACTAATTTTGCGGATACCGTATGGAACCTGAAGAGCAGGAGCAAGTCCTATCATCGGATATCCGATCTGCAAGGGAAAGTAGGATTCGGGTATGATGTCAGCCCTCATCATTCTTTCGGGGCTTATTATCAATACAGTGCAGATAAAGACAAGGAATATGATCATTTCATAAGTGATGTCTTTTCCAATGGTACCTTCTATGACTCCTGGAACAGTACCGGAACGACTCACGAAAAGAAGCGCCCGGGACATGAAGCAAATATATACTATAACGGGACTTTCGGAAAATTCTCGATGAACTGGAATATGGATTATGTATACAGCAAAGACAACGAAGACCAGATACAGAGAGAGCTAAGTCAGAATTACGCTGACCGTAACGTCATCACTCACAATACCAGTCAGAGCCGGTTAGGGGCAGTTAAAGCAGAGTTGTCATACCGCCTTTCTCCTTCCGGAACAGTTTCCCTGGGGGAAGAATATACGAATACGCATCGGAAGAACCTGTTCGATAATATCGAGGGTGTCTTTTCAGACAACAATAATAAGATGCAGGAGAAGAACTCCGCTTTATTCCTTCAATATTCTCAGAAATGGAGCATTATACAGCTGAATGCTGGAATGAGATACGAGCATGTCAGCACTATATATACATTGAATGGGATGCGTCAGGACGACCAGAGTCGGAAATATGATAATCTGTTTCCGGACTTATCCGTCAGTTTCCCGATAGGAAAGGCCGAATTTTCTGTAGGATACAGTAGAAAAGTGCAGCGTCCTGGATACAGCCAGCTGGACGGGAATGTCTATTATCTCAACAGATTCCATTATCTCAGCGGCAACCCGATGCTCCGACCAACCTACATTGATGCCGTTACGGCAAATGTCAGCTATTCCTGGTTGTTTTTTACAGCAAGTTTTTCTCATGACAAGGATATCATCGTCTATTCCTCCAACTATGACCAGCAGGATCCGAAGATAGCCTTTGTCACCTTTGAAAATGCCAGTCACCTGAACAGGCTGAGTTGTTATGCCAGTCTTTCCCCTACAGTCAAATGGTGGCATCCGGCATGGAACGTCGGGATGAACCAGCAATGGTTCAAATACAGATATTGCCGGCAGATCAAGTCTTTCAACAAACCGATTCTGTTTTTCCAGTGGTATAATGCTTTCAATCTTCCTTATCATTACCAGTTGCGTATCGACGGAAGCTATCAGGGGAGCGGAAATAACCAGAATATGAAACTTGATGATCTCTGGAATATCGATGCCAGTGCCGGCAAGTCCTTCTTCAATAATCGTCTGAGCCTTCGTCTTGCCGTACATGATATCTTCAACATGTACAAGTTCAAGCCCCGGATGTACAATCACAATTTGCTGATACTCCAGCAGAATGTTACGGATACCCGTTATGTCACCTTTACCTTACATTATAATTTGAATATTTCCGGTAGCAAGTACAAGGGTACTGGTGCAGGAAACAGTGAGAAGAATAGGTTATAAATTATAAGAGTATGGGTAGACGGTTTCCTCTCTATCTCCAGCATGACAGTATGAAGTGTGGCATAGCCTGCCTTCAGATGGTCTGTGACTTCCATGGCAGGAAAATTTCAGAAGCTAGACTGAGCAATCTGTGTTTTGCCACGGCAGAGGGCGTGTCACTGCTGGGTATCAGTGAGGCAGCCACTGAACTGGGATTCGAGACCATAGCAGGAAAAGTGCCCGTGGACAAGTTGTCCCAGGCACCCCTGCCCTAACACTGATCTTATGAAAACTCCCAGTAAAAGACTTCCTTGTAGTGCTTTTAGAAATTTACAATATGGGACAACTAAAAGTTTATTAAGCAGAACCGAGATAAGAATATCTGCCTAAGGTTTCTGTTTAGTTTAGCCTCAAAAAAGGAAACATTATAGTCTGTATCTAACACTATTGGCGTTTTCCACCCTATTCCTATTCGTCTTTTCCTTTGTTGAAAAATTATATACAAGTCTGCACCAAATCTGACGTGTTTGATTTTTTATATAGGTGTTATAATTCAGAGTTGGCACTTTGTTGAAAGCTCTCATCTTATTTCCATTGAACAAATCGTCTGTACCTATTTGAACCGTCAGCGCATCTTTAAAGAAAGAATGTTCCATAGATAGGTCCACAGAAGCATAACCCTTAATATATTCGTTGC
Source organism: Prevotella sp. (assembly GCA_022486815.1). GTDB lineage: Bacteria > Bacteroidota > Bacteroidia > Bacteroidales > Bacteroidaceae > Prevotella. The sequence goes on along the minus strand of JAKVJW010000061.1, from coordinate 7,125 downwards.
CGATTATAGAATGTGAGTTATAATATACCCCTATAGAAAGTATGCCTAACTTGTCCCATATCATCCGGTTATTAAATTCCACAGTCCCACCCCATAGTTTTTTCCAGTTATAACTTTGGGGAATATGAGTATAATTCCCGGATATATCAACGTTAGTTTGCCACCATTTTGTAATCGATCCACTGTAAGTATAGTTCAGTAATAAAGATGAGATGGTACCATAGTTGATATTTGTATGGTAAGTTATCCCGTCTTCTACTTCAAAATATTCTGTGATTGCATTTGGGGTATGTTGGTAGATTAGCGAAGCAGAATGTCTGACATGAGAAACTGTAAAATTAAGGACATCAGTCAGTTGTGCTTTTAAATCAGGGTTGCCTCTGTCATACAAAACATCTGAAAGACGGTTTGCGTATCCATTCATTAAAGAAAACGAAGGACGATAAATATTTTTTGTGTATGATAAGGAGCAATTGTAATTGCTGGGCATATTGTATGATATATAAAAATAGGGGAACCAATCTGTATAGTTCTTAGTCGTATTTTTCTGGCCCTCCATGTGACCTTTGACATGGGTATTCTCAACCCGGAGATTGAAATTCAGATAGAGTCTACCTATTTCTTTTAAGACACCTAAATATCCTCCAAGGATATTCTCCCGATATATCCAATCTGAAAGGCTTTGTACAGAAGCCAATCGATCATCAGCACAATACCTGCTGCTTCTTTTAGTTTCAAGTGATTTCCAACCGGACCTGAGGCTCCATTGAGTTGCAAAATTCTTGCGAAAATCAATTGCAGAAGTGATATTATGCGTTCTTGCGAATGTGATGTCTGCCTCGTTTATATTTTTCTCCGTATCATCTTGATAAGCTGTTTTCAGATCATTATCCCCTTTACTCGTTTTATTATTAAAATTGACAAGGACTTTCAGAAAGCTCTTGTTTAAATCTATGGCCCAATGGTATGAGCCTGCCAGATTATAAAAATCAAAATGTGAATAGTAATTGAGATTACTTAATCCTCTCAATATATTATTGTTGTCTAGTTCATAAGTTACATCATATAATGCATTGTCAGTTGTTGGCATATTATTAATACCATTGATCTCAAATCCAAAAGTATGTTTGGCTGAAAGGGAAAGTACTGTTCCTATACGAAATTGATGTTGTCTCTGATATCCCCAATAGTTTCCTTTATCAATGTGCTTAGTCCCATTATATAAGAAGTCGTTCATCGTCTCGCTATATTGTCTATTCTTACCCTTATTATAAGCATATTCTCCGTATAAATTCCATTTGGATGTTCCGTAAAAAAGATTTATAGAAGGCTTTATATTATAGAAGCTACTTTGAGGAGTGGCAGAATAGAAACCAACACTTCCTTCAAAACCATGTCTGTTCTTCTTTGTGATGATATTTATCACTCCACCCTGAATGCTTGCATCGTATTCACCTCCATGACTTTGGGATATTTCAATTTTGGCCACATCAGAAGCTTTTAAACTATTAAGGAAAGATGTCAATTCTTCATCAGATAATTGTCTGCCATTAATAAATATTGCTGCTGTTTTTCCACCTATCTTAATTTCCTTGTTAGATGTCATTACCACTCCAGGAGCAAACTTCAGTACATCTTTTAACATTAAAGCCTTTATTTTGGGCATTTGAGTAATATCAAATATAACCTTATTTCCTTCATGTCTGATTGTAGGCCGATATCCTTTAACGATAACTTCAGACAGTTGTTGATTGCGTTCTTTTAAAACAATAACTCCGATATTGCCTATTTGTACTTTCTTATATATAGTTTCGAATTCAACAGAAGAAACTTTTAGCAAATAAGTTCTGTTTGCAGGAACTTTAACACAGAATTTCCCATCTTCTTTTGTTACGGTACCTCGTATAAAGGATGAATCATTTTCATTCAATACAGTTACATTAGCGTATATCACGGGGGCATTATGAATATCCACAATATTTCCGCTAATTGATTGGGCCGATAACCGGAAAGGAAACATCAGCAAAAAAAAATATAAAGTTTTTTTTCTCATTTTATTTCTTTACAGTTTTTCGACAAAAACATGTTCACTATCATTTTATCTAAAGAATCTTTTCCTATACAATAATCTCTGCCAGCATTTTCCAAGGCAAGCTGACTACAGCCTCCACCACAAATAGGAAATATAGAACATGTTTTGCATGGAAAATTGATAAATCTTTGCCTTTTTCGACTTTCATGAAGAGTATTCCAAATTATTTGTCCATCAGAATTTAATCGTCCTTCACTTCTTTTTATTGTAAAATCACAAGCATTACATTTGTAAATATTGCCATCAAAATTAGTCTTATTGAATTAACATCAAAGTGGCATATCATCAGTTAGTGAGATACTCAGAAATTGCAAGACTTCATAAATCGAATTTTCTTCAGTATATCATGCTAAATAATTACCACAAGACAATATGCAATGGTAGTTATATTTGAACATGAACTGCATTCTCGGTAATCTCCAGAACTTTTAATCTTCAGATGCCTGCTTCTGTCACTTACAAAACAGCTCGATTTGACATCTGTTTTTATAAAGGTTGCCTACGACGAGTGCCGTTAAATATAGAGCATTTATTAGAAAAGTAAAGTTACGATCTTGCACCATAACATAGAATTTCATCAACCTGAGCTTCCTCAGATACTTCATGCAAGAGATGTCTCTCCTTAGCCGGACCTCTGCTTCAGTAAACACATTTTTTGATAAATATCGTCTCCATTTAAGACATTTATATCGGAGTGGGATCTTGACTCTCTCGGCAAAGGACGAATCCATTTGATGAATTTTGCACTGCCAAAAAGCTCAATCAATTGAAAGAAAACATATTTTGAAGTATTCATGTTTTTCTTTATTTATAGAGAAAGAAAGATATAAATTCGAATCTGTCTCACTTCGAAACTGCTTAGAAAAGACTGTATTTCCAAGAATTCTTACTCCCCTTTAATGGGACATTAGTATCTTCCTAATTTAATAAAGATTCCCCTACTATTATCAATAAATTATTTATCGTAAATATAGCGATATTTTACGATAATCGTTAAGATTAATACATACAATAAGATACTTTTATACAAATTTGAATATACCTATTCTGTTTTACAGCATTTTTTAAATAAATTTACATTTTAAATATCTGTCAAAATGCTCTTTAACTATTGTTTGAATTTTCTAAGAAAGTACCCTCATGTATTCGAGTATTCCTTAGTCTAAGAGGCAACTGCTTATCCAACTTCTGCAAAAAAGGTATACTACTCTCATCTGCTCCAATGCTTTATAGGCCTTGTCACACTCTTTTATAAGTTAGTATTTACATCGTTTTGACACTGAGGCTTTAAAAAGGTACCTAAATCTTTGGAGTTTAGGATTTTCCACTTTATTTTTGCATTATTCGTGAGGATAAATGCAACTGATTATAAATTATAAGAAAAATGGGCAGACGATTTCCTCTTTATCTCCAGCATGATAGTATGAAGTGTGGCATAGCCTGCCTTCAGATGGTCTGTGACTTCCATGGCAGAAAAATTTCTGAAGCCAGGCTGAGCAATCTGTGCTTTGCCACGGCAGAAGGTGTGTCACTGCTGGGTATCAGTGAGGCTGCCACGGAACTGGGATTCAAGACCATAGCGGGAAAAGTGCTCGGGGAAATATGCAGGGGAGGAGAATATTTCGGGCATAAACCCTTTTAAACGGTCGCTTGATTTATGAAAGCTCTGCGCTATTCCACTCAACATTGGTTCCCATAAAAACATTTTATCGAAGTAAACACCTATAATTTTAACTAAAATATCGAAGTTATTTAAGTTTTTTTTGATTATTATCGAAGTTTGTATAGAATTGCTTCGCCGTAATCGGCCTGAATAAGGTGTTCTACTATCGAAATAGTGAAAATTTACTGCTTATCAACTTTGATGAACAGACAGAAATAGAGAAAGACGGACATACAATACAAATAGTTCCTGCTGCTGAATGGCTGACAGGAAACCTATAACTGAGAAACAAGCGTTACATTTGGGTGTTAAAAACAGTATACGTCCGATCTTACGACACCATCTTCCTTGAGCAGACAATTCGGTCATCTGCTCGTGAAAGTAGCTATACAGGATATTTCCCGTTCTGACCGGGAAGCATGGAATCTGGATACGAATGGAGTCTATTCTTCAAAATGGAGAAAGCGCGATTCCTGTTGCATGCTTCTGACCTTTCAATACAATTTTAATACTACCCGGAGTAAATATCGCGGGACAGGTGCCGAAAATGACGAAAAGAGCAGATTATAAACAATCATAAGAGATTGTTTATATCTCCGTTCATAATATTTTTAATATTCTTTTTTACTTTTTCTGCAGGCCATCCCCACCAGCGGAGACTCATCAGTTTTTTGATTGTTGCATCATCAAATCTTTTACGAATTTCTTTTGCAGGTACTCCACCAACAATAGTATAAGGTGCAACATCTTTTGTAACAACAGCTCGTGTTCCTATTATAGCGCCGTCACCTATAGTAACACCTTGCATAATTACGGCTTCATATCCTATCCAGACATCGTTGCCGATAATAATATCACCGTTGTTGTCCCAAGCTTGTGCTACGTCCCATTCGTTAAGTCCCCATTCGTCAGGAAAGACAGGGAAGGGGAAAGTGGAGAGTGATCTCAAAGTATGGTTACCACCGGTAAACATAAATTTTGCTCCACATGCAATAGAACAGTATTTGCCGATAATGAGCTTCTCCTTGTTGCATAACGGATAGTGATACAACACATTATTATGTTCGAAATCACATGGATTATTGACGAAATCATTATAAATAGTAAAATCGCCGATACTGATATTTGGGTCTTTTACTACAGACTGGAGATAAACACTCTCTTTTCCATTGTTTCCTTTACGAGGATATATCTTTTTTGGATCCATTTCCTATAAGTTTAGAATTAAATTATTTTTTATTTAGTGTCGTCGTGTTTTTCTTTGTTATTTACAAAAAAGGAAGCTATATAGGCTGTATATGTACCAAACAGACCTACTCCGCAGATCATCAGCATCGTCCCGATAACTCGACCTGGATTTGTAACTGGATATTTATCGCCATAACCAACAGTAGTGATAGTTTCAATAGTCCACCATAATGCGTCACTAGCTGTTTTTATGTTACTGTTGGGAGCTTTTTCTACATTTAAAATAGCAATGGATGAAAATATAATCATTAGTATTGTAATTAGAAAGACAGATACCATAGTCCCCTTGATTTTACTTTTAAAAATATACCGAACCATTATCTTAGTAGATCTGAATGCTCTGACTATCCTTAGGAGTCTGATAAGTTTGAACAAACGTCCATATCTGAGATAAGTGAATGTAGGGATACTGGATATAAGATCAATCCATCCCCAACGCATAAAAGCAAGTTTGTTTTTTGCAGTATAAAAATTATGTACAAAGTCTAGCAGAAAGATAATACAGATAAAGTTATCAATCATATCTAATAAATCCATCATGTTTTTAGAAAGATGGCAGACTGTTGAGATAAACAATGCAATAAGTACATATGCAGATAGTACGATAATGACAAAGTCAAAGAGACTAAATTTGTTATGATCCTTTAATTGAGTATTTGCTAGCATACTATTTAATGATAAATATTTAAATATTCTATCTTTACGCTTCTTTATTTTATTCAGGAAAAGATATTCTTTGTTTTTACTTGAAAGTTATCTATCAGTGAATTACAGAAAATTTTTATCATTTGTTTATTTATTGGTTAATTGTATGATTCTTATTTTCATCATTTCTGAAATGCCTTTTCCAATGACGTATTTAGATTGCTTATAGCTATATATAAAGATAAATGAATCTTCTAATATCTACAAACAGATTACCAAGTTGTCTCTTTTTAAGGACTAATTTTCTTTACAAGAAATATAAACTAAGGCTTTTTTGCATTCTTTTTGGACTTGGGGCTGGAATTTTCACGCAACTCCTCAAATTTGATGCTATCATTAAAGGACCGGCGTACATGGTGTGTAGTCGGATCATAAGAGTCGGCAGGCACAAAATTAGTAAACACCCGTTTGATATGTTCTTCAGGCTTGAAATCTGCCGGATGATCTACCGCTACAGATTTGATACCCGTATGAAAATAGCCGAAACCGTCCAGGACAACTCTATGGCCATCAGCCAGTTGTTCCTTCATGACATCCTTCAGTGCCGAAAGTACAGCAAGGGTATCTGCTTCCGTAGCCGTACATCTTTTAGTAATCATTTCTGCAAGTTCTGTAGTATGAAGAACATCTCTGGTATACGTTCTTGCAAACCATTTACCGTTCCTGGACGGATGACGGTGATCAACAATCTGATAAAGTTTATATTTTACGCTCATAGTGATTAAAAATTAAATCCGATTCAATACTATCTGTCTTGCGCTATGGCAATATAACTGTATGGTGCATAGAACTCTACGATATGGTGCATAGAGCCTTACTGTATGGTGCATAGAGCTAAGTGATATGGTGCATAGCACTTTTCTATATGGTGCATCTTGACACTAATCCAATTGTAAAGATAACTCATCCTAATTCGATTTGCAAATTTATGAGTACTTTTGTTCCTATAGAATAGAGGTTAATCAGAGTTTTTATAAAAAACTTCCTTTCCGATGTCACAAAACACATACTTGAAGTGTCTATCTAATGAACATGAGTCCAAAAGCATTTGAAATATGGATCACAGGGCTGCGCCCGCAACTGCTGCTACTCTCCGTCCGAATCCTGGGCGATAAGGACGAAGCAGAAGATGTAGTGCAGGATACGGTATTGAAACTCTGGTCTATGAGGGAACGACTGGACAAATACCGGTCGGCAGATGCACTGGCTCGAGTCATCACACGCCGATTGGCCCTCAATGCCATAAGGAACAGAAGCCATGAGAGAATCAAACTGGACATTCCGATAGCAGACTCGCCGGAAGACCGGATGATCGATACGGAAGAAGAAGAAAAGGTGATGGAAATGATTCGCACCCTACCCGACAAGCAGCAGACCATTCTCCGCATGAAGCATATTGACGGCATGGAAGTTTCCG
>JAKVJW010000060.1 GCA_022486815.1 Prevotella sp. | reverse complement strand
TCAAAAGTCTTACAGAAAAATAATTATCAACCATAACAGTATAGCTATTATAGCTACAATATCTACTTTATGATATCTTTTTGTGTATCTCATCTTATTTAAATTTATTATTGCGAAATTACTCAATTTTATTTGATATTGAAGTTCCTTTTTTCTTAATCCACTGCTAATCTCAAGCAGGAATGGCTTTATAGAATGAAAAGTTCGGAGAATATGGTCGAAGCCCAGAGAATCATATCGGATATTATGGATTTCTATAAGAATAAGAGGCCGCATATGAGTAATGGCATGCTGAACCTGTCCAAATGAGGTTAAAGTATGAAAGTTCTCTATGAACACTTTTTGGAGGGCTCACGCTTCCAGTCGTCGGGTAAACCTCCGTGGTGTTTTAATATCGTTTTGAGAAATGATTTCATTTGAGACATAGGAATAAAGCTCTTCAGATTTTTGGATTAGTGACTAAATTTAGCTATTTTTACAAAAAAATAGATTGATATGAAAATCCATTTATTTATAGTGTTATTAGGAGGAGCACTAATGACTCTGTCAACTTATGGTCAGGAATCAAAACATGAAATCAGAGCTGGTGTTGGGATAGGAGATGACGCACATATTGGTAACATACAAAATCAGTATATACGCAATTTTAATCTTGAAGAGGGTTCCAATATTCCAAATGACAACTCCGGTTATGAAACTTCGGCTTTCTTGGAATATTATTATCATCCTAACAAGCATTGGGCTTTTGGAGTCTCTTTAGGCTTTTCAACAGCCAGCGGTGAGGGTGCCAGTGTAAAATGGGATGATAGATTCCGCTTGGATGATAGTTTCCAAAATCACATTGATTATATATGGAATGGCATTGTTTACGAATTGTGGGCGGATTCAGATATTGAGTTGCATAGCAAATCTGAATTTCTGATGCCAGAGGTCAAATATTCATGGATAGCGAAAGCACATTTCCGTCTATATTCTAAATTAGGATTTGGAACACAGCATTATAAATTGGATGTCACCAGTGATAGAAATTCGTTTCCTGAGAGACATGAAAACGGGCTTAGATTAGCTTATCAAGCTTCACCTCTAGGTATTGAAGCTGGTGGTGAATGCATGCGTGGATTTGTGGAATTGGGCTATGGCAAACAAGGTGTCCTCAATTTGGGTATATTATTAAATCTTTGATTATAACACAAAACTGGTTGCAAAGATGTAAAGTGAAAACATCTCGCGGCCAATTTTATAGAACTTCAGATTCAAAATCCCCCAAGTTCTTTATTATGGTCATTGGCAATAACACAGATCATACTGGAGACATTATTTTACCCATTGGCGGAATTAATTTAGTTCATTACCACAGTCTGGTAACCTCATTTTGACTATGATTGGAACCAGCTACTTTAATATGATTCTTTTTCGGGATAAAAAGTCTTCATGAAAAGCTGTATGCACCATATTGCAAAGCTGTATGCACCATAGCACTATGCCGTATGCACCATATCGCAAAGCTGTATGCACCATACAGCTTTTTATGGAGACTGAGGCTGAATCTTCTTCAAGCCGGAACCACACCTTTACAAATACTGTGTCAGAATGCCCCACACGGCCAGAATGTGGCACACTGATCCACCGAGAACGAAGAAGTGAAATACCGTGTGCATGTATTTCCGCTTGTTAAGACTATAAAAGACTGCTCCCGTGATGTAGCTCACACCCTCTGCCGCAATCCACAGCAGGGTTGCCAGAGAAAGACTGTCTATCAAAGGTTTGAATGCTACCAGCACACTCATACCCATCCCTACAAAGCAGATGGTCTCTAAGTTGCTGTGGTCTTTGAGATGAATAAAACTAATGATCGTTCCTACCAGGGCACATGCCCATAGGAATATGAATATAGCCCATCCCCAATAGCCCTGTTCACGCAGTACTATCAGCGCTATTGGCGAGTAAGAACCTGCTATGTGCCAGTATATTGCCGAGTGATCCCATTTGCGTAGCCGCGCTTTCCACTTGGAATATGCTGACAGCGCGTGATAGGTGGTAGAAGCTATGTACGACATCAACATGCCGAACAGGTATAATATGATTCCAGCCGTGGCCCATCCGTTGCCGGCCCGTGAACACCGTGTCAGGAAAATTGTCCCGGCGACTACACCCAGTATGATACCCGCTGCATGCGACCACGAGTTCCATAACTCCTCTTTATGTGAAAAATGTATTTTCGTCCTCTTATTCTTTAATTTGAGCGCAAGTTACGGATTTATTTTCTATCTCGCAACTTCTCTCTTGATATATACTTATATGCGACAAATAATATGGGATTTAAATATGGTCATTAACCTTATCTAAGGTAATTTGAGTCTATCAAGTAATTAGCTGTATCTAGAGTAAGAAAAGCTTGTTCCTATCGATTATTTTTCATACCTTTGTTGTTTATAAAGAGCACAAAAAGAGAATTATAAAAACTCAATAAGGGCTTTTTATATTTCGAAACGATAATATGATGAAGAAAATTATTTTATTTACGACTGTTTTATTGTTATGCTCATGCAATCTGGTTTTTGACCATAAAGATTATGTGGGTGAACAAATCAACTATTCTCTCGGAATTAGTCTGCAAGACGGTCAAGGAAATGATCTTGTAAAAGGTCTTAACACCATAAAAGAACAACCTTTAGATTATTCTGAAAACGGTACCCTCGAGGTAATTAATCCTGAACAGTATAATATAGAACTGAAACTGTCATCACCTGACAAAACCAGCAAGACACACATGGATGTTATTTTGATTTGCTAGAACAAGAGCAAATAAATAACACACAGATTAATATATACACAAATCTTAAAATTTTCATGGTTTATTTATATTTATTATTTTTCTATTTTCTCCCAATCATATTATATAAGCATTCTGACTTATTCTTTAGACAACTTTCCCATAAAGTCATTTAGATTACAGATAGGGGTTAACCTTATATTTGTATTCAAGTTAACACGACCGTCAGGTAACACCTCTATATAGGATGGATATCCTATGAAATGGAACTCTGACCAAAATCGCCTGTAAATCTCCGGGGCAATAAGGTATGTATCTTCGCCTGTCAGATTCTTATCCGCAAATTCATGGTATGCCTCATCGGAACAACTTCCTTCACATAAGAAAAGTAATTTAATATCGGTATTCTTGTGGATGTCACTACGTAATTTCTTAGTATTCTCAATATCCCAGATACACGCGCCACAATGCATACACCAGAAATTAATGACAATATGCTTGCCCTTGTAAGGAGCAATCATATCCAACAAGAATTTCTGTCCGGGCTTTGATGCATCCAACCTGATATACTTACGCTGACTCACAAGCTTCTTCATCTCCTTGTCATAATAAGCACGAAGTACCGGATCAGTAATGTATTTACGACGTTTCTCAATAGTACGCGCCAATTCAAGGCTGTCTTTATCTGACTTAAGGATATCATCTGCATTAAAAAATGCCAGCTGCGCAAATATAGACGGCTTGTCACACTTCCAAAAAGCAGTATCTTCCCTTATGAAACGCTCATCTTCTTCCTTTTTAAAATTACTTCGGTTAATACGGTCACGCTCACGCTGTAAGCCCAAAAAGAATAACGTCGTATTATATTGATGGATAAAAGGATAAAACCATTCAGAACTGACAGCAAGATAATTGTCAGGATCAAAATTATTAAGATCAAACAACCGTTTTACATCAAAGCTACTATCTTTCTTCCCAAAATTCGTTACTGTTTGCTGAAAGATATTATCCAGTTCGTTAAGAGCATGATGGTAATTTTTATCAACAATCGCCATATTATACTCTTCCGGAGTAAGAAGAAAGCGATTGGCGATGTACCGAATTCCTTCATCTGATATCGGGTTAGAAACATTTTGGGTCCAAGCATACATATTGAGTAAATGACCCATACGTGATGACGAAGAATAACTAACATCGTTCCAGGCTGTTATCTTCATTTCACAAGTGTCACCCGGAATGATCGAAACCGTGTGGTGTCTATTACCATTCGCAAAACTAGTAAGGTATGGGTAGTCAGTATAAACTTCCTGAAACAGTGTCCCGTCAGCATTGACAGGTAGTGAGAAATATTCGGCGGCTCCTGTGAAATTATTAATATGCTCAATGGTTATTTCATCGGGATGGCTGCCCTCAAACTTTATTTTAAGATAGGCCTTTCCGCCTTTAAGAAATTCAGACCAGCCATTAATACGATATCTCTTGTCCCTTGGATAAACGTCGAGTTTGGCTTTGATATCATGGATGCCATATAGATTACATCCTCCATCCTGTTGCTCTACCATGTCAAAATACTGAGTATGCCGGGGTAACGGGTCAAAGACCAGCTTGAAGTCACAGCTGTCTGCCTTCACTTTATTATAAGTGTCCAGTTCTATTCCCTTGGCACACTTTAATTTTCGCCATGATCCGTCCTGAGCCAGAAGATGGGTATATCGATTGAATCTGAATTGATCTGCACCTGCTTTTTTTATAAATCTTATTGAGAGGATTGTTGCCGTATCGGTAAATTCTACTCGAAGAAGTTTAATATCATCAAATCTGTTATATGCTACGCAGGGCCTATTGATTATCAAAGGTCTTTTAGCACCGGCTGACATACATATTGCAGCGACAAACATCAATACAATTATTTTTTTCATTGTTTTTAAATTTATTATTACCAACTTATTGCTTTCTATTTTCATATATATGGTATTTTAAAGAATTACCACGAATATATTATCATTCAAGAATTTCACAGAATCCTATTTCAAGTGATCAAGGCTATTCATAAAATAGCTTGAAACTTTTTCTAATTCTGTTCGGCTTGACAAATCCAAGGCTATAGATATCTTCTATTATAGGGTTGAAATAAGTATAATAGAATAAACAAGAAAATACTTATAAGTATATCCTGTTTTTGTTTCATTTTAATGGTATTAGCCTCTACTAAAGTTGAACTTCTAACAAAGTTATAAAAATCTGACCAAGAATCCGTTTGATTTTATTCCAATATAGAATAAATGATACATCAGACAAACAAATTAATACATTAAAGAGGAAATCTCAGTTTTTTCTCGTTTTTCTCTGCCAAAACGGATTCTTTCCTCAACTTCATTCAGGAGTATAAAGTTTAGATATAAAAGTGGTAAGAGTGGCATCAATTACCCTAAAAGAAGAACTTCCGGTAAACTGAGCAAACTATGACTTAGAATGGTCAAAAGAGTAAACCACTCAAATTCAGTCATAGTCATAATTTGGTTACCAGTACTATGGGAAGGTGCTTACCAGCACTGTGGTAACATAACTCAAATTACGCGATTCTCTGACTATTCTTCCAAACCTATTTAAAAGCGAAGTACACCGCAACAATCAGGAAGAAAAAGGACACGGCATGATTCCAGTGTAAACCTTCACCTTGGAAAAGGAAGCCTGTAATGATTGTAAAAACTGTAAGGCTGACTACTTCCTGTATCACTTTCAACTGCACCAGAGAGAAGGGACCGCCATTATCGACAAAACCAATACGATTGGCCGGTACCTGAAAGCAATATTCGAAAAATGCTATCGACCAAGACAATGCTATCACTCCTATCAATGGCCAGTTGCTTGTTATCCCCATCTGTTGCAATTTAAGATGTCCATACCATGCCAGCGTCATAAAAAAATTACTGCAAACCAAAAGTAAAATCGTATATATTCCTCTCATATCAAACCATTTTCTCCATCGTAAATTTTCAGGGGGCCCTCTTTCGGCAGGCAAAGATACAACTTCTTGATGAAACCGTAAAGAAAGATGGCGGATAAATAATATCATACAAAAAGTACAACTGTAGAATAAATTTCGTAATTTTGTGCCCTATATGGTACTGAATTATATTTGGATTGCATTTTTTGTCATCGCTTTCCTATTCGGAATAGTCCAATTGTTCATGGGCGACGCGACAATCTTCCAGAGAATTGTTGATGCTACCTTTGATTGTTCCAAGACCGCCTTCGAAACTTCATTAGGTCTGACAGGCGTTCTGGCATTATGGTTGGGTATTATGAAAATTGGTGAGCGTGCAGGAGTAGTCAGAGTTTTAGCTCGCTTTCTTAGCCCAGTCTTTTCAAAACTTTTCCCCGACATACCCAAGAACCATCCCGTAATCGGCTCCATATTCATGAATATCGCCTGCAACATGCTCGGGTTGGACAATGCTGCTACGCCTACCGGATTGAAAGCTATGGCACAGATGCAAGAACTCAACCCGAAAAGGGATACAGCTACAAATCCAATGATCATGTTCCTGGTATTGAATACCTCTGGACTGACTATCATCCCTACGACGATTCTGGCTTTTCGATCTTCATACGGAGCCGCAAATCCTACAGACGTTTTTATTCCTATTCTTTTAGCAACGACTATAGCAACTCTTACCGGTATTATTATTACTTCAATCTGGCAAAAGATTAATATATTCCAACCCGTATTACTCGCGACACTCCTCGGGCTGATTGCTTTTGTAGGAATCGTCATCTGGGGATTCGGACAAATGGATAAAACCACCATGGCAAAAGTCACATCAGTGGCTTCAAATCTGATTCTGATATCAGTCATCGTCCTCTTTATCCTGGCGGGATTCATCAAAAAAATCAATGTTTACGATGCTTTCATCGAAGGTGCCAAGGAAGGTTTCCATACCGCCGTGAGAATTATCCCTTATTTAGTTGCCATTCTTGTCGGAGTAGGCGTATTCCGTGCTTCAGGAGCCATGGACATGCTGGTTAACGGTATAGCCTGGTGTGTAAAAGAATTAGGATTCAACACGAATTTTGTAGGAGCATTACCGACAGCTTTCATGAAACCTTTATCAGGAAGTGGTGCACGAGGATTAATGTTGGAAGCGATGAAAAATTATGGCCCAGATTCTTTTGTCGGCCGGTTAAGTTGTATATTCCAAGGATCTACTGATACCACATTTTACATTCTTGCTGTCTATTTTGGCAGCGTCAGTATCAAGTACACCCGTCATGCAGTAGCTTGCGGACTACTTGCCGATCTGGCAGGAGTCATCGCAGCAATCGCCATCGCATACATATTTTTCAGTTAAAAGGTTAATTGTCTTTCACGAGAAAAAGAAACAAAAAAGAATCATTATCAAAATATGGCAAATCTAAAATCATTAGCTCAAGATACAGTTATCTATGGACTAAGCAGTATCGCCGCACGTTTCATCAACTATCTTTTGGTACCTATACAAACAGCAAAGTTCAATGCTGCAGGTGGCCAATATGGGATCATCACCAATGTCTACGCTTATGTAGCCCTATTCATCATCATCCTTACATACGGAATGGAGACGACATTCTTCCGATTTATGAACAAGAATGGTGTTGACCCCAAGAAAGTTTACGGAACAACTCTTTGTACAGTGGGATTCACATCCCTGCTTTTTGCAATTCTGATTGCACTTTTCAATGAGCCCATCGCTGCGATGATGAAATATCCGGATCATCCGGAATACATTCTGGTCATGTCTGTAACCGTAGCCATCGACGCCTTTACAGCTATCCCTTTCGCCTATCTGCGATATGCACACCGGCCAATCAAATTTGCAGTTCTGAAGATTTTCAATATTACGTTTAATATCGTACTGAATCTTCTTTATCTGGTTATCCTGCCTTACTTTAAGATTAATCCTTTCGGCATTTATGATGCCCATTTTACACTACATGTCGTCTGGGTATTTTACATTAATCTTTTCTGTTCTGTAGCTACCCTCTTCATGCTTTTCAAAGAATTGAAAGGATTCAAATACGGATTCAACAACAACGTCTGCAAGAAAATGCTATCCTATACATGGCCACTACTGATCATGGGACTAGCCGGACAGTTAAACCAATGTGCATCTCAGATTATCTTTCCGTATTTTTATAACGGCAGTGCAGCAGATGCCCGTATTCAACTAGGCATTTATGGAGCCAGCATTAAAATCACAACTATCATGCTCATGATTACACAAGCTTTCCGCTACGCCTATGAACCGTTTGTATTTGGCCAGTCAAAAGACAAAAACAATAAAGATCTTTATGCCAGAGCCATGAAGTTTTACATTATCTTTACCTTACTCGCTTTTCTCTTTGTAATGGGTTATATGGACATCTTCCGTTATATTGTCGGCAGAAGTTATTGGGACGGCCTGAAGATCGTACCTATAGTCATGGCTGCGGAAATGATGTTTGGTATTTATTTTAACTTAAGCTTCTGGTATAAATTAATCGACCGTACGATCTGGGGAGCATATTTTGCTGGTATCGGTGCCTTCATTCTGATAGCCATTGATGTCATTTTTATTCCACACTTCAGCTATTGGGCATGTGCTTGGGCAGGATTTACATCTTTCGCTGTAAGTATAGCTCTAAGTTATTTTTTCGAACGGAAATACTATCCTATCAACTATCCACTGAAAGACATTGCATTTTATCTGGTTATAGCTATCATTCTCTTTATCGGCATAGTTATAGCCAACTCAAAGTTGCCTATGGGCGCAGCCCTTGGTTTCAACACCGCACTTATCATCCTATATGCAGTCCTTATTATCAAGAGAGATTTTCCTTTAGCCAGAATTATGAATAAATTCAAACACTAATAAATATAACTATCATAATACGGAGAAATAAACATGAAAAAATATTCATTCAAAGGATTTACGATCTTTTCCTTTCTTTTCCTCTTCTTTGCATTCCAGATGAAGGCAGATGAGGGAATGTGGACGCTATATAATCTGCCGGAAGCAGTCTATCAGACCATGCAGAGCGAAGGCTTCACACTCCCGTACGACAATCTCTACCAGGGTGAAAACGCCTTGAAAAATGCAGTAGTCAACTTTTCCGGTTATTGTTCAGGTGTAGTCGTATCCCCTGACGGGTTGGTCTTTACGAACCACCATTGTGGATTCGAATCGATCAGAAGTCATTCCACGGTACAGCACGATTATATGCTAAACGGATTTGTAGCAAAAAAACATACAGATGAACTTCCGAATGAGAATATGTTCGTAAGTTTCATGCGCAGTCAGAAAGACATTACGGACCAGGTTAACAAATTAGGTTACAACCAACTCAAATCCGATCGTAAGGAAGCGTTGATCGATTCTCTACAGAACGCCATGACCCATGAGGTTCAGAAACAGGATTCTACTCTCCATGTCAATATCGATGCTTTCTACGAAGGAAACAAATGGTATGCTACTACCTATCAGGATTATCCGGACATCCGACTCGTCTATGCTCCCCCACGTTCTATGGGCAAATTCGGAGGAGAAACAGACAACTGGATGTGGCCTCGCCAGACCTGCGACGTTTCTGTCTTTCGTATCTATGCCAACCCACAAACCAACGGACCAGCCAAATACAGCAAGACCAATGTACCTTACCACCCCAAACGCTGGGCCCGAGTGAGTCTACAGGGTTATGTTCCAGGAGATTATGCAATGACTATCGGTTATCCTGGCTCCACTGAACGTTATCTCTCAAGCTATGGTATTCAGATGATGCGTGATGACGAGAACACGCCACGTGCTCAGGTAAGAGGCGTAAAGCAGGATGTCATGCTTCGTCACATGCATGCCAGTGAAGCTGTGAGAATCAAGTATGACAGCAAATTTGCTAATTCATCCAATTATTGGAAAAACTCTATAGGGATGAATAAATGTATTGATTCTGTTGGCATCATCAACATAAAAAGACAATACGAACAGCGCATTGCACTCTGGCAAGATACAACTCATGCTGACGTCCATAAGGTTGATTTTGAACTATTGAGACATCTGTATGAAAAGGCTTCCAAACTACAATACGCCTTTACCAACTGGTCTGAAACTTTTACCAGACGAAGTAATGTAGAATTTAATTCCAGGGCCTTAAAACTCTATCACGGCATGCCGATATACGGGCCAAAAAATCATCGTAATAAACAATACCAGAAGTTTGAGGACAACTCTGCTGAATGGGATGCACCAACAGACAAAGAGATAATGACCGTACTCCTCAAGAATTACCGAGAGCATGTCGATGCATCCTACTGGCCAGTTTTCTACAAGACCATTGACGAGAAGTTTGGAGGCGACTATCAGAAATATGTTGACTACCTTTATGACAAGAGTATCATCATGAAGAGCGGCAAAAAAATCTTCTCTAACTGCAAGAGCTATAAAAAAGACCCGGGTGTCCAATACGGTATTGATGTGATGGACATCTATGCTGACATACAAGAAAAATTAGGAAAAACAGAAGACTCCATAGTAGAACAAGAGAAATATCTCTGTGCTGCCAAGATCCGTATGGAACAAGATATGCCACATTATTCTGATGCCAACTTTACGATGCGTCTCTCCTACGGACAAGTGGGAGGCTTTGAACTAGGCGGAAAACCATCCGGCTATTATACATCTAACAAAAGTATGATAGAAAAGATGGAAAAGGGAAATAAAGGTGTTACTGATTATCAGGCTGAACCAATATTCCAGCAGTTGATGGCTCGAAATGATTTCGGCCGCTATACAGATAAAACGACAAAAGACCTTCATCTCTGTTTCCTGACCAATAATGATATTACCGGTGGAAATTCAGGAAGTCCTGTATTCAATGGTAAAGGTGAACTGATCGGCCTGGCATTTGATGGCAACTGGGACAGCCTTTCCAGTGACATCCGGTTTGACAAGAATCTGGCCCGTTGCATTTGTGTAGATATCCGCTATATTCTCTATGTCATGGATCAATGGGGACATGCAGAAAACCTGTTACAGGAAATCAATCCTAAATAAACGTCTAAAGATATCCGAGGTATGAAAGAACAACACGCAAAACTTATTGTTGCCATGACGACTTACGATCATGGTGATCCTATGCGAATACAGCATTTCATGAAAGTTCATGACTTCGCTTCTGCCATCGGGGTACTTGAAGGACTTGACCAGGAAACACTTTTTGTTTTAGAAAC
>JAKVJW010000059.1 GCA_022486815.1 Prevotella sp. | reverse complement strand
GAGTTTGAGCGTTTTGTCTGTTTATTTTATCAATACAAATATACAAAATTTCCCTGTAACAAGGGCACTCAAACTCACTTTTATTTGTTAAATAAATCAATTCTTTTTACTTCCGAAACTTGAGTAGATTACGTAACCTTTGATAATCATTGCATTTTTGCTAATTATTTTATTTTGTTTAATAATTCTTTCTTCTTCAAAATAAGCTTCACCTGCATGCTGATTAGAATAACCAGTAATATCATAAAAGGCTACATCTATATCCTTATATAAAAATTCTTTCTTACTTTCCCTATATATCCAATACGCTGTTTCAAAGTCAGCAGCGATCGGAAAAGACAAGTTATAAGGATGTTGCTTTAGTAAATATGTCCTAAAAAACATGCATTGATGACATATACCTTTTCCAAAATGTTTCTTTTTGCTTTTGAAGAATGGTGATGGTTTTACGGAATAAAGATTCCCTTCCCGATATTCTTCACTATTTCCAAATAAGCACCCAATATTATCAATAAACTCGTCACAAAACATTTTGGATAATACATCACTATCACAAAAATAATCACCAGCATTCATAAAATTAATCCACTCTCCTGTCGCAACTTTTATTCCCTTGTTCATGCCGAAATAAATGCCGACATCAGGTTCGCTTACCCAATATGCAATTCTGTCTGCATACTTTTTTATAATGTCTACAGTCCCATCTGTGCTGCCGCCATCAATGATGATGTACTCAATGTTGTCGTATGTTTGATTTAGAACGGAGAGGATAGTTTTCTCTATCTCTTTGACAGCATTGAAGGAAACGGTTATTACTGATACTTTTGGATGTTTATTTGTTTTCATGATTTAAAATTTCTGTCTATCACGCTCCCACATGATATTAGATTTAACAAGCCGAGCAGGGATTCCTGCATACACTGAATTACTTCCTTTAAACTTAGCTGAGACAACACTTGAATTACCTATTATACTTCCATCAGGAATAATTGCACCTTTCAATATTCTAACATGCGCTGTAATCCATACATGATCGCCAATGGTAACAAGTGCTGCGTTATTAGTTCTTTTACCAGTCTCTTGGTCAAGAATAGGATGACTGTCACCATTTCGTATTTCTACGTCATTGCTAAACATACAATCATCACCTATTATGATACTTTTGCCTTCAGTTGAAGCTATATGTCCACCCTCCATAGTGAAGTCTCTTCCTATCGATATGCTACTGCCATGATCTTCCATATAGAAAACAGTATTTACTACTTTCGTCATGCCCCCCCCCAATCACAAAAGTGCATTTTTTACCATAAAGGAATAACTTACAATGGCTTAGTCGTGTGCCTGGCATCAATATAACCCTTGAATCTGCACCTATAATCTTAAAAGTTGTATGGTCGAAAAAAGCTCCATTACAAACTACTTTCGAGCAAAAGGCGTACTTCCAAAAGTTGTTGCACATTACTAAATTGCAAAGCCATGAAACAATCTGTAATAGGATCGTATGTCTTTTTATAAAGTTTCGAAATCTTGAAATCATATTAAAATCTCAGTTAATAAACGACCACTTCATTAAATCTATAATGATTTGGCTCGTTAAGCCATTCGTCAACTACTTGTTTTTCTTCATCCTTTTTGGATTTGTCTTTCAAGTATCCAGCAATGTAGTTAAGGCTTTGCAGAGCCATAGGCAGATCTATGTGTAGTTTTACATAGTCTATGTACGCATCAAATATGAGAAAGCCTGATGCTTCGCGGCGTATGTGTCATAATCCTCCTTGGAAATAATGTACCGGATGCTCTTGTCATTGTCAAATTCAAAAGGAGCGGACAATGAATCATAGGCTAAGCTGCCATGAATCTTTATAATTCCCTTATTATTTCCGAGACTGCTTAACTTATAGTCCTTATCACAGACTTTGTAATCCATATTGAATGCTTTGGCAGTAATATCCAAAAGATTATCATAGTTAGTAGTGTAAACATTACGCCAGTTATCACACATAAGAAGTTGTCTGTGAGTTTGAAGATTAGATTTATCGAAAGGCTCTTCCTCACCCTTGAATTTTTTAATCAATCCATTATTACCATCATCAAGAATGAGTGGCATGTGCTCTTCTATATAGTAGTCAATAGCCTCCCTATACCCCTTCCTATGTATATACTCTGACACTATATTCAAATATCCTATTTTGTGAATATAGTCATAAACATTCTCTTTGACTAAACTATCATGAGTATTATTAGCACTAATAAGTGTATGGAATTGCAAATTCCACTTATCCTCAATCTCATTTTTATAAAGTTCATATGCAAGGTCATAGAGCATATTATCCCAAAGAGGATAATCCTTCATTGCATTCAGAGAAAAGCCTGCACCTACCATAACGCTCAAAGAGTGACTATTGTATAGCTCTTTTATTTCATGAAGTATGTTAATCTGATCTTGCATAACTTTTATTTATTAAATGAGGACACTATCTATTAATACTACAAAGCATTCTTTTATAGAATTCGATATACTTATTTGCTATTATTTCTGGAGAGAATCGATTAATCATATCCTGACGAATAATGTCGCCATCATAATGAGTTGCCATTGCTTGCCGTATTGCTTCTTCTAAATCTTTGGAAGTAAATCCTTTTGTACGAATGCCGTTTATTGGTGTTATCAGTTCATCGGTCCCACTGACAGGGAATACAATGGCTGGAACTCCGCATGCCATGCTTTCGATGGGCGTTTGGGCAAAGGCTTCTTTCATTGATGGCATCACAAAGTAGTCAGCACACGAAT
Organism: Prevotella sp.; assembly: GCA_022486815.1. Classification (GTDB taxonomy): domain Bacteria; phylum Bacteroidota; class Bacteroidia; order Bacteroidales; family Bacteroidaceae; genus Prevotella. The sequence continues at coordinate 8,519 of JAKVJW010000059.1, read as the reverse complement.
AGGCTATGGACATGTTACGAGGTCCCCTTACGGAGCCAACAGGATGTACAAGTGGCAGTTCAGAATATTCCTGCTCTCCTCCCACAGCCATTATCCAAGCATTAGGAATTTTTATTTTTTTAAGAGTCCTGGAAAGGACAGAGAGACCTTTCCTGGGATCGGCTATCTTACCTGCAACAAAAGAAAAGACTATTGCGTCTTGTGGTATTTTCATAATATCTCTGGCCTTTGATTTCTCAACAGGCTCAAACGAATCGCAATCTACAGGATTGTTGATAATCGTATTTGGTCGTCCTTTCACAATCTCGTCATCGGAAAACCTATCTCTCATCATTTTGGATAAGAAAACAATACCAAGATTTTTAATCTGGTGTACTGCATTAAGTTTTATCTTTAGATATTTCTCGTCAAGAGGTTCATTCAACTTTCTACCGTCTGTGAAATGAAACACTCCGCTAAACATTCCTTCATCGTGCAGTGTCCAGACTATTGGTTTGTCTACATTTCTGAAGAAAGAGGGATAGTCCACAAAATTGTCAACCCAATGTAGATGAATCAGGTCCGCTTCCTTAACCAATGGGTGGTGGGACACATCGATTGGTGAAGTTGGCAAGGTTGCGAATATCTTAGTACGCTTTGTCAAATTGATAACACGATTGTAATCATCAAGTTCTAAATGGCAAAGTCGTAAAATTTTATTGATTCCTCTCCATAGGAAATCAATGATATGTCCTTTGGTATATTGATATACACCAGCAATGTCCGTATGCTTGGTTCTCAACATGAGTACCTTACTATCGACACCCTCTTTAAGTAAGGCTTGATGAATTCTGAGGCAACACAGACCCGCTCCGCCTTCATCTGCAGTGCAAATGTGTAACACTTTCATATTTATTAGTTTTATGTTAAGACCTATTACGATAGTTCTTTTTTATAAATATATTATCTACAATAATCTTAGCTGTCGATTGTCCATAACCACTACAGAACCTGACGTAATATCCTTTGTTATCACGCAATTTTGGCCAATAGTGACATCATCACCGATATGCACGTTGCCAATGATTTTGGTACCAGCACCAATAAAGACATTGTTGCCAATTGTGGCTGCTTTACCTTCCTTAGCCGACTTGTGACCTATCAGCACTCCCGGGTATAAGGTGCAATTCTCGCCAATACGTGTAGCAGGGTTGATGATAATTGGTCCCCAGTGCCAGATGGTCATTCCCTTGCCACAAGTGTTAGGCGGTATCTGAAAGCCAGTTTTGTAGCTAAGCTTACGAAGACGACGCAACCAGTAGATTCTCATCACCTGATGCCGCCACAGGCCTTTGGCGTTAACGCACCATTCCACATGTCGAAGAGCTACGATATATTTCCATATATAGCGTTGATCTGAGATGGGGTCGCATAACAATATTGTTTTGAGAGTCCGCCATCCTCCCAGCTGCGTCTGATAATTCTTGGAGTCAGCAGAAAGACATTCCTTTAAATCTTGCCTGTTATAAATCATTTTTCCTCGTATGTCCAAACGCTTGCCGATTACTTACTACAATAGACATTAAAATCCACGTTGCCATAGTCTTCCATATATCCATTCACTATACCAAGCAGATTAAGTATGTCCGACGCTTCATCTGCATTTGCCATACTTAATGAAGGCTGTACAATGTTAATATGGAGTTTAATCTCTTTCTTCCATAATATCTGCTGTCGCATTTTCACAAGATCTTCAATCTTTCCTTTTAGCAATCTGGAACTTCTGTTCTTGTCATGCCCATAAATTCTGGCAAGTAGTCTGTCGGCAAACCTCTTGCTGTTTTCAGACTCACACCACTTCAGACTTTTTTCAGCCTGACCACAAACAGCATAGAAATTGTCTATTCTGTTGCTCACCTTACCATCCATAGCAAATTTTAGATGATAAAGATGAATATCGTAAGCATCTTTCTCAATATTGATGCCAATTAAATCAGCAATTTCACCACTACCATCATCATCATAAACGATGTCAAAAATGTTTTTCAGGTAATTGGAAAACTTATATTGAATTGAGTCCTTAATATATGGATACTCGCCCTGCGACTCTTTTCTAATATCAACACCTGCCCAATCAAATGGTTTTAATCGATCCTTACTAAATGGGATAATAGTAGAGGGATTGTGAACTAAACTTGTACCGAAAAGCGATGTTCCATCGGCAAAGCCTATAGCCGGAACATTCCCATACTCGTTGAAGAATTCAGTAATGTCCAAATATGCCTTAACCCCAATGGATAATGGCATCACAGGACCATCCAAATGATAAACCTTACATACGCAAATTGGTTTACCTTCCTTTTGCTCTATCTCATATTTTATAGAATATGTACTTGAAACATCATTTACTTGAATTCTAAACCTAATATCAACAGGAGTTTCTAAGTAATCCATCAACTCTAATTCAACCTCCCAAAACGGTCTTCCGTTGAGCACAACTCTTGACTCCAAGGCCCGGTATATTGAGTCTGACCAATCAATACGTATCGGGATAGCCTTCGGTCTCTCTTTAATAATTTCCACTTTCAAAGTATTCCGAAGGATAACATTAGGGTCAATGGACTCATCTACTATTTTATCCCCAACTGTCTCGCACCAATTACAGAACTGAAGCAAGTTCCCACGCATGAAGCTCCACACTCTACCTTTCTTGGAACAACCTATACTGGCTTTATCGCCATTTATCCGCCCATTACCGAATATATTATTTTTGATTAGCCTGCCGCTTTCAAATTGTGTAATAACCTTTTGGACATCTCTTCCATAAAAGGATCTGAATGTTAACGGCGATACTCTTCCTTCACGACCTCCGAAATTAACAACAGAAAACGCACGCATTCCATCCAATACTCTAAACATGGTGTCCCCAGTTATCATTTCCGGTCGTTCACCACAAATGCACGCAATAACACTTCCTGTTCTAAAACTATCATCGGTTGAATTCACATACACATGCTTATACTTTGGAGTCAAATGACGATGAATAGCAACGACATCCCATTTGAGATCTTGAACTGTTCTGATATTCCCCCAATCAACATCTGCTATGCGACCAAGAATAATGACTATAGTGTTGCCATCATTATTTTGGCTCATGAACCTATAAGCATACATATCTTTAGACAATTTCTTGTCCCATTGTGAAGGCATCCATGTGTCTCCAGATATCCGATAAACAACAGTACTTAAAGGCAGACTAATTTGTTGGAATGGTATTTTTGAACTGTCAAGATTCCCAAAATCTGATATGAACCTACGATAGTCTATTTCTTGTTGAGTTCTTGTATCACTTAAATAAGGTAGTAAGTCGTTCCAGTCTGCATCTGATGAGTATAATTCTTCTAGTTCCTTAGCTATTGGAGGAAAGGCGATGTTCACTATAAAACTAGCATTTCCCAAATTGTCATCATAACTAGTCCGAGTGAAGCGACCTATAAACTGGAGAGTAACTGGTATACTTTGCTTTTGATCATGAATGGCAGCAATCTTCATTTCGGGCAAGTCAAAGCCCTCAGCCAACATATTTACGCAGACGATAATCCTGTGTTTCTTAGCTTTGATTTCTTGAAGTAACTCCGCTTTCCCTGAGACTTCACTATAGATTTTCACTGGATTATATTCTTTGTATTTTTCGTAGTATTTAAAGATCTCATCTGCTCTCTTTTTTGACGAGCAGCGTGCCATTAATATGTGATCGTGACCAGCCAGGAGATCTCTCTTTAGAATACTAACCGCCTTTTCCGCTATTTCCTCATCTGATCTCGTCTGGTCATATTCCCTTATAGTGTGAAGCTCTATTGGTTTATAATATCCTTGCTTTTGAGCATCCTTAAGGGAGAAAGTATATATAAATTTGCCTCTGAGTTTCTTTCCATCATTGCGAAAAGGAGTGGCCGTGAACAAAGTTACCTTCTTATCATCAAAAGATTCAATAAATCTTCTCCAAGATGTAGCCTCAGTATGATGGGCTTCATCTATAAATACGTGACTGAAAGACTTCTTTAAAAGAGAAATTACTTCATGAGGACATTTGCATAACAAAGGCATGGTGGTCACAACAACATTAGATTGGTCAATTAGCCTTTTCCATTCTTCAATATCCATACCTCTTCTTGCTATCCCTACATAAGGACGCTTACAATCTTTAGATACAATTCCAAATTTAGGCAGTACTCCAATAGTTATAAACTTTTCAGCTAATTGGGAACGCAACGCATCAGAGGGGACTGTAACCAACAGCTTATCGCATTGATTTGCTATGAGGATGCTCAGCATGGTCTCTGTCTTGCCTGTAACTGTTGGCATTACGATTATGTTTCTGCCCTTAGTGTTCTGAGCTTCTGACATAAAGGCGTATAAAGCTCCAAGCTGTGGGGCACGTAAGCCTTTAATGCCTTTTTTTATATTCTCCTTGCGGTACTTAAATTTCTCATTCCACGAATCGACTATATCTTTTGGAGTGGAATTATCGATGGAAGGATGCTGAAGCCATCTGACAAATTCTATGTTCTCTCTTTCAAATGCCCTTTTTCTCGGTTTCAACTTCATCTGGACGACAAACCTACAACCTTTGGGAAACTTATCGGAAGGATTCTTTACGAAGGCATATTTTATGTTGTCGCAAGTAAATACAAAAGGTTCGGTAGACAGAATCTGGCATTGGCTCGTATCAATGACTACATTGCATTCAGCACAAAGCCTGACTACCTCATTGTCCTTTGTAATTGGGATAATCTGACGGATTTCTTTAGGTAAAGATAGAATTGCCATTGATTTTATATCTTCCTAAATTGATAGTCAATTTTGTTGAGTGAAATTTCCTTCATATCACCTTTATATACTAAGATGGTGGTGCCACCAAAGGCAACATATTTCTTAGCGAGGTTAAAGCAGCTTAATATTTCTGTCAGTATCTCCTGCTTGGTTAATGGCAGACCTGTCTGTCCAGCCCCAATAATAGGCAGGTATACTCGTACGCCACTATTCCATTCATTTATCTTCTTTATCATTGTAAGGAGCATCATAGAGAATTTCTCAGGCTCAGAGATGACATGATTGTTCTTGTCAAATTCAGTAGCCACGACAAGATAGTATTGGATTTTGCCCTCTATAAGCCTTACTACGGTACCTAAGGGGTAGCAATGCTCATGATTGTGGTCGTGAAGATTATTCCTATTTTGATATGTGCCTGAAAAAGATATTCCATCCCTTTTAATTGAGGCATTAATCTCATTATCAAGATTTTTCTTCGGATACCGTTTCCTGTATTGCTCAATAAATTGTCCATGTAACGATCTCTTTGCTATGATTATGTCATCTACTTGTGTATCAAAGAAGTTGTTTACTGGTATTATGACAATACCTTCATCTATAGACCAAATGTCACCCTTCCTTACTTCGATAGTTCTTACATCATTCTTATGGAAGGTGATGCTGATGTGTTCTCTTGGTACAATTTTACAAACTGCCCAAATTAGGGCGATGCCAAGACAAACAAAGGGTGCTATATGTAGATAGCAAGACCATTTATTTTCGTCAGGCCACACACTGAGAATGGTTACAATTGCTGATAGGACGCCAAGACACTTGGCAAACTCTATACAAAACATTCGGAAGTTATCAAGTATAAAACTCCATGCTTTATTTATATAATTATCGATCGTACAACACATATAATTTCATTTCTACAATTTGTAATAGTATGATGAAGGTGTAGTCTTTGTTAGAATCATGAAATCAGGGTCATTTAATGCAGACCTTATTAAAGACTTTTTCATTGGGATATGCATAGTAGGAACCTTATCCATGTTATCACGAAAGACTGGCAACTTGTTCCATAAATTCCTTATATAGCTTTTTATCCCGTTGCTGCCGACAATGTCAGTATTTTCGTTATATTCTGGATATATCACTATGACAGGTAAGCCCAGCGTATTGATGCCATAATCTATTTCTTCTCTTAGTGCCCGACTGTTGCTTGTGATAGAACTTAAAAACAATATTATGTTTTTAGAGTTACGCAGGCGTTCGTGTAGCCGTGGTTTAAGAGTTCTTTCCCACTCACTGTCATCTCGTACATTATATGTCTTATTGTGAGAGTCAATGAATGGAAATGTAGGGTCTGCGTCTTTCCAAAGTGTTAAAGTGTGGTAATAACAATAATCGTGTGCAGTATTAACACCAAGATTCCATTTCATAAGGAATTCATTAACATAGAATGCACAATAGTTTCCGTTTCTGTAGTTTGCCATAGTCTTTTAGTTTAATCGTTTAAGCTGTATTCCAGGATACCGTGTTTAAGATAAATGTCATCAAGAAATTCGCTTCCGCTACTTTTTGTGAGCAAGTCGCATACGCACAACTGAACCAAACCTCTTATGTCAACATTATAGTGTACCTTTAATTCTCTTTGTTCAACTATCATACCTATACGATTACCTGTTGAGCAGAAATATCTGGTTTGATACTGTTTTAATCTTGGTGGCGTAACAGTTTTTACTTTTTTGAAGTATGACAATTCCTCATAAATCCAAGGAGATAAAGTGTTGTTCTTGATGCCTTCTTCTAACGTAAGGGATTTATTACTCTTTAAGAATAAACATAATTCAGAGCGGTTAATAACCTCAAGTATTGCCATAGATAACATAGCATGTACGTGAGATGCTGACAATTGTACCTTATCATAGTCAAAAAATGGATCAAATCTATTAGTCTTGCTATACTGTTTGTCTATCTCATACTGGAGTTTATCTGCACTGTACCATACGATAGAATCAAGAAATACATGCAATCCCTTATCTTTCAAATACTTGTATAAAGCGTATGCGGTTTCTTCGTCATTATGAGAATAGGAGATGAATACATCAAAGCATTCATCCTTCTCTATTGGGAAGATATTATCTCGTAATTCAGATCCGTTTATGATGCCGTTTTTATCAGTAACTTTGTCAAGCATCCTCTTGTAATACCATTCTTTTTCCCCGCCAATGTTATCTCTCTGTTCATTACTTATTGCAGGGACTACGCGTTTAACATCAGTAATGTCAATTGTTGCAGGTATAAACATAGTTGCATTTTTTTACTTGACAGATTTGCTTTTTAAATAAAACTTTATAATATGTCCAATCAGTCTTGGTACTTTTGGTAGCATATATAGATTATACCATCCGTATTTGTGGAACAAACGAGATTTGTATTGTGGATATGTAACATATGCCCAGTAAAGCATCTTACCCATTATCATCTTACCCCAAAAAGGATATTTTGAAAACTCCATATTGAAAAGATAATCCTTATCAACATTCTTTGCAGGATGGCTGAGCGAGCTATATTCTAACCTCACACAGCATAAGGGCTTATCAAAAGAATATATCTTGAATATATTGAAAACTTCAAGAATAAGTTTCAAGTCTTCAAATCTATCATATTCTTCTGGGTATGGTATCTGCAATGCTGCTTTACGAGTCCTCATACTACAACCAACACCTGTGTTTGTATGCCAGAAATAAAAGCTGCGTAGATTATTCTTAACTAAACCATTAATCTGATGCTTCATGTTGATGATAGTCTTATCGGGATAATGGAGATTGCAATTACCAGCATATATATCGGCACCAGGATGCTCTTGATACATCTTAACTAATGATTCTACACAATAATCATAGAGAAGGTCATCGGCATCGAAATACATAATCCAATCTCCGCTTGATTCTCGTACGCCACGATTACGAGCAGAAGATGCTCCACTGTTCTCTTGATGAACAAAATGGATCCTGTTATCTTGCTTTGCAAGATTCTTTGCAATATCAGCACTATTATCAGTAGACCCATCATCAATAACAACAATTTCTATATTACTATATGACTGATGCAGAGCAGACTCTATTGTTGTCTTGATACTCTTTTCTTTGTTATAAAGTGGAATTATAATGGAAAAAAGTGGTGATTTCATGCAGCCCTCCTTTCTAAATTAACAGATTGGAGGGTTACAGAAATAGGACAGTAACTTATGCCTCCCCCGATTTATTGAAGAGAGATTTTACCTTAATAATAACTCTTCTAATTCGAGCTTCTTGAAGTCTATACCATGCTTTAACTGGTTGGCATCTTGCAAGTAATTTATCTGTGGCATCTTTATAATATAGATTGTCTATCATATATTTAGGGCGTTTCAAGGGGAAACTTAACTCGTAACGTTTCATGGTATATAACGGACGCTCTCCCTTAGGAACACCCTTTAACCCAATATTAATATGTGTTCCACCAGTTAGACCTATGTTGTTTATCATATTCTTCTGCGGAGTTATACATAAACCATGATTTAAATACATATATGCAAGCATTATGCTTTCATAATATTGTTTACCAGATTCACTATGCCACTTCATCATAGGAATCAGATTTCGAAGCTTTGCTTCCTTAATGTATTTAGCCATTAGTAACATGTGATATTTGTCTTTCATAAAAGAATAATCGCCTTC
>JAKVJW010000058.1 GCA_022486815.1 Prevotella sp. | reverse complement strand
GCTGCTGAAACTGCTCGATATTACCTGTAATGGGTATTCCTGCAAATTTTAAATGTTCAGTCTGAGCTTGTGATATTACACATAGTAGACAGAAAACGAATAATAAAATGGATTTCTTCATCATGCTATTTTTACCTTTGAGTATCTGTTTTGTAAGCAAAGATACATAAAATATGTTGAAAGCCGGCATATCTGTATCTTCTCAACATAAATTAACAACTTTTTGTGAAATAAAAAGGATAAATGTTTTATCAATTATGACTGTGATCTAGCCTTGGACGGTAGTATGACACAATGAAGAGTTTGACCCATAGCAATTTTTTTCAATATAATGTTCTCAATATTGGTTCTTTCAGGACTTGTATTTCATCATAAAATCGTATCTTTGCAGTATGGCTTGTCCAGATTGCCGGAGGTTGGATAGGGATAGACTTGTATAATGAAATAGAATGCTTATCATAAAATCTTTTAGTTTTTTGAAGCACTAAACCATAGAAATACGGATATATGAACCATCAGATTAATCATCGTTGCATAGCAATACTTTTTATTTTATTCATTGTTATGAACCTGTCAGGGCAGAATTTGTTGCCTTTGGACTGGAATATTGATTTTGACAGTAACCGATCTGTGGCTACTCGTGGGGCAAGGCAGCATTCCTCTGTATGTACGCTGTTATCATGGGAGCGGCAGGGTTATTTCTCCGGTGATGGCAATTGCTCTCTGTCATCAATCTTCAATGTTGAAAAACCTGGCAGGCGTTATGTCTTGTCTGTCAGGTTGCAATGCAATGTCAGTCGTATTGAGATTAATGGAAGGACAATAGCTTCCGATCTTAAAAATCTAGATTGGAATGACAAAGGCTCATTGAGCCATTTTGACTTGCCCCGCGGAATACTGAAACGTGGTCGGAACAAGATATTGATCCGTTGTTCGGAGTTAGGCTATACAGGCGGTTTAAGTCATATTCAACTCACCCTGGTTCCCGTTGCTACAAAGAATACGGATTTTGTGCGTATTTCTCTTCCGGCAGCAGATCATGTCTGTCTTGGTGACGATAGAATCATTACTTTACATTATAAGAGTAGTACTCCTGTATCTATCAGGTTACGGATTGAGAATGATTTCCACAAATCCTTTCTGGATAGTGTTTTCAGGGTATTACCCAGAGATTCCCTGGTCCGGATAAATCTTAACCGGATATGTGATGCTCCCGGTTTCTATCAGATAACAGCAGTGATGCATGGCAAGGGATATTCTGGAAATGCACTATGGATGGCTGTAAAACCGGAACGTGTGATTTGTAACAACCGGGTAGCAACTGATTTTGACCGGTATTGGTCACAAGCCTTGGCGGATCTGTCCCGCGTGGTTCCTGATTTCAGAATACATAAGGTTGATTCTTTATGTAAGAAGAGCAGGAGAGATGTGTATATCGCCGAAATGAAGTCGCTTGGAGGAATCACTATCCGGGGCTATTATTTCGTGCCACGTACTCCTGGCAAGCATGCAGCTGTGCTGCAGGTTCCTGGTTACGGATGGGGATTCGAGAATATTGATGGTATGCTGAATGATAATACAGACAGGGCAGAGTTGGCACTGTGTGTCCGTGGACATGGAATCAGCCGGGATCAGTTTAATCCTGGTTTTGGTGTTCCCGGTATATGGGGATATAAATTATTCAATAGTGACAGTGTCGCCTATCGTGGTATCTATATGGATTGTGTACGCGCTGTAGAATTTCTTGACAGCCGTCCGGAAATAGATGCTGCCCGTATCGGTGTTAAAGGGGGGAGCCAGGGTGGCGGACTGACACTGGCTACGGCCGCTTTGTGTGCCGGAAAAATAGCTGCCTGTGCTTATTTCGACCCTTTCCCCTGTGATATCCGCCATCATATAAAGATCCGTACGACATGCGTGACGGAATTAAAGAATGATCTGTCCTATTATCATAACCCGTGTTCTTTTATTGATGTCATTAATATTCAGGATCTTATTGACACGCGGTCGTTTGCCTCAAAAATAAAGTGTCCCGTTCTCTATACAGCAGCTTTGTTTGATGACGACTGTCCTGTGCATGGTGGTTTCACGGCATATAACCTGATCACTGCACCGAAACATTACCGGGTATATCCTGCCGATGGCCATCTGGAAGGGTTCACCCATGATGACTATATCATGAAATGGCTAGATAATGCTTTGAGCAAAAAATAAAAAAAGAAAGAACATGGAGACGATCCAACTAGAACTGGAACAGTTTATCGATGAAGAAAAGCGTAGAGTGCTTCCCAAATTTTTCAAGACCGGGAAAGGACAATATGGTGAGGGTGATCAGTTTATGGGGATTACGGTTCCCCATATCCGTACTGTGGCAATGCATCATCTGGATTTGAATCTGGATGAGATAGCCAAGTTGTTGATGTCTCCTTGGCACGAACAGCGTATGTGCGCACTGCTGATCATGGTAGAACAGGTAAAACGCACACATAAACGTCTGTGGTTGAAAGAGCATTCAGAAGAGGAAGGTCAGATGCTGCGCCGGAAGTATTATCAGTTCTATCTTTATCATACCCATAAGATCAACAACTGGGATCTGGTAGACCTTACGGCTCCGACTATTGTCGGAGAATATCTGGTTGATCATGACCGCGATATATTATACCAACTGGCTGACAGTTCTTTTCTTTGGGACCAGCGAATAGCAGTAGTGTCAACAATTGCTTTTATCAGACGTAATGATTTCATGGATATCTATGTTCTCAGTGAGAAATTGATACATCACCCTCATGACCTCATGCATAAGGCGATAGGATGGATGCTGCGTGAGGCTGGAAAGAGAGACAAGTCCCGGCTTATGGATTTCCTGGATATACATTCCTGCGAGATGCCACGTACGATGCTCCGGTACGCGATAGAGAAATTTCCGGAAAACGAACGGCAATATTATCTGAAATGATAATATTCTGATTTCATTGATGGTATTTTATCTGAAAGAGGATATGTCAGAAAAAATGACATATCCTCTTTTGTTTCTACTGTTTCTACCTTTAAAAAATATGTTTTTTGCTTTGATGTCAGTTTTAAACTATTCTGTCCTTATTTTGTGATAAATTGGAGACAGATAAGTTAAAAGTTTAACTTGAATATTAAAATAAAGAATATTACTGATTACAAAATATGAAATCCTTCGTCACCTATAAAGTATCTTGATTAACCTTAAAATATAAATCTATTACCATAAAAAATTATTGAGTCTGCCATTATCAGATTTGCTTTAACAATCTAACAAACAATATGAAAAAACTATTAATGTGTTGGAATCTTAAAAATGGAGTGGCTTTAATATTTATATTAGTCATATCATTTGCGTTTTCGAGTTGTGCTATCGGAGATAAACCAACCATTTATTCGTCCGATGTTCAAAATGCGACTCTTGTGAATCCTGATTCTGTTTCATTTTCGAAGAATGCTGATGAAACGGAGTTAACAATCTCTTGGAAAGTTGTTCATGGTGCTAAGGGCTATGAGTTTACAATGTATAATGTGGATGATCCAGATAATGCTGTTGTCGTTGGGGAAGAAAAGGAGTTTGTCGATGGAACTTCTGTATCACGAAAACTTACGCCTGATGCGAATTACAAAGTATACTTACGTGTTATCGGAGATGAGGAATATCATAATTCGGATGCAAAAGAATCTTCTGTTTTCGAATACTCCACGTTGGTGCCTGCCGTAGCAACAATACCTTCGGGTACAGATATTTCAACTTATTTAAATGATTGGATGGCGGCAAATCCTCTTAATAGCACAACGGCGGATGGCGTTCACTTAAGTGATAGTACTGAGATAGCCTTCGAACTCGTTAAGGATGGGAATTATACGATGTCCAAGCCGGTCGATTTTGGTAAATATTGGGTCACCTTACGGGGTAATAAAGTGAAGCATGCAAAGGTGAAAATAGACGGTTCTGCTATGTTTACAACTACATCTGGCCTTAAAATCAAATTTATAGACTTTGACTGTCAATCTTCGACGGCAGATGCTCTTTTGGGACTTAGCGCCAATCCTGATGAGAAACTTCTTGGTAAAGGTGATTATTATATTATCCCAGAAGCTAAACCTGTTGTATTGTCTTCCTGTAAAGTAAACAAGTTGCCGAATAGACTGATGTACGAGAATTTTAAAGAGAAATATTGCGTTGGGCAGGCTTTGATTAATGATTGTGTGATAGAGTTGTCTACGACAAATAGTACCCAGGCCTCTTATATAGATTTTAACAAGAAGGGATTTATAGATAATTTTGCGGTTAAGAATTGTACCTTTTATTATGACGGTTCAGAAGGTTCCAAGAATTATTTCTTACGTTATAATAGTAGTGCACGTCCTGATCGTGCTGGATTTCTGAAGGCTACTGTAGATTATGAAAATAATACGTTCTATAAAGTTTGTGAAAAGGGACAGTTTGGCAATTATAATAGTTTTGCACGTAATACCATTTCTTATACCGTGAAGAAAAATATATTTGTTGATTGTGGGAACGGTCAGGTTGTACGTCGTATTCTTGCGGGACGTAATACCGGGGATGGTCATATAACATCTGCTTTTTCGCAAAACAGCTATGATTATAATGGTACGATCGGAGAATCTGAAGACAAAACAGGTACCTATCTTTCGACAGCTCCTGATTTCGTGGCTCCTGATAATGTGAATTTTACTCCTCAAGGTGCAGACCAGTTACAATTTCAAACAGGAGATCCGCGTTGGCTGCCAATAACGGATTCAGCATCTGCAGAATGAGTCTTTAATATCAAAAGAGGAATTTTGATAGGATCTTATCCTGCGTCTTGATATTCAAAATATACTAATTATAAAGATTATACCATGAATAATAATAATAAATTAAAGTTTCGTTATATCGATTTGTTACGTAGTTTTTTCTTAACTATGTTCATGTCGCTATTTGTCATTCCTCTGTCGGCCCAGAATAATAGGATGGTGAAAGGCAAAATCATAGATGAAAATGGAGATCCTGTTATAGGGGCTTCTATCACGATTAATGGGTCCTCTAAAGGGACTGTTACAGATCTTGATGGAGTTTTTACGATCAATGTGCCGGATAAAGCAAAACTGAAAGTGTCTTATATTGGCTATATTCCGCAAATCATCACTAATCTTGATAATCCGAAAATACAACTTGTTGCCGATAATCTAAAGATGGATGAAGTTGTTGTCCTTGGTAATTATGGCTCTCAGAGTAAATTACGAACGACCGGCTCTGTAGAAGTTGTCAGTTCTGATGAACTTAAGGACTTGTCCGTTGGTAGTCTTGGTGATGCTCTTATTGGGAAAGTCAACGGATTGGGAGTTTCGTTAGCCGGTGGCCGCCCGGGAGAAACTCCAAGTTTACAGATCCGTCAGTCATCGGCTGAGAACAGTGTTACACCTGCTTCTTCATCAGGAGGTGTTTCTGACCCTTCTCCATTGTATGTCATAGATGGCTTTATTTCCACAGCTACTGCTTTCAATGATTTGGATATTAGTGAGGTGGAAAACATTACCGTATTGAAAGATGCTGAGGCCGCTGTGTACGGGGCTCGTGCTGCCTATGGCGTCATCCTGGTTCAGACCAAACGGGGGAAGATGGGCACACCTACTATAACTTATTCGGGACAGTTTGGTTATACGGATGCGGTGAAACAACCGAAAATGCTCAGTGCTTATGATTATGGAAGGGTGTATGATGCGGCTTATGCAGCTAATACGGCAACAAAAGATATCCAAAGTGATGACTTACGGTTGAATATGTTTCAGACTGATGAATTGGACGCTATGAAGAGTCTGGATTACAATATCTTGGATGATGAATGGAGTGCTGCTCTTACACAGCGTCATAGTGTTAATATAAGCGGTGGTACAGAAAAAGCTACCTATTTTGGCGGCGGTTCTTATTATACTCAAGATGGTAATATCGGAAAACTTAAATATGACCGGTGGAATTTCCGGGCAGGAGTAAATGCCCGTATCAGTAGAAATCTTAAAGCTACATTACAACTTTCCGGGAATTATGGGTCTGTAACAAGACCTGTCAATGGGCAGGGAGGAAGTACGGATAGGGATTATAATACCCTGATGACTCATCCCCGCTATATCCCCTCTAAAATAGGGGAGTATTATATATATAATTCCGGATTACTTAATAGCGTTGGCTCGGATATCGGACAGATGTATAACTATGAAGCTATACAGAATGGGAAAGATAATTCAACTAATAATACGGATAACTTTACAGTTAATGGTTCTTTGGAATATAGTTTTGATTGGTGTAAGGTCTTGAAGGGATTAAAAGTGAAGGCTACTTATGGTAAAACAATAGTACATAACAAAACAAATAAGATTGCGACTAAATTAAATGTGTATCGATTGATAAACAGAGTGGGTTCTGGTAATCATCTCTATACGGGAGATGATCTGGATGTGTCTGCTGCTAATTTTGGACTATCTGTACTGAACAATGGCAATTCTTTGAGTCGGGATATGGATAGAGGGGAAAGTTATCAACTTAATGTCACTGCGAGTTATTCTCGTCAGTTTGGACTGCATTATGTCAGTGGATTGTTCTCGATTGAAAAAAGTGAGGCTTCTACGGAGGATCTGACTGGTTCGCTGCCTGATCCGCTTCCTTTCACAGATGGGCAGTCAAATTCTGTTGAGAGTACGACTTCTAATGCTACTACGACTTTCAATCGTGTGGAATCAGGTATGTTGTCTTATGTCGGACGTCTGGACTATTCCTATGATGACCGTTATATCTTTCAGTTTTTACTTCGTTCAGATGCCAGCACAAAGTTTGCTCCAAAAAATTACTGGGGCTGTTTTCCTTCTGTTGGATTAGGGTGGATCATCAGTGATGAACCCTGGTTTAAAAGAAAAAAATTGGGTGTTGATTTCCTCAAAATCAGAGCTTCCTGGGGGCTCTTGGGAAAGGATAATGTGAATCCATGGCTGTGGACACAACTTTACAATCGTAATGCGGATAAGGGACCGATATTCGGGAAAAGCAGCAACACCCCTTCCGGATCCTCTATTAGGATGCCGAAACAGGGAGTCAACGAAGATGTGCATTGGGATAAATCTTACAAGACGAATATCGGTATTGATGCTGCTTTCTTAGATAACCGCTTGGCTGTCACATTGGATATGTATTATGACAAGGGACGTGAGATGTTTACCTCTTATCAGGGTACAGCTTATTATCCGAATACAGTGGGTATAATGCCTGCTCCCGAAAATTTCGGTAAAGTGGATTCCTGGGGAACAGAATTGAGTTTGAAATGGAAAGACAGAATAGGAAATAATTTCCACTATTGGGTTGGATTACAGACTGGATATAGTGATAATAAAATTATAGAAACAGGTTGGAAAGCGGCTTATGATTTTGACAAACTTGTCAAGAACAAACGCTCTGATCGCGGTGTATGGGGATTAGATTGTATGGGAATGTTCAGAAGTTACCAGGAGATAGCTGAATATTTTGATAAATATCATATTACCAGTTATTTGGGTAAAACACAAAAGGATGTACATCCGGGGATGCTGATATACCGTGACGTGCGTGGTCAATATGACCAGTCTACAGGTAAATTCGGAAAAGCTGATGGAGTCGTTGATGAACAGGATTTTATTGAACTCTCACATCGTGCGGATAATCCTTATGGCATGACAATGAACTTTGGCTTTTCCTATAAGAGTTTGTCTTTCAGTGCCCAGTTATCCGGAGCATGGGGAGCTTATGGCTTTGTTCCTTCTACGATGCGTAAAGAATCCTATTCACAATATACAAATATTTCTGCTTTTTGGAAAGACATGTTTGTATATCAGGATATATATGATGTGTCAGGAAAAATTGTCGTCAATCAGAATCTGACCGCTAAGTATCCTAATATTAAATATAGCGATATCAATGGAGAACCTTCTTCCTTCTGGAGAGTAAGTGCTGCAAATTTATCATTGCGTAATATCGTGGTGGCTTATTCTTTACCTAAGAAGTGGTTGAAAGTAGCAGGTGTCAGTTCCGTCAGACTTAATGCAACATGTCAGAATGCCCTGTTCTTCCTTAATCCTTATCCGGAAAAGTGCTGGGCTTCCTGGGCAGGTTCTTATGGCAAATATCCTAATTTACGGAAAATTACGTTTGGTGTAAATATTACATTCTAATGTTTAAAATCAGCAAATATATGAAAAGTATAATCAACAAATATCATGCAGTCTTATTGCTGGTGGTGGCAGTACTTGCATTTTCGGGTTGTAGCGATGAATTCCTGAAAGATAAAAAATTGTATGGGAGTTTTAACGGTGGAACGATATATGAAAATTATACTTCTGCCGATAACCGGGTGGCTTACCTTTATGAAATAATGCTGCCAAAAAGCGGAGGAGGTTTCGGTACTTCCAATTATTACAATTTATTGTTAGGCGCAGGGCAGAGTAATGATTTTTCCAAGTGTACAGAAGAGTATGGTGGCTTGAGTCATTATAATGATCCTAATTATGTGCTGGATAATTCAAATGTGGATGATTGGTTTCAGATTGAAATAAATAACTCACCTTATCATCATATACGTGAGTGCAATGATGTGATAAAAGGCGTTGAAAACAGTAAGAGCCTTACTGAGGATGAGAAACATCTATTGCTGGGGCAAGCCTATTTCTTCCGCGCGTGGCGTTATTATTTACTTGTCAAGATGTATGGTGGTGTACCTATTGTAGAAGAGGTTCAGAGTCCTGTCATCGGTAATACCGAAGGGAAAGACCTCGTGATACCCCGTTCTTCTACAAAAGAGTGTATTGATTTTATAGATAAGGATTTGGATAAAGCAGCGGAATATCTGCCGGCGAGCTGGGATGATGCCAATTTTGGCAGGATAACAGCGGGATGTGCTCTGGCCTTGAAAGGACGTGTTGATCTCCTTTATGCAAGTCCACTGTTTAACAGAGCTGATGATAAGACACGTTGGGAACAGGCCTATGTGACGAATAAATCTGCTATAGATAAATTGAAAGAGGGTGGGTTCGGATTGGCTTATGCTGATAATCCGGGAGTCAATGCCAGTGGCTGGGCCAAGATGTTTGCAAGTAGCAGTTGTTCGGATGATAAAGGGGTTTGCGAAGGTGTTTTTGTAACATTGTATAATAACCTTGATCCGGTTGAACATCTGGCAATTGACAGTTGGAATCTGTGGGAACATAGTATCCGTCCTTCGAATACATGTGGAGGCGGAGGAAAAAATCCTACGGCTGAAGAAGTGGATTTGTTCCCGATGATAGATGGTAAGAAACCGGGTTCTTCTTCTGTTGTATATGACAAACTTAAGTTTTGGCTTAATAGGGATCCTCGTTTCTATCGTACATTTGCTTTCCCTGGTGAAAGGTGGCAATTTTCAAGCAATGACTTATCAAATTATGGCTTTGTGAAGACTGCTGATGGTACTTCCGGAAAGGGCATACTGCCTTATGGTATATCTCTTTCTACGGGATCAGATGCCTACACTACGGGAAGTAATTATGAATTGTGGAGTTATAACTGGTATGATACAGATGATCATCGCAGCAGCAATACCAAGTCTGGATTTGCTGCAGATTGTCTCGGATCGAAAAATAGCAGTGTTTATGTGCGTAAACGTTCTGATGATTATGGCGTAAATTCACCCTTGTATAAGTATGATGCGACTACTTCTCAGGGCTTTCGGCAGTCTGCCGCCCCATATATGGAGATACGCTATGCGGAAGTTTTACTCAATTTTGCAGAATCTGCATGTGGCGCAGGTCATTATGATGAGGCTGTGGCTGCGTTAAAGCAAATACGCCAGCGAGTGGGGTATACGGGTGATTGTGGCTTAGATGCCAATTTGAATAGTGATAGGGGGAAATTGTTTTCTGCCATTTTATATGAACGTCAGGTCGAATTAGCCTATGAGGGTAAACGTTTTGATGATTGTCGCAGATGGATGCTTTTTGACGGAGGTACGGGTCAGGAAAAAATCTGCCCGTCATGGAAACTGACCGGATTTGGCGGCAATACCTGCTCTTATCTTGGTGTTACGCCTCTTGACGGGATAAAAAGACATAAAATAGAAATCTATGCCAAGACATTTTTAGCAGAAGAGAAGAATAATACCATTGATGGTACTCAGGTAACGAAAGTTTATGATAAATTATATGACCAGCGTCCTGCTGCCTTACAACTGAATGAGTCTATCACTGCGAATGAGGATGAAGCCGGAGGTGTAACCTATGATAATACACGTGTCGGGAATCTGTCCCAATTCTATTCTACGAATTTTGGCAGAAAAGATATCAGTCTGGATGGTAATGCGGATGACATTAATCCGACTTTCAATCCTTTGTGTTATTTCTTTGGATTCAAAAAGAATTGTCAGCAGAATAATATTTCTTTGGTGCAGAATATAGGTTGGACTGATTACTGGACAGGTGATAATGGAACTTTTGACCCATTGTCTGATCAACCTGTAAATACTTATAGTAAGTGATTGAGAAGTTTGAAATGGAGTTTAGATTTCATGTTCTAGGGTCCTTATGTTGATCCTTGGAGGATTCAATCATGTATAAGGCATGTATTAAACATAAATGAGAGACCTCGTTAAAAGAAAGTAATTTCTTAATATAAAATAACCCCGGAAGTTTTTGCTTGACTTTCGGGGTTTATTTCTGATTGATTTATTCTTTTTTGATCTTAGAATTTATATCCGAATCCCAGATTGAGGTATATGGGGTACATATTAAAGGTTACTGTTTTGAAACTCTTCTTGAAGATATCATTCAATCCCCATGTCAGGTCAGCATTAATACTGAAATGACTGAAGGCAAACCATGATGCTCCGACTTGCACTCCTGTATGGAAATGCCGAAGGTCACTGGAGAAATCATAAGTTCCGCGTTTGCCATCTTTGAATATAAGTTTCTGGCCGATAGGAGATCCTTGCCGAAGATATCCGTCTGTGACATATCCGGAAAAATCACCGTCAAGTTTATAGGATTCGAAGATACCGGCACGTAATTTCCACTCTTTGTTAAGTCTGTAATTAGCCATGATCGGTATGGTCAGGAAGATACTGCTGTATTTGGTATTTACATATCCTGTCCAGTATCCGCTTACTTTACTGTCGTTGTCAATGATTTCGGTACTGTAGCTCTTCACATTGGCACCGGTATGCATACTTTTTTCTTCGAAGCGTATACCCGCAGATATTCCCCAGATTCTTTTTTCTCCAAGCCAGCGTGTGACGTCACCTTCTATCA
>JAKVJW010000057.1 GCA_022486815.1 Prevotella sp. | reverse complement strand
AGACTAACACCGGTAATCTTAGAACAAGAGGTTGGGAACTGGCGGTTACATGGAATAATAGAACTAACTCAAAGCATCCGTTTATTTATTCTGTTTCTGCTAATATTTCTGATTATAACTCAATTATTACAAAATACCAAAATCCGACAAAGTATCTTGGTAGTTATTATGAAGGGGAGCATCTTGGAGAAATATGGGGCTTGACAACTTTAGGACTTTATCAGACGGATGAAGAAGCAAAAAGTGGTCCTGTCAATAAACTGAGTGCCTTTACTTCTTATGCGGCAGCTGGATATTTGAAATTTGAAGATAAAAACCAGGATGGGAAAATCTCAAAGGGGGCATGGACTCTTGCTGATCATGGTGATTTTTCTATTATTGGAAATACAACTCCGAGATACCAATATGGCTTTACTGTTTATATGAGTTATCGTGGATTTGACTTAAATGCAGTTTTTAAAGGAGTGGGAAAGAGGGATTTCTATCCAAATAGTGAATCCATTGTTTTTTGGGGACCTTATAGCCGAAAATATGCTATTTTGACAGATTATATTGTGAAGAATCGATGGACAGAAGATAATCCGAATGCATATTTTCCAAGACCTCAAGGATATATAGCTTTGGGGAACAATACACTAGCTATTCCTCAAACTCGTTATTTGCAAAATGGTGCCTATTGTCGTTTGAAAAATTTAAATATCGGATATGGATTTGATCAAAATATTAGTGGACATCATTGTCATTTTCGATTTTATATTAGTGGTTCTAACCTGTTTGAATTTACAAAGCTATCAAAGGCTTTTGATCCAGAGGGATTGAGTATTGACCCTGATGGAAATGGTTCTTATTTAGGAAATGGGACTTCTTACCCGGTTCAGAGAACTTATGCTTTTGGAGTAGAATTAACTTTTTAAGTTAGAAATAAAATGAAGAAAAATAAGAAATTACTAATAGTAGTATTATTTTCTTTGACTTTCCTTTCTGCTTGTGATAGTCAAATGGACGTAATGCCTGATACGAAAATAGCTGAAAGTTCAGAATTATTTAATAATGAAAGCAGTTTGACTAGTTTAACAAATGGACTGTATCAAAACATAGATTATTCTGCTATTTTAAATGACAATACGAGTGATAATATGGCGTATATCAATACTCCTCCTGCAATTAGGTGGGGACAATATACTCAACCAACTGCATTAGGAAGTGGGGGATGGTCTTGGTCTGAATTGCGCCAAATTAATTATATTATATATAATATTAATCGATATACAAAATCTGATGATTTGAAACATGAACATCTTGGAATTGCCAAATTCTTTAGAGCTTGGTTCTATTTTAAAAAGGTAAAAGCTTTTGGTGATGTACCATGGTACTCAAAACCATTAAGTACAACAGACGATTCTCTTTTGTATAAAAAACGCGATTCACGTATTTTGATTGTAAATAATATTTTATCAGATTTGGATTATTCAATCAGATATCTTTCTTCTGATAAAAGCCTTAATAAAATTACAAGATGGACGGCGTTAGCATTAAAATCTCGTGTTTCATTGTATGAAGGTACTTGGAGAATCTATCATACTTATGCAGATCTTCCAGGTGGAAAAGATTTATTGGATACTTGTATAGAGGCTTCAAAAGAGTTAATGCAGTCGGGGGAATATAAGATCTATTCTACTGGTGATCCGGAAGATGATTATAAAAATATGTTTTTAGCTACTACTGCAAATTCTGATGAGACGATTCTTGCAAAATCTTTTTCTGAGGCATCTCTGTTTAGCTATACTCCACAATTTATTTCTACAAGTAATGGAAATTATGGGGCTACTAATTCTTTGGTTTCTGATTATCCTATGCTTGATGGTCAATCCTATTATTCTCAAGAATCTGGTCAACTTTCAGAGGTTAAATACTATGATGAATTTCAAAATAGAGATTATCGGTTGTCCGCATCAATTAAAGGTCCAGGGTATATTAGACCGGGAACTACTACTACTTCTATTAATGATTTCTCTGAGAATGCTACAGGTTATCAAGTTGTTAAGAGAGTAGGGCCACCCAGTGAAGATCAGGGAGGGGACCGTAGAGATGTCATCCTTTTTAGGTATGCTGAGGTGTTATTGAATTATGCTGAGGCAAGAGCAATACTTGGTGAATTAAATCAAAATGATCTTGACCTTACTATTAATGTGTTAAGAAAGAGAGCGGGAGTTCCTCTTTTAACTTATCCATTACATACGGATTTATTACAATTGCAACGTTATACAAGAACAAAATCTGCCGACATCCTTGAAGTTTGCCGTGCAAGAAGAATAGAATTGGCTTTTGAAGGATTTAGGACTGATGATTTAATTCGTTGGAATGAGGGCCAGTTATTTAGATCGAAAGATTATGGAATTTTTATTCCAAATGAAAATGAGTATATTGATTTAGATAATGATGGTAAGTATGATCTGTATGTTGTTCCATTTGGAGGGTCTGTGCCGTCTCCTAAAATTAGTGGTGTACAATACTTTAAACTATCAGCAGTAAATGCTTTATCAGAAGGGACACGTGGTCGATTGATTCCCTATAGATGGGATGTTCCTGCTTTCCAGAATTATGAATATTTGAAGCCAATACCGATAGAAGAATTGACTCTAAATCCAAATCTAATTCAAAATCCAGATTGGAGTAGCAAATAATACATAATCTTTATAAGGTCTTTAAGAGAAATAATATTAAACAATGATTAAATAATGCAGAAAAAATTTTATTTGTCTTGCTTGTTATTCCTGTTAGGATTTTCGGTCTTGTATGGGTGCAATTCAGCTAATTCATCTCCAGACAATTCAGCAACAGACTTGACGGTACACCTGACTCCCTCTGAAGTTTGCATAGGGAAGACAGATCAGGCCAATGCGGATGATTCTGTGGTAACCAATATCGTCTGGGATGGACTTTCGGGCTATACTTATTCCCTGGCCTTGTCCAATGCCAAGAATACCAGTTCAGAAAGTCTGCCGGGGGAGATAAAAGCACTGAAGGATGAACAGGAGTCCGTGAGACTTTCAAACCGTCAGATATGGGCTGGGCTTTCGCAAATGGATTTGAAGAAGGACACGATGGCCGTTCTGAACGTTACGGTAAAAGGGATCAAGGGGAAGTCTGGCATCCAGGCATCAAAGTCCCTGGAGGTTCATTATAAAAACACTTATTCCCTGGCTCCGCTGTCAGGTGACAGTGTCCGTATTGCCAGTTACAATCTTCTGTTTGAGAAAACGGTCCCCAGAGTGGATGCACAGAAATGGGCAGCCCGCCGGATACAGGTGGAACGGCTTTTCAAGGCATGTCATCTGGATGTTGTCGGTACACAGGAGGCTCTGACCAGACAGGTGGACGATCTCCTTACCGCTTTGCCCGACTATGCACGTTTGGGTACGGACTTATGGGGCTCCTTCAGCGCCACGAATGAAAATGAGGCCCTGTTTTATAACAAAAAACGCCTGGACGTACTTGACAGTGGCGAGTTCTGGTATTCGACGACTCCCGATAAGGCCGGATCGTACAGTTGGGAAGCAACCTATCCCCGGATGTGCATCTGGGGGAAGTTCGAGGAAAAGTCTACGGGGAAGATATTCTATGTTTTTAATTCACATTTCCATGTAGATTTTCCTCAGTCCCGGCTGGAGTCAGCTAAACTCCTGTTGTCGTACGTCATCAAGCGGGCTTCTGAGGGCTATCCGGTAGTATGTACGGGAGATTTTAATTCAGACGATAGTTCAGAGGCATTGCAGGTACTCCTGAACAGCGGATTCCTCGTTGATTCAAAAAACTTGGCGACCTCACATTCTGGTTGTAATGGTACTTATCATGGTTTTGATCTTACGAAAGCCCCGACGGCTACGATTGACCATATTTTTGTAACGAAGGATATTGGTGTCGGGCCTTATCATGTCGTGGATGAAGAATTGCAGACAGGAAAGTTCGGATCGGATCATTTACCCGTAATTACGGATATCAAATTACCTTGAAAATACCCGTTGGTTGAATTTATTTTGATTTAATAGGTAATGAAAGAAGGTTTGAGATAGAATTTTGAAAAATGTAATTATTATGCGGAGCAGAATTTTAGTTTTATTATTAATTTTGAGCGTCAGTATAAGTGTAAATGCCCAACCGAAAGTGATAGCTCATAGAGGATTCTGGAATACTGAGGGTTCAGCCCAGAATAGTTTAATGTCATTAATTAAGGCCGATTCTATCGGTTGTTTTGGCTCAGAATTTGATATATGGATTACAGCTGATGGGAAAGTAATGGTTAATCACGATGGTGTATATGAAGGTAAAGTAATAGAAACCTCCAAATATAGTGAACTGAAAGATTTGAAGTTGAATAATGGTGAGAAACTTCCCACATTAGAAAGTTATCTTAGGCAAGCCAGGAAGTTAAAGGTAAACCTTATATTAGAAGTGAAACAACATAAAAGTTTATCCCGACAGAATCTAGCTATTGACAAGGCACTATCTTTGGTTAAGAAGATGAAGCTTACTCATAGAATAGTCTACATATCATTCTCAATAGATGCAGTTAAAAGATTAATTGCAAAAGCTCCACATGGTACAGAAGTATATTACCTGGGTGGTGACAAAACTCCATCAGAATTAAAGGCAATGGGGTGTTCCGGGCCCGATTATTATGCAGGTACTTTAAAAGCTCATCTGGATTGGATAGAAGAAAGCCATAAATTAGGAATGAAAGTTAACGTCTGGATCGTTGATGATGCTAAAGATTTGAAGTACTTTATAGATAAAGATGCTGATTTTATCACTACCAATAATCCGGTTTTGTTGCAAAGCTTATTGAAGTAATATATTTTGCGGACCCTAATTAGCATAATGCTTTGAGTATATTCATAACTTCTTATATCAATTAAAATGAAAAAGAGAATAATTTCATTACTTTTTGTGGCTTCTTTCTTGTTGTGTTTCTCTGTGACTGTCAGAGCAGAAACTGGCAGGCAATGGACTGTTTCTAAGGTTGACAAATGGTATTCCGCCCAGCCTTGGCTGGCTGGTTGCTGTTATATCCCTGCAACAGCTATTAATCAAATTGAGATGTGGAGTGCAGACACATACGATGCGCCTCAGATCAATAAGGAACTCAGATGGGCACAGAATCTTGGTTTCAATACGCTTCGTGTCTTTCTCAGTAGTGTGGTTTGGCAGCATGATCCTGTGGGTTTGAAAAACCGCATGAATAATTTCCTGGACATCTGCAAGAGGCACAAGATACGTCCTTTCTTTGTGTTCTTTGATGATTGCTGGGATCCGGTCTCTTATTATGGCCGCCAGCCAGCACCAAAGCCTGGGGTTCACAATTCCGGATGGGTTCAGGATCCTATGAAGAGTCTTCGTGCAGACACGACCGTTTTGTATCCTTTCATGAAGGCATACGTCCAGGATATCCTCAAGACTTTCAAGAATGATAAGCGGGTGCTGATGTGGGATCTGTATAATGAGCCTGGAAATTCCGGTTATGGAGACGGTTCATTGCCCCGGCTGGAAAAGGCCTTTGAGTATGCCCGTGAGGTGAATCCTTCTCAACCGTTGACTGCCGGGATCTGGATTGACAGTCCGAAGATCAATCATTTTATCAGCACTCATTCGGATGTCATCACATTCCATTGCTATGCAGAGCCTGCGGTCCTCCAGCATGTGATAGACACCTTGCGACAGTTTAAGCGTCCGCTGATCTGTTCTGAATATATGGCTCGGCCTGAAGGCAGTACTTTCGAGAAGAACATGCCGGTATTGAAGGAAAATCATGTCGGCGCAATCAACTGGGGTTTTGTATCTGGGAAAACAAATACTATCTTCGCCTGGAACACTCCTTTGCCTGATGTCAAGGAACCGAAGGTGTGGTTCCATGATATCTTCCGGCAGGATGGTACGCCTTATGACCCTAAGGAGATAAAAGCGATTAAGAGTCTGACCCGCCGTTGATATGGTGTTGACGTATGGCCATGGAGGGCTCAACGGCTAGAATCAGATGGACGGCATCATCTTAAGGTGTCCGTTAAATGGGCAGAAAATAAATGAATGATAATGAGATGAAAAAAATATTAGGAGGTTTGATCGTATTGATGGTCCTGTTTAGCCAATATTCATGTGCGCACAGAAGCGATGTGGGGTTATTCAGTGAGAACAAGTTTGATACAACTCTGGTGGGGAGGAAGGTAGGGCTTTATACCTTGCATTCTGAAAAATCCGGGATCTATGTCCAGGTCACCAATTTTGGAGCGAGGGTCGTTTCCTTATGGGCTCCCGGCAAGGCAGGAAAATATGCTGACATCGTGCTTGGATATGACAATATCGAAAGTTATATCCATAATAAAGGTGAGAGATTCCTGGGGCCGATTGTCGGGCGTTATGCCAACCGGATAGCTAAAGGGACTTTTACCCTGGATGGAAAGACCTGCCATTTGCCGATCAATAACAATGGCCAGACCCTGCACGGGGGCCTGAAAGGACTGGATCTGGTTGTCTGGCATGTGGATTCCGTCACCAGCCACTCTATCGTGATGTCTTATCTTTCTAAAGACGGAGAAGAAGGCTTCCCCGGCAATCTGAAAGTGAGAGTGAAGTATGATGTCGACGATGATGAGATGACAATCAACTATTGGGCGACGACAGATAAGCCTACGGTCGTCAATTTAAGCAGCCATGTCTTGTATAATTTGAAAGGGGAAGGGAATGGTACAATCTTGGATAACTCGTTGATGGTCCGTGCCGACTCCATTACGCCTATTGATCAATATATGATTCCGACTGGAAAAATCCAGAAAGTCGAAGGATCCGTATTTGATTTCAGAAAGCCTAAAGTAATAGGACGAGATATTAACCAGTCTGACCGGCAGTTGAAGTTTGCTCATGGATATGATCATAACTGGGTCTTGCATAAGAGTAAGCAGGGAGCCATAGAACTGGCGGTACGGGTAACCGATCCGGTCAGTGGAAGGGTGATGGAAATTTCTACGGATCAACCGGGCATGCAATTCTATAGCGGCAATTTTATGGATGGCAAGGTAAACTGCAGCAATGGAAAATTGATGAAGTATAGGGAGAGCTTTGCTTTTGAGCCCCAGAAATATCCGGATAGCCCGAATCATAAGAATTTTCCAAGTACGATGTTGAAACCTGGTGAAGTTTATCGTCAGACTTCCCTTTATAAATTTTCTGTAGAGAAATGAAATGACCTATAGATCAGAGGAGTGGACGGATTTTGCCGATCGAATTACTGGTCAAGGTGAGAAAGTTTAATTGCAGCCCAGTGAAATGTAGCTCTTGTCGAAAAAGGCAGTGGTGGATGCCGGCAAGACCATTGGAAATTGATCCTTTCAGAACCAGCCAAACAGATTATATATAGAAAGACTTCACAAGATTTATTTATAAGGCTTTTATTTAAGGAATGAGACATAAATATTTTTTAATTTTATTTCTGGCCATAATAGGGAGTACTTTCTGTACTTCCCTGAAGGCTAAGAGCAGGATGGAGATTACGGATCTTCTTACAAATTATGAAAACACTCCATACGGTGTGGAAGGCAAACCGGTGTTCAGTTGGAAAATGGATGTGGGGAAAGGTTATAAATCCCTACAGAAGGCTTATCGCGTTCTGGTAGGGGAATCTTCGGAGAACCTTCAGAACGGGATTTATGTCTATGACAGCGGAAAAATCACTTCCGGCCTGTCAGTGAGCATCCCGTACAATGGTCGGGCCTTGCAGCCTTGTACGCGGTATTTCTGGAAAGTTACCGTATGGGATCAGAAAGGGCATTCCTATGACTCAAGGCCTGTATGGTTTGAAACTTCTTTAATGAACAGTGGATGGGACGGGGCACAGTGGATAGGCTCTGGACGCCCTCTGCTTTCAAAATATATATCAAACTGTATCCTTGATTATGAGGTGCAGATTGCCCGTCACAGCCATTCCTCAGTATTCGTGTTTGGCTGCCGGGACAGTTTGAATTATGTAGGGGCAGAACTAGCATTGGGGAAGAAGGGAATTCCCTTCTTTGCCTTTCTGCAGACTGAGAACGGAGTAGAAAAGGAAACGGGGCAGACTGACCTGTCGCCCCTGCTTCCTTCCTATTCTTTTTACGGATCTCATCATGTGCGCCTGATATTGGATTCGGACGGATGCTATTATTACCGTATCTGGGTTGAGATAGATGGAAAGAAGGTCCGGGCATCGGAAAAAGAAGAGACTTTCCGGTTGTATTTTAAGAACTGGGGGCAACTGTGCCGGTTGTTTGCCATCGGCTTCCGGCAGGCAAAGGGTGAGGATGCGTTATTTTCTCATTTGCAGATTCGTGAGAAAGCTCGTGGAACGGTGTTGTACGATGACCCGAAGGTATATACCTTGACGGGAGATGGAAAATTGAATACCTGGTATCCGGGAGCCGAAATCTCTGCTCCAATGCTCCGTAAGACATTCTTTCTCTCTGGTCGTGTGAAAAGTGCCCGGCTTTATGCCACGGCCCGTGGAATCTATGAAATGTATCTCAACGGCAGACCGGTGGCAGAGGACTTTCTGAATCCTGGATGGACGGACTATCGTTTCAGGATCATGTATAATACGTATGACGTTACTTCTCTGCTTCAGAATGGGGAGAATGCCTTTGGTGCAATCTTAGGAAACGGGTGGTGGAGTGACTATTGTGGCTATAACCCGAAATGGATGGACCAGTATGGGGTAGAGCAGTCCCTGCTGGCCAAACTGGTGATTACTTATGAAGACGGGAAGACTCAGACAATCGTTTCTGACGGGAGTTGGCAAAGTACGTCCAAGGGCCCGATTACGGCAAATAGTCTGTACAACGGTGAGGATGTTGATGCACGAAAGGAGATGCCGGGCTGGTCTACGGCCGGATTCTCTTCCCGAGGATGGGAGCCTGCAACCGTTTTTGAAGCCCCTTCACAGAAGGTAAAAATGCAGCCTTATATCGGACAGCCTGTACGGGTGGATACTGTATGCGCGGCGCATTCTATGACGGAACCTCTTCCTCATACGTACATCTATGATATGGGACAAAACATGGTGGGGATCCCCCGGATTCTGCTTAAAGGAAAGGCTGGAGAAAAAATTACTATAAAATATGGTGAGATGACTTATCCGGAAGTGATTCCTGTCGATCCGGTTCCTCCTTATACCATAGAAGATTACAAAAAACTCAAGGGACAATTATATACGGACAATTATAGGAGTGCCCTTTCAACAGACCATTATATCTGTAAGGGCAGTCCTGATGGTGAGGTCTTTGAACCTCATTTTACGACGCATGGGTTCCGCTATATTCAGATTACCGGACTCTCAGAGCCTCTGGACAAAAAGGATGTAAAGGTCTTGGTCCTCAATTCTCTTCCAGGCAGGCAGGAGAGTTCTTATCATACCTCTGACAGTCTGATCAATAAACTGTATAGTAATATCCAGTGGGGAGAGCGTGGAAACTTCCTTTCTGTTCCTACGGATTGCCCGCAACGTGACGAACGCCTGGGGTGGATGGGTGATGCCCAGATCTTTTCCCGTACAGCTTCCTATAACCGCAATGTAAATCCGTTTTTTACGCGTTGGTTTTATACGGTCAGGGATAATCAGGGAGATGACGGGAACTTCAGTGATTTCGCACCTGTTGTAGGAACATCTCCGCATGGAGGTGGCAAGGGAGGAAGCTGCTTCGGTTGGGCGGATGCCGGAATCATTATACCCTGGCAAGTTTACCAGCAGTACGATGATACTCGCTTCCTTGAAGGCCAGTATGATTCCATGCAGAAATATATGCAATATGCAGAAAAGCATGCAAAGGATTATATCGAACCGATAGGAGGCTATGGTGACTGGGTAGCTCCTCTGGGTACCCAGTCTGATTTGACGAATACCTGTTATTTTGCGTATGATGCCCAGTTGATGTCCAAGATGGCAGGAATCTTAGGAAAGACGGCTGACAGTTTACGTTACCAACAGTTATTCGGACAGATTAAAGAAGCTTTCAATAAACGTTTTGTAGATAACGAAGGATATATGCTCTCCCCGGTGGGAAGTCCTCTCTTTACGGATTCCTATTCGACGGCATTCGGCACAGGTCCCCGGACGAAGATACAGCGGCGCCTTTTTACGGAGACAGCCTATATCATGCCCCTGGAAATGAATTTGCTCGACGGTGAGGTTAAACAGAAGGCATTGACCCATCTGTCGAATGTCATTGCAGACAATCATTATTGCCTGAATACGGGATTTATCGGAACGCCTTATCTCAATCTGGTCCTCTCTCAGAATGGATGTGACAGCATAGCCTACAAACTGTTCCAGCAGACGGCCTATCCTTCGTGGCTTTATCCTGTGTTGCAGGGTGCTACGACGATCTGGGAGCGCTGGAACTCCTATACGATCAAGAACGGTTTCGGACCGGTCGGCATGAATTCCTTCAACCATTACTCTTATGGTGCCGTACAGGAATGGATGATGGAGTATAGTGCTGGCATTCAGCGTGATGATGATCATCCTGCTTACAAGCATTTTTATCTCCAGCCAAGAGTAGGAGGACAGTTCAATTACATCCATGCTTCCTATAACAGCATGTATGGCCGCATCAGTAGCGCGTGGGACAGTAATAACCATAATTCGGATATTGATGATGCCTCGAAGTACGGCTATACCTATACAGCCGAGGTCCCGGCCAATACCACGGCGACCCTCCGGTTGGAAGTTCCGGGCCATGCGAAGCTGAAGGTGATCAAGGGTAGAAAAGGCATCCTCAGTCGTCATCTGGATGATCAGAGTTGTCAGTTTGAACTGGGCTCCGGAACGTATCAGTTTAAAGTGATGAGTGAAAGGAAATAGGCTCCATCCATTAAGAATATGAAGCATTTTCCAGGTATCTTTCTTTTCCTGCTGCTGTTCTGCTGCATGTCAAGTCATGCAGAGGATGGCAGTCAGGAATGGATAGTGGGGAATTATAGCAGTCAGGAAGTGGTGCTCTCCATGAGATACGGATGATTCCTGTATTCCCAGAATAAAATGATTATGAATGTAAAAAGAAATAGAATGAAGAACAGATTATTGCTGTTGCCTGTGCTGGGCAAGTATAGGAAAAAGAGTGTTAGTATACTTTTGCTGTTTTGGGCTTTTGCTTTTTCTTGTTATGGAAATGACTTTAATGGCGGAAATGGGGGACTGATCACTTCGGTTCCTCGCGAGCTGTATGGAGGCTGTCCCGTAGCAAACTTTGCCCTTACTACCCAAATATTAAATGATGGTAGTCTGGTCGGTCACATCTGGCAAAATCCCGGGAAATTAGGTGAATGGTTACAAGATAAGGGGTCATTGCAGTTTCAAATAGTCAAGAATGGAAGGGCAGTTGAC
>JAKVJW010000056.1 GCA_022486815.1 Prevotella sp. | reverse complement strand
GGGGGAATTGTAAGCTATAATTTGTCGAACTCTCTCTATTTAACCTATAATGACACATAGAAACAATTTTATACAGGTAATGTAACATTCCATCAGTCACGCTTGAGAGTTGCGGATTTTAGGATAATATTCCTTCAGGCCCAATAATGCAACTTTCATAATAGCCGTCACCGGTAGTACGCGGTCCGCTGATGCATTCATAGCCATCAGACTTCAATTCTTCTGTCTTTTCCTCTACAGCCTCCTTACTGCCAAGAGCAATTGATAAATGGATGAATCCACCATGAAAGATATCCGTCACGGGCTTTATTACTTCCGGACGAGCCATAATCTCCAATTTTGCCCCACCATCCGGGAAAGACAAAATATATGTCTTCAATCCTGTACGAGAATTGTGATATAATTCATTTGGTGTACAACCGAAGTACTCCATGAAGAAGCTTTTCATACCTTCAAGGTCAATACAATAGAGTGCGATGTGATCTACTCTCATATTACTTCGTTTGTGTATAACCTTCTTTTCTCAGAATCTCTACCAGACGCTGGCGGCAATCTCCCTGGATAATAATTTCCCTATCCTTTACAGCACCTCCCACACCACACTTTTGCTTCAATTGTTTGCAGAGAGCACTCATATCCTCTTCTGAACCGACAAAGCCTTTCACGAGGGTCACAGTCTTGCCGCCACGTCCTGCACGTTCCATATTCAGTCGTAATTTCTGCTGATTCTTGGGTAATGTATGCGATTCTTCCTGAGCAACTTCAGAATAGTCGAAATCAGGATTCGTTGAATAAACTACGCCAGCACGCTTCTTTCGGTCAACATCCTTCTTCCCGGTTGTACCTGTATCGCTTGCTTCTCCAAGAGCAGCCAAAGTACTTTTCCAATCTGTTCCTGCCATTTTCTTATTCATTTTCATTCTAATCTACCTTTAATGCTTTTTAGAAAAAATAGTTATTACAACTGATTGAGAGAGTCCTATTTCATTACTTTTTCCATTAAGTCTTTATAACTGTGAACATAATCATAGATATAGTCACCATCGCTAATGGCAGCAAAATGCTTGCGGGCGCATTCAATATGAATTTGCTCTTTACCACGCAGTTCGGTATCAACAGTATCGCCCTTAGTTTCTGCCACAAAGTAGATATGCTTAACACCGCTACTCTCATTGAACGTAACAGCCCAATCTGGATTGTAGTTTCCTAATGGGGTGCTAATTTTGAAACCACCCGGCAATTTGGCATATACAGCAATGTCAGCACTATGTTCCAGATTCTTTGCAAATTCCATTTCGGTTTTTGGACTATCAACAACGACCAGGTCAAATAGTGATCGAGAAGATTCCATTGCATTCACACCAAGTACGCCTTTCAGTGGCTTGGCACTGAATATGTCGCTGTCGTATGTCTGACCAGTCTTATGGTAAACAATATGTTCAACTAC
Source organism: Prevotella sp. (assembly GCA_022486815.1). GTDB lineage: Bacteria > Bacteroidota > Bacteroidia > Bacteroidales > Bacteroidaceae > Prevotella. Next base: position 10,039 of record JAKVJW010000056.1, on the reverse strand, counting down.
TGCAATGGCCTTCTGCTCATTAATGAGCCGTCCAACCTTCAAGATAAACTCCTCAGGATTACGTTGATACAAGCTGAAAGTCTGGGCTTTTATATGTTTTAAGATTTCTATTATGTCAGAACGCTTCAACTGTGTTGCTTCTACGATTTTGCCGATCAGGTCATACTTGACAGTTTTGCTTACTACCTCTGACAGACGGATGGTCTTTGACTGACCTTGCTTCATCGCCTCGCCTGTTTCCAACTGCTGTTTACTATCAATGCTTTCCAGAGTACCTGTATTGATGATGACACTGACATCACTCACACTTAGGTGATTGTCGATGGATGCTATACATTTGCGCACAAGATCTGTAGTATCAAGATTCACGACATAGTAAGTTTTCTTGTTGATGCGCTTCCAAAGTTCTTGAAATTCCTTCTTGTCAAAGTTCTCTTTGATGAAGTGCTGTTCTTGAAGCCTCTTGGCATTGCCCGGGGTAAAAACTGCAGGATTGAATACATTGTCGATAATTTTTGCAATAGGCTCTTTAGCTTCGGCATAGTCACCGAAATCAAGACTACCACTCTCACGGTCCGAATAATATTTATCTGTAGGTGACCCTTTCTCCACATAACCGTTTTTGATCAAGATATCGTATATACCTAAAGAATCATCTTCGTTAGTGACATGGGATGCACCACTTACATCCATATATTTCAAGTCTTTGAAAAGAGATGCTGTCACTTTTATCGGACGATCCTCAATAGCCTCTGCATATTCTGCCTGCAACCCTGAAGCAAAGCACTTGTAGCTCTGGCTTGCCACAACAGTGAGCGTATTGATAGCAAACACATCCTTACCCCACACATCTGTATCCTGGCGATCACCATTCTGATTTACGCAAAGACGCATACCACGACCTATTTCCTGTCGTTTGCGCATGGTATTATCGCTGTCTTTTAGCGTACATATCTGGAATACGTTAGGATTATCCCAGCCTTCTTTAAGTGCAGAATGAGAGAAAATAAAACGTACAGGCTCCTCAAGGCTCAACAGTCGTTCCTTGTTGCGCATTATCAGGTCATAGGCTTCACTGTCATCACTTTCGATTGAACCGCGCGAAACATGTGAATCAATTGCATTGCCTTTTTTATCGCGACTGAAATATCCGGCATGGACGGAGGAAATATCATCTAGGGATTTCAAAAGATACTTGGTATAATCACTATCGTCAAAAAGTTCACGTTTTTCATTTATCACGTCTCGATACTCTTCTTCAAACATCTTGGCGAACTTTCCGCCATGCCAATAGCTATCTACATGGTCAATAAAGAATAGAGACAGCACCTTTATTCCAAAAGGATAGAATTGCTTCTCCTTTTGGATATGTGCCTCAATAGTCTGATGAATCTGGATACGACGGATAGCATCCTCGTCCTCGTTAGCAACTCCCATAACATCACCAATATAAAGACGCTCATTATTGCGCAGACGAATGAAACCGTCGCGTCCATCAATCTCATCTACAATGAAGTTGTTGGCATACTCTTCCAATTGACCGCTTTCCATATAAATATTGAATCCTTGTGGTACCGCTTTTGTGGTACGTCTCAAATCCTTTTGTGTTTTTATATCAAATGATATACGGGCTTGAGGATTCCCCTTTGTGATAATGATATCATCCAAATAAAGGAAACTACTAGTAGCATTGTTGCCGACTTGTTCAATACCATTGACTTCGATCTTCTTCACCAACTTCATATTCAGGGCATCCATGGCATCCAGTCGATACACCATATTCACCTTATCTTGTTCACGATGGGTTGCAGAATACTGAATCAAGAACAATGGATTAAACTGTCTGAGGCCCTTACGCGTCTGATTCTGCTTATTTACGCCAAGCACACTCTGAGGCTCATCGATGATCATGATTGGGTTGTTGGCTGCCAGAACATCGATAGGTCTGCGACTGCCAAAGTCATCTCGACGCGTATAAATGATACGTGCTACTGCATCGCCTCCACGCCCTTCACGATTTTTATCCTCATCGAATGATGAATTAAAGGCTTGGGTATTGATAATCATCACATGGATGTTGGTGTCTTTTGAGAAAGCATCGATTTTATCAAGTTGCTTTGAGTTGTATACGAAAAAAGACATAGGCGTTTCATATTCGAAATTGAAGTGCTCACGCATCGTTTCGAAACTTTTCTTCACGCCTTCACGAATGGCAATACTTGGTACCACAATGATAAATTTCGTCCAACCGTAAGCCTTGTTCAGTTCAAACATAGTCTTGATATAGGTATAGGTCTTACCCGTACCTGTCTCCATCTCTACGGTCAGGCGCAATAGATTTTCTATATTTGCTTCTCGCTTAAGGTTCTGTCGACCCTGGACTTCTATGATATTTTTCTTCAACGTCTCGCTGTTCAGAAGTATCTTGCCGTTACTCATACCATGAATAGTATAACCCCCACCTTGTATTTGGGTTTGTCCATCAGGACTGATACCCCTGTCCATTATATAGTCCTGTGCACCACCTTTGGGTTGACCGCGAAAGACATCAACTACCGCCTGTGCTGCTTCCGTCTGGAAACGTTGCTTCTTGTATTTCAGTGTTACTGCCATAACTATATCACTCTGATGTTATTCTTTGCTTCTTCATCGTTCCATGCGCATTCCTGCTTAAAGGTCTCATAGACATTCAGTTTCACATTACTATCGGTAAAACAGTCATCACGAAATACCACACGCAGAGGATTCTTCTTTGCAATAGCGTGTACAACATCATCAGTCACTTCACCATCAAACACACCAATGAGGTCACCTCCATTCACTATTTGTAAATTACAACTTTCAACTTTCTCTGTGCTAATCGGCATATCAAGTGTAAGGCCCCAACGCAACATACAGTCGAAGAGTAAATCCAAAGATATGCGGTCTTTCTTAATGTTGGAGCTAAACATATCCAAGTTATCCTGTTTTACATCTTTGGGATGGAAATACACATCCGTCATATTTGAACTATCAAGCTTCAGTACGCGGAAACCAATATCAAGGTCTTGTGTAGTCAAGGGACTATCTTCTTTGATTTTCTTACCGGCTCGGCGGATGCGTTCCTTGCCTATTTCACAAATAGTCTTATATCCAGCCTTATAGGCATCACTATTTTCTGGGGTTTTTTCTGGAATCTGAACCATTATAAACTTACGGTTTCCACCATCTTCCGCATTGAGTTGCATTACAGCATGGGCAGTAGTAGCAGAACCGGAAAAGAAATCAATTACAACAAAATCATCTCCTTCTACGGACTTTGATAAATTATAGATCAATTTTGTCGGTTTCGTATATTCAAAATATGAGGTACCAAACAAATTCTTCATTTCTATCTCACTCTCTTGATTGTCTCCCCAATCCAGAAGTAAATCCGTAATGGATTTTCGTTTATTTGTTTCTTCTTCAGACACATCTCTTCGGAGCCCATTATTTGCAGTCACGAACAACAAATCTTCATCAATAAACTTATCAATATTAGCTTGTGTGACAGTAAATTTTGAGATAACTTTAACTTCATTCTTTGCCCTACCATTACGAACATGAATATCATCCAAATATTCAACATCCATTGTTTTTATTCTATATTTACCCTTTGGGACTATTCCATTATCTATAGATTTTACACGGAAACCCGCCTTAAAAACTCTTTCAGAAGGATTATTGGTAAGATTAATTACTTTTTTTGTTGAATCTGATATAGATTCTATAGATAATTTTGCGAGCAACTCTTTATTTAAAGCATAAACAAGAACATACTCCATTAATTTTGCAGTATGTTTTGCTAAAAAAGATGGTTGTTTTTTTCTTTTCCATTTAAGACATTCGACAAAGTTTTTTTCTCCAAAAACCTCATTGCATATCTTCATTAGATTCGACACTTCATTATCATCAATAGAGATGAATATTACACCATCTTCACTTATACAATGTCTAGCTATCAAAAGTCTTGCATACATCATCGAACACCAGTCAGAATGAAATTCGCCGTTGCTCTCTGTATTTACACGATATTTATTGCCTTGCTCATCCACATCACCAGCGGCTGCAGCTTCCTCAGTCTTAGTTCTGTGGAAGTTATCATGATACACAAAATCCTTACCTGTGTTGTATGGTGGATCTATATAAATCATTTTCACTTTCCCAGCATAGGACTTTAATAAAAGTTTTAATACATCAAGGTTATTACCTTCGATATAGAGATTTTTTGTGTGTTCCCAATCCACGCTCTCTTTGGGGCAGGGACGTAACGTAAATGTGGTAGGCTCGCTAGCTTCACGGAAGGCATCACGCTTGCCTACCCAGTTGAATTCATAATGTTCGTCAGTATGGCTTATTGTAATATCACCTAAAAGTTGCCGTAATTTGTCGAAATCTACGGCAAGGCGTACTTTTCCTTCTTTGTCCTTAGCCTCGGTAAAGCACTGAGGACATAGCTTATACAAACCATCTATGTTCAGCTCCGTGCCCTTTGGAGTCTGCTCTTCCACATGCTTGATTTCTTCCATATTATGATATTTTATTTATTATTCAATTTATCTAACTGTGCCTGCGCCTCTCGTTGTTGATTACGCAACTCAATCTTCCTGGCAAGATATTTTTCCTTTCGTATAGCTTTTTCCAATGATTCAATTTGTTTCTGAAGCTGCATGATGGTTTTGCGGTCAGCAGCAGCTTGTTCATAATCATTGATCCCATGTGTGTTCAAACCGGATATCTGACCAAGTAGGCCCTCATAAATACTATCCATGTCTTGACCTTCCAACTGTAAATTTATTCGGGAAAACTGCATATCACCAAGTAACTCGGTCTCGCCCTGTGACCATTGCTCTTCCCCATTCACAAAAGTCTTCGCCTTGTAGTGCATCAGTAAATCATAATGCTCTCCATACTTGATAATAAATATGGTGTGTCGGGGAATTAGCTTGTCTATTTTACAAAAAGGCTCAATACTGTAGTGATTTCCTTTCATCCGACACAAAAAAACATCTATTTCATGAACATCTTCACCGTCAGTAACATTTACCGTATCAGATGTCAGTTTATATAACCATGTAATGCTATCAAACTCACTTGAAAGCACATCCTTCAACCATGTTTTCTGAGTGTCCCTTATATAGAAGGCTTTTTTCGGCACATCCATGCCGACGAGGGTAGTCTGGGGGAAATTCAACAGATTATCCATAAACTACTTAATCACTAAGAATGTTATCAATTCGAAGTCATCCAATCCTCTTATATCGCCTTGCAAAGCAGTTGTCTCTCCCACAGAGAAAAGGCTGTCGATATCACTTTCTTCCTTAATTTTAATGATACTGCCAATAGCATCCTGAAGCAGATCGCTATAATGTCCCATATCTTTACCGTTTTTAGTCTCACGATTAAACTTGCGGCACAAATCCTTTATCGGTTTATTCTTGCCTTTACAGGCATGGCGCATGATGTCAAGCAGTTTCTTAGGTGATAGATGATCGCATAAGATATCCCCATTATTGGAAAGATAAACCATATAAAAGGGATGGATAGGATTAGTACGGCCAATATTTATAGAATTGTTACGATTCTTCAGTATAAAAATAACTCCAGGTTGCACTTTATCATCATGTCCGACAACTGCACACATCCCGTTAGGTGTATGCTCGATGTCATGATTCTCTTTCATATAGGCGAGAAGGTCAAGACGGAACTCATTCAATCCCAGATCCATAATATTGACCCCCGTATCCATATCTTCAATATCTACCACTTCTTCCTGCAACTTTTGAAGTTGCTTCTTACGGTATTCCAAATCGCCTTTCTCATTAGCTGAAAGGAGGTTATCATCGCCCGTTGATGTGAGGACGGCAGCCTTCATTCTAGATTCGACACGACCTTTCAACTGAATGTAATCATCCAACTCCATATCCGGCCAGTAGTTGACAAGTTGTATCGCTTTATTCTTAGAGCCTATCCTGTCAATTCGTCCGAAGCGCTGGATGATCCTTACCGGATTCCAATGGATATCATAGTTGATAAGATAGTCACAGTCCTGCAGGTTCTGACCTTCAGAAATACAGTCCGTTCCTATCAGGACATCTATATTATCATTGGCATACTGCACATCACGGTCCTTTGACTGGGGTGAAAACAAAGTCAGAACATCATTGAATTGAAGATGCAATTTGGGTATAGTACATTTGCCGTCGGTATCACCGGTAATAAGAGCTACATTAAGTCCGCAATCCTTATGGATTCTCTCTGCCAACTGATCATAGATATAATTAGCCGTATCGGAGAATGCAGTGAAAATAAGAACCTTCTTGTTGTCCCCGTTTATAGGATGTTCGAATTTGTTCTTCAGATCTGTTACAAGTTGCTGCAATTTAGAATCATGCTCCGGCGTAATGTCTTTCAGCATAAGCAGAAGCAAGTCAAATACCTCCAGGTCGGCTTTCAAATCCCTACGCCAGGACACATAATCCATATCCTTGAGATTGATCTTCGACTTCCGACCTATAAACGGGTCGTTGTCACTATCTTCATTATCAAAATCATAATCATAATTATTGAAATTTGTTGTTTCAACAGTACCATTGGCACGGGTCATTTCATATTTATCAATAGCCTTTATTGAGTCGCTAATAAATGACTGGATTCGTGTAAGTGTTAATCGGAATGAATTGACACTACTTTCCAGCCGTTTCAAAAGATTGATGGCCATAAGTTGGCGCATTCCCTTTTCCCGTCCGTCGACACTAATTCCGGAGCCATCGAAGTCTAACTCATATTTGGACTTCTTCGAAGGCAGAATATAGAGTGACGGGGTGTAGATGGAAAGGTTGAGAATATTCAATTGTTCTGCTATTTCAGAGAATGATATGGAATCGTTCAAATCCGTCAGTTTCGGGCGGTGTGAGATGGGGGGCAATCGTTTAGGGAACTTGCCAATATCAGTTGTATCATAGTATTTCATAATATGTCTACGACTGCGGGCAATAGTTACGGCATCCAACACCTGAAAGAAATCGAAACTCAAACTATTCAAGAGTTTTTCCGTGGTCCGCAGTTCCGATTTAAGACGTGACCATTTTGTATAGGCTACTTGTGCATCGCGAAATATCTGGTCAATGTCCTTGGTCGTGTCCAGTTCGGAATTGATGATATCGGCATGGCCCTCATAAGCAAGTTGCAACTGATTTTTCAAGTCGTTGAAGCGGTTGTTCACGGGAGTTGCACTCAACATCAGAACTTTCGTCCGCACTCCGGCACGGATAACCTTGTTCATCAATTTGGCATAGCGGTTTTCTCTTAAGTCGTCATCATCGTTGTCATACTTACCACCATTGCGGAAATTGTGACTCTCGTCAATAACGATCAAATCATAATTACCCCAATTAATATGTGCCAAATCCATTCCGTTGCTCTTTCCTCTATCGCGCGAAAGGTCAGAATGGAAAAGAATGTCGTAACGGAGACGATCAGCAGCTATAGGATTGTTTTTATAGTTGCTGCGGAATGTCATCCAGTTGTCGTTAAGTTTCTTCGGACACAGCACCAGTACACTTTTATTACGGTTCTCATAATATTTGATAACAGCAAGAGCCGTGAATGTTTTTCCCAAGCCTACACTGTCGGCAAGAATGCATCCATTATATTTTTCCAACTTATTAATGATAGCCAGTGCTGCATCTCGTTGAAAGTTATAAAGTTTATTCCAAATAACACTACTTTTAAACCCTGTCTTTTCATTTGGAAGCACATCTTCGGAAACATCTTCCAAGAACTCATTGAAAATATTATAGAGGGCAACAAAGTAGATAAAATCGGGAGAATTTTCTTTGTAAACGGTTTCTATATTTTCCAAAACCGTATCTGTTACATCTGTGAATCGATCTTTATCGGTCCAAAGTCGGTCAAAGCCACGCAAGAAGATATCAGTCTCTTTTGTGGCAGGAAAGCCCATACTCATGGGACAGATATTGTTGCCGCGCTGACAGCCTAATTCCGTTGTGGTAAACTCATTAAATGGAGAATAATTATAAGTTTCATTACCATTCTTGACATTTAAAAAGTTATTGAGTGTGCCCTCCGAAACATTTGTCCTAAACTTTACCTTACGACGTATCCAATCAGCACACTCGCGGGCAATGGTACGTTGAGAGAGTTGATTGCGTAAACGGATCTCAAATTCAGATCCATAAAGGTTACGTTCACGGTTAAGTTTGGGGATATAGAATTCTCTTTTTTGCTTAGTAGTTTTCTCCTTATTAAAAGTTGGGGATGTAAAGATGAAACGTAATTCCTCTATTTGTTCCAATTCTTCTTTCAATGCTTCGTAAGCATAGATAGAAAAACTTGCAGCGGCAATTGAAAGTTTACTATTAGATGTGAGGGTTGTTTTCAGATCATCAATGACTCTCTCCGTAATATTGTTGAACTGTTTAGGACTCTTCATTTTGTTACTATATCCTTTGACTCATTAATCAGGTTTTTGGCTTCAACCTGCAGTATTTTCACAATTTCCACTAACTGCTCAAGTAAAGGTTGACTTTTGTTTTGGACCCAACGACTAACTGTCATATTGATTTTCCTTTTCTCTGCTAAAACAGCCTTTAACCTGTTTATCGTATATCCACCCATACCACTAATTATATTATTTAGGATGCTAAGTTAACATAAAATATTTAATTATCAAATTAAAAAGTAGAAAAATCATATAAGGATGGCGTAAAAAGATTAACAGGCAGATTATACCCGATAGGTTATCCCACAGTTACGTATTAGAGGTTGAATAGTTAAATATTTGTATTTCCTGCCGAATGATGTACTAGTTTAAAGAATAATGCTTATTCCTACAACCTAAAAAGGTTGTTCTCAACAAAACAACCCTATTAGGTTTAATTAAAGAAAATAATCAAAATCAGTTGAAGCCTATAAAAGGTGTTATTACAGCTGACATCGTAAATTCAAGCCGGATCAGTGCAGAAAAGCAGAATGCTTTACTTGATACACTGAAGAAAGTAGAGTCAGACTTGCAAAAATTCTGTGAGACTCATATTGAGATATACAGGGGAGACTGTTTCCAGGTATTGGTAAATGAAGCTGGAAAGGCAGTCTTATGCGCTGTGCTGATCCGGGCCATGCTAATAAGAAAGTCATGGGATGCCCGGATGTCAATAGGTATCGGAGACGTATCTTACCAATTACTTAAATTCAAAGCACCAGTCGAAAGGCAATATCTTCTTTTTAAATGAAATACTATTTAGATATATTCACGTGCTCCATTCGCAACCAAGATTTGATCTCCTTATTTTCAATGGTTCGGATTATCATATCATTTGGGCCAGCATTAATAGCACATAGAAAGCTTTTATAATCATCTTCATTTTTGTCTTTAGCTTCTGCTATAAAAGATAGAACAAGCATAATGCAATTAACTTTTTTTGCCTTGATTGCAGAACACATAGTTCCTCTTGTTGCTGTAAAAAGTTGATAGCCAATTGGTGATTCATCAATAGAAGTGTTATTCCTTATACAAAAATCCCATAAAGCCTCTGCCCTTGTAGCTGTAGATTTTTCTTTTTGTTTCTTATTTACAGATGATATATTTTCCCCAAATGGTTCTGACACTTTTGCTTCAATACCAATAACACAATCCTCACCTACCATCAGTAAATCATGAACTCGTGGGCCACCACTTTTCATACCTTGTCCTAATCCTATTGTTGCTTCTGGTTCACACACAAAGTCTTGTTGTTGTAACCCACAGGACTTTAATACTAATTGTATTGTTCTTATAAATTCATCCGTATGTTTAATTGCATAATAAGCCATTTTATAGGCACTATGTCCTTCTTTCCATTGCTTATTATGCTTAGGACCACCATTTTTTTCCCAAGACTCTAACGAATTAATCGTTTCATTGTCTTTTTTAAATGTTATTTTCATAATTACTAGTATTACCCGTTGGCTGAATTAATTTTTAAAACATTTATGTTGAAAAAGTTGCGCACATTATTGA
>JAKVJW010000055.1 GCA_022486815.1 Prevotella sp. | reverse complement strand
TATAGAGCCGGTTATGCTATATCGACTACTGGAAGTAAGAATGTGCACATCATTAAAAATGATTCCCTGACTTATCAGGCAGGTATCCGTGAAGTTACCTATAAGGATATGCTCACTACTCTTAAGATGTATATCAATGGTAAACGTTTTATCCCGCTTGGTGGAAATTGGGGGTTCTCGGAAATCAATCTGAATTATCGTGGTCGTGAATATGATGCGGCTGTGAGATACCACAAGGAAATGAATTGCAATATGATTCGTAACTGGGTTGGGCAGATAGGTGATGATGAGTTCTACCAGGCGTGTGATAAATATGGTATTATGGTCTGGCAGGATTTCTGGCTTGCTAATCCTTGGGATGGACCGGATCCATACGATGACAAAATGTTCTTGGCAAATGCAAAAGATCTGATCTTAAGAATACGGAATCATTCTAGCATTGGTATTTATGTCGGTCGTAATGAAGGTGATCCTCCTGCTTCTCTTAACAAACCTTTACAGGAATATGTTGAGGCTTTGCATCCCCAGTTAGGGTATATACCTAGTTCGGCCGATTATGGAGTTGGGGGACATGGACCTTATGGGGTGAAATCTGCAACTTTCTATTTTTCACATCTGAATGATAAACTGCATTCAGAAAAGGGGATGCCGAATGTAATGAACTATGAGAGTTTGTGCCGTACTTTGAGACCTGAAGATCTCTGGCCGCAGAATATTGCGTGGGGGCAACATGATTATACCATACATGGTGCTCAGAACGGTCAGTCTTTCAATGATATACTCCGTGAACATTTTGGCGCAGCAACCAGTGCCAGACAGTTTACCGAACAGGCTCAATGGTTGAATTATGATGGCTATAGGGCAATGTATGAAAGTGCAGAGGAGAATCGTTTAGGACTTCTTATCTGGATGAGTCATCCTTGTTGGCCGACAATGGTCTGGCAGACTTATGATTATTTCCTTGATCCAACTGCTGCTTATTTTGGCGTTAAAAAGGCCTGCGAACCTTTGCACGTTCAGTTTAATCCGGTTAAGAAAGTTGTAGAAGTAGTCAACTTATCGAAAGGTAATCAGGATAGACTTATGTTGAAGGCTCAGATTCTGAATATGTATGGAAAGCAACTTTTTGAGAAGTCCGTTCCTGTAAGCATAAAAGAAGATGAAACGGAAGACATTTTACCTCTTGATCTTCCTGATGAGGAGGTCTATTATATCCGTCTGTTTCTTTCTAATGGGAAACATCTGATATCGGAGAATTTTTATGTCGAAGGAAAGACTGAGAATAACTGGCAGGCTTTGGACACACTTCCTAAAGTGCGTGTGAACTCAAGTGAGCAGTTTAAGAGGGTAGGTGATGAATACTATGGAACAGTGACGATTGATAACCCAAATCCTACTCCGGCCTTGATGCTCCGCTTGAATCTCATGGGAGCTGATGGAAAACAGATTCTTCCGGTTATTTACAGTGATAACTATTTTCATCTAATGCCGGGTGAACATAAAACCGTACATATTAGCTATCATATAGCAGATGGAAGGGGCCTAGCTGCGCATGCGGCTATCAGTGGATTTAATCTTTCGGGTAATTAAGAGACATGGCAGTCTGTTAAGTACCCTAACGATATTATTGCTTCCCAATCAATTGTGAAATCAGTTGGTTGGGATTTTTTTGTTTGAGAAATACTATAGCAAACATAAAAACGGGGCTGCATCTCTCGACACAGTCCCGCCGCAAACTTTAACAACCCATAGAAATAGATGGGCCATTATTAGAGTTTTATCTTATAAAGAGTAGCTCTCGGTATTTAGGCAAAGTCCAGAGTTCATCACTAACGAGAAGTTCCAGGTGGTCAATCTGATAACGGATTTCTTCCATCTTAGGAGCGATTGTGTCGTGATAAGCAACGGCCTTTGTGCGGGGATCTTCGATCTTGTTAGCTACCTTGCGGGCATTGATCAACTCCTCAACACCAGTTTCAATCTTCTGGTTACGTTCAGCGATTTCCTTGATGAGTTTGACATTACGAGTCGTGAGCTCTTTGCCTTCTTCGCGTCCGAAGATATCGATCAGGCTTTCTACATTTCTTGCCAGTTGGCTTTGATAATGTGTGGTAACCGGAAGGATATGGTTCATGGCGAGATCACCCATGACACGAGCTTCAATCTGAATCTTCTTGGTATAGGTTTCCCATTTTACCTCATCACGAGCTTCCAGCTCATTTTTGCTTAGTACCTTCTGGTCTTCAAACATCTTGATACTATCTGAATCCAAGTACCGATCAAAGCATACCGGGCATGAAGGCTCACAATCCAGTCCACGTTTCTTGGCCTCAGTAATCCACTCATCGCTATAGCCATTACCTTCGAAATGGATAGGGGTTGAGGTCTTGATGTCTTCACGGATAATATCAAGAATAGCAGATGTCTTTTCTTCACCTTTGGCAATCAGGGCATCCACACGATTCTTGAAGTTGGTCAAAGCTTCAGCAACAGCAGTATTGAGCACGATCATTGCCGATGCGCAGTTAGCTTCTGAGCCAACTGCTCTGAATTCGAAGCGGTTGCCTGTAAAAGCAAATGGAGAGGTTCTGTTACGATCCGTGTTATCCTTGAAAATCTCTGGGATTTCCGGAATATCAAGAGTTACACCCTCTTTTCCTTTGAGTCTGAAAAGATCTTTTTTGTCTGACTTTTCAATATGGTTAAGGAGTTCGCTTAATTGTTGACCGACAAAAGCAGAAATGATAGCAGGAGGTGCTTCGTTGGCGCCCAGGCGGTGAGCGTTGGTGGCACTCATGATAGAAGCTTTGAGCAGTCCGTTATGTTTATAAACAGCCATCAGGGTTTCCACGATGAATACAACAAAACGAAGGTTGTCCATAGGAGTCTTGCCGGGTTTGTATAGTAAGATGCCAGTATCAGTACTTAGACTCCAGTTGTTGTGCTTGCCACTGCCATTGATTCCGTCAAAAGGTTTTTCGTGGAGAAGAACCTGGAAACCATGTTTGCGGGCTACTTTCTTCATCAGAGACATCAACAGCATGTTGTGATCAACAGCCAGGTTGCATTCTTCGAAAATAGGAGCCAATTCAAATTGATTGGGAGCTACTTCATTATGGCGTGTCTTGCAAGGAATTCCAAGTTCGAGAGCTTGTATTTCCAGATCTTTCATAAATGATTGTACACGTTCTGGGATGCTTCCAAAATAATGGTCGTCCATCTGCTGGTTCTTTGCAGAGTTATGTCCCATCAGCGTCCTGCCAGTCATAATCAAATCAGGGCGAGCTGCAAAGAGATCCGAGTCAACAAGAAAATACTCCTGTTCCCAACCCAGATTTGCGTGGCATTGCTTGACGTCAGAGCCGAAATACTGGCAGACATTGGTTGCTGCTACATTGACAGCATGCAAAGCACGTAGTAATGGTGCTTTGTAGTCTAGAGCTTCTCCTGTATAAGAAATGAAGATGGTAGGAATGCAAAGCGTGTCATCCATGATGAAAATAGGTGATGTTGGATCCCATGCTGAGTAGCCGCGTGCCTCGAAGGTGTTTCTGATACCACCTGAAGGAAAACTAGAAGCATCTGGTTCTTGCTGGACTAGTAATTTTCCAGAGAATTCTTCGATCATTCCTCCCTTTCCATCGTGTTCAATGAAGGCATCATGCTTCTCGGCTGTACCTTCTGTTAGAGGCTGAAACCAATGGGTATAGTGAGTTACACCATATTCCATTGCCCACTGTTTTATGCCACCTGCCACTGCATCAGCAATAGAACGGTCAAGACGAGTTCCATTGTCGATGACATCTATAAGTTTCTTAAAAACGTCAGCTGGAAGATACTTGTACATCTTGGCCCGATCGAATACATACTTGCCGAAGTATTCGGCTGGTCTTTCGGCTGGAGCTTTTACTTCCAGAGGCTTTCTGCGGGATGCCTCTGCGACTGCATCAAATCTTAAGTTCATTTCTCTTAGCATTTTGTGGTCCTTTCATCCTTTGCTGAGGGATGGGGTGTCCCATTATTAATTAATAATCTTTTAATATAATCGCGGTGTTGTAATGATCTTTTATATCGATAGAGATGTTCTACTTAACTTTCTTTTTATTGTATATCCCTTTAAGGATGAAGGGTAAAACCAAATATGAAATATGCTTTTTCGTTACTTGGATTAGCTGTTATTTGAGCATAGATAGGTAATGTAAACGATGATGTGATAGGAATGGCTTTTGTCGCCCTCAAACTGACATTCGTGATAGCAAAACCATTTACATCTGAGTAAAAACTTGTTCGGTAAGGAACGGCCCCTACTGCTGCATTCCAATCACAGGTCGCAAATGTGAAGGGTGCACTAATTTCAACGTATGAAGAATAAGCGCGATTGCCATTTTTGTTTATTCCGTCATTTCCTGCAAAATTGGTGTACCACTGTAAGGCCAGAGGACCAAAATTGTAACCGACATTTGCTTCAAATACATGACTTGTCTTATGGGCTGCATAACAGAAATATCGTTTGTTGGGTTGATTAAACCAGTAATCAGTGATTCCCATATTCAATCCTTTGAAAGTATAAGCTCCTGTCAGATCAAACTCTTTGGTATCATCCTTATCTGAAAGTCCGACATTCCCAAAAGAAGAAAGGGAAACTCCCTTCCAACTGATGCCAAGTGCTGGCTGAACTGAGACATCTCCTAAATCCTGACCACGCCAGATATACTGATTGACAAGATTTGCACTGATAGTACTTTTTACATTGTCTTGTGCATTGGTTGCTGTAGCATCGAGTGTTATTATTCCAATGGCAACAACGCCTGTAATCCTCAAATTTCTCATATCTAATCTTTTTAAATTGTTTGTATTTAAATAGAAATAATATAGAATTTCAGATTTTGAGATATCTGTCAGTTTCGTACTTGTCAGTTACTTATTTAGTGACGATTTCGAATTCTGAATAGAAGGTCCTTTTACAGCCCGTTGAGTATTTCGTCAGGGAAAAGACTTTTATTTTTCAAGGGCATTTACTGGTTTTCATGCAGTTTGCGATTCTTTGCATGGCTTCTTTGACATCTTCTCGTTCTCCGAATGAAGTCAGACGGATGAATCCTTCTCCACTGGGGCCGAACCCTACACCAGGAGTACATACTACGGATGCTCCAAACAGGAGCTGATCGAAAAATTTCCAACTTGGTGTATTGTCAGGAGTCTTTACCCATAGATATGGAGCATTTACACCTCCGTATACAGTGAATCCGAGTTTGCCTAATGCTTCACGCATGATACGTGCATTCTCAAGATAGAAATCAATCGTCTCACGAGTCTGTTTTTTACCTTCTGGTGTATATATTGCTTCTGCAGCGCGTTGACTGATGTAACTCGTTCCATTGAACTTGGTACTTTGGCGGCGCATCCAAATTTGATTCAGACTTATATGCTGCTTCCCGTCTTCTGTGGTGGCAGTGACTTCTTTAGGAACAACGGTATATCCACAACGGATACCGGTAAACCCGGCAGTCTTGGAATAACTGTGGAATTCTATAGCACATTTCTTTGCTCCACGGATTTCATAGATTGAGTGTGGAATGTCACTGTCTCTGATAAATGCCTCGTAAGCAGCATCATAAAGAATAATGGAATCATTTTTTAGTGCATAGTCTACCCACTTTTTTAGTTCTTCCTTTTTTAAGACTGTACCGGTAGGATTATTCGGGTAACAAAGATAAATCATATCTACACGGTGATCCGAAATCTGTGGAATAAAATGATTCTCATCTGTACAAGGCATGTAGGTGATATCACTCCAATTTCCGTTCTTTAACTTTCCCGATCGACCTGCCATAACATTTGAGTCAATATAGACAGGATAGATAGGATCGGTAACACCTATAGTGTTATCCTGTTGAAGAATATCTTGGAAATTGCCAGTATCACTTTTTGCACCATCATTAATGAAGACTTCACTGGGATCAATATGAATCCCTCGTGGTATGAAATCATTCTTTACAATGGCTTCCCTTAGAAAGTCATATCCTCTTTCTGGCCCGTAACCATGGAATGTCTCTTTTTGGGACATCTCGTCAACTGCTTTATGCATGGCCTTGATAACGGCAGGACACAACGGTTGTGTGACATCTCCGATACCCAGGCTGATAACACGCTGTTTCGGATGCGAAACTTTGTAGGCATTGACCTTTTTCGCAATGTCTGCAAACAGATAGTTACCTGGTAATTTTAAAAAGTTTTCATTTACTAATGCCATGATCGATTTCTTTGTTGTTATAGTTTGCTATCTATGATTGATTTCTTTTATTGCCGATCTGCCGATTTATAAATTAATGTCTCCTTCGAAAACAAATTCTGCCGGTCCTGTTAAATAAACATGGCCGTTCTGTTTATTCCATTCTATTTCAAGCGTTCCGCCATCCATGATAATCTCATTCTTTCCTGGATTTCCCGAAACCAGATCGGCAGCGACTGCTGTGGCACATGCACCTGTTCCGCATGCTTTTGTGACACCACTTCCTCGTTCCCAGACTCGTGTACGGAATTGGCATGGTCCTGTTTTTTGTGCAAATTCAATATTACATCTTTGAGGAAAGGTCTGATCCACTTCAAGTTTACAGCCGTACTGTGTAATATCTAATTTTGTGATATCATCTATGAAAATTACGTAATGTGGATTTCCCATTGATACAAAAGTTCCCTTCTTTCCCCTTAATTCTCCTTCAAGTTTGGGTTGATCTCCTTTAAACTGTTCTGGTACTTCTATCTCTGGCTTTCCCATATCGACTGTTACACTATCTACAATGTCCGGCATCTTCTCAGAAAGGTGTAGCTTTAGTATCTTGATTCCTGATTTTGTCAGAAGACGTATTGAAGTCTTCTTTGTCAATTTCTTTTCGTAAAGATATTTTCCGACACAGCGGCTGCCGTTTCCGCACATCATTGCTTCTGATCCGTCAGCGTTGAAAATACGCATTGAAAAATCTGCATTTGTTTCTTTCTCTGGCTTGCCTATTAGGATCAGCCCGTCACTGCCTATTCCTGTATGATAAGAACTCCACTTGATTGCTTCTGTAACTGGGTCAGGAATTGTATATAATAAGGTGTTTACGTAGATATAGTCATTGCCCGCACCTTGCATCTTAGTGAAATGAATGGTTTGCGACATAATGTTACTTTTTGCCTTAAAAATTATGTATTCGTTTATATCTCGATGCAAATATATAACGTTTTGTTTAAATATGAAATAAATCTGGTACAAAAATGATTAAATTTTTAGTTAAATTACTATTTGAATCATATTTACTCTATTTTGTTACAGTTTGTAATGCATATATATAATTTATGTAACAGTATGAAATATACTTATATGTTGATATAACAAAAAGTATATTTTGTATTGTGTTTTATAACAATATGACATACCTTTGCACATGTTACTTATCATTATGTAATTTAATGAGTTTTTTGTAATGCGATATGTAAATTAGAATATATATGATAAAAATTTGAAAAGAGAGGTTAAAGATGAAAAAGATTGAAGCAATTATCCGTAAGACAAAGTTTGAGGATGTTAAGGAAGCATTATTAGCTGCTGACATTGAATGGTTTTCCTACTATGATGTTCGTGGTGAAGGAAAAATGCGGCAGGCTCGGATCTTTCGAGGAATCTGCTACAAAACTAGTTGCATTGAACGTATCTTAGTTAATGTAGTGGTACGTGATAAAAATGTGGAAAAAACTATTGATGCTATTCAGAAAGCTTCCTATACTGGGGAGATTGGTGATGGGCGGATTTTTGTTATACCGGTAGAAGATGCGATTCGAATCCGGACTCATGAGCGTGGCAATATCGCTCTTTATAATGCTGAACAGGAAAAGTAATTGATTAATCAGGATATTCGTATTAAATGATAGGTGATATGAAACAATTTAAAAAGAAGATATCAGCCATGGCCATCTCTATATTTGCAATACCAATGACTGTTTTTGCCCAAGGTGCCACGCCTGCGATAAATAGTGGCAATACGGCCTGGCTAACCATGGCAACCATATTGGTGATGCTGATGACTATTCCTGGTCTTGCTTTGTTTTATGGAGGGCTGGTTCGTCAGAAAAATGTTTTAAGTATTCTCATGCAATGTCTTATGTGTACAGCTGTGGTCAGCCTCATGTGGATATTCTTCGGATACAGTTTTGTGTTTGGAAAAGGATTAAGCGGTAGCACGCTGGGATTCTTTGTTGGAGGATTTGACAAGATATTCCTGCATGGGGTGACTATTTCTTCTGTTGTGTCTCCTGCTCATGTTCCGGAAATCTCATTTGTTTTATTTCAGTGTATGTTTGCTGTAATCACACCAGCATTGATTATTGGTGCTTTTGCTGAAAGAATAAGATTTTCAGGTTTCTTGCTCTTTACTATTTTGTGGTCTATATTTTCTTATTATCCTATGGCTCATTTCGTGTGGGGCGGTGGTTGGATGCAGCAGTTGGGCGTTATTGATTTCGCTGGTGGAACGGTTGTCCATATCAATGCTGGTATTTCTGCTCTTATTATGGCCTTGATGCTAGGCAGACGTAGGGATTATCGTCCTGGTAAACCTATTCCGGGACATAGTGTGCCATTTGTTTTTATTGGCGCGGCTTGTTTGTGGCTTGGGTGGTTTGGTTTCAATGCTGGTAGTGGCCTGACAGCTGACGGATTGGATGCAAATGCTTTTCTAGTTACTCATGTAGCAACTTGTGTAGCTGCTCTTACATGGATGGTCATAGACTGGATAGTTAATCGTAAACCGACAACTGTAGGGGTCTGCACGGGGGCCGTTGCGGGTTTGGTCGCTATTACACCTGCATCCGGATCAGTAGGTATCCTTGGGGCGTGTGCTATAGGACTGACTACTGGCATCGTATGTTTCTTTATGGTAGCAGTAGTAAAGACGAAATTAAAATATGATGATTCTCTCGATGCATTCGGCGTGCATGGCATTGGTGGTATTATCGGTTCTATCTTAACAGGCGTATTTGCTTCTAAGACTGTAACTGGTGGCGCCGAAGGGGCTCTCTATGGTGATTGGCATCAGCTTGGACTACAGGTAGTAGCCACGTTGTTTACGATTGCCTATAGTGCTATTATTACTTTTATTTTATTTAAAATTGTTGATAAACTCATCGGTATCAGGGTCGCTCCGCGTGAAGAAGAGGAAGGTGTTGATATTTATGAGCATGGTGAGTCTGCTTACAATTATTGAATTTTGTATTTTTGAATGATAAATAAATCTTCATTTTGGTAGTTCAGTAAAGTTAATGCCTGATTGATTTGACCCTCCATCGGGGATATTGATTTTCGGTGGAGGGCTTTGATCCTTCTTTCTGGCCATTAGAAAATTTTCATTGGATCCTTCCTGAAGGATATTATTATCCTGATTGTTAATTCTTTCGTTGAAGGAACTATCCGAGTCCTCCCCGAGATCTTGTTGTGAAGGGGAAATTAGTTAAAAAGTCAGCAAACTTTAATAACAAAATAGATTGATATATGTGTGGTATTGTATCCATTTTTAATATTCAGGAACAAACTCCTGAACTTCGACAGAAAGCATTACGAATGAGTAGAAAGATCCGTCATCGCGGACCTGACTGGAGTGGAATTTACTGTGGAGGATCGGCTATCCTGACCCATGAACGATTGAGTATAGTAGATCCGGAATCTGGAAAACAGCCTTTGTTCTCTCCGGACAAGAAACAGGTCCTCGCCGTGAATGGGGAAATCTATAATCATCAAACGATTCGTAAAGAGTTGAAGGATCGGTATTCGTTTCAGACGGGTAGTGATTGTGAGGTCATTCTGGCCCTCTATCGTGAACTGAAAAAGACTGGAGTTACTTGCAAAGGCATTCAAAAGATGCTGGAAAAACTCAGCGGAATTTTTGCCTTTGCTTTGTATGATGCTGAGGCTGATAGTTTCCTGATTGCACGTGATCCTATAGGAGTAATTCCTCTTTATATCGGTTACGATTCTGATGGGAAAGTATATACGGCCAGTGAGTTGAAGGCACTTGAAGGTCAGTGTGATCATTATGAGCCTTTTATGCCCGGGCATTATTATTGGAGTAAAGATCCCGGCGTGAAACGTTATTATACTAGGGATTGGTTCGACTATGATGCTGTAAAAGATAATTCTTCTAGTGTGAAGGCAGTTCATGATTCCCTGGAGTCTGCTGTGAAACGTCAGTTGATGAGTGATGTACCGTATGGCGTATTACTCAGTGGTGGACTTGATTCTTCTGTAATTGCGGCGGTAGCAGAGAAGTTCGTCAATCATCGTGTAGAAGATAATGGCCAGTCGTTGGCTTGGTGGCCTCGTTTACATTCTTTCGCGATTGGTTTGAAGGGGGCTCCTGATCTGGCTAAGGCTAAACTGGTTGCTGATCATATCGGTACGGTTCATCATGAGATCAATTATACCATACAAGAAGGCTTGGATGCCATCCGTGATGTGATCTATTTCATAGAAAGTTATGATGTCACGACGGTTCGAGCTTCTACGCCTATGTATCTTCTGGCCCGTGTCATTAAATCGATGGGTATCAAGATGGTGTTGTCCGGTGAAGGTGCAGATGAGATTTTCGGAGGATATTTGTATTTCCATAAAGCTCCAAGTCCACGTGCTTTTCATGAGGAAACGGTACGTAAGTTGTCTAAATTGTACCAATACGATTGTTTGAGGGCAAATAAGAGTTTAGCTGCTTGGGGTGTTGAAGGACGTGTGCCCTTCCTTGATAAGGAATTTCTGGATGTGGCCATGCGGACGAACCCTGAAGCTAAGATGTGTCCCGGAAAGACTGTGGAAAAGAAAATAGTACGGGAAGCCTTTGCAGATATGTTACCCGAAGAAGTAGCATGGCGGCAGAAAGAACAGTTTTCTGATGGTGTAGGCTATTCCTGGATTGACACCTTGAAGCATATTACGGCTTCTGCCGTCAGTGATGAACAGATGAAGCATGCTTCGGAACGTTTCCCCATCAATCCTCCTCGGAACAAAGAGGAATATTATTACCGGAGTATCTTTGCAGAGCATTTCCCTTCAGACAGTGCTGCTCGTTCTGTACCATCTGTACCGAGTGTAGCTTGCTCTACAGCTGAAGCACTTGATTGGGATGCCAGTTTCAAAAAGATAAATGAGCCGAGTGGACGTGCTGTCGCTGATGTTCATGAAAATCAGGAATGAGCATTAATAAGATGATTAGTCACTTCGGCAATTGGATAAAACGTTGAAAATAACCTTTTGTAATAATTATATATTCTCATATCGTCGTTAAATCGTACGATACTTGGGACGAATAATCAATCTATCTTTCAATATTCTAATAAGTAGCGCTCGCGCCGTCGGTAGACGTCGCGGCGTTTTTTTTGTTAATTTTACTTCTGATTTTTCAAGCAGATGATGGTGATAAGTTCCTTATGTTTGTTGCTCTCCAAATGTTGCTCCCAAAAAAGTAGACACTAGAAGGTAAAAAATAGTAAACATTTTGAGGAAACTACAAGATTCATATCAAAACATTTTGAGGAAACTACATATTTTTGAAAAAAACATTTTGAGGTATCAATATTAACGCTTATCTTTGTATCTGAAAGGAAATTATTTTTGATATGGAAACAGAGAATCGTGTGTATAAAAGAAAAATTTACGAGCGCATGCTTCAATGGAAGCATAGTAAGGATGGAAAGTCTGCTCTATTGATCAAGGGCGCACGCCGTGTTGGGAAGTCAACCGTAGCAGAAGCATTTGCTAAGAATGAATACACTTCATATCTTGTCGTAAACTTTGATAATGCACCTCAAGCTGTTTGGGAAGCAGTGGCTAATATCGCAGATTTGGATAACTTCTTTTTTCAGTTGCAGTTTATTTATCAGGTTCGATTGATAGAAA
>JAKVJW010000054.1 GCA_022486815.1 Prevotella sp. | reverse complement strand
GAGCTTGAGCGTTTTGTCTGTTTATTTTATCAATACAAATATACAAAATTTCCCTGTAATAAGGGCACTCAAACTCACTTTTATTTGTTAAATAAATCAATTCTTTTTACTTCCGAAACTTGAGTTAATTATTTCATCAAGGCTTTGCAATTGTTTGTAGACCGCGAGATTAGAGCATCTCCCATCACAGAAGTTGATGCAAACATCATTCTCGACAAATTGAAAAGTGTGGAAAAGAAAGTTAAGGATAATCCGCACTTGCATGATGATGAAATCTTACAACTGATGAAGGAATCATATGATAAGTTTTATTCTATGATAACTCAGAATCGTATTTCTCTTCCAGTAGGTGTCTGTCACGGCGACCTCACATTCTCAAACATTCTGTTCAACGGTAATAACTACTATCTTATAGACTTTCTCGATTCTTTCATTGAGTCTCCGTTGATGGATATTGTCAAAATAAGACAAGACAGCGCATACAGATGGTCGCAGCTTATGTACATCCATGACTTCGATCACATACGCCTCAAGTTGATTTGCAAGAAGATAGACCAAGAGATAGATACCTATTACCGCAAATACGGCTGGTATCGCGATTACTACAGAATTATGCAGCTCATGAATTTTCTTCGTATATTGCAATACGCCAAGGAGAAGAAAGTAATAGATTATCTTAAAGAAGTTATAGGAGGAATACTGCATGAAATTTAGCTTAATCATACCTGTAGCAGCTTATTGTCCTGAATACGAGTATACAATGCCATTTGTCTTTGGTCTTAACAAGGACGGTTATAGTCTTTGCGTAGAATCTGTCCAGTATCTTGACATAAGTAAGTTTGACACTATCTATTTTACGACATTGAAAAAATTCGATGAGAAATATAGTGTAGGAGAACTTCTGAAGTTACAATTCAAGCGGTTGAATTGGACTAAGGCAAAAGTGGTTTTGCTTCATGAAATCACATCTTCACAACCAGAAACCGTTTATGAGACTATCAAAAGCGAGAATATCAACGGGAGTATTTATATTAAAGATGCTGATTGCACATTTGCCTCAGAAGTTAGTCAACAGAACAGGATTGCCACATATCAATTGGAGAAGTTGAACTGGGTTGACCCACAACACAAAAGTTATGTTGATATTGATGATGGATATTATGTGACTAACATAATAGAGAAGCGTATAATAAGCCATAACTTCTGTGCTGGTGGCTATAGCTTTGAGAATGTAGATGACTTCTGCCACTATTATGAGATGATGAAAGATGAGCATGGACTATACCTTTCACATATCATCTATGCCATGCTGCTTGATCGCTATATTTTCCGCCCCGAAAACGTAACCAACTATAAAGATTTTTTAGATGAACAACAATAATCCCATCATAACAATTACATCCATGCCTCGATGGAACTATTTCCAGTGGTTCATTCTAGGTTTCTATTTATTAGAAGATGCTGGTGACATTACACTTCGTTTCAAGACGGAAATGATGACAAAATTATCCACCCTTACTAATTCAAAATATGTGTTAGGATGGAATAAGTACTTTTATGCAAGAGATAATTATAATCTTGACGGATATATTGATTTTCAAGGAAAGAGAAAATACTTTACGATAGATAGTGCAGATGCCCCATTCCTTTTTGATGTAAAAAAATTGAATAGGGTGAGTATCTACTTTAAAATGCAGTGCCCCAAAGAATACAATCCTCGTGGTTTTAGACTGACTGATAACGTATATATACCTTGGTGTGACCATGCTCATAAAGATTCGTCACTTCTTTTAACTGAGAGAGGCGAAAGAAAACTTTGTGTAAATCTCGAGCAATATCTTGATAAGATCAAGCCTCTAATGATAGGACCACGCAGATTGGCACGAGGTAACTCCAAGCATGCACTCATAACCTCTTATCAAAATTATCTGAAATCGCAAACCAATGATAAGACTAAAAAGATAATGTGTTATTTCGGTAATTCTGCTGGCCCTATATCCACTGAGAATGTGATTAATCCTGACTGGGACTGGGAGGCTGATATTATCAGTTATTATAAGGACAAACTGAATCATCCAAATGAGAAACGGTATCGAGCCACTAAAATATTGCAATCTTTAGGCAGTAGCTACGATGGACGTCTTATAACTGAAGGACATTCCGATACAGGTAAGTCTGTAACACATGAGGATATGGTTGTCCCCTTGGAGGACTTCTGTGATCATGTATCTCATTTTCAATATAATCTAAATATCTCAGGATATCGGATGAGCATTCCTAACCGTTTCATAGAAAGTTTCCTTGTAGGTACTGCAATTATGACCGACAGACTTGCTGTAAAATGGTACAAACCTTTTGGCAAAGAAGTTGTTGAGACTGTAGAAATGGGGTACCTTCCTGAAAATAAAGTAAACTGGAATCAGTTCGAGAATGATATTATCCATCTTCCTGAAATTGACAAAAATATGGTCATAGAAGAATATAATGCGAAGTGGGAACCAAAGGTGGTGGCAAAATATATCATCAATACAGTGTTGGAAAATTAACATTCTTTGGCAACTAAAGAATAGTAAGTCTTTAAATTAGGACTATTTACAGAAGAACAATACTTCTCCCTAAACATTTTTTTAAGTGTCTAATTGCTAAAAAGTTATAGGTTATTAATTAATATTGTGATTAATAACTAACTAAAGTTCTGTGGGCGAATTTTTAATAATAAAAATTTAGGTAAAATAATAATTATGCAACGCATACAATACATTGATCGTCTGAAAGGGCTGGCCATCATCCTCGTGGTGATGGGCCACGTGTTTGGGTTCAAACAACCAGATGATGGGCTTAATACCTTTATCTATACATTTCACATGCCACTCTTTATGTTCTTGAGCGGACTTGTGATTTCTGCCCCTCCACGATTTTGTAAAATACTAAAAAAATGGAGGAGATTTCTTGTTCCATTTTTAGTTGTTGGCTTTGCCTGCACATTTTATCGTAGATTAACTATTGAAAGTTTTTTCTGTGAAAGTAGCAAGGGAGGTTATTGGTATCTGTGGGTACTTGCGGTATTCTATCTTTTGCTTTGGGTGTATCGATTTGTTGGAAGAGGAAAGAAGGGTGTTGTCTTAGACATTCTGTTGTTTGGAATCATATATATATCATTTAAATTGATTGTTAGGGCTTTCAATATTTTAGGAGAACATGATATTCTTAGCTTAAATTACTGTGTTGGGATGTATCCGTTTTTTATGCTCGGCTATTTTGTTAGGAAATACCAGTTGCTTGACTATTTGCGCAAATATACAGTAGTCTTTTCCATTGCAGTGGTAGTATTTATTGGAGCATTTGTCGCTATTAAATATTATGGATTTAATTTAGGAAGGATAAACAAACTCGCAGGATTGGCGATGTTAATTGTATTGATCTATCTGTTTTCGGCTCGTGAGCATTCTTCTTTGTTTGTGGAAAACCAGTTGGGGCATGTTGGCAGATATTCCTTGGAGGTTTATATATTCCATTATTTCTTTTTGTATAACCTTAATGTAAGCTCTGTACAGTTATGGGCAATGAGCACGCACAACGGACTGATAGAACTGATGTTTCTTGCTGTAGTTTCAGTTACTATTGTTTATCTCAGCATGTGTGTTGGTTGGATATTCCATCAAGAGAAATGGCTGCAAAGAATTGTATACGGAGGTTAACTCCACTAAATACGGACAAGGTTAAAATATGATACCGAAAATAGTACATTATTGTTGGTTCGGTGGTAAGTCATTACCGGAGAGTGCAAAGAAGTGTATTGCATCATGGCACAAATTTCTTCCCGACTACGAAATCAAGGAATGGAACGAGAGTAATTTTGATGTAAACCGTATTCCATATACACGCGAGGCTTATTTAGCAAAGAACTATGCCTATGTAAGTGACTATGCTCGTATGTGGATACTATATACTTATGGAGGGTTATACTTCGATACAGATGTGGAAGTTATTAAAAATTTAGATGATATTATCAGTAGAGGTGGTTTCATGGGTGAAGAGTCTGATGAGACCCATACAAATGCTTATAATGGCTTAGGTGTTGATCTTGGGCTTGGTTTTGGAGCTCCCCCAAAATCAGATTTAATCAAAAAGATTCTTGACAGTTATGAGCATGACCATGTGTTTTCCTGGACAGGAAAAATCACGAAGAATATTGTGTATCGAGTGAGTCAATGTTTAAGATTGTATCCCAAACATGATATTGGTAATGGAATTTTTGAGCAAGGCGGTGTTGTTATTTATCCTCCTGAATACTTTTGTCCGAAAGACTATGTTACAGGGAAATTGTCAATTACGGAGAATACACGCTCTATCCATCATTTCATGGCTTCATGGACTTCGAATAATCAGTCTATAATCTCAAGAATTTCTCAGCACCTCAGATTTATAAAGTTTAGGATACTGGGTACAATAAAAAAGAAAGTTTATCAAGTGCAATAAAATGTCTGATGATCTTCTAATTGCATCATTTAAAAAGCAAAATAATGCTAAATTTTGATTTTACATACGATTTCATAAATCTACTTCTTTTGGGAATGATGATTTATGTAGGAAAATTGGTTTCAAAAGGTAAAAGTTATTGGAAGCCATGTGCTTGGATAATAATTATGTTCACCTTGGTAGAAGGTGCTAGATATGGTCGAGGTGTAGATTACCTCCATTACATAGATGTCTATAATTATGATTTGGAAAAGGAGCAAGTTCTATTTACTTTTATAAATCGAGTCCTCAAAAGTTTAGGGATATCAGCTGAGCAGGCCTTCTTTTTCTATGCATTTCCATTCGTTTTAGGCGCAATGTATTTCATGAAGCCAATGAGGAAATATGCTACATATTTATTTCCCCTGTTTCTCATCAGCTTTATTGAATTTCACGAATCATTTATACGACAGGCTCTTTCATTTTCGTTTATCTTCATTTATATGGGAAAATTAAATAATATCATTGAAAGTTTTCCTCATAAGAAAATAAAGGTTGTACAATGGGCAGAATTATTCTTGTTAGCAGTTATAGCCTATTCTATACATTCAATTGCAATTGTTGGTATCTTAGTATCCACTTTAGCAATGATTTTTCTTTGGAAACCTTTCCCGTGGGTTATTACCGTTCCTATATTGTTGATTGGTAAATTTTATGTTTCACAACACTTTGACTTTAGCTATCTCAATAGCCTTCTACAATTCTTAGGTTCAACGAATGAAAAGTTCAGTGGTTATACTGAGAATGCGGATATGTGGTTTTCACAGGACGCTATAAATGAAGCATATACTCGTAATGTTGTCATTCAATTCTTGGAAGCTTTTGCTTGTTGCTCTTTGGCCTATTTGGGTAACAAACTGCTATTGAGATCAAGTGAAAGCCATACTGATAGTCCAAGGCAGCAAGTATCTATTTCACTGGGCGGGCACTATAAATTGTATGTTGCCTTATTTAACATTTCGATTATAGGCTTGGTGATATTAGAGACATTCTACAACTTGGAAATAGTACGACGTGTATCTTATTGCTGGGAATTATTCTGGTTTGTTCCTGTTGCTATTATACTATACTATAGGAAGAGTAAAATCTTCAACACATTGGATAGATTCCTAATGCTCGGTTTCTTATATTGGGCATGGCAATACATAAGATTTCTGTTTGCTTGGCAAGATGTTCCGATGTTCATATGGGACAAAATATAGTATTAAATATGAAATTGTTAAAGAAAATTATTCAAAAACTGCAAAAGTTTTATTATACAAGTAGCAGTGAAAGATTAGTGAACTATTATCGCAAGAAAGGAATACGCATTGGGGGGGACTGCTTTTTTATTGATCCCAAACATGTTACTATTGACACTACCCGTCCTGAATTAGTAGAGATTGGCGAGCATGTATTCATTCATAAGGGAACGATTATCCTTACGCATGACTGGGCGTCATGGGGCTTCGTTTACTCACATAATGAATTTTTACCGAGTCACGGAAAAGTAAAGATAGGTAATAATGTATGGATGGGTGAAAATGTAACAATTCTGAAAGGCGTTACAATTGGCGATAATGTCATCATAGGCATTGGCTCGATAGTAACCAAGGATATACCCTCCAATTCTATTGCCGTAGGAGTCCCGGCGAAAGTGACCGGCTCGTATGATGACTACTATGAGAAACGTAAAAAATTATATGTGGACGAATGTTTTGAGTATGCAAGAGCAATATTGGATTCTGGCGGTAAACTGACCGAAGATAAGTTCTATGATGACTATCCATGCTTTGTAGATGGCAAAAACTATAAGGAATATGATTATCCATATAGTAGGATCTTCAACCAAGAACAATTCGAACAGTGGAAGGAAAGTCATAAAGCATTGTTTAATGGGTTTGACGATTTCGTGAGCCACGTGAAAGAGTGATCCAAAGGATATATTAAGATATGCTTTAGTTGAATATCCTGCTACATCAATAACAATGGATAATTCCGGTTTTACCTTAGACATTAATGGTACCAAAGCCATTGTGAAATATCGGCGATATCGATTGATTCACAATAAGATTTTTGTTGGATTCACCGCATTGTGGATTGCGATTACATTACTCTGCATCTTTTCAATCTTGGAACTTGGAGTTCATTATGTGCTTGTTACTTTTTTCTTGTGCTTTATGTCTTATAGTTTACCTTGTTGGCTGTGGTGTGGTTATGTTGATAGACGAAATAGGAAGATAGGAGAGAGTATCGTCTTTCCAATACTTGACAAAAAGCTCAATGTGCTTGCAGAC
This sequence comes from Prevotella sp., assembly GCA_022486815.1. Classification (GTDB taxonomy): domain Bacteria; phylum Bacteroidota; class Bacteroidia; order Bacteroidales; family Bacteroidaceae; genus Prevotella. Next base: position 5,361 of record JAKVJW010000054.1, on the reverse strand, counting down.
AAGTACCCTTCCATTTGTACGGTACTAAAGAGAAAGATAATTAACGAACCTGTAGAGAAATCCAAAGATGAGCCCGCGGATGAAACGGTGATTGTGGCTTACAAAAATGGGGATATATGTGAGTATCCTTTAAAGTATAAAAGGATGGAAGACCATGATAATGTAATGGTCAGAGAGCTTTCACTAAATAGTTATGTTTGCTATGACGAAAGGAAAATCGCTAAAGCTAAAGGATGGATACCCAGCTTGAGCCTTCATGCCAAATTAAATTTAGTATCGGCCCTGTTTCTTGCTATAAGTTTGGCAGTTGTCCTTCCATTTTTCCATTATGTGACAACGGCGGAAGGAAGTAAGAACTTTCCTTGGCTACTTTTAAAGGGCTTGGTTATCTTAGCCATAAGCTCAGCCATAAGTGCAGCTCTATCTAAACATCAACGAACAAAAAGATTGTCTGTCATATTTGCGTTGCCATTGTCAATAGTCTTCTTTTTGTTGAATATGGGAATGCCCATAATGACGATTTTTGTAGATTTGATAGTTATTATAGTCTCAACAGCATTACCTACAATGACAATAATGTTATTCTTAACAAAGGTTCTGGACTTTGAGATTGCCAATTCTACAATGTTGTTTGTCACTCTTGTTATAAGTTCATATCTTTCGGTATATTCTCCTTCATATATAAAAGGTGTTATCAATCTCGTTCCGTTCGTTAACCATACAGAGGGTAGCAAAGGAAAAGAAAGCATTGCAGATTTCATGAGATACGTTTATGATTCTAACCTCGTAAACTTCTTGATTAATTGCGCATATGTTTTGCTTTTTGGCATTGTCTGTCTAAAGAAATACCAGGGTATGGGGCCACTTATAAATACAGCCATCGACGATGCCATCATGAATGCCTTTGTCGTGTTCCTGGCTTTAGAAGGAGTCAAGAGTTCTTATAGGAAGATTAGATTGCGTTCAGGCGCTTTCTTGGACAAACTGCTGAGGATAATATGTGAAGGAGAAAAGATCAATAATGCTTGAATTGCACTATGTGATTTAAGCATCGTATCAAAAAACTAATAAAGAATAGCACGATGGGAAACCCTAAAGTATCAATTATAGTGCCCATTTACAATGTGGAGAGGTATCTCCCACGTTGTATGAATTCTATTCTCAATCAGACGTTGAAGGATATTGAGATTATCATGGTTGATGATGGTTCACCTGATAACTGTCCAAAGATGTGTGACGAATACGCGAAGAAAGATGATAGAGTAAAAGTCATCCATAAGAAAAATGGAGGATTGGGCTATGCGAGAAACTCTGGATTGGATGTTGCAACCGGAGAATATGTAGCATTCGTTGACAGCGATGATTTCGTAAAGGAGAATATGTATGAAGTGCTATATAAAAAGGTAGAACAATATAAGGCCGATACTGTATTCTGCTGCTTCTATACCTACTATAACGAACACAATATTCAGGATCATAAGAATGTGAATAAAGATGTTGTGTTCGAAGGTAAAGGCGTAATTGACTTCGCATTGGATTTTGTTGGATCTTCCCCTGATGAAAGACGTGATTGGAAGTATGAAAAGTCGGTATGGCATAGTCTATACAATAACTCCATCCTCAAAAACTATCACATCAGATTCCGTTCAGAGCGAGAAATATTATCAGAGGATATTGTCTTCCAAGAGCTTTATCTTCCATTCGCGAAAAAAGTGATCTATATTCCAGATTCTCTTTATTATTATTTCCTTGGTAATGAGTCTTCGCTGACCAGCGCGAAGTATGACTCAACGTGGTTTACACGTGTCGTGGCCTTATATAACAGCATCTGTGATTTGACTAAAAATATAGATCCAAAAGGCTTTCGTGCACAAAGACAGCTCATTGCTTATATGCGGTATAATGCTTACCGTATCACGGACAGTGATCACGACTATAACAAAAAAATATACTATTTGAATGAACTTAGTGGCAAGGAGATATGGAGTAAGATTTCATTCCCGTTGACCTCTCTCAATCTTCATTCGTTTATCATCGCTTTTCTTCAGAAACATAGCATAAATAATGTTCTTCTGATGTATCTAAAGATGATACGCGTATTAAGGCGAATACTGAAAAAATAAAATAAGGTTTATGGCGAACAAACATAACAGCGTAAAGCGATTGATTCATCGAAGCTTAGAGGAAGTTAAGGCATCTTGTGATGTAGCTAAAGTGATTTCCGTCAAGGCGGCAGTTGTTACGTTTTGGGCGAAGATTGATATACAGATCATGAATCGCAATGGGTTCAAGGAACCTGAGAGTGTGAAGAACCGATTGATGAGAAAACATCAAATCATGATTGATTTCCTTGAGGATAAGTTCAAGGACTATTGGAAGAATTACCAGGTGCCGGAGTCGATACCTGATTGTGATGAAAAACTTCGAAACAAAATTTGGATTTGTTGGTGGCAGGGGATTGATAATGCACCGGAAATCGTAAAAACTTGTGTAGATACTATCAAGCGCAATGCAGGAGAATATGAGGTGATTGTCATTACTGATAACAATTATAAGGACTATGTGCAATTCCCTGATTGGTTGGAGGAAAAACGCAAGAAGAATATTTTCTCAAGAACGCATTATTCAGATTTGCTTAGAATGAGTATACTTGCCAAGTACGGTGGAATTTGGATTGACTCTACTTTCTTTTGTGCTGGCAAAGGTTTTGAAGACTATATGAAGTTGCCTTTGTGGTCTATAAAACGTCCGGATTATCTCCACGCTTCTGTTGCAAGCGGATATTTCGCTGGATACTCTCTTGGTTGCAGCTATGAGAACAGATGGATCTTTGGAGTAGTTCGTGACTTCTTATTCGAATATTGGAAGCGATACGATAAGCTAGTAGACTATCTGCTGGTTGATTATGCTGTAGTTCTTGCTCAGCGCCATAATGCCAAGATTGCATCTTTGTTCTCTCAGATTGCACCAAACAATAATAATTGCGATGAACTCTTCAAAGTGTTAGGTGATCCATATGATGAAAAGATTTGGGCAAACTTGAAAGAGAACACCTCTTTGTTCAAGCTGACATGGAAACAGACTTTCCCGAAGGAGGTTGACGGAAAGAAGACATTTTATGGAATGCTGATAGATAACCAACTCGTTTGAAATGAGAGTCTTATTAATCGACGTATATAACTTCAATAAGGGTGGAGCAGAAACCGTGTGCTTCAACACCGGCAAACTGTTGGAGGAGCATGGTCACCAGGTTGTGTACTTTACGCTGAAGTGGCCGGAGAACAATCCGTCACCTTACAGTAAGTATTTCCCGGAATCAAAGGAAACCCGCACGGGATTGTTGAAGCCAGTGAAGAATCTGGTGACGTACTTCTATCACTTTGAAGCAGCAAAGAAAATAGAGGAACTTATCAAGGCAGAGAAACCTGACATTGCACATATCCACCTTATGTGGGGCCAGATTACACCGTCTATTTTCCCTGTGCTAAGGAAATATGGCATTCCCATTGTTTTCACTGTCCATGATTACAGGATAGTATGTCCCGCATATACTTTCAGGGATGGTCATGGAAAAATATGCGAAGCGTGCAAGGGACGGCATTTCTATAAATGCTTCACGCATAAGTGTTGTAAGGGAAGCTGGTTGTTGAGCGGAGTGATGGCGGCAGAGCAATATTTCCGCAATGTGTTCTTCAACCCGGCAAAATATATCGATGGCTTCATCTATGTGAGTAACTTTGCCAGAACAATCCAAGAGAAGTACATGCCTGCTGTCAAAGACAAGCCCAATATTACACTCTACAATTTCTCAACTTCTATCTCTGCAAAGGCCAAGACAATGCCAAAGGAAAAATACTATCTATTCTTTGGGCGTCTGTCATATGAGAAAGGCGTAAAGACATTGCTTGAAGCTTTCAAAACTCTGCCCCAATGTAAATTAAAGATAGTGGGAACAGGTCCCAAAGAGGATGAGCTGAAAGCTTTCGTGAAGTGCAACGATATGAAGAACGTTGTGTTCCTTGGCTATAAACATGGAAAGGAATTATCTGACTTGGTTTCTAATGCCTACTTCGCCATCGTGCCTTCAAAATGGTACGAGAATAACCCAATGACTATCATCGAATCATATTCAGCAGGCACCCCAGTCATTGGCGCTAAGATTGGAGGAATCCCCGAAATTGTTGTAGAGGGAAAGACAGGATATCAGTTTAAGAGTGGTGACAGTGATGATCTTTGTGCTAAGATTCAAATGGCTGACCATCTACAAGAAGAGGATTACACAGCACTAAGTCAAGGTACTTTGGACTTTGCTACAAATAATCTCAGTTTGGAAAGCTACTATCCAAAGCTGATTTCATTCTACAAAAAATTTGTTGATAGTAAAATATGACTAAGATAGTTGTTACCGGCACACGAGGCATCCCGAATGTCATGGGTGGTGTGGAGACACATTGTGAAGAGCTCTTCCCACGCATTGCCAAGATGGGGTTTGACGTGACGGTCATACGTCGGTCTACCTATGTCCATGACGGGCTGACGGAGTGGAAGGGAGTGAAGCTCGTAGACGTGGACACGCCTAAAAAGAAAGCTTTTGAGGCCATTATCCATACGTGGCGTGCCATCTGGAAAGCGAAAAGCCTGCATGCTGACATCGTACATATCCAGGCCATCGGCCCGGCGATGCTCACCCCACTTGCCCGTCTGCTCGGCATGAAGGTGGTATTCACCGATCACGGCCCCGACTACGACCGCGACAAATGGGGATTTGCTGCTAAGACAATGCTTAAGTTTGGCGAACGCATGGGCTGCATGTTTGCCAACGACGTAGTGGTCATCTCTGATGTCATCCGCAACATCGTGAAAAATAAATACGGAAGGACAAAGGGCGTACACCTTATTTATAATGGTGTACAGGAGCCGGAGATTTGCGACTACCCGGAGTATTTTGACGAGCTCGGCATTGAGAAAGGCAAGTACATCCTTGGCATGTGCCGTTTTGTGCCCGAGAAGCATCTGCATGACTTGGTCCATGCTTTCGTGAAATGGCAGGAGAAACATCCAGAGCGGAAAGACATCAAACTGGTTCTTGCCGGCGATACCGACTTCGAGGATGATTATTCCCGTGGGCTGAAGAAACTGGCCAAGGACAATGGTGTCGTGCTGACTGGATTCATCAAAGGCAGAAAACTGCATTCGCTGCTCACCAACTGCCTGTGCTATTGTCTGCCCTCTTCCCATGAAGGTCTGCCTATTGCTCTATTGGAGGCAATGAGTTATGGTGTGAGGGTCCTAGTCAGTGACATTCCTGCGAATAAGGAGATCGGCCTTCCTGATTCTGATTACTTTCACTGTGGTAATGTG
>JAKVJW010000053.1 GCA_022486815.1 Prevotella sp. | reverse complement strand
TCATTTGGTGACAGACTTTTTGACAGGCTACTTGTTGCGGCTATGTCCTATAGGCCGATGTTTCAGCACAGAATCTATGATTGAAGAAAATCACTCAGTTGAGGATAATCATACTATATAATATATGAATAACATAAATTTGGATACATTATATTGGATATTCTCAACTATGCCCCAGACACTAGCGGCTTTTCTAGGACTTGTCATTGCGGGAGTATCTTTCATTCAACAAAGGATTGACGATATTGTAGAAACCGATAGTTCCTATACAGAAATATATGTAGACGTAAAGAAATACATACATTCTGGAATGAAGAAAATTCTTTATGCAGCATTATGTATCCTCACCATCGATTTCTTCTGTTTGTACCTTAATGGATATATTATAAATGAAATCCATGATATTCTTGTTGCCGCAGCTTGCAGTTTACTGGTAATCATTAATATTTGTATATTGGGCTACACGATAATATACGTGCTCAAAATATTAAGTCCAAAGTTTCTGAGCAGTACTATTGAAAAACTTTCAAAGGAGTACCACGGTGGCAGTATCGATATATCTGATTTTATAAAACATTTCAACGACTTTGAAAAAGAAGTAAAACGTGTCACAGAAAAAAGCCTGGCTATTCAAGAGAAGTCAATGAACATATATCAGATGGTAAATATCCTTCTTAGTGCTGGAATATTAACCAGACAAGAAGTTAAAAGGATACTCAACATCAATAAAATGATGAACCTCATCATACATGGTGGTGACATTAAGCATGTAGAAAAAACATTAGACAATCAATTGATTGCTATTACGAACAAACTGAAAGACATTTCTTGCCTGTAAAAAGAGTTCTTCCAGAAATAAGAATCATTGACTCTGGTTATTCCTTAAAATAGAATTCCTATTTGTATGATATATTGTGAAGTTCACTTACCTTTCTGTCACTTACTACAGTAGTAAAGAGTCTTTTCATATTCATCAGACTGAGATTCAAAGCAGGTTTGAAGTTTGAAGAATGCATATACTCCAAGACACTATAATAGAGTTGCCTTGCTTCAGGATATTGCACGAGTTTGTCAAGCGGTGACATACAGACCAGCAATCGCCCCTTGCCTACCCCCATTTCAAATATCAGTCCGAGTTTATGGTTACGTTCAACATTATCAATCACCTGGACTATAGGAAAATATTCTTCCGGCATACCATCAAGGATAAACGGATGGCTCGCTTTAATTACAGGAAACCACTGCCAGTCAGTATGACAATCAGTCGGAAAAGAGTTGAATATCGGATGTCCGGGATCTGTAAGAATCCCCAAAGTACCTGGGGAAACCGGACAATGATTATTTTCACATATCGTCTTGAACATCCGGTAATTCCAGTAGTCGGTCTGAAAGAGCCCCCCAACCGTATTCATATCAGATTTTGGCATCAACAGCACCCGCGCTCCGGAAACAAGTTCTCTCTCAACCTCTGGTGTTATTGAATCCGTAATAACGATATCTTTTGTCAGAGACTTAAGATTACACCGTTGCGGATATACCCATAAAGGATAACTGTTAGAATAATCTGTACCATCAACAGAAAGTGAGAACGTCAGTTTTTCAGGTTTGTTGATATCACTCAAGTCAACGGTTATATCTCCAACAGAAAAAAGTCCGATGCTATCATTTGGTATAGAGACCGTACTTTCATGATACAACTTATTGCTATTGTCGGTGATACGCCACGACAAGGTCTTGTTCTGTAAGGCATTCTCACTATAGTTAGCTATCTTCACTACTGCACGAATCACTTCACGATTCGTGTAACAGAATTTCTTCATCAGTAATAATGGAACAACAGGACAGCAGAATTGTCTGAATGCTTCAGGAGTAATAAAACCTTTGTTTTCCATAAACGCATTGAGGATACCTACATAAGAAGATCCCTGACCCGGATAGTCCTGAAGATCAAGCAGATGAAAGCCAGCCAGATTTCGTGTGCGAAGATCCATTTCTATATCCGCCTTATAAAGTTCCGCAGCCCACAGCCCTGAAGCTTTATGAAAGTCGGAAGCCTGCTGCAGCATCCCAGCATCTTTGAGTCGCCTGCGGAATACTTCCATATTATATGGATAGAGAACTCCTGTATATTCCTTAATCTCACTAAAATCCGGATAACTCTGAAATTGTCCTGTCTCATGACTGATTACAGGAATGGAAGAAGCCCTCAACGCTCCAGAAAAGTCCATGATCGTGTTGGGATAGCAATGGTTGATGTATCCTCCATCATAAGCATCCGCAAAAGAAAAGGAACCACGAATATGGGTATTAAACTTATTTTTCTCCTCTCCACCTATACGACATGTAGTACAATAGTCCATGTCAGGGTCAATAGGTTTGTAACCCAAATAGCCATTAGATCCAAAAGTATACAGATGCCGGCTATCAGCCTTTCGGAAATCATCTACAAAATGCCTCATCTCAGAGATATCACCATTCAACTCGTTGCCTAATGCAAGCATCACAAATGAAGGATGATTCCCATAAGTTTTCAGGATATTCATTCCCTCCTTCTTCAGAAAACGCATCAGACAAGTATCTTTTTTATCAAAATTCCCCCAGAAAGGCAACTCCGGTTGTAAATAAACACCTTCCATATCCGCTGCCTCGAAGCAAGCTTCAGGAGGACACCAGGAATGAAAACGATAATGATTAATGCCATAAGTTTTAGCCGTACGAAAGTACTTCCGCCAAGTCTCTACATCCATAGCCGTATGTCCAATGAGAGGAAAGACACATCCATCATGCTTACCACGCAAAAAAGTGGGATGTCCGTTAACTATGAATTTATGGGTACCCGCACGAAAATTCACCATACCAAAATTAATACCCAATGAATCGACGCCCGATATCTCTACATTAATATGATAGAGATCAGGATGAAACTCACTCCAGAAGTGTCGATGCCCCAAAGGTATGATAATATGATCTATTGCCCTATTCTCACCTTTATCGGGCGATAGTTTTAGAGAATCCACCCTACTATCACTTTTACCTAAAGACGATAACCTTAATATGATATGATTCTTGGAGGTAATCTTTCCGGAAAAAGACAGACTTACTGCTACCTGATTATCAACGGTATTAGGATCAACCTTTATATCCACTATATGCAGGGGATCTACCGCTTCCAATTCTATTTTACCAATAATCCCATTCCAATTTGTTTGTGTGTCCTCAGAATAGGCATGTGAGCCATAGATTTGCTTAGGCACCCCACTTCCGTTATCCACCTGGATAGCGATTGTATGACTACCGGGAAACAAGAATGAAGTAAGATCATAAATCTGAGGTGTTGATATATTATTATTCCGGCCTGCAAATTTACCATCTACATATATCTTCGTCGGTTTTGTGCGCTCAAGGAATAGATATATCTGTTTTCTTTTCCAACTGTTCGGAATATCTATTTCCTTTTTATACCATGCTTTCCCCACATAATAGAACAGTCGGGTAAGATGCATAGTCTCATTCTTATTCATTGCAGGAGTACCCTTCCGATTGGTATCCGTGGTACCCGGTAGATTTACCAGATCAGAAAAGGCTGTTTCCGATGTAATAGAAGAATCCGGATCCAGGCAGAACTGCCAGATGCCTTGCAGGTCAATATGTTTCCGATACGCATCAGAAGCATGAGAGGGCAAGAAGGCAAATGCCGTAACAAATAGCAATAAAAGAGCGTTCCTCATGATTAGAATTTTTTAGTCAAAACCAGGAAGATAACCAGACAGGTCATGCAAACATTATTTCTGATATTGCAATATTGCTTTCACAGGGAAGTGATCAGACGGCATCCTGATATCATACTTCTGAGATGAAATGTCTTTCGAAGAGTTTCCTTCATTGGCGGTATCCTTTCTCAGAGTACGATAGGTATCTGTCAGAATACCAAAACGATAGACATGGAACTGTCTTGACACAAAGATATGGTCAATCTGACCATCTGTCTTTGAAAATGGATCAAAGTCATTGAATGTTCCGTTTAGGGCATAGCTCATATCGGCTATCTTGTATGTATCCTGTAATACTCCGGAGTTTGCCAACAGGCGATAACTCTCATGAGTCTGGTCGACATTAAAATCTCCTGTAAGTATGACAGGTGCATTACCACAGAACTCCTTCACCTTTTTCAAGATTAACCTGGAGCTTTCTCTCCTGGCCACTACACCCATATGATCCATGTGGAGATTGAAAAACCAAAACTTTTTGTTTGTCTTCAGATCCTTAAAGAAGCCCCACGTACATATCCGGATACAGGCTGCATCCCAACCCTTATTGGGATAGTCCGTATGTTGGGACAACCAGAAATGGCCCTCCTTTAGAACCTTCAAGCGGCTCTTTTTATAGAAGATCGGTGCATATTCTCCACCTGTCTTTCCATCGTCACGGCCTACTCCAAGATAACCATACTGGGGCATCGCCAATAAAAGGTCATTCAACTGATCATGAAGTACTTCCTGAGCTCCCCATACATCAAAATCGTTAAATGTCACCAACTGGGAGATAACCGGGCAGCGCTGTGACCAACCATTCCCCTGCAGTTCATCATCATGATTGTGATTCCTCAAATTGTACGTTCCTACTATCAACTGCTGGGCACTAATACTGACAACAACCAACAATTGAAAAAATAAAACCAATAATCTACGCATTATTCTTTTAATTAATAATTAATTACTGAATCTACTTAAAAAGGTGAATTCTATTGAATATTAAGATCTTTCCGGAATATATAACCTCACTAACCGTATTAACGGTGTAAAGGTACGAAAATATCCCAAAATCCAACATAGATCAGAGAGCTAATATTTTTTCAATCATCAAATAAATTTACTGACGACTCAAAGAAGAGATTACAAAAGGTTGGTCACAACACATACCCTCTACACTGATACCGACAATAGTTGTCCGCGAAGAATATTCAGCATCTTAATTGGGAGCCATTATTATAGAACATATTACACGAGGGCCTACAGGCAACGAATCCCTTTTGGCTTGGTCTGTATCAATATAACGATGAAGTAGACCAATAATTCAGCAAATCTCCTTTATGAAGGCTGTTGCAGTCAGCACTCATTTTAATTACAGAACTCAAATCAGAATAATCATCCTGATAAAACATAATATACCTCATTGCATCAATATCTTCATCAAAGAAATGAGAAGCTAAAACCTTGCCATTGACCGCAGAAAACACAGGAGTAGCATTATATTTCGTTTCATAGTTATAATGATCAGTTGGGCGCTATCAAGAATTACCCTAAAAAACTGATCTTTTTCTAATCTATAATATTCAGAATTACAAAAAGATCATATTGAAGAGAACAGATTTTCTGATGAAAATCGAATAAAAGAAAATAAAGTAGTTTTATACCTAATCTCTCATTACCAACAGCAACCGCAAACATATATCTGTTAGCCAAATACCAATAATTCTTTCGACTACTTATATGCTATATGGCAGTCTCCTTTTGTTTACACAACACCTAATGAGATCTTATTCTTAATACGCTCGTTCTTCCAACACGAACTATATCATCAATCTGATCTTAATTCTATGAAAATTAAAGAAATTCTTTAAAATGGAAGAATATCCACTACATTAATTATCTACTCTATGCCAATGGGCATATTCGGTATAACTTAAGATGTAAAAAGGAAAAGCCGTTATTTGAGAACGACTCTTCCTTCTCTTACTATTTATTTCTTAGGTGTAAGCCTGTACATTAGCACATCATGCCCAGGAATAATCACCTTCTTTATCTTTTTCGAAGTCCCTTCTTTCTTCTTGGTCCACAGATTCCGAATGGAATAGGTCATCTGGTCAAAATTGGTAGCACGCTTACTCAAGTCATCCATAAAATTAAATTTCTGCCAGTCAATAGTATATTTCGCCGGTTGAATACCCCTGTTCAAAATGCAGAAAGCCCAGTCACCATCCACCAATGGTTTGAACCAGAATTCCAGATTGTTTTCCTTGGAATATTTCAGTCCTTCAATGCCCAGTTTATCCTGATCTACTGCAATCACATCCTTATTCATGATGATTCCTGCGGTTTCCTTGCTCATGTGACGGATATCATTACCAAGAATAAGGGGCGCTGCAAGCATACACCACATGGAGAAATGTGCACGGTCTTCATTGACGGGCATTCCATTACCGACTTCCAGCATATCAGGATCATTCCAATGACCAGGCCCTGCATATTTTCTCAAACCTTCCTGTTGGTCAAGGATGCTTAACACACTCTTGAAATTATTCTCAATATCACCCGTGGTTCTCCAGGACTGAGCAAATTTGCCTGCCCAAAGCCAGGGTTTGTTCGTACCCCATTCACACAGACTGAAATACATAGGCCTACCTGTTTGCTTGATAGCGTCTGCCATAAGCCTGTAAGCCCCCTTAGCATTGACATTCTCTGTATTGCACCAGTCTTCCTTAATATAGTCGATACCCCATCTGGAATATTGCAAAGCATCCTGATATTCATGTCCGAGACTGGCAGGATAATTGGCACAGGTCCTGCTTCCAGCACAGGTATAGATACCTAACTTCAGTCCTTTTGAATGGGCATAGTCAGAAAGGGCCTTAATACCGGAACTGAACCGCTTGGAATCTGCCTGTATAAACCCGTCATTATCCCGTGGACCATGCCAGGCATCATCAATATTGACATACTGGTATCCAACATCTTTCAATCCTGTAGAAACCATGGCATCAATAATCTCATGGATCAACTGCTGGTTAATCTGGCAATTGAATTTGTTCCAACTGCTCCATCCCATTGCCGGGGTTGCGCCTAACTTTTCAGGATTCTGACCCATTGCTGCCATTGTAAGACAGCAAAAAAAACTAACTAAAGCAAAAAATTTTTTCATTCTTTTAGTATTAATCAAATCGTTATTACAAGTTAAAATAGATAATAGCATCATAGATTAGTTCATGTCTATAATTTTTCAGGGAATCACATATTTATTACCACTTTTGTGCATCTCGACTAATCTATTCTATATATAAGTTTCCATTTCTCTATATTAATAGCCTGGATTCTGCGTTATTTTCGGATCCACATCTATAACGGTCTGTGGCACCGGTAGCAATTCGTTCTTATTTTCCGTAAAATGGCGCACTTCCTCAATATCTGATTTGTCAAAAGTAAGTTTTACATTGAAGTCGCCCTCGGCATTCTTCGTATTGAGAATAGTTCCATTCATGTGATAGATAGTTTCAGGCATTACGTCTTTCATGATACCCCACCGCTGGATATCAAGCCGGCGGAGGCCTTCGAATGCAAATTCCACACGACGCTCACGACGAACGAGTTCACGAAGTTTTGACTGCGTTGCATATTTAACCTGATCCACATCTGGCATACCAGCACGCTTGCGTACTTGATTAATGGCAGAATAAACGCTCTGGTCTATATCATTAAGTTCAATCTTTGCCTCAGCATATGATAGCAATACCTCCGCATAGCGCAATATAGGAAAATTTCGATCACAACTCTGCAGATCAGGATATTCATTAGGGTCAGCATAGAACTTTTTGAAGCTCATACCAGTATGAGTGGCATTGTCGGCATCACTCCAATAGTCACCGCTACCTTTGATGATAGAAGGATAGCCATGAGGGTATTTGGTTTCATCGGCATACTTATCCCATTTCTGACCAGGATAAACGATTGTTGCACGCAGACGAGGGTCACGATTAATAAACGGATTCTCTGGATCATATGTGGAATCCTCGTCTATGGTGAGACCATTCTTCGTCTCGTAGGTGTCAAGCAAACTGCGAGTAGGGACTATAGATGACCATCCGCCGTAAGCACCGTTTGGCAAGTACTCGAACACCCACATCTGAAAGCCCCCAGCTTTGTTGTGCTCGAAAGATAATATTACCTCGGAATTGTATTCATTCTTCTTAAGGAACGATTCCTCATAACTCAAGTTCGGCATAGAATAGTTGCCTGAATCCATAATTTGCTTTGCAACTTTTACGGCCTCGTCATATTCTCCCATATACATACATACCCTCACAAGAAAAGCCTGTGCTGCACCACTTGTTATACGACCTGCCTCTGCTTTCGCTGGCAAATATTGTATCACATCCTCCATCTCCTTTTTGATATACTTCAGTAATGTTGCTTTATCCACACGCGGCACCATCGATTCATCAATTGTTTTGTAAACGTCCTCAGAAAAAGGGAAATCTCCATAGACATGCACACGAAAGAAGAGAGCCATAGCACGTATCATGCGCACTTCTGCACGATACTGGTTACGTTTTGCCTCAGTGGAAAAGTGAATGGTGTTTTCCTTCTTAAGGTATTCGTTGCATGTACGGATCTGCCTATAAGTAAAATAGTTATGCACACTTACTCCGGATGCTGCCATTGTGCCATTGCCGATGGCTCTGTAGTCCTTATTATTGTGATAACAAAAGGCATCATCGGATGCTGTATCCCAAAACCACATCTCTTCAGGACGGTAAGGACTATAAAGTTGTCGGTAGCAACCTGTGAGAGCCTCATCAGCATCCTTTTCTGTTTTCCAAAACGTTGGTGATGAGAGTGCATCAGTAGGTATACGATCGAGGAAATTTTCAGAGCAGCTGACAGTCATCATGACGGCGGCTGCTATTAATAAAATTTTATACAGTTTCATAATGGTCAAATATTTAGAATGTAATGTTAATACCGAATGAATGTGTTTTTGTTTGAGGATAATAGTTACCTTTCATATTATCATCAGATACAGGTGCCTCAGGATCATATCCTTTCATAAAATTGGTAATAGTGAAAAGATTTTCAGCGGTATAGAACACACGGACATTGGAAAGACCTATCTTAGCGATTAAGTATTTAGGTAATGAATAACCTACCTGTAATGTTTTCAAGCGTAGATAAGAAGCATCCTGCATCCAGAAGTCGCTCGTTGTTGTAGGCATACTCCATCCTTCCATTCCTTGGATAAGTCGTGGCATTGCAGCATTGCGATTATCTGTGGTCCAATGGTCAAGCCAAAGAGTAGTAGGCTTTGATGTGTCGCCATTAACATAGCCTACACCTTCACGAGTGATATAGCCATGAACGTCTGTTGCCCCCTGAAACACTGCTGTGAGATCAAGACCATTCCAGTTGGCTCCAATGTTAAATCCGAATGTTACACCAGGATCCCACGACCCGAGCACACAGCGGTCATTGGCATCAAGTTTACCATCACCATTTGCATCCACATATTTAAGATCACCAGGTTGTGGGTCGCGACCACTGATCTGTATATGCCCTTTAGGGTATGCAGCAGCAATCTCTTCTTCGCTCTGGAAATAACCATTAGTCTTATATCCATAGAAACTGTCCATAGCCTCACCTTTGCGCATGATTCCATAAACAGCTCCATTACTATCAATATTGTACTGATCACCACTTCCGCCCATACTAAGAATCCTATTATTATTGAATGCTATATTACCGCCAATAAAGTAGTTCACAAGGCCAATGTGGTCATTCCATGTCACAGAAAACTCAAAACCAGTATTGCGCACTTTGCCTACATTGTCATAATAGTTACTCAGAGCGTATGTCACCGGTGTATTGATAGTCATAAGAATACCATCGGTGGTCTTATCATAGTAGTCCATCACAATACCCAGATGGTCCAGAAGGTTAAGATCCAATCCGAATCCCCATGTAGTTGTGGCCTCCCATTTAAGATTTGGGTTAACTGCATTCATGGTTACTGCACCCGAATGGATTGTTCCACCGAAGGGATAATTCTGACCCAATGAAAGTGTTGAAACAGTTGGATAAAAACTACCAACATCCTGATTACCTAACTTTCCCCATGACGCACGCAACTTAACATTATTAATGACCTTTTTTAATGGCTCGAAGAAATTCTCCTCAGAAAGGCGCCAACCGGCGGATACAGATGGGAATGTACCCCAGCGATGACCCCTTGCGAAGCGTGATGTTCCGTCGTAACGGAAGTCTGCCTCGAAAAGATACTTACCTGCATAGTCGTAGTTTATGCGTCCGAAGTATGAAAGCATTGACAACTTGTGAGTATTTCCACTGCTTGTCTGATTTGAAGTGCTTGCGGCATCAAGGTCATAAAGTCCACTGCTGGCGAAAGTATCGCGATAACCTGAAAGATTGTGGTTTCGATAAAGTTCAGCATGATAACCTACCATCGCATTTACGTTATGTAGACTGGCAAAGGTCTTCTTATATTGCAGAAGAACATCGCCCGTTACGCGGTCATCACGATAGAGACTTTCGGTGAGTTTATCAACGGAGCCTTGAGTGTAGACATTGTCATACTTTATTGCCTTGTGCATGTCGTGTGTCTCACCATAATAAAGCTTGTAAGAAGCTGTTCCCTTCAGCGACAGTTCGGGAAAGAAATGATAGATAAGCGATGCACTGGTCTGAAGATTATTGCGAAAAACATCTTGCACTGAATTATTGTCAAACCATGCAATAGGATTGCCATCACCTATGTATCCATAGGTACCATCGCTCTTATAGCATGGCACCATCGGAGAGAGCTTAGTCAGTACGTAGAAGTAAGATAAATAATTGTCTCCATTGGGACCTGTGGGAAGGGTGACATCTTCACGGGTATAGGCCATATTGAATGCTGCATCCAGTTTGTCACTCACTTTACTATCGAGGTTCAGACGGATATTGTATTTATTAAGGTCGGAATTGCGTATAATACCATTCTGATCCGTATATCCCACACTCGCCATATAGCGTGCCGCCTCCGTGCCACCTGAAATG
This sequence comes from Prevotella sp., assembly GCA_022486815.1. Taxonomy (GTDB): domain Bacteria; phylum Bacteroidota; class Bacteroidia; order Bacteroidales; family Bacteroidaceae; genus Prevotella. The sequence continues at coordinate 1,435 of JAKVJW010000053.1, read as the reverse complement.
TGTAAATTTTGGGTTGTCTGGAAACCACTTTGGTTATAGAACAACTTCTGCCAGTCGGTATTAGCATGACCATCTGGGTCGCTTCCGTTTTCAAACAGTTTAATGTCTTCATCTGTGTACATTGGCGAATATCCTTCGTTGGCGCGAGCCTCATTAGTAAGACGAGCATACTGAGCAGAGTTCACGTATTTAGCGAGACGAGTTGGTGATTGCCAGCCAAACGTTCCAGAATAGGAAACAACAGCCTTGCCGATTTTTCCTCGCTTGGTAGTAATAAGAATGACGCCATTGGCCGCTTTGGAACCATATATAGCCGCAGATGCAGCATCCTTAAGCACTGATATTGATTCTACGTCGTTTGGGTCAATATCATACATCGTGCTCTCAATACCATCTACCAAGATCATTGGAGATGCGTTATTGAATGTGCCCGTACCACGAACACGGATGGTCGTTCCACTGTCATCACAACCTGGAGCTCCACCAGGATTAGTGATAGTAACCCCTGCCATCTTGCCCTGAATACCCAAAGCTACTGATGTGAGAGCCCTATCTCCTAAATCCTTAGAATCAACTGACGATACAGAACCTGTAAGGTTAGCTTTTTTTTGTGTACCATAACCAACTACAATAACTTCATCCAGTGCCTCTTGATTATCTCTTAAGGTAATAGAAAGTGTTTGACCAGCTTTTGCTTTGACAGTCTGAGTCTTATAACCTACATAAGTTACACTTACAGAACCACCTTTAAAGCCATCAATGAGAAAGTTACCATTAAGATCTGTAACTGCACCAATGTTCTGCCCAACAGCCTTGATTGTTGCACCTATAACAGGTTCACCTTTGCCATCAATAACCTTTCCTTTTAAAACATTAGCCTGTTGTACAGAACAAACCACATTTGTCCCGGCATAGGTAACCAATGGCAAATCTGCCATATAAGCAGATGCCAAAACGGTAGTAAATAACATACTCTTCAACGATAATTGAATTACTTTGTGCTTCATGTAATAAATATTTATAAATTAAGATTAGATTTTAACTTCATTTCTATAAGTCGGATACATCTTGATTGGTTTAAATTAATCAACAAGAACTCATCTCCTGCTAACTGCAAAGTCATTCAGAGAATATGAAAATACTTTTCATGATAAGTATTTTATGTGGTATTAAATTATTTCTTAGTTACGGCCATAGGTTTTTCGATATTTCTACTATTTTCTCAATATATTCTGTTAAGTAGTGTTTCTCTTTTGCCGTTTAAAAACGAATCTATCATCCACCCCACTCAACCCAAGAACAGGATTTATTTGGCAATTCTCTCTATATTCCTCTAATATTTCCCTTTTTTCCATAGATTATTATGTTATTTTTATTATTTTTGTAACGTTTAAAACAATTACCAACTGCAAATATAGAAAATGTTCTATTAATA
>JAKVJW010000052.1 GCA_022486815.1 Prevotella sp. | reverse complement strand
AATTGCCTCCTTTGTTTATATCGGCTATTACGTTGAAACTATTTGAAGTATCAAAAGTGTTTCCACTAATTGGAGTGGCTCGGCTATCGGGTCTAGAATCAGAAGAACTACGATTAGAACTATTCCAGCCACAAGTTTTTACGGAGAACTCTAATTCCTTATTTCCTCCATTATTCAAGATACTGCTATCCTCTGCACATCCTGCAAGACATAAGATTATTAATAAAGAAAAAAGAAGCAAAGGAAAGAAGCCTTTGCTGAAATGTATTCTGCCCCTCATCCGTATCATCCTTTATATTCTCTTCTCTCCGCGAGAGATGAGAAACTTTTGGATAATCTGTCAAGATTTCAGGTCAATTTGTATTGATATTAATAGCTTTAACCTCTTATGTTCAAATAGATAAATATTTAAATTGATCAATAGGTCAGAAAGCAAGGACAGGCCGGACCCTGAACGAACCCGTCTTACTGTAGTCGCCCAAGTGCACGTTGCCACTGCTGTAGAAGTCCACACAGTACGCGGAGGAACTACTACACTCTGACGAGCTCCAGTAGTACTCATTGCTGTTACTGAACAAATCCACACTGTAACCGTTTGACCTCAAGCCATTCAGATAGACATTGAGGTTTGATGCACACAGACTGGAATAGTTATGTGTGTCCCCACTAATATCTCCATTATACCATCGGAGCCAGTATGAAGTACCATATGTATAAGCCTTTCCGCTGGCTGTAGCCATCCCTCCGAGACTGGCTAATATATCATACCACTGACCACAACTTGGCAGATACCAGCCGCTGGTACCTATTGGAGCTGCTACCGTATTTCCGTTCTTATCTTTAGCCGTGTAACCCCTGGCTGCAATACCGGCTGCATAGCCTGATGTCTGCAGGTAACCGCTATGAGTATAGCCGTCCTTATCGGACATAATATTATTGACTCCTGTAATATATGTTCCGGTCGGGTTGCCACTGTCTGAGGTATACCACTTGTAGTTAGCAGTAGCTGACCCTGCATTCTGTAGTGCCATGGCATAACCGTGGGTCCAGCCGTGGCTCCTGTCAGTACTGCTGGTTGTATTGCTGAATACGATCCCGATCACTGTCTTGGCTGGATCGTAGCTCCCCCATGTTCCGTCACTGAACAGGTACTGTCCTGCAACGGCTGTCTCGGATTTGTTTAGATTATAGGTATAGCTGTTCCCGGCTGACCATGGCCCGGATATTTTGGCCGTATATGACGTCCCTGTACTATAGGTGGCAGTAATACCTGCGTCTTTATTCAATGTCTGCGGCATCATCATGAAGGTCGTCGGACCTGAGGTGATGGTCGTGCTGGCATTTGTGGATGCGGATACAGTCTGAGAGAAGGACTTCAGGTCTGTCGTGTTCGGGGTCCATGTCCCGTCAAACGAATAGGTTCCTTTATACTGGATATTGTTCAATGTAATTTTGGTAATTGTCCCACCGGGCAGTCCGCTTGTTCCCACGCTGAACCTTACGGCTGCGAAGATATGGCTGAAGGTAAGTGAAATGGCTGTGCCCGTACTGCCGGATATATCCGGACTGGATGCTGCAAGGATATCTGTCTGGTTCGCTGCATTATCGGGAACGGTATAGGCAAGGGTGGGAGCAGAGCCTACTGTATGGGCTATTGTTCCATTTGGAATACTTGCAGGGTAGTAAGCATAAAAGTTTACGGTACTGCCTGCCCCAGGCCAGTAATAGTCTTTTACCGTCTTCCATAAATTATTGGAACAGGTAACGGTCTCGTTATCAATCAATGTACTGTAGCTTCCTGTCCCGTCATTCCAATCTGCGATCAGGTTAAAGCTCTTGTCCGTACCAAGGGAAGGATCCGTTATTGGCGTTGCACGAGACTCGGTCTTTGATGCACTGCCCCCTCTCTTCCAGGATGGAACGGATACGGAAAAGCTTAAAAGTTTACTGTTATTCACATCTGCAATGACTGTTTCGCCTGAACAGGAACAGAACAGCGAAACAATGAAAAAAACGAATAATATAGAGTTCTGACCTGATATATTTCGGTTCTGTAGTGACTTGTTTGCCATACGTCCATAGTTTCTCATCTCTCCGCGAGAGATGAGAAAATAATAGAATGAAATAAGGCAGAAAGATAAAATAATTAATTTGCAGAAACAAAAGTGATACGGGCATAGCCATCACCCGAACGGACTCCAGCTTGAGAGCTAACATCTGATAAATAATAGCTGGTACTTGGCTTATAGGAAGATGGCGGATAATAAGTTGCAAGTGAGGATGTCCAAACATATGACGATCCTCCCCCTCCGCTACCATTATTATCTAAACCACCAGCACTGCCGCCACCATACCAGCCACCTCCACCGGCTCCAAGCCCCTCATCATACCAACTATTACTACCCCCATATCCAAATCCGGCATTAACCATATTTGTATTGCAAGAGCCTGATGCATTTGCCCCAGCCTCATTTATTGTAGCTCCATATCCAGGATCATCACCTTCTCCATTACCACCATTCCATGCTCCACCAACTCCACCCTGATATACATTTGTTGATGCGACTGATCCATATCCGCCGCCACCACCAGCAACAATAATTCTAGAATACAAATGAGTATCATCGTTCCAACTTCCATTACTTAAGGATATATCCGTAGCACCTCCACCTCCGTAAGGGGCAGTCAAATTGGATCCTCCTCCATTCCATCCTCCTGTACCTGCTGAAGGTTGCTGACCAACATACAGATATAGTACTGATCCTTTTGCTAAAGAGATACAGCCTGTAACATATGCTCCTTTGCCTCCATTTATAGAAGAAGATGAAGGGCCACCTCCCTGTGCTCCCCATACTTCCAATTTATAAGTTCCTGTAACAGGTGCTATAAAGGATTGGACATTTCCTGTATAATTATATTCCCTTATAAACGACAATCCATAGTTATATGTTTGGCCCGCTTCCCAGGTTCCTGATATTACTTTAGTCAGTGTACCTCCATTGCTATAGGTAATTGTTACGGTAGAATTGTTTATCATCTGGGGGATCATCATCAGAGTATAAGTTCCTGAATAAATATCCTCTCCTGAAGTTCCAGATATGGTCTTTGGTAGTGAGATTGTAAATGTCTTCGTTGTAGTCCCCAAGGTCCATCCGCTTCCAAAGGTATAGGTGCCTGAATTATGAACATCACCTATTGATATTGAAGAAATGGTGCCACTTCCTAAACCGTTACTTCCAACACTGAACTGTACGGCTGCAAAGATATGCTTGAAATCAACAGGAGTCTGATTATAGGAATTCCCGGCTACGCCTGTCTTTGATGAAGCAAGGATATCAATCTGATCCGTTGCATTGTCCGGTACAGTATAGAAAAGAACAGGTGCTGAACCTTTGGTATGAGTAATACTTCCAGAGATGTTTGTAGGATAATAAGCATAGAAGTTTACAGTATTTCCTAATCCCGGCCAATAATGTGTTGCTGTAGTTTGCCATATCTTATTTTCTGTAGAATAAGAAACGGTCTCATTATTTACTTCTGTAGTCCAATTGCCTTCGTTGTTTACATCTGCAATTACATTGAAGTTTTTAGAAGTATCAAATGTACTAACAGGAGTGGCTCGACTGGGAATCTTTTGATCAGAAGATTTATCTGAGTTATCCCATCTATGAGTTGTAACAGAAAACTCCAGTTGCCGACTTTGTCCATTATCCAATATATTGCTGTCTTGTGCACAACCTACAAGACACAAGACCATCAAAAAAGAAGAAAAAAGCAAAGGGAAAAAACCTTTGCCATAGAATATTCCGACCCTCATCCGTATCATCCTTTATGTTCTCTTCTCTCGCGGAGAGAGGGATATTTTAAAGGTCGATATAGTATAATTATAAATATATTATTCAAATACGAATTAACAGTTTTTGTATGTTTATCAAATATTTCATAGCATATACCATTCATTTTTATTTTTGATCAGGAATAAAAGAATCGAAATTTTAAAATATAACAGATAAATAGACCTGTTTAAAATTAAAAATGTAAAAAAGGAGTTATTATGTATATAATACTTAATTAACAAAAAAAGACACTACTCCATCCACATTACGTTAAAATAATTAAGGAATACAGGGGGAGAAAATCCAATTAGAAGAAAACTTAATATCATACGAATTTCTTCATATTTAACATCAACAAATATAGTAAAAATAACTGACATAAAAGGATAATTTAACTGATAAATAATTGAACTATAATGGCGTCAAATGTATCCAAGATGAATCAATAAGTATAACATATACAATAAAATTCCTAGGATAATTTATCCAATTAAAAGAAAATTGTATCACCAAAAATATTCAAAATGGAGTTATGAAAGAAGATATTGTTTAAAATTATCAAAAATAAGCAGAAATAATATCATAATCTCAAGAAATGATTTATTCCTTATATATAAAAAAGCAAGGAGACTTTTGGTATATTTATCCGAATATGTATTTTTTTATACATAAATAGGCTTATAATTGAAATAATCTAATATTTTATCTTAACTTTGGCCTCAATTTCAAGACATTTATGGTAAAGATTACTTTTGATATTCCTATTACAGCTATTAGGGAAGGGAAAGATTTGGTTATAAAGGTAGATAGCAACGGAAACGGTCATATCTCCTCAGATGAAAAAGAGTGTTCAAAAGACAAGAACAAACTTTTCTCATTTATGGATTCTGTTATTAAAGAGCTTTCAAAAAATGGACATAACCGTACAGCTGAAACCTATACCAGCACCTTAAGGAGTTTTCAAAAATTCAGAAAGGACGAAGATATCAACATGCAGGATATAAACCGGACATTGATTGAAGAATACGAAAAATTTTTACATGATGAAGGAGTTACCATGAATTCCAGTTCATTTTACATGAGAATCTTAAGAGCAGTCTATAATCGGGCTGTAGACCGCGAGCTGATTTTCGATGCACGTCCTTTCAGGCATGTTTATACAGGCGTAGATAAAACCATGAAACGTGCTATCCCGATAGAAGACATCAAGATGATAAAAGAAATGAAGATGATAAAGAAATCGAGATCTTTTGCTCGGGATATGTTTATGTTTAGCTTCTATACACGAGGAATGTCATTTGTAGATATGGCCTTTTTAAAGAAAACAGATATAAAATTTGGCTTTCTTACTTACAGACGTAAAAAAACAGGACAGCTACTATCTATCAAATGGGAAAAATGTATGCAAAAAATAGTAGAAAAAAACCCTTGTTCAGATCACATCTATCTATTGCCTATTGTTGATTCTACAAAGGGAAGACAAAGGATCCAGTACCGAAGCAGACAAAGGGCTATAAACAATAATTTGAAGAAGATAGCGGAAGAACTGAATTTAGACTGCAATCTGACAATGTATGTTGCCCGTCACTCATGGGCCAGTACTGCTTTAGAAATGGAGATTCCTATAGATATCATCAGTGACGGAATGGGCCATACCTCTGAAAAGACAACCCGAATATACCTCCGCTCTCTAGACACACGCCGAGTAGATAGTGCAAATGAAAAGATTATCAGAGCTTTAGCATAACAAGAAATCACATATTAACATCAATTGTAGTCGGTGTCCACGAAGAAATACCAGGTGTACCGAAATAGATATTCGCATCATAATCCACACGCACATCATCCTCACTGGCACCACTCCCGTTAATATTAACCGTAACGGTATAATTGGTATTACGATAGATATTAAAATCCGTATAATCATACGTTGAGCCACTAGAACCTGAATCTGAAGCCGTCAGATTCTTACCACCTAGATAAATATAGTAAGTACTTTTCCAGATCGCTGTTTGAGCATTCACCGTAAGATAAGAAGCCTTTGGAGGATGATTCGCCTTGTTACGAAATATCCAGGTTGTTGCAGCCGTATTTGTCCCAGCCTGATTTTCATAAACATAATACGTAAAAGTAAGCGTTTTCCCGTCTGTATTATCAGAAGTTGGAGCCACAGCAGCAAAATCACCATAAGAAGTCAATTGCGTTGAAACTGCATCATGTGTATCCGAATAATAGCAAGAAAGAGGCACATGATGAAGTTGATAACCCGTAATCGTAATAGGCCACGAAGTATCCGTATTCTTTGGTATAATTTTGAACGTTATCTTGCTCAGCAACCTATCCAGAGTAATCGTACCTAAGCTATTTGCCCCAGAAGAAATCTTTACCTTCGTCATCTTGCCGAACATAATAGCATAATCAGATTGCGTAGCCAAATCTGCAGCATGGCCACTAGTTATACTTGCATATTTCTCATCAAACAAAGCTTTATTATAGACCCCCGCGAAAGTTCCAGGTCCGGCATTGGCAACCGCATAAATAGTACAATCATCCGCTGCACGTGTCGTAATCGACATAGATATTGTCGTCTGGGAATCTATACTATAAGAACTGTAATTATGTCCTATGACTTCACCGGCATTATTAAAGATATAGACCGTCAGGTCTTGCACAATATTTTCAGTACTACCAGATATGGCACGAGTTGATATAGCAGACCGCATACTATTATTCTGGTTAGCCGGTGAATCTGCATAAAAAGATTTGCAAGACAAGGTTACGACAGCTTCATCAGGCCCCACATTCTCATCAGAACATGATGAAACAGCGAATACTATTGCCATCAGGAACAAAGCTTTAGAGAAATGAGTCCATATCCTATATTTAGTGATGAATGTCATAAATCGATATTACCTCCTTTATTGAAAGGATGTCGGATTTTCTATATCCGCCCATGGGACTATTGTAACTGTGAGATCTGTAAGGTAACTTGCATTTATCACAAATACAATATCATCATTCTTTTTAACTTCCAACGGATTACCCTGCTCGTCGACATCACGGTCAAACAACAGAGAACCATCCTGTTTATATACCTTGATACTAACTCTCTCCCCACTTTTTGTAGGAAGGACCTCATCAGGCAGAGTCGTATAATTACCCTGTGAATCAAAACTTCCCTTCATATCATAGTTTACCAGTACACCTGTAACAGAACCATCATAAGCAATGCCACTACGCAAACCTTCCAGAACGATGCGATAGTCTCCATCGCCAAAGCGTGTTTTAAGACCCTTGATCTCAACTCTGACTTTAGCCCGCATATCCTTCATCAGTATCGTATAGCTTTTAGCAGGATCATCATCACTGACATTCTCATCCGGCGTAACATCCAAGTCACCATAATAAATAGCATGAGGCTGTGGAGAAGTATTTTCCCCACCCGTTTTCAGCTGCAACCACGTATCTTTAATAGACTCATCCAAGATTGGGGTATTTTCGTGGCATTCAGAAGTATCAGATGCAGCAACAGCCACAAGTGTAACCCGGTCAGTGCTATTGAAAGTGACCCGATATTTCCCATCCTTTTCAGCAGCTACAGTACGCTTATAAATTCCATTTACGAACCAGTCAATATTATATAAATGGGCAACGGAATCCGATAATACAGCACCCCTACTGTTAACCAGTCTCAGAGAAATATCGCATTGTCTATGATTTGGAAATTCATCATAGATACACGACACCATGAGCGTTGACAGCAGGAAAGCAATGACGATTATCTTGATTCCATTACGCATGATAGAGCTATTTTAATTCAAAAGTTTGATTATTCAAATATCGTAGTCTGATCCGCTTCATCAAATCCCTTAACAGTAACCGTTAAACTTGCAGCAGAAGGATCAATGGATTGAGTGGAACTATCAGCTCCCTTTGTTTTAATGGTAACAGAACATACATAGTTCTTATTAGGGCTCACAGTTTTGGCAGTACCCCCATCAGGAGCAGCCCCCTCTCCATATACCCAGTTAATATTTACAGGATAGTAAACTACAGGAGTAGCTTCTCCAATAGCACTACCATCTGCACTGAATTTTCCTTTAATTACAAGTTTTGTGTTATTTGCAACTACACTATTTGGCATCGTATAGAAAAATTTATTAATAGCATCAGACGTTGTTCCACCTATCTTCAAAGCAGCATAAGTTGTTAAGTCTCCTGTACCAAGATAGGCTTTATATGTTGCTGTAACAGAAGCATCTCCTCCTTGCTGCCATACAGTTGAACTCCCTGTTGCTGCAGTCGTTGTAAAATTCAAATTATCCGGTACATTAGTCAGGAAAAAAGCAATTGGCTGAAAAATAGCATCTTTGTACGGGCCATTCGGATCAAAGTCAACGCTAACTGTCGCCACCGTAATCTTGGCTACTTGATGTTGTGCATGAACTGTTGAAGAATAGGAACCCTCTTCAGCTTGAGCTATTGTGGACTCACCATACATTGGAATATTGTCTGTAGCCTCTTTTGTATTATCAGCAGTTTCACCTGGAGCTGGTGTAGTAAGTACCTCGTCAATAGTTGTTGCTTTTGCAAAAGCAGTAGCATTTTGAACTCCTGCAAACAACTTTGCCGGAGCATTAACGGCTACAAGAACTTTATCATCTTTGGCAAGAGATGTTGTTGTAACTGTAGCTGTCGTTGTTGTACCCGATTGAGTAAACTTATTTGCTCCATCTTTAGTATATTCCTGAATTGTTCTAACAGTATTACCGTCACTACTAAAAACTCCGACAGTAAGTCTGTTAATCTGATTTTCATTCTTATCATCCCCCGGAGTCTCACCTGCAGTAGGTGTAAGATTAGTAGCACGACTACCAATCTTGACATTCTTTAAAGTATTTGGGAGTGCAGACGCCTGGGGACCATTAGGATTAGCTGTATTGATCGTCAACACCAATTGTTTTCCGACCTCAGAGTTCGTCTTATTACCAATATCTTCACTACTACAGGATGACAAGATTCCTCCACTACAAATTCCACAAAGCAAAAGTGCTTGTAATTTAAAATTAAATTGTTTCAAACTTTTTATTTTCATCATCTTTTGTTCCTCCTTTTCAGTAAGGGTATTAATGTATTATTAGATATTTTTTATTTTTCTATGTTATGCAGATATTCCAAGACCCTTGAAGCCTGTTCGACACCTTCAGCCTGAGCCATCTTCAGATAAACATCAGCCTTAGCCAGATTACCCTTAATCATATACATGACACCTATATTATTATAAGCCCTCGGATCTGTTTCCCAATCTTTAAGGTATTGTTGAGCCTGAGAGAGATTACCACGAATCAGTGCCGATCCAGCAGCATTTATATTAGCCTCCGCATTATCCGGGAACAAGCGGGCCGAGAGATCCATGATATCATTAAATTCCTTGGAACCGATCCTGAAATTATTAGCAGTAACATACATCTGAGACAAAGACATCGAGCGTGGATTATCATTAAAGGTAGTATTTGCCGATCCAGCTTCCTTAGACTGACGTTGGAAGACAGCCGTATATTTTATTCTGCATACTTCAGGAAATATATAATGCTGCATGAAAGAATAAGGAGAACCATCACCCAGCATTTTCAGTTCATCTTCCCTTCCAGTAGTAACATCTACAGTACGAATAATATCCAGCACAGCACCACGAAGTTTCATATCACTTTTATCGACCAGACTGTATATACTATCCCAGTCCTCCGGTACCCATGTCACCGTAAGTCCATCAGAACCCGTAGTATGATTGTTCATCAGGAATTGCTTCAGTTTCAAAGCCCGTTCAGAAGATTTTACTTCATTTTTCTTAAAATTACCTATCGGAGCGCCATAGCCCACAACAGACACATTACGTACTACTGTTCCCGGGATCCGAAGTTGAACATCAAGATTTTTCTTGAGTTCATCATAGATAGCATGGTCGAATTTCCTTGTACCCATTTCTCCGATTTTCCTGGAATCAGAAAGAGGAATAGTTCCACTGATTGCCAGCTCTGTACTCGTTGCCCTTGTAGGATCCAGGAACTGTATCCATTCTGTTTTTGCAATCGTACTGGAGAAACACCTTCCTGCCCTCGTAGTTCCACCAACACTCGGATCCACGGTAGAAGCAGGGCAGGTACTGATTACGATATTTTTAAACACCTCGTCCTCGTAAACATGAGGTTTATGCCCCCATCCACGCTCTTCACTCTCCACGAAGAAGGCAGCACCATGCATCCAGTCTACATAAGGAATAGTAGTATCATAGATAAAATACCTTGTGCCATGACGATTATCTTTTGTGACAACAGGTACATTACTTCGTATACGATCCTCGAAATAAGCTTTCCGATCTTCAAATTTACCCCGTTCTGTGCCATTGATGATAACCGATGAAAGAGACTTAGACCTATATCCGTTCTTCAAGACAGGAGTAAAGGTCAGCGTTTCACCATTGTTGAGAACATTATCATTGTAGCTCACACGCAATTGAACACGGAGAAGATTCCCCTGAATGGTAAATTTCTCCTTGTTGACATAAAGTTGGCCTTTATATGCCGTTTGTGCTGTAGCAGCACAACCCAAGCTCAGCGCAAGGATCATTAATGCTAATTTCTGAAATTTCATGTCACTCGATTTTATCTGGATCTTATTATTTTATTATGTATATAAAGGTAACACCCGTACCTATCGGGACTCCCATATTGCTACAAGATTTCCCTTCCTTATAAGGATTATCACCTTCGCGATATCGATCATATTTCGTATGGACAAAATCAGCACCCAGCGAGAAGTCAAAACTACAATGCGGCGACAAGATAAGGTTGTAACCCACATTCAAGCCTGCACCGATGAAATGTCCCTGCCTGTGCTTGCCATATAAACCACCAATATGTAATTTATCTATATTCATACCACCCCCCGAGACATTCATACCCATATAAGGTCCTGTGAATGCACGATGAAACCAGAATCTGATTTCCGGTTGGTAAGAAAAGTTCTTCCATTTTACATTCCCATATCTGATTGGATCATAACTGCCCATAAGACTCAGTGTATAATGATCACCCACGGCTACTTCTGCACCAAGAGAAGGAATGGACATTGCATCATAAAGGAGATTGGTTTTTACCGCTATTTTTTGGGCACTGGCATCTATATTGCAAGCAAGCATAAATAGGACCACGAAAAAAAGGCGCGAACCCTGTTCCCGTAAAGTCGAGCATTTACCAACTCTTTTTTTATTTTGTTGTGTCTTTCCAAGAAAAACCATCATATCTTTTACTATTTCGCGTATTTCACACACAGACTTATTTAAAATGAATATAATCTTGTGTCATACATACTCTATAAGGAAGCATTCTGGATTCAGAATACTTTAAGTTGCCACCCGCCAACAATATTTGCAAATCATTAACTTCCATTCCTTAAAGTTCTATTCTGTTAAACAAATTAGCAGATAAAAATATGCGCAAAATAATATATATTTTTCTATATACTGTTCAACAAATGTATAGAATAAAGTCTACGTGCATTTAACTCGTTTTATCTAACATTCATATCCTTTTTAGAACATTCAACACCCTCCTCTGATTCGGACATTAGTCATCTGTGCTTACGTCTTCAATAGACTTACACAGAAATCACCTTCTCTGTCTTTTCGGAAAGAGATTACATAACTTCAATGCTATCAAGTCAATAGGACTTTTTCAGTCCACGTCACATCAAGCATTTTATTCATGTATGCTTAAAATTCCTTAAATTACCTTACAGTCTCACCTAAAATCCGTATATTTGCGATGTAAACTAACGGGATAGGTGAAAGTCTACCTGCAAAGGTAAACAAATTGTGACATAACACAAACTATAGATGTATATTTGATTCACTTTTAGTTTATTTTAACTTTGTGGTTATGAAGAAAAAAGAGATGCTTGAAAGCCTTATCAACTATTATTCAAATGGAAATAAGGCACGATTTGCGGCAAAATTAGGAATATCTCCGCAAGCATTAAGCATGTGGATTACCCGCAAATCATTTGATGCAGAGTTGATATACACAAAATGTGAGAAAATATCTGCGAAGTGGCTGTTATCCGGTGAAGGCAATATGCTCCAGAGCAAAGAGACAAAGACATCTTCATATAACGGAGATAAACAGTTTTATCAGATGCAAATCAGCGACCTGATGGAACAAATAAAAAACTTGTCTCAGAAAAACTCACAGTTAGAAGAAGCATTATTGGATTATTTAAGAAATAACACTCAATATACTGAACCACAAAAAAACAGAAATGTAGGATAACGGCAGAGCTGGTAGAATAAGCATTCTGCATATATTGAATTTTACGCTTCTCTTAGCATCTTTTTCATTATAGGCATCAGCCTCGTCAAAATTGACATATCAACCATCAAAATACCAGCCGGAAACTGATTCTAAAAATAAAGAATAGAATCAAGCTTATCACTCAACAGAAAGTTTTGCCGAAATCAAAGCCAACCAGAATGGTTCACATCAATACCCAGATGAGATTAAAATAAATTCTCATATTACAACACATCATGTGGATAAACCAGAGAATATGAAGCATGCCTTACTCGGCCTTGAACCAAGGCGAAGCATACCTTTACCCTCAAAATTGAGAAATAAGATGATGATCGAATGGCTGAATAGTGACTTAGTACAGAAAAGGTTTACACTGTTTTAACAATTAAATAGTGTAATAAAAATGAAGAAGAAAGAATTTCGTCGTTATGATACCAGGTTCAAATTGTCAGTTTTGCGTGACAAGTATGAGA
>JAKVJW010000051.1 GCA_022486815.1 Prevotella sp. | reverse complement strand
CTCACCTGCAAGGATTCCGTGCAGCACTTACTCGCACTTTGAAGAACTATGCTGATCATGATCCCGTTATCTCCAAGCAGATTGAAAAAGCTAAGATCGAAATTCAAGGTGAGGATTTTCGGGAAGGATTGACAGCTGTCATCTCGGTAAAAGTAGCAGAACCACAGTTTGAGGGTCAGACAAAAACAAAATTGGGTAATAGTGAGGTTGCCGGTGCTGTTCAGCAGGCTGTAGGAGAAGCCTTGACCAATTATTTAGAGGAGCATCCGGATGAGGCACGCAAGATCTGCCAGAAAGTAATCCTTGCGGCAACTGCCCGTGTAGCGGCAAGAAAGGCTCGGGAAACGGTACAGCGCAAGAATGTAATGAGCGGTGGAGGTCTTCCTGGCAAACTTGCAGATTGTTCTAACAAGGATCCTAAGGATTGTGAGATCTTCCTTGTCGAGGGAGATTCTGCAGGCGGTTCTGCCAAACAAGGTCGTGACCGCTATACACAAGCCATCCTGCCACTACGTGGTAAAATCCTGAATGTAGAAAAAGTACCATGGCATCGTGTCTTCGAAGCTGAGTCAGTGATGAATATCATACAGAGTATCGGAGTACGCTTCGGCGTAGATGAGGAAGATGACCGCGAAGCAAATATCGAGAAACTCCGATATGACAAGATCATCATTATGACCGATGCCGATGTCGATGGTTCACACATAGACACACTTATTATGACACTTTTCTTCCGATTCATGCCTAAAGTCATTGAAGAAGGACATCTCTATATCGCTACACCTCCACTCTATAAGTGTACTTATAAGAGTAAAGTGAGCGAATACTGCTATACAGAACAGCAGCGTCAGGTATTTCTGGATAAGTATGGTAATGGTGAGGAAGGACCAGGAATTCACACCCAACGTTATAAGGGACTAGGCGAGATGAACCCTGAACAACTATGGGAGACAACTATGGATCCGCATAGACGTCTACTCAAGCAGGTCACCATCGATGATGCAGTAGATGCTGACGAGACCTTCTCGATGCTCATGGGTGATGATGTCGCTCCACGCCGTGAGTTTATCGAAGAGAATGCAAAATACGCTAATATCGACGCATGATAATTCCTAAATAAGACAAGGGCGAATCGAATGGATTCGCCCTTGTCTTATTTTTTAATAAACCTTTTTATTATGACGGTCTCGATCAGATAATCAACAGCTGATATCAGAATATACGCATTCTTAAATCAACAACAAAATCTGAAAACAGGAATGATTTCTAAATAATGCCAATGATAATGAAAAAACATCAGTTACTTTTTGCATTCTTCTTGACTCTAACCATTCTTCCAGTCGGTGCACACCGAACAGAGAATCTGCCAATGCGACTCTGGTATAAAGAACCTGCACGAGCCTTCGAAGAAGCCCTCCCTATAGGTAATGGAAAACTCGGAGCACTCATTTATGGAAATGCAGATAAAGATACGCTCTATCTCAACGACATCTCCCTATGGACAGGCAATCCGGTTGATACAGCTGAAGGAGGCAGTGCATATCAATGGATTCCTGCCATCAGAAAGGCTCTTTTCAATGAGGATTATAAGTCCGCCGATTCGCTTCAATTACATGTACAAGGGCATAACTCTGCTTACTATCAACCTTTGGGCCTTCTCCAAATCAAAGACACAAACGAAGGTCCGGTCTCTGGATACTATCGAAAACTTAGCCTTGACAGTGCGATAGCCACGGTTCGATACACACGTAATGGCATCCATTATACACGAGAATATTTTGCTTCTCATCCTGATAAGACCATCGCCATACGTCTGACAGCATCTCAACCCAAGGCTATTAATTGTGACCTGTCCCTCACGTCTCTGATCCCCCACGATGCCAGGGCGGCAGATAAACAGATTTCGATGACAGGACACGTCATGGGAGACGCTGCAAAGAGTACCCATTTTTGTACCATTCTCTCTGTCAGGAACCAAGGAGGTTTCATCACTGCCTCTGATTCAACGCTTCATCTTCATGATGTAAACGAAGCAGAAATCTTTCTTATCAATGAAACCAGTTACAACGGCTTTGATAAGGACCCTGTTACCCAAGGTGCTCCCTATTTGGAAAATGCAACTGATGATACGTGGCATCTCGTGAACTTTTCTTATCAGCAACTTCGGCAGCGTCATTTGCAGGACTATATGTCTTTGTTCAACAGAGTTCACTTTACACTAGGGAAAGCAAAAGATGACCAGACGCGAAGTACACGTCAACAGCTAATGGATTATAGTGACCACAATGAGCAAAATCCATATTTGGTCATGCTCTATTTTCAATACGGCCGATACCTTCTCATCAGTAGTTCGAGGACACCGGGATTGCCTCCTAACCTGCAAGGCCTGTGGGCTCCTGCTAAGTTCTCTCCATGGAGAGGGAACTATACGATTAACATCAATTTGGAAGAGAACTATTGGCCGGCTGAAATGACTAACCTTTCCGAACTGGTAATGCCGTTAGAAGGTTTACTCAAGGCTATGTCGGTGACAGGACAGTACACGGCCAGACACTTCTATGGTATCAACAAGGGATGGTGCGCAGGACATAATGTTGATGCATGGGCAATGACAAATCCCGTTGGCAACCATAAAGAGAGCCCGAAATGGAGCAACTGGAATATGGGAGGAGCCTGGCTCGTAGAAACACTTTGGGACCATTATGACTATACCCGTGATACTGTTTTTCTTCGCAATACAGCTTACCCATTAATGAAAGGAGCTGCTGAATTTATGAACCATTGGCTAATCCCGAATCCTAAGAAACCAGAAGAACTGATTACAGCTCCATGTACATCCCCAGAAGCTGAATATATTACGAATCAGGGATATAAGGGATGTACACTATATGGTGGTACAACTGATATGGTCATCATCCGAGAATTATTCAAAAACACGATTAAGGCTGCCAAAATTCTCCATACAGATAACAATTTCGCCAATCAACTTGAATCTGACATTCAACGATTGGCACCTTATAAGATCGGAAAACGTGGGAATCTGCTGGAGTGGTATCATGACTGGGCTGACCAGGATTGGCATCACCGCCACCAGTCACATCTTCTGGGAGTATTTCCTTTCTTCCAGATATCCTTATCCAAGACACCTCAACTGGCAGCAGCTGCTATACGGACACTCGAAATCAAAGGAGACCAGACTACAGGATGGAGTGCCGGATGGCGTATAAGCCTCTGGTCCAAACTTCATCGTCCAGACAAAGCATATCTGATGCTTCGGAAATTACTTACTTATGTGCCTCCAGCTAACTATCTGGATCCCAAGCACCGGCCTTCTGGGGGAACTTATCCAAATCTCTTTGACGCTCATCCTCCATTTCAAATCGATGGCAATTTCTGTGGTACAACGGGAATCTGTGAGATGCTTATGAATTGCGACGGGAACACGATGGAACTGCTTCCTGCCTTACCCTTGACATGGACAGCGGGTGAGATGGATGGCTTGAAGGCTCGAGGAAACTATACCGTTAATATAAAATGGAACCATAGCAGATTAAGTAGCGCAACTATCACAGCAACTTATCCGGGAACTCTCACCGTCAATTATGGCAATAAACATAGGAATCTAACTTTCAAAGCAGGCCAGACAAAAAAACTGAAATGAAATCTGTCAGATTAATAGAAAGAATATTTGTTCTGTTCACAGCTATTCTCTATGGAGAAAATCTTCTTGCTCAGGAATTCGGAACTTCTTGGATTACATACCCAATTCCGAACGATAGCTCTGAGGTATGGTTCCGTAAAACTTTTATAACTAATCACCGGCCTCAGAGTGCAAAAATCACTATTGCTACAACAGGACGTTTTCAACTTTTCGTCAATGAACGAAATGTAAGTCGTAAAGTCCTTCTGCCAGAAAGTTCTTATAAAGACAGCAGTGTCCATGAGATGACTTTTGACATAAGTAACATTCTCCAGAATGATTCAAATGTTATCGCCGTATGGTACGCTCCTAATCCCTACTTGCATACAGATAAACAACTTTCTCTGGCTTATTACGGAACATCGCAGTACGGAAAGACATTCTACCATAAAGCGGATGAAAACTGGCTCTGTAAGAAAGCTTGCGGATACATCACTGTCAACCAGGAACAACTAGACAATACTTTCTATAACCCTTCATGGAAAGCTTGCACAATCGATCTCAAGGGATGGACTCACCCGATAAAATCTGCTGATTCACACGTGTATCCGCTATTTGATAATACGTATGACTATCAAGGAGAACGAATTACCAGAATCATTTATCCTCATGAAGTTTTCTCTGACAGACATTATGTGACTTACCGTTACCCAAGACGTTTTAAAGGTTGGATTCGATTGACGCTGCGTAATGCACATCCTAGAGAAGTCATCCATATTAATGGTTTCAGTTATATTTGCAATGGATTAATAGACGAACAGGCCTGCCGCAGATTTACTATTGATACACAACAAGATCTGGTAATAGAAGGAGATCGTTTTTTCGGTAAAGATCAGATACAGAATATAGAAGGACTGATTATCCAACCTGTATGCTCATGGGGATTTGAAGAAAATTAGAAATCGCTGTCATATCTGGAATCATGAGATTGTTTCCTATCCCGAAAAAAAGGATAATATCAGGAAACAAATGATCAATAAATCGTAAAAATCAGGAGTAGAATTAATATTTAACATCTTAAATACTCCTATTTTTCCTGGTTCATCACTCAAATACCAAGAATAATAACTATCTTTGTCCTAAAAAGAAGCAAATATGAACAATAAAGACATGAAAGAGGTCACCATTTCTGAGGCAAAAAAAATTTATGAAACAGATTATTACATTGATGATGACTTGCTGCTTTTCAACAGTGTTGCTGATATTCCCCTACCCAGTGAACCGAGAAGATTAAATTGCCTCCTCATCGCCCTCTGTACCCAAGGCAGGGCACAATATACTGTTGATACAACGGAGAGAAGCGTTAAAGGTGGAGATATAATTATCATCAGCGAAGGACAAATTACCGATAATTTCATGCTGAGTCGTGATTGTGATGGTATAGCTATCATGCTGAGTTATAACTTTATTCACGAGATTATTGCTGGCAGTCATGAACAATCTGCTTTGTTTCTTTTTTCAAAAAGTCATCCTGTATTTTCTTTAAGTCCAGAAGAAGAGCAGAATATTCTCAACTATATCAAACTCATTAAAGAAAAAGTAGAAGAAAAAGAACACCATTTCCGAAAAGAGACTGTAAAATTGCTCATCGCTGCCATGATCAGTGATGTCAGTAATATCATCTACAAAATTCAAAATGGGAACAATACAAAACGGACTCGTGCCGAAACTATTTTCAATGACTTCATCAGACTGGTTGAGCAAAATTATAAAGAGATTCGACGGGTAAGTTGGTATGGTCACCAACTCTGCATTACACCAAAATATCTTTCTGAGACGGTCAAAGCCGTAAGTCATCGTACACCAAATGAATGGATTGACAACTATGTATCATTAGAAATACGTGTGCAACTGAAGAAATCAACAAAAAGCATCAAGGAAATTTCGGAGGAACTCCATTTCCCCAACCAAAGTTTTATGGGCAAATACTTTAAAGAACAAGTAGGCATGTCTCCATCTGAGTACAGAAAGAGTTAATCGACTTGATAAAAAGAGAGTCACACCCTGTTCAATTTTTCCAATATTAACCTATCCAAAAAGAACAGCCAGCTATTTCCAGAGACTTTTGGTAATTCTTGTCATTTGAGAATTACCCAAGAACCAGAAACCCTGCACCTTCCATGTTATCACGGAGCCGTTGACGGTATTATCTTTTGAATCTCCAACTGCTTTGCAGTTGCACAAAGCAAATCATACCAGTCCTGTCCAAAACGTCTGATCAGAGGATCTTTCAGGAATTGATATAGAGGCAAATTCAATTCACGCCCCTTTTCCAAAGCCCCCTTGCAGACATTCCACCACCGATAAGCAAGTCCGAAAGTACCATTATGGAAATCCTTTTCCCGCAACGGATAAAGGGCACAAGAAATAGGTTTCATCCATTCTGTTTTTCCTGCACGATAAGCCTTTTCCAAAGCACAGAGACAAATTCCATTCCGATCATAACAGGTAAAGACACAATCCTTGCATCCTACTATACTTACATCAAGACTTCGATCCTTATCTATGTACCAGGCACCTTGCCGCCGGATAACATCTTTTGCAGATGCAGACAAATCATCACTTACAATAGCCAGACTGCTTTCAATATTCCTAACTTCATCAGGAATAATCGGCGCTCCTGCTTCTCCTTCTACACAGCACCGGCCTTTACAGACACTCAAGTCACAGCAAAATTGCACCGTAAAGATAGCAGGGTCGACCAGCACATTACCGACTTGTAAGATAGGAAGTTTCTTCTTCTGAGTTACCATAGTCATCAAATGGAGGAAATTATCTATATGTATATTACATCCTTTCTACCAACAGATCGGAATAATCCCATTTTGTTCCAAATAAGCATTACAACGTGAAAACTGATGATTCCCGAACCACCCCCCACGATTGGCAGACAAAGGAGAAGGATGCACCGATTCCAAAATCAGATGCTTATTACGATCAATATAAGCAGCTTTGGAACGTGCATAACCTCCCCACAACATAAACACGAGATGTTCACGTTCCGCATTCAACGCTTTTATTGCTGCATCCGTAAAACGATCCCATCCTAGTTTTTGATGGCTGTTAGCCAGATGAGCCCGAACGGTCAGTGTGGCATTCAGCAGTAGCACACCTTGTTTTGCCCAGCGTGTCAAATCTCCATTCTCTGGAATCGGAGTCCCCAGATCCATTTGTATTTCCTTGAAAATATTCACCAATGAAGGAGGAATCATAATTCCTTGAGGTACAGAAAAACTTAATCCCATAGCCTGCCCCTGTTCGTGATAAGGATCCTGTCCGATAATAACGACCTTCACCTCTTCAAAAGGACAAAGATTGAAGGCATTGAAAATAAGCTTTCCCGGTGGATAACAGGTATGATGCATATATTCTTGACGGACATAATTTGTAAGGTCAACGAAATACTGTTGATCAAATTCTGTTCCAAGGCGCTTCTTCCAACTCTCTTCAATCTTGACATCCATAGTTATTTCCAATTAATATTCACGAAACATCTGTACTCTATCAGAAATTGTCCGTTAATCAATGATCGGAAATCAGATTTTCACCTGTCATGTCTGCCGGTTGCTTCAACCCCATAATATGCAAGATACTGGGAGCAACATCTGCCAGACGGCCATCTTTTACAATAGCAGAATTATTATTGGTTACATAAATAAAAGGAACAGGATTCAAAGAATGGGCAGTATTGGGTGTTCCATCAGGATTGATCGCATTATCAGCATTACCATGGTCTGCAATGATAATAGCTTCGTAATCATTGGCTTTAGCCGTTTCGATTACATCATGGACACAATGGTCAACAGCCGTAACAGCTTTTGCTATTGCATGATAAATACCTGTATGACCTACCATATCACCGTTGGCGAAATTGACTACGATAAAATCATACTGTTGGGTCTGGATAGCTCCGACCAACTTATCTTTTACCTCAAAAGCACTCATCTCCGGTTTCAAGTCGTATGTAGCTACTTTCGGAGAATGAACCAGAATACGGTCTTCGCCTGGGAATGGAGCCTCCCGGCCACCATTGAAGAAAAAGGTAACATGGGCATACTTCTCTGTCTCTGCAGTATGCAACTGGCGAAGTCCCTGCCTACTCAAGTATTCAGCCAGCGTGTCAGAAACGTTATCTTTGGGGAAGAGAATATGCACATCTTTGAAATTAGCATCATACGGGGTCATACAATAATACTGAAGACCCTTCAATTTGTGCATTCCCTGGTCTGGCATATCTGCCTGAGTCAGCACCTGGGTCAACTCACGTGCACGGTCATTGCGGAAATTGATAAAAACAACAACATCACCATCACCGATGGTACCATCTACCTTACTATTATGAATCGGTTTGATAAATTCATCCGTTACTCCCTCATCATAACTTTCCTGCATAGCTTGCTGTAAATCTCCAGCCTGCTTTCCTTTACCTTCAACCAGCAAATCATAGGCTTCCTTCACACGATTCCAACGCTTATCACGGTCCATCGCATAAAAACGCCCGATAATGTCGGCAATATGAGCATCATTGGCTTCGCAGGTTTTCTGGATCTCAGCAATGAATCCTTTACCACTCTTGGGATCTGTATCACGACCGTCCATAAAACAATGGACAAATACGTTCTTCAACTGATACGCTTTACCGATTTCTATCAACTTTTCCAGATGGGCCAATGAAGAATGTACACCTCCCGTAGAGGTTAACCCCATAATATGCAACTTCTTACCGGTCTTCTTTGCATAACTATAAGCGCTGATTACCTCTTTGTTCTTTAAGATATCGCCACTTTCACAAGCCCTATTGATTTTAACAAGATCTTGATAAACGACACGACCAGCGCCAATATTCAGATGTCCTACTTCCGAATTTCCCATTTGCCCTTCAGGCAAACCTACATCTTCTCCGCAAGCCATCAACTGAGAATGAGCAGATATTGCATTCAGATAGTCCAAATAAGGAGTTGGTGTATTATAGATTACATCACCTTTTCCATGTTTACCGATTCCCCATCCATCGAGAATCATCAATAAAGCTTTCTTTGCCATAATAACGTTAATATAATTATTTATTCTTCTGTTACAAAGATACGACTTTTCCATAAATCCACATAACAATCCACTGCTTTTTAGAGATTTTCAAATAGATTCAGAAAAGATATTCTGCTGGCCACTCATAAAAAAACACCTGCCGTTTCCGACAGGTGCTCAAAATAATCTTCAGGATTCTACAAAACAGAATTGTTCAGCGGAGCAGCCTGCTGGTAAACTCGTCCACCAAGTTCTTTATCCAACATATAGATGCCGAACCCATCTTCTTTGATCATATCAAGTTTGTCAATAATGTCTCTTGCATTATCCTCTTCTTCTACCTGTTCATCTATGAACCACTGAAGCAGATTCTCTGTGGCATAATCATTCTCTTTCTTCACCAAAGCAGCCAAATCATTGATCTTTTTCGTAATCATTTGCTCATGTTCAAGAGTGCTTTCAAACACCTTATGTACAGATTTCCATTCTTCCGGTACAGCTTCAATCGCGTTGAGAAGCACCCTTCCATCACGACGGATAATATAATTAAACAGAATTTTAGCATGATCCTGTTCTTCTTTAAACTGGACCTCAAACCAACGTGCCATCCCCGTCTGACGGACGGAATGACAATAGGCTGCCATTGACAGATATAAATAAGCTGACCACATCTCAGCATTGATTTGCTCATTCAGAGCTTTCTCAATTTCTTTATTCAACATAACCATCCTCCTATTCTTTTTGATATATGAATTAAAATTAGAATTCAAGCTACCTGAAACCTCCTAATTTTCATAAGGTTATAAGGTTTACTTTCATCAAAGATAAACATAAAAGCAGGAAGTGAAAGAGAATATAATTGAAAAGATTGCATTCTTAGACATTTTTAACTCTTTCAGAAATCTTAGCTCGTAAAGAACTCACAAATCTATTCTGGCACGTAACAGGGCTACTATATGACTTTCACCAGTAATACAAAAAAACTGCATGGCCGGCTGAACCGTAAAATGAGACATTACAGGAAGACTATAAGTAAGTTCCATACAATTCTCATTTTCGCCACCTCTATAAAGAGACCGGTTTATGGATAGTCCAAAAACGTCATTTTGTCTTAACAAATTCGCCCATACAATTCCCGCTGCTATATATAAATAGGTATCATTCTTATGCTTTGGCGCATAGCCGCCTTCTACTAAAAGCCCCAGAGGGTGCCTCCCGGAAAATAAAGGTTGTTCGATAAGACTATAGATAGACCAGTTAAAAAATTTGCTATTATAGTATCTACAATTACCATAGTCAATACTTTTATGCGGTGTGTAACCAGAAACAACCCCAAGATGATATTCCCCTGCGAAATTTCCTGTTTTCGAAGAAGTAGCATATCCGATTTCGAAAACATCAGCCCATCCGTCTTTTGAAGGACGAAAACGAAAAGTTTCATTCCAATGATTAGAAGCCCTACCATTATAGAATGAATTTTTAAGCGTTATATGATCAGATATATTTCCCTCAAAGTGCAGACAAAAAGAAGCTTCAGGATAATTGGCAATGTTCCAGTTATCTGCTATCGTAGGAAAGATTCCGTATGAACTATTGATAAACAATCCTGTAAAAGGAGTTGTAAAATAGTCCCCATTCATATTTCTTACACCCACAAAGACACTAAAACGATCTGTTATATGTTGCGTAATACCAACCAAAGCAGGAGAAAAAGGAACCTGTTTATCAGTTTGGATATTAGAAAATGACTGAGGATCATCAAGTACCGTCCAGCTTTTGCCTCTACCAATGCGGGTATTCTGGCTTGCAAGAATGCCAACCT
The DNA here is from genome assembly GCA_022486815.1 of Prevotella sp. Classification (GTDB taxonomy): domain Bacteria; phylum Bacteroidota; class Bacteroidia; order Bacteroidales; family Bacteroidaceae; genus Prevotella. The sequence goes on along the minus strand of JAKVJW010000051.1, from coordinate 2,234 downwards.
GAGCCATAGCTCCCTTCCAGAGGCGGGTCTGCACATTTACATTCACATAGTTTTCCCAGTTAGCCTTCCCATCAACAGGATTCCACGATCCTTCGGTTGTAAGTGATACTGCTATTTTGGAATTATGGTCCTCTTCAGTATATGATGAAACTGCTATAGGTAAGATGAAAAACAGATTCATTGTACGAAAGAAAGATCTGCTCATTCTACGTTCCTTTCCTTTTATCCTTAATATTACACAGGGATTCTGTCATATCCATATCATTGGACATAGCAAGACGCCCTTTACGCCTGTTAAATTCCTATCAGGCACAAAGGTATCGTGAAATCAAGAATCATGCAATACTCAAAAGTTGGTATATTTACAGCATTATCAAAGTAAAAGAAGCGTGTAATATACCTACAGAAAACAGATTTCTTCTATAATGTATTCTCTTTCTCAGTCAAATACATGGCAAAAATACGAGCCGCATTTTCCACTTTTGCCGAACACGGCCGTTTCTTATAATATTCCCGAGTACGTTCAGAAGGAACAAAAGAAGGGTTTAAAGGAACATCTTTCAAACCAAGCAATTCCGCGCAGATAAGAGAACCGTTTTCTTCCTTAAAACGCGCCAATAGATCCTGTACAGTATGATAGCAAGATGCTTTTCCCCTACGGTCATCACCCTCTGTCTGACCACGATCCATTCCCACAAGTATGACTATGCCAGACACCGCACCGCACATCATACGCATTCTGCCTACGCCCCCTCCAAAGCCGGCACCGATTTTCTTTGCTTGCATGTCAGAAAAGCCATAAAGATCTGCAAAGGCAGCCACTACAGACTGACAGCATCCATAGCCTTGTTTAAAATTGTCCACTGCTTGAGCAACTCTCTTTTCCAATTCTGCTTTCATTATTCTCATCTTTAAAAAGAGAAGCTGAAAAAGCTTCCTTTTCTGTTTAACGCTGCAAAGATACAATTTTTCTATAGAATTGAAAACCTGAGAAAAGGAAAGATATAAAGGAAACCAGAATTCTGCATTTTACAAGAAATCATCATTCCTTTTATCCTTTCCCTCGAAACATTTTCATCTTGCTCTTTGAGATGCAAAAATTATTCAAAAAAGTACAAATCTATTCTCAATTTTGCAAATTCTGCTATTCTTCATTTCTTAAATAAGAATTATTTTTTATCTTTGCAGAATTCTATCTATCATAAAAAAAATAACTATATATCAGATGAAATGCAAAATAATTTCGCTCGTTTTTCTTGCGGGCTTCTTATCAACAACCACTATGGCACAGAAAACTCCCCAGTTAAATGCTAACAACATTGATCAGGTCATTGAAGCAATGACCCTTGAAGAAAAGGTTCAACTTCTTGTCGGTGGCGGCAACAGTGGTTTTATAGGTAGTGGCGCTATGCTCGGCCATCAGGAAAAACTCGTGGCTGGTGCAGCAGGTATTACGGTCGCCATCCCCCGTTTGGGCATACCCGCCACAGTACTCACAGATGGCCCTGCCGGCGTACATATCGATCCAATACGCAGGGGGACCACACAAACTTTCTACGCAACAGGATTTCCGATCGGCACCTGTCTGGCCTCAACATGGAATACCAATCTGGTAGAGAATGTCGGAAAAGCCATAGGCAACGAAGTTCTGGAATACGGTTGTGATGTAGTCCTGGGTCCGGGAATGTGTCTGCAACGTAATCCTCTCGGAGGACGTAACTTTGAATATTACTCAGAGGATCCGACTGTTACAGGAAACATTGGAGCTGCTATGGTAGAAGGGATTCAAAGCCAAGGTGTCGGCACAAGTCCGAAACATTTCGCAGTAAATTCCCAAGAAGGTGACCGCACAAGAGTAGATGAACAAGTCAGCCAGCGCGCATTACGTGAACTATACCTGAAGGGATACGAAATCATGGTTCGGAAAAGTCATCCATGGACTATGATGTCAGCCTATAATCGAATCAACGGCATCTATTGTCAAGGCAGTGAAGACCTACTGACGAATATTCTGAGAAAGGATTGGGGATTTAAAGGGATTGTGATGACAGACTGGATCGGGGAACGAAACGATCTTCCAATTTCTGAAGAAGTTAAGGCAGGTAACGACCTGTTCATGCCTGGATATCCCATGCAGGTACAAGATATCATAAATGCCGTAAAAGACGGGCAACTCGATATCAAAGATGTCAATCGTAATGTAAAGAATATGCTGGAATATATCGTAAAGACTC
>JAKVJW010000050.1 GCA_022486815.1 Prevotella sp. | reverse complement strand
TTGTAAATAAATTAAAGGTGCTAAAGAGATCCATGTACGGACGGGCCAGTATTGAACTCCTAAAAAATAAGCTGGTTCTCGAACATATCTTCTTCAACTAAATTAAAGAAGAACCATCAGATTCAGGAAAGTCATTTGTCAGATTGTTTAATTTGCTGTATGGTGCATAGCACTCTGCTGTATGGTGCATAGAGCTTTGCGATATGGTGCATAGAGCTTTACTGTATGCACCATACAGCAAAACTTCTCCTTGTAGGCAAGAAAACAGTTGATATAGAAAGATTGATCTGCACCTTTTAATTAATCCACAGATTCACCTCGCAGTTATTATCATCTCTCCTTATTTCACTTTACATTAAAGAATTGTAGTTCTTTATCCAACAAAGAGAAAAATGTCTCCATATTGTATTTATCCTGCAAATCACCATATAAGTTTACTGTAAAGGTCATCGTATTATTATAGCTTGTCAAGGCCAGTTGAAAATAGGGTCTGTATTTCATTGATCCAAACATGACAGCATTTTTAATCGAAGTACCTCGGAAGCAAAGTTTTTTAGAATCGAGAATACCGATATTAGTCATTCCTATCATCGGATTATGAAAACCTTTCCCCAGCAACTTCTTTACGTGTTTATACTTAAAACATTTAAACAGCAGAGAAACCTTAACTATTGCATTTAATCCGATAAGATTTTTCTTTTTCAGATTCATTTCTTTGCTGACTTTTCTGACGGTATCATCAAAGGTATCATCAGGTTCATAATGTATCTTACTGATAGCTGTAGCAGTCAGATTAGTAAGTGCATTGATATTCTTATTTTTCAGATACTTACGCATGTCTACCGCAATAGAAATACTAAGGTCCTGCTTGGCTAGAATCTGATAAAGTACCCTGTAAAAAGCAGCAAGAGTTATATCATTAATAGTAACATTGTGACCATGTGAGTATTTTTTAATAGCAAGAAATCTATCTTCCTTTACCTCATACATCAGCACAAATGGTTTGATTTCTTCTCCTGAACTCATCGGAAAGTTCAAATCAATAGAACCATTACTTTCCCCTCTTTGCATCAGAAGGTTTTTAAGTTTATCTCCAAAACTGAATTGTCTATTTATCAGTTTTATGCTTCTGTCACCATCAAGAAGGCAGTCTGATTTATAATCAGGATTTACAAGAAGGGTCGAATAAAGGCTACATAGCAAATAAAGATAGGTTTTAAATCCAGCAGCATCACATACCATGTGATTCATCAGAATGCACAGGGAATCATTGTTTGAACTAAGCAAACAGGCTTTTACCTGAGGCCCTATCAATACATCGATTTTTGAGGTGATAAATGCCTCGAATTCATCTTTAGAATTTGCAAAAGTCAGTATTTCCTTAAAACTTGATGATTCTTCCTTTCTCCAATAAGGCTCATTGACATTTTCTACATATTGACTACCTAAAATAGGTACAACATCCAGCGTCATAGCTAAGGCTTTCTCTAAGATGACTTTATTAGCATTACCATTGAAATAGATGATACAGTGAAGATTATGATCATTGAATTTGTAAGTTTCAAAAAGGAACTGGATCTTGTCGAAAATTTCTGATTTAAGCATCATATTCTAACTCCTAAATTTAATCTGTAAAGATAGAAAAATATCAGTTGATTATGACATTTTTTCTAAAGAATCTATTCATTTCAAATCACTTTTCACATTCCCTCTCCTACCATTAATTGTTTCAACAGAAAACTCATCAGAAAAGCATAAGGCTAAGATTATTAAAGGCAACTCCACCAAGAGAATTTATCACATTGATCACACACATCACATTATTTGTAATTTCCGTAAATATAAGAGCCCAATAATCCCATGTTTTTGCCTATAAAAGATTACTATTTGATTATTTTTGTTTCGTATTTTACAAAATAAAGTCGGATTTGCACAACTAGATTCCGGTAAAGTCAGACTATCTTTGTGGCCAACAATTAAACTAAAAACTCTATTTATGGCAACTACCTTAATCTTAATTGAATTCCTTATCGTACTATTCTTCATATTTGCAGGAGCACGAGTTGGCAGTATAGGACTCGGCATCTACGGTATGGTCGGAACATTTATTCTCGTATTCTTATTTGGGCTTAAACCAGGTACTCCCCCTATTGATGTAATGCTGATCATCGTCAGTGTCATCTGTGCAGCGGCTTCATTACAAGCTACAGGAGGAATAGAATATCTGGTTGGACTGGCTGCAAAGTTTCTCAGGAAACATCCCAGTCACATTACATTTTACGGTCCTCTATGCACATGGGTCCTTTGTCTGGTTTGTGGGACAGCACACACATCCTATTCACTCCTCCCGATTATCTCAGAAATTGCCACAAATGAAAAGATTCGTCCGGAACGTCCATTAAGTGTAGCCACTATTGCTGCCTCCCTCGGAATTACAGGAAGTCCAGTATCTGCTGCTACAGCAGCTCTGCTGAGTTCAGAACTGTTAGGCAGTAGGGGGATTCAATTGAAAGATATTCTGCTGATCTGCCTCCCCGCCTCTCTTATCGCCATTCTGGTAGCTGCCATTGTAGAAAATTTCGTCGGAAAAGACTTGAAAGATGATCCGGAATACCAACGGCGTGTAAAAGAGGGAATCATCAACCCAGAAGAAGACAAGAAGAAAATGCAAGATATGGAGTTTCACCCTAATCCTCGTGCGAAATGGGCTACCCTGGTATTTTTCATCGGTGTTCTCCTCGTAGTATTTTTCGGGTTATTTCCAAGCAGAAGGCCACATTTCATGGTTGATGGTGTTTCCACTCCTATTGAAATGTCTCAAACGATAGAGATGATCATGATGTCCATATCGGCGCTCATCCTTATTGTAGGCAAAGCGAAACCAGCAAAAGCCGTACAAGGGAATATATTTGCTGCGGGGATGAATGCGATGGTCGCCATCTTTGGTGTAGCCTGGATGGGAGACACTTTCTTCAATGGGAATATCGCCTTCTTCAAGACCCACATCGCAAGTATCGTCACACAATATCCCTTCCTGTTTGCCATTGCACTGTTCATCATGTCCATCATGTTGTTCTCGCAGGCTGCAGCAGTTCGCACATTGTATCCTTTAGGGTTAGCTTTAGGGTTAAGTCCTTTAGCATTGGTTGTGATGTTTCCCGCTGTCAATGGTTATTTCTTCTTCCCGAATTATCCGACTGAGGTGGCAGCCATCAGTTTTGACCGGACCGGAACCACACGTATCGGTAAATGGGTTTTGAATCATTCATTCCAGTTGCCAGGTTTCATTACCACTTTCGTTTCTATAGGCATTGCTTACCTCGTCGTAAAAATTTTCTACTGATCTGATGATAGATAGAGGTAAGAAAAAATCAATATATAACAATACTTTAAAATAATAACATTATGAGAAAATTACGTAGTTTATTCTTACTTTGTGGTTTATTGGTTAGTATCACACTTTTTGCAAAACCAAGAATCCGCATTATTGCCACAGGCGGCACCATAGCGGGCGTATCAGTTTCTTCCTCCTCTTCTGCCTATACAGCAGGCCAGGTAGGTATTCAGGCATTGATCAATGCCGTTCCACAGATCAAGGATCTGGCAGATGTCAGTGGTGAGCAGTTAGTAAATATTGGCTCTCAGGACATGAACGACCAAGTTTGGATCAAACTTGCTAATCGTATCAACCAACTTCTGAATCAAGAAGGCTATGACGGTGTCCTCATCACTCATGGAACAGACACGATGGAAGAAACGGCTTACTTCCTGGCTTTAACCGTACATTCTAACAAGCCGGTCATACTGGTAGGCTCCATGAGACCATCCACAGCCATCAGCGCTGATGGACCAGCTAACATCTACAATGGTGTAGCCGCAATCTGCACCCCGGCATCACAAAACCGTGGTGTCATGGTCTGCATGAACAATCAACTCTTTGACGCCAAGTCAATTATCAAGACTCATACGACTGACTGCGCTACTTTCAAGGGTGGTATCTTTGGTGAAGAAGGTTACGTCTACAATGGAAAAGCCTACTATTTGTATAAACCTGAATTTCGGCAAGGAACAGCTTCTGAATTCAGTGTAGAAGGAATGAAAGAACTACCAAAGGTCGGAATCGTGTATGGCTATGCCAATTGTTCACCTCTACCTATGCAGGCTTTCGTCAATGCCAAATTTGATGGTATTGTTCTTGCGGGTGTCGGTGACGGCAATTTCTATAAGGACGTCTTCCCTATTGCCGTAAAGGCCCAGAACGATGGCATTCAAATCGTCCGTTCCAGCCGCGTACCAACAGGACCTACGAATCTGAACGGAGAAGTAGATGATGCTAAATATCATTTTGTAGCTTCTCTGAACTTGAACCCTCAAAAGGCCAGGATTCTCCTGATGCTTGCTCTTACAAAGACGCATAACTGGCAACAGATTCAAAAGTATTTCGAGGAATATTAATCCATAATCCCATGAAAAAACAATTATTATTAGTTGGAATGAGCCTCTTTATCTGTTCCGGAGCACTATATGCCCAAGGTGACAATACAGGTTATGGAGGCAACGAGAATGGTGATTATGAATCACTGGCTCATCGAGTCCTCAATCTGGAGAAGAAGAACGATATGTTCAATGTCTACTTCAACTACGCCTACAGTTTTCAAGAAGGACGTGATGCTGACAAGCAATGGGATTCCCATTTTGCCAACAAGCAGTTACGGTTGGAAATCAAAGGTAACCTGACCGATCACCTGTACTATCGCTTTCGCCACCGTCTGAACAAATCAACAAGTGCCCAAAGCGAGGATAACTTCGCCAAGGCAACAGATATCATGATGGCTGGTTATCGTTTTAATCCAAAGATAAGTATAGAAGCCGGAAAGATGTGCCAGATATGGGGCGGATTCGAATTTGATGAAAACCCAATGTACATCTATCAGTATTCTGACATGGTAGACAATATGGACAACTTCATGGCAGGAGTGGTCGTCAACTATAATCCGGTGCCGACACAGACTTTTTCAGCAGAAATCAGCAATGCCAATAATGGCAAGTTTGCTGATGAATATGGCACTGACGCCAAGACCGTCGGCCGTTCTTTGGCAGACGTGTCTCCATTGACCAAAGCAAAAAATCCATTGACCTATATCCTCAACTGGAGTGGAAGTTTCTTCGGAGATAAATTCCAGACAAAATGGTCTTGGGGCATCCAGACACAAGCTCAGCATAAATACAGTCGGATGATCGTTTTGGGAGAGAAACTGAATCTGTCGACGTTACAATGGTATTTCGATTATATGGGTGCTTTCGATGGACTTGATAGATTGAAAATTGCCTCTTCTGATCTGGCTGGTTACTTGAATCAGAATCAGCCAAACACCTATTTCAGCGATGTGCATTACAACTCTTTCATATCAAAGGTCAACTGGCAGTTTGCTCCACAATGGAACTTCATGGCCAAAGGTACTTACGAAACAGCCAGTGTACAACATATCGATGAGTTGAAGAACTATAGGAAGAGCATCGGTTACATTGGCTCTATCGAATATTATCCGATAAAAAAGCAAGATCTTCGGATTTTCCTGGCCTATGTGGGTCATAATTATGATTTCAGTCATAAATGCAACCTGCAAAATTACAATACCAGCCGTATTGAACTAGGCTTCATGTATCGAATTAAAGCATTTTAAAGTTTTTAGGAAACAATAGATAAAAAGAGATACAAATATTTATTTATGATCCGTCATAAAAACAACGGACATCGAATTTTCTTTCTTTTTCCTTTTGTCTGAGGATCAAGATAATTTGAGAATCAGGCACGAGGAAATTATTTAAATTATCAATTATTAAATGCAATCAATCATGGTAGAAGAGAAAAAATTCAGAACAGAATCTGACTTATTAGGTGAACTTAAAATCCCCAAAGATGCTTACTACGGGGTACAGACACAACGTGCAATTAACAACTACCATATCTCTCGTAAGAAAATGCGCGATTATCCCGACTATATCATCTCCATCGCTTACGTGAAATTAGCTGCCGTAAAAAGTAATATCACCTTAGGTGCTGTCAAAGGCAAGGTAGGTGCTGCTATTGAAGCTGCATGTCGCGAGATCATCGACGGAAAGTTGCATAACCAGTTTCCTATCGACATGATGCAAGGTGGTGCCGGCACTTCTGTAAACATGAATGCAAATGAGGTGATCGCTAATCGTGCTTTGGAGATCTTAGGACACCAGAAAGGCGAGTATCAATACTGTGATCCTCACGATCAAGTTAACTGCGGACAATCTACGAATGATGTCTATCCGACAACCATTCGCTATGCATTGATTCGCATGAATAAAGGTTTGGTAAGCAGTCTGATAAAACTTATCAGTGCCTTCAAAGCAAAAGGTCAAGAATTTTCTGATGTTTTGAAGATGGGCAGAACCCAACTACAAGATGCTGTACCGATGACTATTGGACAGGAGTTCAATGCTTACGGTGATAATCTGGAAGAAGAGATTCTCAATTTGAACCGTAATATACAACTGTTGCATGAGATCAATATGGGAGGAACTGCTATCGGTACCGGCCTGAATGCAGTGCCTGGTTTTGCAAAGCTTTGTGCAGAAAATCTGACAATACTCACAGGAGAAACCTTTATCTCTTCATTTGACTTGGTTGAAGCCACACCTGATACCGGTGCGTATGTTAGTATGTCAGGGGCTCTGAAACGTTTGGCTATCAAACTTTCTAAGATCTGCAGTGATTTGCGCCTGATGGCTTCAGGACCTCGCTGCGGATTCAATGAGATTAATCTCCCACCGATGGCAGCCGGATCCAGTATTATGCCAGGTAAAGTAAACCCTGTAATTCCTGAGGTAACCAATCAGACGTGTTTTAAAGTTATCGGTAATGATACAACCGTAAACTTCGCCGCAGAAGCTGGTCAACTGGAATTGAATGTCATGGAACCAGTTATTGCAGAAAGCCTCTTCGAGAGTCTGGGATGGTTGCGAAATGCAATTGATACACTGACAGAAAAGTGCGTCAGTGGTATCACTGTCAACAAGGAGCACTGCTACAATATGGTCAAGAACTCTATCGGCATCGTTACTGCTCTCAACCCTTACATCGGTTATGATAACAGTACAGCAGTAGCCAAAGAAGCTCTGGAAACCGATCGTTCTGTCTATGATATCGTCTTGGAAAAAGGGCTGATGAAGAAGGAAGAATTAGATGCTGCTCTTGATCCAAAGAACATGCTAAAATCACATACTTTCAATAAAGACTGATTTCAAGCAAGCATATCATCAATTTGAAACGCTAATTTAAAGGGGAGCATTGTTCACTATGAATAATGCTCCCCTTTTCTCTTTCTTTCAATCCATTTAATTTCAGATATTTATTCCCATTAACCAATCCGGAAAACTCACATCATAGTATTCTATTCGTTTACATCTTTACATGAATAGAAGTACGCTTGTCAGATAATATTTCCCTACCCGATGCACGTGAATTCAATTTAACTTTAGTGCTTGTAAAATCAGGTACATTGAATGAATAGATAGTTTCCTTATAATAAGTTACCGGATCACGCTGTGGAAGCAGGAAAGGTTTGCTTACGCGACCATTTTTATCGATAGATGCCAGATATAAATTGGAATACAATCCATCCAGTCTTCTCGATGTAAAGACAAACCAGTGACTATTCCTACACCAGTTATGAAAACTATCTGCTCTTTTGCTATTAGCTTCAGTTATAGGTCTCGACTTTCCCGTCCTCAAATCCATAATCCATTGTTCACTTTCATTATGCCAAATGGAAAAATAGCCATAATCAGACAATGTGAACAAGATATATCGACCATCATAGGAAGGACGAGGCCATGTAAGACTCTTCCTCATCTTTACAGCATTGAAGATCGTATCTACCTTATTGCCGAATTTACCTGTTGCTGGGTCAAAACTGATTTTACACAGATTATACCTTTCTTTCTTGTAACCCTGAGGATACTTCTGGGTCTTGGCCGTAGTAAAATACAGAGTTTTGCCATCAGGAGAAAAGGCAGGACAATTCTCGGAATAGTCTTTTGTCTGTAGAAGAGGGCACAATAATAATTCATGGGTAGAGAGCTTGTATACTTGTACATCACTGTCGAAATCAAAGACTTCAACTCGCTCATTCGGCAGGGCATGAAACCCTTGACGAGTAGTATTAGTGGAAAAAGCGCAATATCGGCCCGAAGGATGCCAATAGGGATAGACACAAGAACCCAGTGTAGAATCGGTCTTCGTATTCAACCACTCCCTATGGCCATTCTGCTGGATAAGCGTTGCACCATGATCACCTCTTACATGAAGAGTAAACTGACTAGGATCCGTACGATTGGAGGTATGACAGTTGATGCACATACCTGGTGCCTGAGTATTTTCAAAAATGGCAAATTCATCAAAGTTGGACAAATCACGTTGATAAATACCCATCTTACTGTAGATTTCATATCCGGGAGCAATACGACGATAAGTCAATCCCCAATCATCCAATTCATAAGGACTTACAAAGACCGTAAAGTCCTTGAACTGTTTCCATTCTCCATTTTTCTCCTCGCATACAGTGAACGTAAGTTTCCCATTTTTATTGGCTGCAACCAGTTTATGCCAGTCATCTACATTAAAATCAGCATAATCACTATGGACATGCAAAGAACCCGATTTCGATCCCTTTACAACGACATCCATGCATTGGCTTGTCCCATCAGCCATAGCAAAATTCAAAGGTGCTATACTTTCAGGAATAGTCACTCCTACATAATCAGGAAATATCTTAGGTAAGCTATTTACTTTTTGGGGGTTATCCGGAACAGAAGAGCATGAACCCAATAACAAAACAGCCAGAATCAATATATAGATATACTTTGTCATTTTCTTATGATCTTATTTTTTATTCACACTTATGTCCTCCTGGGGATGTTGCACCAATAAATAATACCAATATGTACCATGGAACTGTTGTAAGTCCGGTGCCTGCGGTCCTTCGCTTTGCACGATTCGGGCAAAGTCCAGAATTTGTCGGGCCACCTCAGTGTCCACTTGCATAGGCATACCTTCCAAGGTATGATGTGTAGTTATCCAATAATAGAGGAAAGCCTCCTGATAAGAAGTTGGCACTCTGGTATAATCCACAAACTGGATGAAAGGTATAAACTTCACAAAACTCTTCAAATCACGTTTCAGCAACGTCCACCCTATCATATATTCGAAAGCCATCCTGTTTTGCTTATTATTCATAAACAACTGCCCGAGCATTTTATCCATTTCAGGATCACTGAAGAGAAAGTCATGCCTGTAGTTAAAGGAACGCAACTTAGCAAACTCTCCATAACTATTTACCTGATGATGGTCTATACAATAAATCATCTGTTCAGCCCAACCATGATAAAACAGGGTATGGCTCAGCAGACGCAGATAACGTTTGGCCACATCATATTGTCCATCGATGATATTACACTCAGCCAGTCGTTTCATACACCTTGCACTCTTACGATAGTCAGGTATAGCCTCTTGAATCTCAAATGTAGTACGCATTGCTGCATTGATCATACCCAGTTGATAATAGGCTTCACTGATAGGAAACGGCAACAGAAAATCTTTATTGCTGTTAGTCAGCAACCCTTGCGGACCATTCTGATAGAAATGGAACATATCATCACCCAAGCGTCCGGTCATACCCAATGCCAGGTTGACCGATGTGACACCAAAAGGATCCGTAGGAGAGTTTTTTTCGGCCTTAAGAAGAATATCATTCCACTGCCCATGACGTACCATCCGGTCATACTCCATACCGTCCTCTGTGTAACCCGGATAAGAATGTAATAGCAAAGGAACAGATACTGCGACAACGAACAAAATCTCAACGATATTACATAGTGTTTTCTTACGCGGCTTACGGATTAATAATAGCAGGTAAGGAACAGCAACAAACGTTGGAGGGACCAGGAAATAGCCTATAGGATAGTCCCCATGAAGACGATAATAGTCCAGACCAATATAAAGTCGAGACGTAGGAAAATTCACTAAAAAACCGGCAAGCCACGGAATGACAGCACAAAAAAGAACAAGAAAGACAATGTAAACAATACCTTTCCCAGATGCATGATGCAGCAACAAATGAATGCAGACGAAAAGGATAAACAAATAGCTGACCGGACCTGCCAGCCAATACAGCACAGGTATCATCAAAAGGACATAGACAATACGTAATATACGAGAAACGAATGACTGACAGCCCACTATAGCACCCATCACTAGCACAAGCGCCACAGGCATGGTCAACAGCATATTTTCATCCCCCAGTAACGCCCACAACATAATGACAGGAAGGAAACTAAGAGGGTAACTCTCCTCCACCGCTCCTTCTTTCCGTGCTACAAGCGCTGTCAGATATTGAAGAAGTATGAAGACTAGAGCCAGAATAATAGCTTCAATCCATGGATAATAGGCAAATTGAGTCAGGCATTCTCCTAGATATAACGCAAGCCCTCCCGGTTGAGAAAGACGCCCACAAAAATAATCACCTGTAAAAAGAAACATCTGATACTGTTCCTGATAGGACAGATAAGCATCTCTTACATAGGCCCAAAAGAGGAATACGATTGAGCCGAAGAGAAGCGCTAAAAAGATTTTTTGATATTTACTCAAGATTTTAATCATCAATCTTCTATGTTGCTTTCCAAACAATTGGAAAATATTTATTACTTATTAACTGTTTTATGTTCATCCAACTACAAAGACACAATGACTGCTGGAGAAGCATTCGTATAGACATAAAGGCCGATACAGCAGAAATGCAGGATATCAACTTACCACGAACAACAAACCTATCAGATAGCTTCTATAAGTTCTCACGAACGTATAACACCCAGTAATCTACTTTCTACTTCTTCGGAATATTAGGTAAATGCAATTATATTTTAGAATCTGTTACTACAGTCAATACCCAAACTCTTCAAAGCACAGTATGTAGCAAAACCGTTGAAGCATAAATCGCAGACAGCATGATATTCCCATTAGGGAAATGCTTCTTCCAACAGTCAAAGAACACTTTTTCAGAGGCTTTTTATGAACACCTCTCTATATAAACCGATTTGGTCAGTATAGTAATCTTCTAAGTTTCAGTATCGACACAGATTTTTATAAGAATCTGTCTCCTAAGGAAAATCTGATTTCCAAATATTTCAGTAATTAATTATCTTACTTATTATAGCTTTATAAATGTAAATGATGTATTCAAATATAGCAATTTTTTTCACGGAAAAGCAAAACCAGCCCTCGCTCTTCAAAGAGAGCAAGGGCTGATAAATGGATTAAAATATTACTTTTTTGCTTTGAACCTCCAATAAGTACCTTCCTTCCAACTAGCAGAGCCAGATTCTGAAGAAGGATGATTAGGATAACAAAGTATCAACTGGTTGTCATCGATATAGGAGATATCGAAAGTGCTAGTTGTACTTCCAGCATTGATTCTTACAGGAAACAAGATACCACTTCCACCAGTGGAAAGGTGTCCCATAGTAGGACCAATATCAGAGTAACCTCCGATATTGGAAGTTTTCTCATCAAAGGAGAATGTACCTTTACCACCAGAGCTCTTTGTGAGTACAGAACCTTTCAGGGTAAAAGTCATGGAAGCATCGCCACCATCAGCAGAACCATATTTATAACTGGCTATCTGCTCAGCAATACCACTGGAACTTACACCCCACCATTCACTACCACTTGCAAGAAGACCTTGGCTACCAACGGAACTGTAACCACAGTTACCCCAACACTTGTCACTGATGGAATTGTCCCATACCCAAGTTTTAGAAGAACCACCTGTAAGATACTGCCAGTATTTACTAACAGGATGTTTAGGAGAGATCTCGTCAACATTGACATTGAAATCAGCCGAAACCTCATTTCCATCAGGATTAAAAGCTACAACAGTAATAGTCTGCTTTCCCGTAACCAACATCTGCATATCGCCTGTAGGTAATAAGGAAGTAATATTACCATTCGTCCACATTACAGTGGCAGGAGCTGTAGTTGAGAAATGGACATAATTGATATTCTTGCCATTCTCCTGATATACAGAGACATTACTTGCCGCCTTAAGTTCTTCAGCAGTAATGCTACGCCCTGGACTATAACTGTCCTCCTCGGGATTACAGGAATATATAAGTCCTATCAATAATAGGCAAAAAAATGATAATTTCTTCATAATTGTTACTTCACATAATTAATAAATAGTCTTATACTGAGAATCAGGAGTATTCCAACCTTCATTCTGTTTCAAGGCACCATTAGACAATGATACTTGTGTAGATGGCTTCGGATAGAAACCTTTTGTCTCAATATATCTCTGAGACCACGAAGATGTCATATGTTTCAAAGTATAACCGGATTTGCCATTCACCCAGATCGGTTTTCCTGCCTGAGCATCCAGAGCCTTACATATCAAGGAATTCTTATCAGCATTGATTCCAGACCAACGACGCAGGTCGTTCCATCTCAAACCTTCAAAAGCAAATTCCCAACGACGTTCGTTCTGGATATTAGTCCAACTATATGGTTTTGGAGAAAGTCCGGCTCGAGCACGTACTTGATTCATATAAGAAGGATCACCTGTAAGTTCTGTAAGCATCAACAACACATCTGCATAACGTATAAGAGGAGTATCTTCATAATGATCACCCTGCATAGAGTTACCATTAGAACAGGAAGAATAGCCAGTCTCATAAGCCCACCATGTTGAGTTATCATCCTTGATGGTAGCACCATTGGCAGCAGTGTTACAAAGCACCGGAGCAAACTTTTTAACAATAAGGCCACATTCCTCACAACAGTCTGTTACGTGAGAATAGTGGGTAAGTTCAGCTGCACAATCGATGATGGAAGCTGTCTTACGAATATCAGTCTGACCATCAGCCTGTTCCTGAGCTGTCCAGTCATCCCATATATTCTGAGA
>JAKVJW010000049.1 GCA_022486815.1 Prevotella sp. | reverse complement strand
TCTTCAGTTCAAACAGTCCATATCCCAAACCGAGTTTTGCTGCTACGAAAGCCAATGGATATCCGGTAGCTTTGGAAGCAAGAGCTGAAGAACGGCTCAAACGGGCATTAACTTCAATAACCCGGTAGTCTTCGCTATTCGGGTCGAAAGCATACTGTACATTGCATTCACCAATGATACCGATATGACGGATAATCTTAATGGACAGTGCACGAAGCTTATGATACTCGCTGTTTGATAAAGTCTGAGACGGAGCTATTACGATACTCTCACCCGTATGAATACCTAACGGATCAAAGTTTTCCATATTGCATACCGTGATACAATTGTCATAGCGGTCACGGACCACCTCGTACTCTATTTCCTTCCAGCCCTTCAGACTCTTTTCCACTAAGACCTGAGGAGAAAAAGAGAAAGCTTTCTCAACGATTCGATCGAGTTCTTCCTCATTATCAGCAAAACCGGATCCTAATCCGCCCAAGGCGTATGCAGCACGGATAATTACAGGATAACCTACATCCTTGGCAGCCTGCCGGGCTTCATCAATATCCTCACAAGCCTCACTCTTAATGGTCTTTACATCTATCTCATTCAAGCGTTCTACAAAGCGTTCACGATCTTCCGTATCCATTATGGCCTTTACAGGTGTACCAAGGACGCGAACACCATATTTCTTCAACACTCCACTACGGTCAAGTTGAACACCACAATTCAATGCAGTCTGTCCACCAAAACTCAAGAAGATGCAGTCCGGATGTTCTTTTTTGATTACCCGTTCCACGAAATACGGTTGAATAGGCAGAAAATAGACCTGATCAGCTACCCCTTCAGAAGTTTGTACCGTTGCAATATTCGGATTGATAAGAACCGTTTCTATCCCCTCTTCACGAAGGGCTTTCAAAGCCTGAGAACCAGAGTAATCAAATTCGCCGGCTTCACCTATCTTCAATGCCCCCGAACCAAGAACCAATACCTTTTTAATATTTTCGTCTTTCATTGTATTCTCTTTTATTTAGTGTTTAATAATGAAGGAACCTTTCCTTTCAGGCAATCCACAAACTGATCAAACATAAATCTCGTATCCAGCGGTCCTGAATCTGCCTCAGGGTGAAACTGAGAAGTAAACCAAGGATTCGTCTTATGTCGAATACCTTCATTAGAGCCATCATTCATATTGACAAAGAGTTGTTCCCAATCATCTCCAAGAGTCTTTGCATCAACGGCAAAACCATGATTTTGACTTGTAATATAACAATGTGTAGTTCCTACAAGTCGAACTGGCTGATTATGCCCACGATGACCATACTTCAGTTTATAAATCGTAGCACCGGCAGCTTTCCCTAATAGCTGATTCCCCATGCAAATCCCACAAATCGGTTTACGGCTCTGATTTATCTGTTTGCGGATAATATCCACAGCAGCATTACAAGTGTCAGGATCTCCTGGACCATTTGCGAGGAAAAGACCATCAAAATCCATATCTGTATAGTCATAATTCCAAGGCACACGGATTACTTCTATACCATGATCAATCAAACTACGAATAATATTAGCCTTTACGCCACAATCTACGAGAACGACCTTTTTCCCTGCACCTTCATTGTACTTGATAACACTTTTTGTACTTACCTGATCGACAAAATTAATTCCTTCATAATTGGCTTCAGGAACACAATCCGGTTCATCATCGAAGAGAATCTTCCCCATCATCACACCATGAGATCGCAATATCTTTGTCAATTCACGTGTATCTATACCAGTTATCCCCGGTACATGTTCACGTTTCAGCCAATCTGCAAGGCTCTCGACTGCATTCCAGTGACTATACTGCTCACTATAATCGCTGACGATCAAGGCAGAAACATAAATTTTACTGCCTTCCATAAAGGTCGGCAGTCCATTCTTTTCAAAAGTAAAAGGCGGCACTCCATAATTTCCAACAAGTGGAAAGGTCATTACAAGCATTTGGCCTGCATAGGAAGGGTCAGTAAGACTCTCCGGATAACCCATCATTGCTGTGTTGAACACGACTTCACCTGCTACCGGAGCATCATATCCGAAACTCTTTCCGTGAAATCTGGTACCATCTGACAAGACTAATGTTACGTTCTTCATTTATATAAACTATTGCTAAGACTTATGACTTATCATCTTTTCTGAGGCAGAGAATATATCCCTCTGCTTATTATCAGAATCTTCCTTCACACATTTTCAATCAAAATTACCCTTCCCCCGGGAAGTTTCTACATAGCGGATAAAAGCTTGCAGACAGCATTTTGTCCCTCCAGGGGTAGGATACTTGCCAGAGAAATACCAGTCACCCTTATGATCAGGAATCGCTTTATGTAAACCGTCTATGCTTTGGTAAACAATTTCGATAGGTGTCTTCATTCCTTCAGGACGAAGCATCTCTACCATCTCCTGATTAATTTCATACACACTGAAAGGCTCATAAAGGTCACGTACCACATTACGCATCTCATTCTTTGGCTTGAGAAGCTCCCTTTTACAAGATTCATAGGTACTGGTTATAAGTTGCTCCATCCCCTTATTCCTAATCAACTGGACAGTAGCTCGAAAAGCCGAAAACTCTTCCAGTTTAGGCATATCAATGCCATAATAATCAGGGTAACGGATCTGAGGAGCACTGGAAACGACTATGATCTTCTTAGGATGTAAACGGTCAAGGATTCTCAGGATACTTTCCTTCAAAGTTGTTCCCCGGACAATACTGTCATCTATAATGACCAAGTTATCCTCGTATGGAACCAAACTCCCGTATGTAATATCATAAACGTGACTGGCCAGATCATTACGAGTATTGCCCTGAGCTATAAAAGTACGCAACTTGATATCTTTCCAAGCCACCTTTTCCGATCTGATATAGGTGTCCAGAATCTTTATGAGTTCTGTATGAGTAGGCACATGACCAAGGTTTTCTATCTCCTTGATTTTCATTTCGTTCAGATAACGCTTGAAACCGTCAAGCATTCCATAGTAAGCTACTTCAGCCGTATTCGGAATATAACTGAATACCGTATGGTTAATGTCTCCGTTGACAGCCTTGATAATAGGTTCAACCAACTGTTCACCGAGTTGCTTACGCTCCTTGTATATATCCCTATCAGAACCACGACTAAAATAAATACGCTCGAAAGAACAGGCATTGTCTCCTTTTGGCTCAAGAATCTGTTGGAGATTACAATGACCGTTCTTATTCACGATCAAAGCTTCTCCCGGACGAAGTTCCTTAACATCATCATATTCCAAATCAAATGTTGTCTGCAAGACAGGCCGTTCTGAAGCGACAATGACAATCTCATCATTTTTATAGTAGAAAGCAGGACGGATACCCCACGGATCACGCATTGAAAACATCTCACCAGAACCAGTGAGGCCGCAAATGACAAAACCACCATCAAAATCTTTCATGGAACTCTTAAGCACATTACTTATCTCGATATGATCCTCGATATAATGAGTAATATCCTTATTCGTAAGTCCATCGGCTTTGGCCTTGATGAAATTCCGCTCTACCTCTCGGTCCAGACGGTGTCCCATCAGCTCCAAAAGAATATAAGTATCGCTGTATATCCGTGGGCACTGTCCCTGATCAGTAATTTTCTGAAAAATCTCATCTACGTTGGTCATGTTAAAGTTTCCGCAGAGACATAGATTTTTCGCCTTCCAGTTATTCCGTCTTAGAAACGGATGGACATAAGAAAGGCCACTCTTTCCGGTAGTTGAATACCGAAGGTGGCCCATATAAAGTTGCCCGGCAAAAGGCAAATTTTGTTTTGCATAACTCACGTCCGAAAGCAATTCAGGTGGTATGCCATGAAAATTCTGAGTGAGATGATCGAAGATTTCCGTAATGGCATTACTCCCTTCCGCCCGTTCACGAAACATATATTCATGTCCAGGCTCCGAATCAAGATTTACACAAGCCATACCGGCACCTTCCTGACCACGATTATGCTGCTTCTCCATCATCAGATAGAGTTTGTTAAGCCCATACATCCACGAAGAATATTTCTTCTGATAATATTCCAATGGTTGAAGCAGACGAATTAATGCCACACCGCAATCTTCATGAATTTCTTTTTCCATCTAACTGTTATCTTTCTTTTAAGACTGAATCTTTTTCTATTCTCTCTCATAATAGAGCAAGATCCTATTTTATATTATATATCTACTCTACCGTAACTGATTTTGCCAGATTTCTGGGCTGATCAACATTTTTGCCTTTGCATACAGCCACATGATAAGCTAACAGTTGCAAAGGTATCGTGGCCAGCAAAGGTTCAAGACATTCGATAGTAGAAGGCAATTCAATTACCTCATCAGCAATCTTGGAAATAGTTTCATCCCCTTTCGTGACGATGGCGATTATTCTGCCTTTACGTGCCTTGATCTCTTGAATATTCGAAAGGATCTTCGCATACATAGCATCATGAGGAGCTATCACGACTACAGGCATATCCGAATCTATTAATGCTATCGGACCGTGCTTCATTTCTGCAGCAGAATAGCCTTCTGCATGAATATAACTGATTTCCTTCAGTTTCAAGGCCCCTTCCAAAGCTACAGGATAACTATATCCACGTCCTAAATAGAGAAAATTGGTAGCGTATGTAAACGTCCGACTGAGATCAGCAATTTCATTATTAAGTTGAAGAACCTGCTTGATTTTGTCTGGAATATTCCAAAGTTCCTTGATCACACTCTGATAATCTTTATTCGAGATGGTTCCCTTTTCCCTGGCGATAGACAGAGATAACATGATCAAGACAGTAATCTGCCCTGTAAACGCTTTTGTTGAAGCCACTCCTATCTCCGGTCCTACATGGATATAAGTACCCGTATCCGTTACTCGGGGAATACTACTCCCTACTGCGTTACAAATACCAAAAATAAATGCTCCCCTTTCCTTTGCCAGTTTGATAGCTGCCAACGTATCTGCAGTCTCACCACTTTGACTGAGAGCTATGACGACATCGTCCTTTGTAACTACCGGATTACGATAACGGAATTCACTAGCATATTCTACTTCCGTAGGGATACGGCAGAAACTCTCCAAAAGTTGTTTTCCGATGAGACCCGCATGCCAGGAAGTACCACAGGCTACAATGATAATACGTTTTGCATTCACCAATTGCTCCTTATGGTCTGTGATGGCACTTAAAACAATGCCCATCTCCGTTTCTTTCTTTGTAGGTCCATTTTTATCATCACTGACAGCTGTTGTTTCAACGATTCTGTTAACGATGCGGCCTCGCATACAATTTTTAAGACAATCCGGTTGCTCAAAAATTTCTTTCAACATGAAATGAGGGAAACCACCCTTTCCGATTTGTCCTAAGTCAAGATCTACTGTTTGTATTTCAGGATTAAGTTTCAAGTTATGAATATCCACGACCTTCAGATCCTGCCCAAGTTTCATGACTGCAATATTCTCATCATCAAGATAAACAACTTTATCCGTAAATTCGATGATAGGACTGGCATCTGAACCCAAGAAAAATTCATCTTTATTTTTCCCTATTCCCACGACAAGAGGACTAGCCTTCCGAGCAGCAATAATCTGATCTGGTGAATGTTTGTCTACGATGGCAATAGCATACGCACCAATGACCTGACGAAGAGCGATCTGTACTGCTGTTAACAAATCGATTTTTTTCTTTGTCTGAATGTATTCAATTAAATTAATGAGTACTTCTGTATCAGTATCACTTGTGAAATGCATCCCTTCTGCCAGCAGGTTAGTCTTAATTTGGGCATAATTTTCAATGATTCCATTATGGATAATTGCCAAATTTTTTGACTCAGAAAGTTGGGGATGAGCATTTACCGTAGAAGGTTCTCCATGAGTTGCCCAACGAGTATGGGCTATTCCGATACAGCCATTGACATCCTTATCACCACACAAAGTTTCCAAATCAGAAACCTTTCCTTTTGTCTTATAGACATTCATATTACCTTTTGGATTGATCAATGCCACTCCGGCTGAATCATAACCACGGTATTCAAGTCTTTTCAATCCTTTAATAAGAATCGGATAAGCTTGCCTTTTCCCTAAATAACCAACAATACCACACATAAACCAATTATTGAGTACTATATCGTTTTCTAACTACTAATTGCGCAACACATTGACGAGCAATGAGGCCACTGAGGTAACAATACTAACAAGTGAGAACCAGACCGTAGTAGAACTGCCGATAGCGGAATTCTTTGCCTGTACACTATTCGGCTGCACATAGAGAATATCATTCTGCTGCAAATAATAGTAAGGAGAATTAATCAGATTAGCATCATTCAAATTCAAACGATGAATTGATTTCTCTCCATCAGCAGCCTCCCTTATCAGCATCACATTATTACGCTTACCGTAAATTGTCAGGTCTCCGGCCTGAGCAATGGCTTCAAGCACGCTCATCTTTTCAGTAGGAACTTGAACAACCCCTGGGCTTTTTACTTCACCTAAGACCGTAACCCGGTAACTGGCCATACGCACCGTCACAATCGGATTCTCAGTCGTAGACATATAAGGTTTGATCTTACTTCGGATCATGTCCTCGCATTCATTCTTTGTCAAACCAGCAACATGCAATTTACCTACAATCGGGAAATTTATGTATCCATCATTGTCAACCAAATACCCTTGCAAACTACTTCCGCCACCACTGTTCAATTGTCCACTTGTCCCTACAGTAGCAGAGACTGAAAGATTAAAAGGAGCAGCAGCTTCGGGATTAGTGGTATTTACTGTAATCGTCAACTGATCTTTTGGCATGATCTTAGCATCATATAACACCTTAGATGCTGCCAGACTCACAGAATCGGCGTTTTGAAAATAAGCCACACCCTTTGAAGTGGAACAACTGTCTAAGGCCAATGCCATTACCAAAACCAAACCGACTAGAGCCAAACGGATCAACTTTTTCATTTTAGCTTGAAAATTTTCGTTTTTATACTTGCAAAAATACGCCTTATTTTTTAAAACAACAAATTTTTAGCCTATAAAATAAAAGAAAACATCTTCTTCGAACAGCTTATAATAGTATGATTAAATATCCGACAGAGTAATATGACATGTAGATTATCAGAAGATATTAAAGAATATATTTTACATTCAGAATTTTTCTTAGCGATAAGTCTGTATAGCCATTCGTTTTTTATTCTAATTTGCAAATCAAAGATAATAAAAAGAATGTAAGTACCCCTTCTGTGATAGTTTTAAACCCTGAAGAAACAGATGAGGGATGAGTTTGAAACTCATCCCTCACTATTTTAGCAACAGAAATATTTTGCTAAGAAATACTTTTACAAAAATATATGATCAAATATCCATCAGATGCTTAGTAGAATTTAAAATATTTTCGTGCATTATTATAGGAAATATCTTCAACCATACGCGCTAGCGTCTCATGATCATCCGGTAAAAGTCCGTTTTCGACATCATTACCAAGAACGTTACAAAGCAAGCGACGGAAATATTCGTGACGAGGATAACTCAAGAAGGAGCGGCTGTCTGTCAACATCCCTACAAACCGGCTCAATAAACCCAGTGTAGAAAGTGCATTGATCTGCCTGGCCATTCCATCCAATTGATCATTGAACCACCAACCGGAACCAAACTGAATCTTTCCAGGTTCACCTCCCTGGAAATTACCGAGCATAGTAGCTACCACCTCATTATCACAAGGATTTAAACAATATAGAATGGTACGAGTCAATTTACCTTCTGTATTCAAATCATCAAGGAAATGACTCATGGCTTTCGCCGTATTGAATACGCCAATAGAATCAAAGCCCGTATCAGGACCAAGTTGCTTATACATCAAAGTATTATTATCACGGATAGCCCCATAATGGTATTGCTGAGTCCAGTCAGCATCTGCATCCATCTCAGCACTGATCTTCAAGAAAGCATGCTTATACTGGCGTATCTCTTCTTGAGAAAGATGCTGCTTACGCATGGCCTTTTTAAAGATAATCTCAATTTGAGAGTCCGTATATGGATCATCATAGAACTCCTCCACCCCATGATCACTCAGTTTGCAGCCGTTGGCTGCGAAGAAGTCATGACGGTTCTGCAGAGCATCTACCATTTCCTTGAATGTAGTTATATCGGAATTGTTTACTTCTGCAAGTTTATTGATATAATCCGCATAATCAGGCTTTTCAATATTCATAGCCCTATCAGGACGCCAAGCCGGTAACATTTTGATTTCAAAACCACTCTCCCGAGTCTTCTTGTGATAACGTAAATCATCAACAGGATCATCTGTCGTGCAAACACACTCCACATGATAGTGACGCATCAAACCACGAGCGCTATACTCCGGTAGTTTCAATTTTTCATTGCACTCATCATAAATCTCACGTGCCGTCTTCGGGCTCAACAATTTAGTAATGCCAAAAGCGGTTTTCAATTCAAGATGTGTCCAATGATACAGAGGATTGCGGAAAGTATAAGGAACAGTTTCAGCCCACTTCTCAAATTTTTCCCAGTCTGAGGCATCTCCGGTACAATATTTTTCCGGAACGCCATTCGTACGCATTGCTCTCCATTTGTAATGGTCACCTCCCAGCCAAAGTTCAGTGATATTCTTAAACTGATAATCGTCAGCTACCATCTGAGGTATCAAATGACAATGATAATCAATAATCGGCATCTTAGCCGCATGATTGTGAAAAAGATCCTTGGCTATATTATTTTGCAGCAAGAAATCTTCATCCATAAATTGTTTCATGATAGAATATTTGTTTTTAAGTTCTAAGATACTTATGCAAAAATAACGAATCTTTTTGTATTCCGAAAATTTTGCGTTATATTTGCAACGTAAAATAACGCAAACGATTGCGAGGGCACGTAATAAATACTATAAATTAAAACAAATTCGCCAGATATGGGTAACAGATATGAATAGCAATAAAAAAAGTAAAGTACTCCTCATTTATACAGGTGGAACGATAGGAATGGGAAGAAATTCCCAGACTGGTGCTCTTGAACCTCTTGATTTCAATCACTTAGGAGAATTAATGCCAGAATTAAAGGATGTAGATGCAGATATTGACATCTACCAGTTTACCCCTCCCATCGACTCCTCGGATATGAACCCTCAGAATTGGGCGCAACTTGTACATATTATTTCATCTAATTACCCAACCCATGACGGTTTCGTCATTCTTCATGGTACTGATACCATGGCTTATACAGCATCAGCTTTGAGTTTCATGCTGGAAAACCTGACGAAACCTGTCATACTGACCGGGAGTCAACTCCCTATGGGACTTTTACGAACTGACGGAAAGGAAAATGTACTTACAAGTATTGAAATAGCCAGCGCCAGACGTCTTGACGGAACCCCGGAAGTACCTGAAGTATGTATTTATTTCAGTCAAAAACTTATTCGTGGCAACAGGGCTATAAAGATTGCAGCTGATGGATTCAATGCCTTCAATTCCTATAATTATCCATCTCTATGCGAAGCCGGAGTCAATTTTTCATTTCATCGGCATCATATTTTACGTCCTGACTATTCAAAACCTATGATTCCTCATTTCAGGATGGATGCTAATGTGGTCGTATTCAGTCTGTTCCCAGGAATAGAAGAGAGCGTTATGCGCCATATTCTGGATCACCCACAACTAAAGGGAATTGTAATGCGAAGTTTTGGAAGTGGTAATGCCCCACACATGCAATGGATTTTACGATTACTCCGAGAAGCCTCATCACGTGGCGTAACTATCGTCAACGTAAGTCAGTGTGTCAGTGGAAGAGTGGAAATGGGCCGTTATGATACAGGCTACCAACTCCAACATGCTGGTGTCATCAGTGGGTTCGATAGTACTGTAGAGGCCGCAATTACAAAACTGATGTATTTACAGGCCAGATACACGGATTCACACATGGTAAGAATAATGATGTCTCATTCTATAGCAGGAGAAATCACAACCTGAATTGTCCGTTTAGATAATTATTCTCGTTTTGTGGTAATATTCTCTGAATTCACTTGGAGAGCAACCCTTTTTGCGCTTGAAAATTCGATTAAAATTACTCAGATTATTAAATCCGCAATCAAAACTGATTTCGCTGATACTTTTTGTAGTATCCAACAACTGTCTGGTAGCATATCCCAGCCGCAAATCAATAATATATTCGCTCAGATTACGACCGGTATGAAGCTTGAAAAATCTACTGAAAGCACTTGGACTCATTCCCGCAATGTCTGCCAACATAGGGAGACGAAGGTCGTCCATATAATTATTTGAAATATAATCCTTTACTTTAAATACTCTTCGGGAATCATCTTCAACCATCACCTTGGCGTAACTTGTTGTAGCCAGAGATCTAGCCCCCTCTGTCATCGATAATTCATAAAGTATAGTAAAAAACTCTCTGACTGCATAAAAGCCATCCCTTATCTGACTCAACTTCGTTAGCATCGGATAGACCTTCATAATTCCTTTCAAAGGAAAACACAATCCTTTTCTTGCTTCATTTAGCATACGGGCAATGGATGACAATGGAGTTCGACTGAATATGGTGTCTTCTCCATAATTGAAATCAAATTGAACTGTAATCTCATGAATGTCTCCACTCTTACAGTGATATTGCTCCCATACATGCTCAAGTTGACTGGATGTAATAAGAACCAAATCATAATCACCTATTACTTCTTGAGAATCCCCGACAATACGCCTCACACCTGAAGCCCCTTCTACAAAATTCAATTCACATGCATCATGATTATGTAGAGGGTATGTAAATTCCTTCTTATGACGATCAGCAATGTAAAGTACATCCTTGAACATAAGAGGGGTAACCTCATGGATAACCTTTTTCGTCTCTTCTGACATATTGCTAATTTTAATAATGAGATTCTTAATAAATAACGACCTTCATTAGTTTCTGAGTTCTTTCAGTATTTCAGCCATTCTTTCCTTCGTCTTAATGGTTGTCGGAACCAAAGGCAAACGAAGTACGTTGTTGATAAAACCCATATCATTGAGTAATGCTTTAACACCCGCAGGATTACCATCTACGAAAAGCAATTTGTATAATTCTGTAAATTGATGATGGATCTTACGAGCTGCTTCGTATTCTCCATTGAACTCCAAACGGACCATTCGGGAAAACTCCTTTGGCAAGGCATTGCCAATAACACTAATCACACCTACTGCTCCGCTGGCAATCATTGAAAATGTAAGTGCATCATCACCACTGATGACATCAAAATGGTCAGGCTTCTTTTTGATAATCTCATCAATCTGTTCAAGTGAACCGGAAGCCTCCTTCACGGCAACGATATTAGGACAGTCATTCGCTAATCTCACCTGCGTATCGGCATTCATATTCACACTTGTACGCCCTGGGACATTATACATGACCACTGGCAGAGGACTTGCTTCCGCAATAGCCTTAAAGTGTTGATAAAGACCCTCTTGTGAAGGTTTATTATAGTAAGGGCAGATGCTCAGTATACCATCAACACCCGTCCAGTCTGTAGACTTGATCTCATCAATAACTGCTGCAGTATGATTACCACCACAATATTTTAAGATTCTTACACGACCATGATTTACTTCTTTAACTACTTCCGTAATCTTATCCTTTTCTTCACGACTCAAGCAAGGAGTTTCAGCTGTTGTCGCAAGAATACAAAGAAAATCCGCACCATTGTCAAGTTGATATTCCACTAGTCTTTTCAGGGCTTGATAATCTACGCTACCATCATCATGAAACGGAGTAATTAAGGCTATACCCAAGCCTTTAAAGATATTCTGCATAATCAATTTTATTGAATAAGGTCTTTGCAAAAATACAATATTTCAATCGTATTGCAAAGAAAAGAAACAGTTTTATATCATTTTTTAACCAATAACTGCCAACGGTGGTTCTTTAAGATACAGACAGTCCTCCTCTGGCAACAAACTAACAAATAAACAAGACAACCATCTTTTAATGTCTTACTACAAAAATCAGATCATACGATTTATTTTGACCCGATATACAAGAATACCATTCCAAGCAGAACCAAGGCCAAATCAAATATTTTTGCTTTCAAATTCTTCTCATGAAATACAGCTGCACCAAACAGAAAACTAACAATAACACTCCCCCTTCGTATCATAGAAACAATAGAAATCATTGCTTCCGGCAGAGAAAGGGCATAAAAATACACAAAATCGGCAGCACTTAAGAAGAGAGAAATCCAAGGAATGGCCCAGTTCCAATGAAATTTGGTTTGAGGAAACAAAGCTCTGCCTCCTCGAAGATGAGCAAATGGTTTGAATACTGCAATCAACAAGATGATAGCCATCATGAACATCTGATAGATGTTATACCAACTTTGTACGAGCATACGATCAAGCCCCAAGCCTCCATTTTCAGGTTTAGCCATCAGATATTTGTCATACAGACCACTGATCGCACCTAATATTGCAGCAAATATAATGCAATAAATCCATCTGTTATGTTTAAAGTCAATGCCTTCTTTCCTGCCACTTTTGGAAAGCATAAAAAACGACGTAACAGCCAAAGCTACACCTATCCACTGATAAAGATTGAGAACTTCACCGAATACGAGCATCGCTCCTACAAGAACCATAATTGGCCGAGTGGCATTAATAGGACCAACAATCGTCAAAGGAAGATGCTTCATTCCAAAATAACCGAAAATCCAACTTGTCAGGACAATGCAGCTCTTTAGAAAGACATATTTCTGTATTTCCCAACCGCCGTCAGCTACATGAAAAACACTTCCATCAAGCACAGCCGTATAATGAGATAGCAGGATAAAGGGTATGAAAATTACGGAACAGAAAAATGTATTGAGAAAGAGCACCGTGATAACAGCATTTTCACTTAAAGCCGCTTTTTTAAAAGAATCATAGAATCCCAACAAAGTCGCTGAGATAAACGCTAATACCAACCACATCATTATCCTAAATATTTTATATTCGTCATCCGCTTCATTCCTTTTAACTTACCATGTCCGTCATCGGGAATATAAATCAATA
>JAKVJW010000048.1 GCA_022486815.1 Prevotella sp. | reverse complement strand
CTGCTACCTTCTTGATTTTGTTTCATGTTATTAGTAATTAAGAGCGACCGTTAGAGGTCAATAGTATGGCTTCAAAGATACGATCTTTTTTCCAGATGGCAACATTTATTACCGGTTTTTTGTGTGAAATAAATTAGGTTTCTAATTCATTAGCAGGATTGGTATAATATGAGTTTTTTTAATAAATTCCTATTAAGTGTATGTAACCTTTTACATTAAAATAAATTTCTACTACTGATATTGTATCATTCTTTATATCTTTTTTTTCTTCTATAGCCCGAAGGAGAGACACCAAATTGTTCCTTGAAGCATTTACTGAAATAAAAAGGACTTTCGAATCCTATATGGTAGGCTATTTCTGAAATGGTATATTTATCTTCTTTCAACATTTCTGCTCCTTTTTTCATTCTGATAACCCGGATGAATTCATTAGGCGTGTATCCTGATACGCCCTTTATCTTTCTGAAGAAAAGAGTTCTTCCCATGCCCATCTGGTCAGCAAAATCATTGACTGAAAATCTGGGATTGTTAAGTTCCCTTTTCATGATCTGGTTGAGTTTCTCTACAAAATCCTGGTCTTTTTCCGTATTGGCGAGAAGAGGAGAAAAGGATTCTGTATCTTTGGAGAATTTTTTTCGAAGGCGTTCTCTTTCATCAAGTATTTGGAAGATACGTGCTTTTAGAAGACTGGGGCTGAACGGTTTTGTGATATAAGCATCGGCTCCTGATTCTATTCCTTGAAGTTGATTTTCATTGGAAGCAAGGGCAGTAAGGAGGATGACCGGAATATGGCAGATTTCAAAATCACTTTTTATCTTTTTAGTAAGTTCAAAACCGTTCATTTCAGGCATCATCACATCACTGATGATAAGGCTGATATCTGAAGAATGAGCTTTCAGAAGTCCTTCCTTTCCGTCAGTTGCGGTGATAGTGTTGAAGTTGGTACGGAGTTCTCTCGCGAGAAAGTCACGAACATCATCGTCGTCTTCGATCAGTAGGATAATTGTGTTTTTAGAACAGCGTGAGGTTTCTGTACTGTTATCTATGTCAGGATATGAATTTTTTTTCTTATCAATATGATAGTGTTGCGCTTGCAGTTTATTATCATTTAGGAACACGGCGTGTTCGTCCATATAGTCATTTTTATTATATACATTATTATCGAGAGGTAGTCTGACGCTGAAAATACTTCCACCTTCTGGATTTTCCTGATAAGAAATGGTGCCTTTGAGTACACTTACAAGTTCTTTAGTAAGATTAAGTCCTATACCAAAACTGTCACCTGCATAGTGACTTTGCATGAAGCGGCTGAAGAGTTCCTTCTGTTTTTCTTCTGGGATGCCGATTCCTGTATCAATAACACGGATAATGAGAGATTTGGAATCTTTGTCTATATTTGCGTCTAAGCTCACGGAGCGTTTTGATGGTGTATATTTAAAAGCATTTGAGAGCAGGTTCCAGACGATCTTGTCAAGATGTCCTTTGTCTGTATACATCTCATACGCGTCTGTGTTATGGAGAAAAGTATATTTGATATGTTTGGAGGTGGCAGAATCTTTAAAAGTTTTATAAATATCGTTTAGTTGATTGATGATATTTACTTTTTCCAAATTTAGAGTAATCTTGTTATTTTGTATTTTCTGAAAAGTAAGCAATTGGTCAATAAGCCGGAGCATCCTTTGGGTACTTTTCCCCATAATGTCCAGAGAATAACCAAGTTCTTTCTGAAGTTTTTCCTTTTGTACTGTTATATTTATTTTTTCCAGTGAACCTTGTATAAGAGTAAGAGGCGTTCGGAATTCATGAGCTATGTTGGTGAAGAATTTTATCTTGTAGTTGGTTAGTACTTCTTCGATTTTCATCTGGTTCTTGAGATGACTGATATGTCGTATGGTCCGTACTATGAAAAGGGTAACAGCAACAATGATGATAGCATAGAGGAGAAACGCCCACCAACTGAAATAGAACGGTGGAGCTATTGTAATCCGGATTGTAGAAACTTTTCCGTTAGTTCCGTAGGCATTGGCTGCTCTGGCATGCAGAAGATAAGAACCAGATGGAAGGTATCTGTAAGTGATAGTTGTTTGAGAGGATGGTGAACTCCATTTCTTGTCGTAACCTTCCAACTGGTACTGATATTTGACGGTTGAAGGGTTCTCGTATGAAAGGGTGGAAAGATTAATAGAAAAAGAATTCTGGTTATATTTTAATTTAATATGATTTGTATATGATATAGCTGTATTCATTGGAGATCCTGATTTACCTGGGGTGACAGGTTGCCCATTGATTTTCAGACCCGTGAAAGTAATGCTGAGCGGAGGAGCGGATTTCTCCGTTTTTTCAGGATTGATAAGAAGAAGTCCATAGTTCGTACCGAAAAGGAGATGTCCTCCGGGAAGTTGTATAGCCGAATTTTCACTTCCGACATTACCAGTCATATAAGGAGAAAAAAAGTGATTTTCAAAGCGTCCTGTTTTTTCAATGAAATGAGATATACCATATTCTGTAGAGATCCATTCATCATTGTTCCTATCTTCGAGAATAGTCTGTACTTTATTGCTGACCAGTCCGTCATGTGTATCGAAAAATTTTATTTGAGGATGTCCGTAATCTTTGTTTTTTATGGTGCATCGTGCAATACCAGCACCAGCTATGGCTATCCAGATGTATCCTTGCCGGTCTTGCATGAGCCATCTTATTTCATCTCCAGTAAGTTTGCCGTTATCCGTATTATATAGATGATAAAAATGTGGAGCTTTTGTGAATTCTTTTGGATTTAAAATGATGATGCCTCCACTGGTTCCGGCCCAGATCATCCCATTTCGGTCTTCTATCAGGCATCGAACTTCCTGTAGCCCTACCGTGTTGGAAAAGAAAGAGCGGAATCTATACTTTCCTGAATTTTTTATTGCAAGTTCGAGCCCGCCTCCAAAAGTACCAATCCAGATTCTTCCTCGGTGGTCAGTTAGCATACAATAGATATCATTATCAGAAAGGGTGTTGAGGGTATTGTCTTTTAGGTAATGCTGTTTGTCTACATATATTCCATTTCCTTTTGTCCCGATCCAAAGAACTCCGTTAGGTGCATACATCATGCAATAAACATTAGCGTTGAAATGATGGGCTGCCTTCAGATGTTTCATGTCTTGTGAGTAGGAATAGAGCCATCCATCACGGTTGGCTACTTCTATGGTTCCATCATTCATGCGTGTAATCATACGTATGATATTTGAATGATTAGGCAGATTCTTTCCTCCTGGAAAAAGGTGAACTACGCCTCTGTTAATAATCTTTAGATGAGCTACGCCGGTATATTCAGAACTAACCCAGATTCCTCCTGAGCGGTCTTTCAGAATATATTGCAGGAAATTGCTGGAAATGTAGGATGCATGATCATTTGCTTTAATATGCTGAATCTTTTCTGTTTTAGGATCCATAATGAAAAGTCCGTTTCCGTAGGTTGAGATCCAAATTAATCCTTGAGCATTGGCAATATGGTAACGTTCATAATCAATGTACCTGACTTCTTGTGAAGGAAATAGTCTTATAGGATGAATTTTATTGCCATTGATACGGAATAGTACTCCTGTTTTATTATAAATCCATGGGTGCTGTTCATCATCTTTAACGATCTGCCCATTTGGTATATGCCACGAACCTTTGTTGGGAGAAATTTTTCCATTAGAGTTAATATGATACCCGCCATTAGAGGAGAAGATGATGATTTGCTTTTTATATGCTATGGCATCGGTGATTTTGTCGTCTCCTTTTTGTACTTCTGAAATAGTTGTTTTGAGAAAAATAACATTGTTTAGTATTTCATAAACTTTTCCATTTTCTGTTAGGAAAAAGATTTTCTTTTTTGTCGTTATGCTTTTAATGAAATTCCCTTTAGCCAATTTTCTTATTTTTCCATTTCGGAACAAACAAAGTGTGCGATCCGTACCTATGTAAATATTGTTTCCTTTTCTGTGACAGATGAAATTGATATGATTGCTTCCTGTTTCTTTTTCTTGATAGATGGAACTTGAAAAGTGGTTCTTTTGGTGGAGAATATGCATACAGCCTTCTTGTTTTCCATACAGCCAAATTCCTTCATTGGGGACTTCAAGGAAGGAATTGTAGTGCCGATTTAGTCTTTTCTCACTAGAATAATCAATAAATTTTCCAGTTTTGGGATTATAGCAGTTAAAAGTTTCTGCAGAAGTTCTGATCCATAATAGTCCATATTTGTCTTCCCGGATTTCCTTGATACGATTGTCCCGTAAATCAGCTGTACAGGAATCTCTTGTAATGGTCAGAAAATTGTTCCCATCATATCGTGCTAACCCGTTCAGCGTACAAAACCAAATAAATCCTTTACGATCTTGGTAAATACTATAAACGGAATTGTCTGGTAGTCCGTTTGAAGTTGTGATCTTTAAAGACTGCAATTCTACAGGAAGGGTCATCCTTTTCTTTTGAACAAAGGCTGACGAAACGGTGTTCATACCTGTTCTTGTTTTATCATGGCAAGAACTTAGAAATAATAATATGACTTGTAAGCAAAGAAGTAAATAAATACTAAGTTTTTTCATGTGTTAGGAATAGCAATTGATGACTTTGACCTGTAGATGCAAATTTATTGAATTAATTGATAAAAGCATTTAAACGGTGTTGAAAAGTTTAGTCTTTTCATTGGTTTGTACAAATTTGTATTAGAAAAGGACAATATTGTATGTTCAAATAATGGTGACCTTTGTATATTTGCAGAGATGAATCATGAACAACAAACTACTTTTTAAAATACTTATGACATGGCGAATTTTTTATTTTTTTATTTACAACTTAGTGTTGGCATAGTTTATCTTAAGTCAGTTGATTATAAACATTTACATTCGTCATCATCTTAGTAAGGTTTTTTTATTGGCATTAACTATGAAGAAACCTAAATGACTGAAGAATAATAACAACATTCAAAAAATCTACGAACAGCTGAAGGGGATGATTAATGGGTCTGGCATCTTCTCCAACGGAAAAATAACCAAATGGACCTACTTAAATCAAAATGAATTTTAAAATCCTAAAATTTTGCATTTCGTTGCTGCTGATGATGTGTAACATTTCCGTCTTTGCTCAGACCCGTACTATAAAAGGAACGGTCAAAGATGAGCAAGGTACTGAGATTATTGGCGCAACGGTGTCTGTTCCTGGAACCAAGGTTGCTGCAGTGACAGACCTTGACGGGAATTTCTCTGTCGATGTACCTGAATCGGCAACCAAATTGAAGATTAATTATATAGGTTACTCAGACCAGATTATAAACATCAGCAATCGTACTTCGGTCAGTTGTGTGTTAAAGGAAGATACTCGTATACTTAATGAGGTCGTTTCTATTGGCTATGCTAAGGTAAGACGCAAAGATCTTACGGGTGCTATCTCTTCTATAGAAGGTAAGGAACTGGAAAATACTCCGGTAGCTACCGCAGCTCAGGCCTTGGAAGGTAAAATACCTGGTGTGAATATTATTTCTACTAGCGGTGCACCCGGAGCTGGCTCAACCATAACGGTACGAGGCGGAATGTCTCTTACACAGAGTTCCACTCCTCTTTATATAGTGGATGGATTTGAGATGGATAATGCACTTGATAATATTGATATTAACGATATTGAAAGTATTGATGTTTTGAAAGATGCCTCTTCTACTGCTATTTATGGAGCACGTGGTTCTAATGGAATTATACTGATTACGACTAAGTCCGGGAAAAAAGGCCGGACACAAGTTTCATACAATACCTATTTCTCTTTTGATCGTTTATCAAAAAAACTGAATATGATGAACAATACAGAAGATTATGTCAAGTATCAATATGAAATGGCCGAATTGCAAGGTAAGAGTTCAGCATGGAGTAATGTCTTTGATAATGGCAAAGCTACTGATGAGTCTGATTTCTATAGCGGAGCTTTCAATAGAATAGCTGATAATTATTCAAACTCCTATAGTGTGGATTGGCAGAATAAAGCTTTTGGTGGGTCTGCATTAAAACAAAATCATAATGTCAATATACAGACAGGTTCAGAAAAGACTCAGGTCATGCTAAGTTATGATTATTACGATGAAGATGGTCTTCTGGCCAATCATAGTGATAAGAAAAATTCTTTCCGTGCTAAGGTAAATTCTGAGTTATGGAAGGGCGTACGTTTTGATTTGAATGCCATGTTTTGTGGACGCAATATAATGGGTGGCGGAGCTTACTCTGGTATGAAAAGTGTACTATTGCAACCTATTAATGGTGGTTCCATGTTTACAGAAGATGAGTTGCTGAATACTCAGACATATCTGGATTTCTCCAGTTTGGATTCAGGTTATGATACTTCTAATCCCTTGATCCAGAATTTAGCTTCTACGAGCAAGAAACGTGCAAGAATTTTTTCTGTAAATAGTGGTATTGAATTTGATTTCCTTAAACATTTTACGTGGCGTACAGCAGGTAGTTATACCTGGACTAATTCAAAATCAACATCATTTTCTGATGAGAATTCTACGGCTTATCTGACGGATCCTGTCAATACCGGTATAAATGGTAGTATAGGAAATAGTGAAGGTTATAAATGGCAGATTACAAATACATTGAATTATAATCAGATATTTGCAAAAAAACACAAGGTGAATTTTCTTTTGGGTCATGAAGTAACCTATTCAGAATCTGAAGGTAATTCAATCAGTTTAAATAGATTCCCTATCCCTAATCATGGTCTTGATGATATCTCTGTGGCAAATGTCAGTGATAAATCCTCAAGTCATTCTCATAGCGGCATGGTTTCTTTCTTCGGCCGGGCAAATTATACGTATGATGAGCGTTATTTATTAACTGCTTCTTTGCGAGCTGATGGTTCTTCAAAATTTATGAAGGGACATCAATGGGGATATTTCCCATCTGCGGCTCTGGCATGGCGCATAACGGAGGAGAAATTCTTTAGAAATAGTAGTCTTGCTAATGTGATCAATAACTTGAAATTGCGTGTCGGATACGGTGCGACAGGAAATAATAATATTTCTGATTATCTTTATCGTACGAATGTGTCTTTGTCCACATATCCTATAAATAATAATATAACCAATCCTGCTTACGTATTAAGTAGCATATTGGGTAATAGTAAGTTGAAATGGGAAACATTAGCTTCAACTAATATAGGTTTGGATCTATCTTTGTTCAATAGTCGTATAAATCTTACAACAGAGTGGTATAATAACCAGGCAAATAATCTGTTGATGGAATGTGTGATTCCAACTAGTACTGGATATACTTACCAATATCAGAATGTAGGTAAAATACGTAATCGTGGTTTGGAATTTACTTTGAATACGGTAAATATACAAGCAAAGAATTGGAGATGGACTTCTGACTTGAATCTCTCGTTCAATAGGTCTAAGGTGATTTCTTTGGAAAATGGAGAAACAACTAAGACATTTAGTGTTGGTGGTAATAGAAGTGGATGTGTTACTTATTACGCTACCGTGGGACGTTCTCTCGGCGATATGTATGGATATAAGTATGAGGGTGTTTATACTACGGATGATTTCAATGAGGTAAATGGAAAATTTGTACTTAAGGATGGGGTCGTAGCTCCTTCGACTGGTACGGTACAACCGGGAGATATAAAATTTGCAGCTGATAATGAAGATGGTACCAAGTTTACTCGTAAATTGGTGAAGATTGGTAATGGCACACCTGATTGTACAGGAGGTCTGAATAATTCAGTTACTTATAAAAATTTTGACTTTAGTATGTTCATGAAGTTCTCAATAGGGAATGATATCTACAATGCTACGAAACATAGTATGAGCCCATACGCAATGTTCCAGAATGTACCTTCTAAATTCGGTAACAACTATTATAGGCTTGTTGATCCTGCAACGGGCGTAGAGGCTATGACCTTGGCACGTTTAAAGGAATTGAATCCTGATGAATCTTCAAGAACATGGAGTTTGAGTAAGGTTAATAGCAGTTATATAACGTATCCGTCTTCTTACTATGTTGAGGATGGTTCTTATCTGCGGATCGAACAGATTACATTGGGCTATAGTTTTCCGAAAACATGGTTGAAGAGGGCTTGTATTTCAAATGCTCGTATATATGTTAGTGTATATAATCTGGCGACTATTACAGGCTATGATGGATATGATCCAGAGGTTTCTGCTGCAAATAATGTAGTAACTACGCCGGGATATGATAGCTCAACTTATCCTCGTTCAAGAAGTTTCGTAATTGGTTTGAATCTTACATTCTAATTATAAATTAAAGCAAATCATGAAAAGATATAAATTGTTTATTGCTGTTACATTGATAACTGGTCTTACATCCTGTCAGGATTGGCTTTCAATGGATCCATATACATCTGATGATACGGAGACGGTATTTGAAAATGAATCAAAAGCTGAAATTTTTGTTGAAGGCTGTTATCGGGGAATTGTCAATAAGGACTTTTACTATCAGATGGGAATGGGTGACGGTGTCATGCATTCATGTGAAGATGGTTCTACAAATAATTCAAAGTATAACATTTGTAACTATTACTATGATTCTAAAACTCCCAATACGTTGACAGGAGTATATAATGAACAGTATGGTGCCATTGAACAGGCCAATATTGCAATTAAGAATCTTTATAAGATGCCTGAGACGGCAAAACGTAATCAACTTCTGGGTGAGGTGCTGTCCATAAGGGCTTTCAGCTACTTAAATCTTATACGCATTTACGGTGATGTACCTGCCCGTTGGATTCCAATGAATGATATTAAGGATACAAATGAAGCCTTATATCCCAAGCGCGTCTCTCGTGATACGATCTATGACCATATCATAGCAGATTTACAACAGGCTATTAATTATCTTCCCTGGTATTCAGCCAGTGGTTATACAACACCTGAACGTATTTCCAAACAGGCTGCGTATGCTTTGCTGGCTAG
The DNA here is from genome assembly GCA_022486815.1 of Prevotella sp. Lineage (GTDB taxonomy): Bacteria > Bacteroidota > Bacteroidia > Bacteroidales > Bacteroidaceae > Prevotella. The sequence goes on along the minus strand of JAKVJW010000048.1, from coordinate 5,087 downwards.
AACCGCTTTATATGCAGGAGGATATTCTTTACGGTGGAATTTGGAAACAAATGATGAAAGTACGATGCAGGTTAAACGTCGTGATGATACAAATCGCGTCAAACAGTTGTATGAAATTGCGGACTCGGCTTGTAAAAAAGTAATAGATAAAGGAGAAAACAAACTCGTACAAAGTCAGGACGGTATGAGTGGCTATGAGTATTTATGGTATAATTTCTGCCAGCGTAATTTTTCGGCTACCAATTCCGAAATGCTTTGGCAGTTGGCTCAATATGGTTCAGAAACGAATTCTGCGTTTGATGTATATGCTCAGCCTGGATCACGCGGGGGGGCATTTGGATCGCGTAAGGCTATGCAATTTATGCTGCCTACTTATTATCTTTCATTTAATAAGAATGATACACGTCGGGATGTGAATTGTACTTCTTATAGTATTTATTTCTTGAATAAAGGAGCATCTAACGATACTTGGGTAGATGTCGGTACGACTTATTCTTGTATTATGCCGGGGAAATTTCGCCTGTCTTGGTGTGTAGAGCCGATTTCTGCTGATGCCAGGAATCTGGATATTCCTATATTACGCTATTCTGATGTGTTGTTGATGTATGCTGAGGCTGAAAATTATCTCAACAATGGTCCTACCTCTGCCGGTATAGCTGCCTTGAAGGAGGTACGTAGCCGGGCAGGTATAGGTGATATGGAAGTTCCGGGAACACAATCAGAATTTAATGACGCTATTGCTCAGGAGAGGAAATGGGAATTTGCCAATGAGTTTATGCTTCGTACGGATTTGATCAGGATGGGGTGTCTGGCAAAAGAGATAAATGCAACGAAACAGGCTATGAAGAACCTATCTGATCGTAAAGATGCGTATGCCGGAATTTCTGTTTACCGATTGTATAAGTTTCATAAAGACAATCAAGTATATGGAGACACTTTCTTGGCTTTAGACTATGTTGATATTACGGATCCCCAAGAGATAAGTGTGTTAAAATCCGTTCCTGATAAATCTACGGACTATGCTGCTTATCAGACTAAATTAGCTGCTATCCTGACTGCACATGGTATAAGGGTGGAATCAGGAGACAAATGGTATCCTGTGGATATGTTTGAAGCTTATACCAGTTCTTTCAATCAAAAAGGACGAAAAGCTGTAGGGTTTACGAATGGATATAATACTTTGCAAATAGGTAATGTCATCTATACGAAACCTACAGGAAGTCAGGAGAACGGCGGTTCCTATCCTAATTGGATTCAGGCTGCAGATGGAAGTGATGGCATTTATTACGGTTATAAAGAAAATCACTGTGAACTTCTTCCTTTTGCGGATAAGTCAGCAGGACATCCTATGGTTGATAATCCGAATCTTACTCAGTTACCGGGTTATTGATTACTTAAAAATTAAGGGAGGAATAATTCTGTTCCTTCCCTTAATATTTAACTTTATATTAATTAATACAAGATATGAAACACACATTAATTAGTTTAATTGGTAGTTTAATTCTATTATTGGTATGTATCTCGTGTTCAAAGAATATAATAGAGAAAGACGTCTTTATAAAGAAGACCACACCATTTCCTAATTATGGTGAAGTGCTTGCTTTCCCTGGAGCAGAGGGTTTTGGACGATATACAACAGGAGGCCGAGGTGGTGATATTGTTCATGTTACTAATTTAAATGATGCAGGTAAAGGATCATTACGTGATGCTGTCAGTAAGCCAAATAGGATTGTAATATTTGATGTAAGTGGAATTATAAATTTAAAATCAGTTTTAGTCTTTTCGAAAAACCTTACAGTTGCTGGTGAAACGGCTCCTGGTGAAGGTGTGGTTCTTTATGGAAATCGTGTGTCTTTCTCTGGTGCAAACAATCTTATATGTCGTTATTTGCGTATTAGAATGGGGACACAAGGATCTGATGGAAAGGATGCTGCAGGTGTTGCTGACGGTGCTAATATGATCTTTGATCATCTTTCTGTAACTTGGGGGCGTGATGAGAATTTTTCAATTAATAGTACAACATCATATAATATAACAATCCAAAATTCCATAATAGGGCAAGGTTTACAGAATCACTCATGTGGAGGACTTATACAAACAGGGATTCAGCATGGTATTACTTTGTTCCGTAATCTTTATATTGATAATAAAACCCGTAATCCAAAGGTGAAGGGACTTAATCAATTTGTTGACAATGTTATATATGATTGGGGTGATGGCGCAGCTTATAATATGAGTGGAGATTCAAAAGAACAATCTTTGACAGATATAGAAAATAATTATTTTATAGTAGGACCTATTGAACATAATTGGAAAAATGATGGAAAAGGAAATATCATTGATTCTAAAGTTATGCCTGCAAAACCTTTTATAGGAGGTAATAATCTGTTTTGCACGTATTGCCATGGTAATTTTTATGATTATGATAAAGATGGAACTCTTAATGGTGTGGAAATTAATCCAGCGGTAAATTGGAATGATTATTGCCTTGGTACTCCAACATTTTTAAGAAAAGATCCTGACAAATTTAGAAAAATCAATCAGCAAACTGATGCTAAAGATGCTTATAAATGGATAGTTAATAATGTGGGGGCAAGTTTACCTGCCAGGGACCAAGTGGATTCTTTCCTTATTGGAGAGTTAACTTCTTTGGGTAAAAAGGGTAGCATAATACAAAATGAACGTAATAAAAATCAATTTCCATTGGGTGGCCCTGGAGAAATTAAAGCTGGGGGAAAAAAGTTGGATAGTGATAATGACGGTATACCTGATGCCTTTGAAGATAAGTATGGTCTAGATAAAAATAATCCCAATGATGCATCACAAATTTCAGGAAATGGATATACAAATATCGAAAATTATATATTCTCTATAGATGCTCAACTTAAAAATCATAACTAATATGAAAAATAGAATTCAACTTTTTATAAAATATATGTTATTTGGATTTGTGCTTTTAATCTATAGTTGCAATAATGATAGTATAAAGCAAATTTTTATACAGCAACCTAATTCGTCTCATTTAACTATTGATGGTGATGCTCCATTCCTGTTGAATTTCAAAACAGGAGATACAATTGGTATAAATGGTGACAAAGTTGTAATATTGAACAATGGATTGGTAGGTTTGCATGATGTGCCGGCTGTAAAAGAGTATTTTATATATTATCCTAATAGTATAGAGAAAAATGATAGTGAATTTCAATTTATAATGCCGCAAATGCAGTCGTATAACGATAAATACATTGATGCTTCTTCATGTCCATTTCTTGCAAACATAGATAATTTGGGACTTGAAAATGTTAAATTAAAGCCTGTTTTAGGAGCTTTAAAAATGACCATACCTGCAAATTCTGATTTTGGTTCTGTATCATCTGTTATAATAGAATCAAAAACTAATAATTTAAGAGGCATCTTATATATAGATCCCTTAACTGGAATAATAAAGAAAGTAGAAGAAGGATCACATAAGATTGTTCTTAACGGCCCAATTGACGTTTCTAAAGATTTTTCTTTAGTTGTAGATTTGATACCTCAGAGATTTATTGGTAAATTAAGTGTAAAACTTGTTTCTTCGAAGGGTTATGGGCAATATGATTTAGACTTGAGTGGTAAATCTATACGACCAGGTAAAATGCTGGCTGTAAAATTAACCAATATTAAATGGCAAAGAGTTACTTATTACTATGGTAAAGCAAATTCTGTAATAGTAAAACCTGATCAAACTTCAGTTAAAGTTGATTGTGGGGCATATTATACAACAAATAAAAATTATGCTTATGAAGATAGTATTGCTGATGATAGTCGTCTGCCATTGTCCGCACATCAGTTATGGAACGATGTATCTGTGGATTTTGTTAAGAGCGTAACTCTTTCTCCCGATAGAAAATCATTTACGGTTAATCTTGATGGTAAGAAGGGTAATGCTCTTATAGCCATATATGATAAAAAAAATCCAAAAGAAAGGGATGCAAAAATTCTCTGGTCATTTCATATCTGGGTAACGGATGTTAAAGAACAATTATTAGGTACAAATATCAATGGTAATACTTATATAGTGCTTGATAGAAATTTAGGTGCGACTTCTGCTCTTCCAAAAGATGCACATACGGTAGGTCTACTTTATCAATGGGGAAGAAAAGATCCGTTTGTTGGAACAAATAAATATGGTAATAATAGTAATTGCAAAATGTATAATGAAAAAGGGGAAGTTGCTTTTAGTGTCTTAAAGGGAGGAAGGACCAGTGGAACGGTGCAGTATTCAATAGAGCATCCTACTGCATTTATAATGTATTCACATAATAAAAGTAATAAGTCTATATATCCTTATTATGCAGCGTATGATTGGCTTTATTATGAAAATCTTGCATTATGGGGGAATCCAGAAGGATATGATTTTCCTAAAGCTTCATTTCTTTCTAAGTCTATATATGATCCCAGCCCTGCTGGCTATATGGTTGCTCCTAATGATACATGGTTTGAATCTGAGAATGAAAAGGGTAAACATAGTAATATTTTCATTAATGCAACCTGGGATAATGGATATACTAACATCGGTATTGATGGATCAAAATGGTGGTATCCCATAGGAGGATGGCGTGGTCGTAAGGATGGAAATCTGACATCTGCAAATACGAATGGCTATTACTGGTATAGCTCTGTAGATGGGGAAAAATCAATAAATTCAGGACTTTTAATATTAGGTGAAAAGGTGATTAAATTAAATGCTGCTAATAGTCGTGCCAACGCATGTTCAATCAGATGTGTTAAAATTGTTAATAAATAATTATATTATGTATAAAAGAATTTCATGTAATCGTGATTAGGTTATCGACTTAAAGTTACGAGGATGTGTCAAAAGTGATATGAATCCCAAAAGTTGGACGTTAATAGAATATTGATTATTATGGAATATTATAGTAGATATAAAACTTTATTACATAAATTAAGATCAAAATTATCGGTTTTTTGTATGACCTTTTATGATCCGATGGTCAGCCTTCGTCCACAATAGAGTTTATGTACCTGGTTCCCCAGTGCTTTCTTCAGTTCATGATAGGCAGTTTTTCCTGTACAGTGGCCGATAT
>JAKVJW010000047.1 GCA_022486815.1 Prevotella sp. | reverse complement strand
AAGTACCTCTAAACGGCAACTACTATGACCTTTCACAGAAGGAAAGTGTGAAATGGCAGGCTGAGTTGGCAAAGAAGTACGGAGTATATGGATTCGGTATCTACCACTACTGGTTTAATAACGACAAAAACCTCCTAACTAAGCCGGCTGAGATCATTCTTGAGAATAAAGATATAGACATTAACTACTTCTATTGCTGGGATAATGGTAGCTGGGTTCGTAGTTGGAGTAATATAGCAGGGAATGACTGGGCACCCTTGCAAGAGAAAGTAATTGTTCCAGAGCATCGTGGAAAGAAAATCCTTATTCCATATATATTAGGTCATGAGCCAGATTGGAAGAATCATTTTGACTACCTCCTTCCTTTCTTCAAAGATTATAGATATATAAAAGTAAATGGGAAACCCGTCTTTTGCATCTACAACTACAAAAACGATATAGAAGCTATGTGTAAGTATTGGAACAAGCTTGCAAAAGAATGTGGATTCAATGGTATGCACTTCATCTTTCGCAATGATCCCAAAAGTAATATTCCTGATGTTTATGATCAGTATGTTTACCAACCTCTAGCCGCCTCTTGGAGAAACAATCATTCTCCGCGTAGAATAGCTTACAAAATAATGGAAATTTTGGGCTATCATTCTCTTGAGTATTACAACTATGAAAGTGTATGGAAAAATATTACTCGAAATGTTTGTAAGCTACCGAAAAATGTTTATCCAGGCGCTTTTGTGACATATGACGATACACCACGTCGAGGTAAGAAAGGTAAGCTCATTAAAGGTGCGACACCCAGACTTTTTAAACAATATATGTCACTCCTTATAAAGAAAAGCATACTCTTCAACAAGGCTTTTATATTTCTAACAGCTTGGAACGAATGGGGTGAAGGGGCGTACTTAGAACCCGATAACACAAATGGCTTTGACTATTTAGATGCATTGAAGCAGGCTATATTAGAAAACAAATAAATATGTTATGAATATCGGAATAGATGCCAAAGTCTTGGCAAAAAGAAGGACTGGGATAGGAATCTACGTAGAGCAGATTGTTAAGTACTTCAGTCTGTTGGACACTGAGGACGAGTTCTACCTTTTTACAAATCAGAACTTCACACTGAATTTTGATTTGGGGAAGAACTTCCATCAGGTAGTAGTCCATCCCAAATTAAAAAGCCTTGGCATCATCTTTTGCCTGGACGAGTATCTCAAGAAATATAAGATCGATGTTTTTTGGGGTACCGAGCACATTGTTCCTTGGACAAATGTATGCAAGACAGTAGTCACCATTCATGACTTGGCCGTGCTCATGAATCCTGAACTTGGCACAAGAAAAAATGCAATCATTCAAAAGCTCTTTACTATTCCTTCCTGTAGAAGAGCTGATAAAATCATAGCCATCTCCAATTCGACAAAGCGAGATGTGATAAAGTTGAGTTCGATTAATGAGGATAAGGTGGAAGTTATTTATAATGGTGACTCTCCTTACAATCACGGGGTAAGCAACATAACTACGGATCAGGAAAATACAATTCGCAAGAAGTTCAACTTGTATGATAAATATTTCCTATTTGTGAGTACGATAGAGCCACGTAAGAACGTTCCAACGATTATTAAAGCGTATAATGCATTTAGAAGCACTGTTAAAGAAAGCTATAAACTTGTTCTCGCGGGAGGCTTAGGATGGCGGTATGAGGCTTCGTTAAGCGAAATAGAGCATTCACCCTACAAGCAGGATATCATCATGACAGGCTATTGTAGCGAAATAGAACGAGAATTCCTGTATAGAAATGGCGAGTGTCTTTTATTCCCTTCTTTGTATGAAGGTTTGGGACTTCCCATCATTGAAGCCATGAGTGTTGGTCTGCCTGTTATTACTGCGGACAATTCATCTCTTCATGAAGTTGGAGGAGACGTTGCGTTCTACACTAAGAACGCAATGGATCATGAGGCTATAGCTAATCTTATGGTTAAAGTTGAGGGTATGACATTAACAGCAAGAAATAGTATAGCAGAACGAAGTAAAGAAAGAGCACAAACCTTTTCAAGAAAGAAATGTGCAGAGCAAATATTACAATTAATTAAAAGTCTTTAGCATAATGAAGATTCTATGTATTGCCAATAATTTAGAAGGCAATTATGATGGTATAGGAAAACATGCCCGAATTGTAGGACATGAGTTCGAAAGCATGGGCAATCAAGTGGACTATTGCACCGGAACGACTTGGAATAAAAGTAAAATCGGCAAGATGCAATCATTCCAAATGTGCAATGCTTTTTTATCCGCAACATGGAAGATGATGATAAGTGACTATGACTACATCGTCATTGAGTATCCCTTCGCAGAGTATAATCCCTTCATACTTTTATTTCATTGGATAATGTTCTTCTTATCACGTTTTACAAAAACGAAAGTTGCATTTTCAATGCATGAATATGATAGAGTCACTTCCTTAAGAAGAACCATAATAAAAGGATTCTTGCCTTTCTGCGACGTTCTCTTTGTCAGTGAAGAAAAGTATTTTAGAGAATTGTCTAAATATTGTGACAAAATGTTCGTTAGAACAATATCCTCCCAAGGTTTACCATATACAGAGGGGTTGAAGGATACTAAAGAAAAAACATCATATTGCTATTTTGGACTTGTTAACAGGTCTAAGGCGTTCCTAGAAATGCTTAATGCTTGGGATGTATTTAACAAAGAGGGAAAATTCACATTAGATGTCGTAAGTATATCTGATTTGGCAGAATACAAGTTGGACTCACATAAAAACGTTACTTACCATTATAAATTAGCGGATAGGGAAGCCGGTGCTGTCCTTTCTAAAGACGTTTTCTCTATTATACCCGTTGTTCCTAGTATCGGCTTCAATAATTCTTCATTTGTATCAAGCATACAATGTGGATGCATTCCCATTGGGAAATTTAATAATGATTTAAGCGCTCTTGATTTTATAGTTAAATGCAATAGCTATGAATTGAATGACTTTGTCAAAGCTCTTTATGATAGTCAAAATCTATCGGATGATTCTGTCAAGACGTGCATAGATCACGCGTTAGAATTTGGCAAAAACTTTTCTGTTCATAAAACAGCAGAAATGATGATAAATGGATTTAAAGCATATGAAAACAAGCATAAAAAATAAGTTACTCTTTTTTCTATATCCCTTCAGAGATTCGGTGGGCGTGATGGCAGGGAGTACACCGTATCGAGTCGGAGAAATTTATACGTTTATATATGGTTTGCTGAATATTTTCAGGAAGAAAGATTATGCAAATCTACGTATCAATAAGAGGGTAAGGAACATCGTTATCCTTCTGTTTCTGAATCTTATTCTCACTTCCATCATATCGGTTGGCAATTCGGATACGATTGATACAGACTTCTTAACAAAATATATAATAAGAAATATCCTGACGCTATTTCTCTTTGTAAGTATTTATAGAGTCTATGTTGCTTTTGACGACGATCTGATGGTGAAAGGATTTAAGTGGAATATAATCCTTCAGCTATTTGCAGCAGTGTTGTTTTTTGCATTCTCACAAAGAATTTATATCAACCATCTGACATCAATCTGGGATATGCAAACAGCTTCCTATGGAAATATGGAAATACCTCGATTTCAAGGAACAAGCTCAGAAGCAGGATACTTAGGGCCATTACTCGCGATGCCACTATTTTATTTCTTATCATCTTTTAAAGAAAATAAGATATGGTTCTTATTAACTGCTGCGTTATTGGTTGTATCTGTATCAACGGCAAATTTCTTCTTTCTTTTTTTGGCGTTCGCATTTTTCATTTATAAACGAAATCGGCATACGTTTTTTAAGATGGTGATATACTTTCTTATTGCAGCGTTTGTCTTAGTTTTAGTTGATGTTTATTTTTTGAGGGATACCATTTTTTATACGATTTTAGAAAACAATTACAACAAATTTTTGGCATATATCACGTTAGGAGGATCCGGTCAATTAGATTGGTCAGCTTCTGACCGTGTCCAACATTTATCTAACGCTGCTAATATGTTTGCTGATGGGTCCATATTACAAGTAATTCTTGGGCATGGAACAGGGGCATACTCTTATGCAGCTTCTCATAATGCAAGGCTGTTAGTTCAAAATGTAGAAGAAGCATATAACTTATATCTTTCAACACTTACTGATAGAGGATTGGTAGGTTTATTCATATTAATAGCAATCTATTATAATGTTTACAAGATCAAAACGAATAACAAAATATCAGATGCAATTTGGTTTGGTCTTGCCATACAACTTATTCATTATATGATTGTAGGAAATATGTGGCTGTATTACGTTTGGCAGGAAGTCTTGTTTTTGATAGGATATGAGATATACCTTGATAGAAAGAAATCGAATAATATAAAAATGTCGAAGAAATGATAAAACATAAAATCATAAATGCCCTTATGCTCACAATGAATGCTTGGGGCAACAACATTCCCAGCCGCCATTTCCGGAGATGGTTCTATCGGTGTATGGGTGCGAAAATTGGCCGCAGCATTATCTTTAGGAAAACAGAGATTCTTGAACCTCAAAAATTAGAAATCGGGGATGATGTGTCTATTGGCTGGCATTGTCTTTTAGATTCCCGGGGGGGGGCTGTTTATTAAAGACAACGTAAATATCTCCAGCTATGTAAAAATCATCATTGCTGGGCATGATATCAACGATCCTAAGTTTACCGGTAAGGAAAGTCCAGTTGTGATTGAGAAAAATGTTTGGTTGGCTACAGGCTGTACCATACTGATGGGAGTGCATATTGGAGAAGGTGCAGTAGTTGCTGCAGGTGCAGTTGTTACTCGAGACGTTTCCCCATATACTGTTGTAGGAGGCATTCCTGCAAAGAAGATTAGTGATAGAAAAAGAGATGTAGATTACACTGTGGGAATGCCTACAATACTCTATTAAAAGATAAAAGATGGAATTTCTTGAAAGACACGGAAAGAGAGAAAGTAGTTTTGAACTATTAAGAATATTGGCCATGATGATGATTGTATGTGGCCACATGGTTTCACAGGGCCTCATCCCTAATTATTCATCAAGCTATAACTTGCCTATATCGATCGCTCTTATTAGTAGCTCATCGCGCTTAGCCGTATCTATTTTCCTTTTAATTGGAACTTACTTTATGGTAGATACCACCTTTAAGGCAAGCAGAGTGTTAACATTATATGGGCAATTGGCTTTTTGGATTGTACTTCTGTCATGGGGGGGGGTATTTGATTGGCTACACATCGAATCGTGATTTGTTTTGGTCTTTTTTTCCCTTTATATCCAAATCATTGTGGTTTGTATCAGATTATTTAGCTTTGATAGTGTTGGCGCCATTCATAAATATCATGATTCAAAGAAGAAAAATACATAAATTGCTCGTTATTATACTTTCGTTTTTCGTTTGCATAATGCCTACGATATATATATTTACTGATAGTTGGCTGGATGGTATAAGCTTCTTTATCTACATATACATTCTCATGGCTTATTATAAGAGGTACATGATCCATCGCTTTAAGCCAAACAAATATATTCTTCTGATAGGCGCCTTTATGATGTATGTGTTATTAGTGCTTGCGAATCAATATTTGAAAGGGAAGGGCATTAATTGCAATGGAAACAATATTGCGAGTAAAATGAATCAATTTCTAATGGATTACAAAACGCTTCCGAATCTGTTTATTGCCTTATCTATATTCTACTTTTTCCAAAATACACATTTAGGTAAAATCAAGGCAATCAACATCATGGCAAGTTCTGCATTAGGAGTATATATCATACATCAAACACCAGCATTCTATCCTGTCTTGTGGAGTAACTTTGTAAAATGTCAAGATTGGTGTCATAGTTCACACTTGTTTGGTTATGTCATCTTGGCTGTAGTATGTGTGTATTTCGGCTTATCGTTGGTTAGCTTGATATACACTATATTTGTCGAAAAATATTGGACTTCATGCAAGATGTATCATCTCATTGAGAAGAAATTGGGCGAAGTCTATAAATGCTTTATTGATAATGAGAATATTACACATAAGTAAGTATTATTATCCCTACATTGGCGGTGTAGAGAATACCTGTAAATATCTGGTAGAGAACATGCCAGAGAACCAGTTCGCTGTTGTTTGCTTCAATGAGCAAAAAGACGATAGAATCGATATGGTAAATGGCGTAAAGGTCTATCGTGTTGGTGCTAAGTTGACAATTGCGCGCCAGGCTTTATCTCTTTCATACTTCACGGTGCTAAAGAGAGCCATCAGAGAGTTTAAACCAGATGTTATCCATTTTCATTGGGCAAATCCTTATCCGGCTTTTGTCCTATTGACAATGATTCCCAAGAATGTGAAGTTGGTTATTCACTGGCACATGGATATCATTAAGCAGAAAAAGATATATGCTTTGATCAAACCTGTAGAAACAATGCTACTCAAGAGAGCTGACAGAATTTGTGTTACTAGTCCACAATACAGGGACGGAAGTATACCTTTACAGCCATTTAAGGATAAAGTAAGAATTGTCCAGAGTGCTATAGACGAGAGCAAACTTACAATCAGGGAAGGAGATATAGAAAAGATAGAAAAGCTTCAAGCTAAATATGGCAAAAAGAAATTGGTATTTTTCATCGGCCGTCATATCCAATACAAAGGGTTGCCTTGTCTATTAGAAGCAGAGAAGTATGTCAAGAGCGATTGCGAGTTTCTCATAGCCGGGAAGGGACCGATGACAGATGAATTGAGAGAGAACTTCAAAAGTCCGAGAATTTATTTCTTAGGTAAGATTTCTGACGATGAAGCAAGAATTTGCAACTATGCTGCAAGCGTCTTTGCATTCCCAAGCATCACAAAAAATGAAGCTTTTGGATTAAGTCTGTGTGAAGCGATGTACTGCCATACGCCTGCTGTCACATATACAATTCCTGGAAGCGGAGTGAATTGGGTTAATCTCAATCGCGAAACCGGGATTGAGGTACCTAATAGAGATGTAAAAGCATTTGCAGTTGCAATTGATGAACTTCTAAGTAACTCAGCATTGAACAAGAAGTATTCTGACGCTGCCCACAAAAGAATTGTAACCAACTTCACATTGCCGAGCGAGATAAATGCCCTAAGAAACGTATATTATGAATTGAATGTTAATTAAATATAAAATAATCATGATAATCAGAAGTAAAGCTCCTCTCCGGCTTGGATTAGCAGGTGGAGGAAGTGACGTTTCTCCATACAGCGATATATACGGGGGATTAGTTTTAAACGCAACTATCAATCTCTATTGTTTCTGCACTATTGAGGAAATAGAAGATGATAAAATTGTCATAGATGCTTTCGATGCCCATACGCATGAAAGTCATCCTGTTAGTGGCCATCTTACAATTGATAATAATGCGCCACTTATCAAAGGAGTTTATAACCGTGTTATCAAGGATTTTGGCATCAGGCCAAGGTCGTTTAAGATTACTACATATAATGATGCGCCTGCTGGTTCGGGACTTGGTACATCTTCTGGCATGGTAGTGTGCATTCTGAAAGCCTTTGTTGAATGGTTTAACCTTCCCTTGGGCGATTATGAATTAGCTCGACTGGCATATGAGATTGAGCGCATTGACCTTGGCTTCCGTGGTGGCAAACAGGATCAGTATGCTGCTGCATTTGGAGGCTTCAACTATATGGAGTTTTTGAAAAATGACATGGTAATTGTAAATCCACTGAAAGTAAAACGTTGGATTGTTGATGAGCTTGAGGCTTCCATGGTTCTCTACTTCACAGGCAAAAGCCGTTCTTCTGATGCTATCATCTCTGAACAAATGAAGAATACCAAGGACAAGAATGAGAATGCCATTGAAGCAATGCACGTTGTCAAACAGACAGCGATAGACATGAAAACAGCACTGCTGAAAGGCGATATCAATAGCCTAGCAGACATTCTCAGAATCTCATGGGAAAATAAGAAAAAACAGAGCGTGCATATCACCAATACCATGATTGACCAAGCAATGGATGTTGCATTCCAGCATGGAGCCAAGGCAGGTAAAGTAAGCGGCGCAGGTGGAGGAGGATTCATCATGTTCATCGTAGAACCAACAAAGAAGAAAGAAGTACAAGAGGCCTTGAACGAGTTGGATGGCTTCACAATGCCCTTCTCCTTTACTGATGGTGGCGTTCACGGATGGAAGATCTATGATACAGATCATGTGGATTATAAGAATTTACATTTAAATAGATAGAATGGAAGAGAGAACAAGACAGAATCTGGATTTGCTAGTTGAGCGTTATCCAGTACTTGGACAATGCAGGGATGATATTGCAAGTGCCTACAACATCCTTGAAGAAGCCTATGCAGCAGGAAGAAAACTTCTTGTGGCTGGCAATGGAGGCTCTGCTGCGGATTCGGAGCATATCGTCGGAGAACTTATGAAAGAGTTCAAGTTAAAACGCAAGATTTTCTCGGCTCAGGCTGACAGGCTGATGAAAATCGATGCGGACATGGGACCTGTGCTGGCTAATAATTTACAAGGCACATTACCCGCCATTTCATTGGTTGGTGAACCAGCTTTGTCAACGGCATTCATGAATGATGCTGTTCCTGAGCTTGTCTTTGCGCAGCAAGTTAACGGCTATGGCAAGCCAGGTGATGTATTCTTGGGCATTTCCACGTCTGGAAACAGCAAGAATGTGCTATACGCCGCCGTTACCGCTAAGTCGAAAGGTCTGAAGGTGATAGGACTCACAGGGCAAAAGAAGAACAAGTTGGAAACTTTTGCCGATGTCTGTATTCATGTAGGCGAAACCGAAACTTACAAAATTCAAGAACTACATCTTCCCGTATATCACTGCTTGTGCATGATGCTTGAAGATCACTTCTTTGGTAATCAAGATTAACTTTATGAAGACAATTATAATGGCTGGTGGCCGAGGAACTCGAATTGCAGAGCTCTTCCCCAATATTCCCAAGCCTTTGATCCCTGTTGATGGAATGCCTATACTTGAGCGTGAAATACGTTCTTTAGCTCAGCAAGGATTCAAGGATATAATCCTTACAGTAGGTTACCTCGCTGATAAGATTATCTCATATTTCGGAGATGGAGGTAAACTTGGGGTTAAGATAGAATACTTCGTCGAGAAGACTCCTCTTGGCAACGCTGGTGCCTTGTTCCGGTTGAGAGACAAAATCGGTGATGAGCCTTTCTTACTTCTTAATGCTGATGCTGCTTTTGATGTAGATTTCAACCGTATGATAGCGTTCCATCGGCAGCATGGCGGATTGGTGACTCTTTTTACGCATCCTAATTCCCATCCATACGACAGTGGATTGATTATGGCTGATAAGGATGGCAAAGTAGAACGATGGCTAAGCAAGGAGGACGAGCGCCCTCAGTGGTATGACAACCGTGTCAATGCCGGTCTGCATGTGATAGACCCTAAGGTTTTAGATCTTAGTATTAAGAACTTAGAACTTAGTGAGGATGAGTTAAGAACTCAGACTATTGTATTCGACAATGGTGCGCACGGACTAAGTTCTAAAGACCAAGTTCTAAGTTCTAAAATCGATTTAGACCGTCAGCTTCTCAAACCGCTTTGTGGAACTGGTGAAATGTTCTGCTACGATAGCCCAGAGTATGTGAAGGACATGGGTACCCCTGAGCGTTTTCATCAAGTAGAAGCAGATTTTAAGGCTGGTATTGTAGAAGCTAAGAATCTTAATCATCAGCAGAAGGCGATTTTCCTCGATAGAGATGGAACCATCAATAAATATGTTGGTTTCTTACGCAAGATTGACGATTTTGAGTTAATAGATGGTGCAGCAAAAGCCATAAAGAAAATCAATGCAAGTGGATATCTTGCAATTGTCGTAACCAACCAGCCTGTCATTGCTCGTGGGGAGGTATCTTGGGATGAACTTTATGAAATCCATCGTAAGATGCAGACATTACTTGGTCAGCAAGGCGCATACGTTGATGGTATCTATATTTGTCCCCACCATCCTGATAAGGGCTTTGCAGGTGAACGCCCAGAATACAAGATAGACTGCGATTGTCGCAAGCCCAAACCGGGATTGCTGTTAAGAGCAACCAAAGACTTCAATATAGATCTTCATCAATCATTTATGATTGGAGATGATGATAGAGATGTACAAGCTGGACTGAATGCGGAATGCAGGGAGGCAATCAAGATAGTCTCAAATAAGGATAATGCACTTTTAGAGACTGTCATAAACATATTGGTGGTAGAAAAGAACAATAAATCCTAACTGCATTTATATCAATAGTCTCCTCTTTATGTGAATATGAATTTGCTGAAAGAGGAAGAGAAAAAGATAAATGAACAAATTTAAAATAAATGGCTACCATGTTCTGCTTTTTACTATTTTTGCAGTAATGGTATGTTTAATAGTATATACAGCAACGTCCCCTTATAAGAGAGAAGATTATCTTATTGCAACTCCACATTATATAGTCAATGGGGAAAACTATTTAAGAAAAGACCAAGTTGTTGAGGATCCTCATACTGGCTTCATAAAAATTGACAAGTCTAAGCAATCCATAGGCGAAAAATATGACAAACTTGTCTCAGATGGAAAGATCTTGACTCTAGATGAATTCGCAGAAAACATCTCCAACTATTACAATGCGTTAATTACAGTATTATCGGCTTTGTTTGTCCTGTTTTCAATTGTCGTTTACATTTATTTTGCACACAGAACCAAGCAAGAAGAGGATGCCCTTTCTGCGAAATTGGAAGATCGCATTATGGAAAGATTGGAACAAGAACTGAGGGATTCTATTGAGATACGAGACTCTTTCCTCGGATCTTTTAAGACTGAGTTAGAAGAAAAATATGCTTTACAATCTTCCTTAGACGGTCAAGTGGAAATAGTTGAAGATTTAAATCAGAGAGTAGAGGAATTGGAAGAAAAAAAGAATGAAGAAGAATCCGCAAGCTCATCAGTAGAATAATTAAAGAATCAGAAATATGGGAATAAGAGGAAGAAGAATAAGAACTTCCGTCAATGTATCAAAGTACAAGGAACCTAAACTCCTGAGAAATGTCGATGACATTATTAAGGTTGCCAAGGAAAAAGGCTTTTATGTTGATGATAAATTGAACATTGAATCTGTCATTAATAATATTTCAGAAGAAAATAAGAGGGAGAACGAGGCAGGTATTTTAATTGTCAGGAAAGACCTTCCACCCTCTGTATCTGGAAAATTGTTCTTTCAAGAAGATCGTTGGATCATGGAAATAAACAAGATCCAGAATCCGAAAAGACAAAGATTCACTTTGGCGCACGAATTAGGCCATTTTGTATTGCATAAAAATAAAAATACAGAATTTAGCGATACGACGTTCTTCAGAAAGAATGAAGATCCGGATTCTTTAGAGTATAATGCAAATGAATTTGCTGCACAGATTCTCATGCCAGAGGAGCGGGTTAACTATTATATTCAGCAGCGAGACATTAAAAGTATTAAATTACTCGCAGATATTTTTGATGTATCTTCGTCAGCAATGCGATATCGGGTAGAAGGCTTAGGTTACAAAGTTAAAAATGGATAAATACGTTTTAATCGTAAGAACGGCGGAAGCCGAATGTAGAGCAATAACATCTACTTCCAAGACTACATTGGAAAAAATTACTCCACTAATTGAGATTACTCGAGGAAGAAAAAAAACTATAAAGCCTGAGGAGGGTAAACCTTATTCGATATATCCATTTGAAAATAGGCTTAACAAACTAAAGAAAAGTTTTAGGGGGCAGGAGGTTATTATCGATGTTACAAGTGATGAGGCTTTATCTAGTGCGGAAACTGATCAATTCTTTGAGTATGATAAGGGCTACAAAAAATGGGTAAAATTTTTAATTAGTCTAAAAGAAGAAAATGAATTCTCGAACATAATACCTTCATTATTACTTTCGTTTGATGATCCTGATTTTGAAAATAATTTTATTTTACAAGTTAATAGTCTAGAAAAAATATCAGGGGCATTATTATACAGGTGTGGTATTGATTATGATGATTGTTACGATGATATAGATCTTATCATGAGGGCGAAACAACCATCAACTAAACTGTATGTCATGGTTGATTGCGAATACGTGCCTCAGGCTATGTTGAGTAATGTCTCAGAAAAAGCGCAAGCACGTATTTCAAATTTAAGGAAAGCTTATGGTTCTGGCATCGATATAATTATTGTCGGAACATCCTTTCCTAACAACGTTACAGAAATAGGTGATACAGATCGAGATGTTTTCAAAATTTCTGAAACATTTCTATATAATGATTGTCTAAAAATAGACAAAAATATTATATATGGTGATTATGGCTCTATAAACCCAATAAGGAATGATAACATAGTAATGGCACGAGGTTGGATTCCAAGAATTGATGTTGCGTTGTCAAACAGTTATTTCTATCATAAAAGGAGAAGGGAAGGTAAAAGTTACGCTGAGACTTACAAAACAGTGGCAAAGGAAGTTGTTAATGACCCATATTTTCCAAGAAAACTGAAATGCTGGGGGACTGACCAAATAATAATCAGTCAAAGAACCCCTGTTTCACTCATACCATCTTTTTGGATATCTGTAAGGATGAATATTCATATTGAACAGCAACTACGAAGAATATCATCTAAAGAATAATATCTCCTGAAGAAAGAGTTGGAATGTCATCAGAATTACTAATTCTTCCTCGGTCATCCATAAAACAGAAAAAGTTCTTCTGAATCTTTAATGTAAAGTAATGGATTAAGGCATTGTGGAGGGTAACAACATTCTTTTTTCCTAACTCTTTTCGAACATCGTCTGAACGCAAGTTATGTCTGAGATGAAAATGGTCTTTTAGATATGAAGAAGTCATAGAATACAATATTTCTCGTTTACTGTGTGTTTTTATGTCTTTAGGGGCTTTGACTTCTGTTAGAGCTTCGCCCCTAATGACAATTAGCCCTATATTAAGAGGAAGCATCTTTATCACTTTGCTTTGCTGGGACAAGGTGGTTACAACGATAATCTTATCAAAAACTTTGGAGTATTCATTAAGCTGCCCTGACAACCTATATATATTGTCACTATCACTTTTAATTTCAATAGCAATTGTTTGATTGTCAAGAATACAGAGAAGATCAACGACTTTTCTAGAAGTACCATACATTATCTCATTCCCAATAATAATATTGGGATATTTTGCAAGCATATAGTCAACTATTTTGCATTTTATATCTTCTGCTGGTTCATGTCTCATAGTGCAAAGATACCACAATTTTTTTATTTATTCAAATGTTACGGGCTAATTTGATTTTTCTTATATTATATAATTCTTCCATTTTTAATTCTATCATATAGTAATTCAAATGGAATTATCACAATTCGTTGATTCAGAAATTAAAATAGTAAGAGTGGGCTAACATCTGCCCAGTAGAATGCTCGTGTATGAGAAATTGATGAGCGATAAGAAAAAGTGATGGACTGCACAAATTACATAAAGTTCTTACGTTGGAGCATACACCCTTCTAATGAGACCACAACTTTTGTTAGTAGGGACGATTGGCGAGAGCTCTTAGCTTTTGCTAAGGAACAAACGATTGTAGGCAACTATTGGTATGGAATCCAAAGACTTGGAGGCGCTATTAATAGGCCTTCTGAGGGTGAAGTGATGGAATGGATGGGGGCATATACGCTGATTGTCCGTCGAAATGCAAAGACTAATGATGCTGTGGTTAACCTCGCGAAGTTCATGCAAAGTAATAACATAGATTTTTTTGTATTTAAGGGGCAGACCATTGCATCGTACTATCCATTCCCCGAAATGCGGACAAGTGGTGATATCGACTTCTATGTGTTCAAGAGGGATTGGGACAGAGCCAAATCTTTATTGGAAAAGGAAGTTGCGATAACAGATGATCACTCCGGTCAGCATTTGGAATTTACCAAGGATGACATCCCATTTGAGATACACTATCACACAGCGGTATTCGCCAGTGGTAGCAAACAACGGTACTGGGATGAACTGATAGAAAGCTATTTTGATGATGTGCTCGATCATGTTGAGATAAATGGTGTTGAGGTTCCAACGCTGCCACCTACTCTCA
>JAKVJW010000046.1 GCA_022486815.1 Prevotella sp. | reverse complement strand
GTCTGTCTGTCAGCTATAGTGGTGGCCTCAACGTCGGTCAACGCGTATCCTACAATTCTCTTGAAATGATGAACTCGAAAGAACGCGTGGCTGTCAGCAAGGAAATCTTTAGCCGGGGTCTGTCTGCCAACTGGACCAATAATAACATCGGATACGCCGGAGCTCTCAATGATTATCTGTTTGGAAAAATTTCCGCTGCAGAATTTGAGGCAGAAGTAGCCAAACTGGAAACCAACAATACGGACTGGTTCAAACACCTTTATCGCAATCCTGTCAGCACCAATCATACCGTAAGTTTATCAGGAGGTTCTGAAAAAGCCCGTTATTATGCTTCTATGAATTATAGCAAGAACAATGGTACGGCCATCGGGAATGACGTAACCAACTACGGCTCCCATATCGGACTCAACATGGATTTCTCAACTAAGTTCCACGTATCTGCAGACCTCTCTGCCAATTACACAGAGACCAATGGATTCGGAGAATTTGACCCTTACGCTTATGCCTCCACGACCAACCGTGCCATTCCTTGCTATAATGATGATGGCTCTCTCTTTTACTACCAGAATAGAAGTACGACAGGCAACTATGGCGGTTACCTCTTCAATGCCATCAATGAGCGTAACCAAACCGGCAACACGAACAAGACTGTAGATATTAACTCCTCTGTCAACGCTTACTACGATATCACTAACGACATCAAATGGAATACTCTCCTCAGCATGAGTGCTTCGAGCATGAGAGGCCAGACCTGGGCCAGCGAACGTACGGCTTATATCGCTAATATCCGTGGCTATGATTATGATACCGCTCTTCCTACTTCATGGGAATATAAAAGCAGTAAACTTCCACAAGGTGGTGAGCTGAATGAGGAAAATACCAATAAAATAAACTGGAACTTGCGTAACTCTATCCAGTATGACCATGTATTTAACAAAATACATGCACTTACAGCCATGATAGGGATGGAGGTTTCCAGTACAAAATATGATGGTTATAAAGACACTCGCTATGGTTATCTGCCAGATCGAGGCAAGAGTTTTGTTACTGTACCATCCTTGTTAACAAGCCAATATAATTCCTTTGCCAACACCCTAGTAAACCAAGATGTACCAGGAATCACAGATACGAAGACCAATGAAATGGGCCTCTATCTGACCCTCAACTACGCTTACGACAACCGTTATGTAGTTAACTTCAGCGTACGTGGCGATGCTTCTAACAAATTTGGTCAGTATCACAACGAGAAGTTCAATCCCGTATGGGCCGGTGGTTTACGTTGGAATATGAGCCAGGAGAAATGGTTTAATAAACAGAAAATTTTCTCTGAAGCATCCTTCCGCTCCAGTTGGGGATACCAGCGGAACATGTCATCCACTTATAGTCCTTCACTCATTGTAAAGATGGCCTCCTCCACCGGAGCTACCTCATCACTCCTTGACCAGCGTACAGGCGATTACTTGTTGCAAATCAGTAATCTGCCATACGATGACCTGCGTTGGGAAAAGACCTTTTCACAGAACTATGGTCTTGATATGGGAATGTTCAACAACAATATCCGGTTCTCTCTCGACTATTATATCAAACAGGGTACTGACTTGATTACCACTATTGATGTACCACGTGAATATGGTATAGAAAGTATGCCTGTCAACGACGGCAGCATGCGTAACAGTGGTTATGAATTCACTGTAGGTTTCTCCCCAATCCGTACTAAAAACTTCACTTGGAATATCAACCTGAATACATCCAAAAACTTCAACAAAGTGACAGATGTAGGAATACAAACCGATACATGGACAAATGCTATCAGTGGCGGCTACCATAAGAAAGGTTATGCCGCAACCAGTTTCTGGGCCTTCAAATTTAATGGCGTCGACCAGAAGACAGGTTATCCGATCAT
Source organism: Prevotella sp. (assembly GCA_022486815.1). Classification (GTDB taxonomy): domain Bacteria; phylum Bacteroidota; class Bacteroidia; order Bacteroidales; family Bacteroidaceae; genus Prevotella. Next base: position 12,204 of record JAKVJW010000046.1, on the reverse strand, counting down.
TGACCTTTCAGTACCGGCAGGAGCTGATACCAGTGATCCTACCTCGTATATGGTATACGTCGGTAAACTTACCCCAGACTTTACAGGCGGGCTTTCCACTTCTTTCCGTTACAAACAGTTCTCATTGTCTACATCACTTTATCTTCAACTTGGTGGCAAGAAATTTCTGACCAAAGCTTACGGATCAACCTATCTGCCCTCAGAATTCGAGAATCTCAGTAATGAACTCGTCAACCGTTGGACCCCGGAAAACACGAATAGTCAATTACCGGGTTTACCAGACAAAAACGTAACCACTATACCGCTACCAGACGGTAAGACCCACATTACGGTATACGATATGTACAATTACTCTACAGCACGCGTAGCCAATGCCTCATCGTTGTCATGCAATTCTCTGACCCTGAGTTACTCTTTCAACCCGATATGGCTTCATCACGTTTTACGTTTAAAGAACCTGTCTCTGAGTAGTACCGTAACTAATCTTTTCATGATCCACAGTGGAAATTTTCACGGCCGTGATCCAGAAGTTGCGATGGGCAGTCAACCACGGACCAAATCAGTCTCATTCAATTTAAATATTGCTTTTTAATCTCAAAAACGACAATAATGAAAATGAATTTTAAATATATGGTACTGGCTGCAGTTACCATACTGAGCCTATCCGGATGTAATGATTTCTTCAAGGAATCCAGTCAAGATGAAATCAAACCAACCACGACCAATGACCTTGCTGCCGTACTCTACCGAGAGGCTTATCCATATTATTTCAATACAGATGCCTATCTCGTATTGCTCACTGATGAAGTTCAGAGCAATGGATGTACTTATGAGAATTATAAGAGCCGCCAGGAAGACGGACAATATGTTTTTTCTTTTGATCCCGAGATGTTTGACGGCTATAAAACGTTCATTGATGACGAGAACTCATGGAAGAATTACTATCAGCTCATCATGGGATGCAACGTCATTTTGGACAATGCCGATGCCATGACAGGAAGTAACGAAGAAAAAAACAATCTCAAGGGACAAGCGAAATTGCTCCGTGCCTATTACTATTTGCAATTAGCCATGATCTATTGTCAGCCTTATCGTAATAATCCGGACAACAATCTGGGACTTACTCTGATTACAACAGCACATGTCAATGATACCAAGCCCAAACGCTCCACACTAAGAGAAACCTATGATTTCATCGAAAGTAATCTACTTGAAGCACGGGAAATGCTTAAGAACTACCAACCCACTACCTGCTATCGGGTTACCAAAACAGCGGCCGACATTCTGCTTTCCCGTCTCTATCTCTATGAGGAAAATTGGGATAAGAGCATCGAATATGCCACTTATGCCATCAATGAAGGACCTGCATTGACCAATTTCAACCAACTCAGCAGTACTTATAATGTTTACCAGAAAGATGGCAGCAGTGAGGTGGTATGGAACTATAGAGGTGTCATCTATAATTCTATCTATTTCAATATATCAGAACTCTATTGGGGACATGACATGCCCTATTCTGCTTCCAAGAAAGTAGAAAACCTGTACGATCAGGTCAATGATCTGCGTTACAAGATATATTTCTCCATTACATCCGGCTATCAGTGTGATTATGTTCACAAAACTCAGATCAGTTCACAGTACGACGGCGAACACGGCGTGCGTATGGCTGAAGCCTATTTGAACCGGGCGGAATCGTATGCCCATAAAAGAGATGCCGATGATGCGCTCAAAGACATCAATGACCTGCGCAAGACTCGCTATGCAGCAGGCAGCAGTTATGCCATCACGGACGTAACACCAGATCAACTCTTACAGACTGTACTTGACGAGCGTCAGCGTGAATTTGTATGGGAAGACGGATTCAGATGGATGGACATTAAGCGTCTCGGGCTCAGCATAACCCATGTTTTTACAGATGAGAATGGGACGAAGTCGACCCATGTACTCAAATCCAACGACTTGCTCTATGCTCTTCCTATACCGAATGATGCTTTTGCACGTAACCCTAACCTCCAACAAAATCCAAGATAAAAATGAAACACTATCAATATATCTGTATGATAGCACTGGCCGCAGCCTCTGTTTCTCTTACTTCATGTGACTATAGTGAAGGCCAACTGGAGCCTTCTAATAACCTGACATCGTATCAGTTGCCCCAAGGCACTCATGATTATGATGACAGCATACAAAAGTTTTATAACAACTATGGAGTTTATTTACTCTATAACTTCACTGAAAAGTATGCTTACTGGACTCCTTCAGGGTGGAAGAAAGGAGAAGTGACCACCGACACAACTACAGGCTCTGATGGGTTTCTTGTTACAAAAGCCGATCAGAACTATGTGAAGCAACAACTCAGCCTGCTCAATGAGGTATGGTTCAGTAAACTTAATGATGATGCCAAGAAGAAGTTACTTCCAACTATGATCCTTCTCTGTGCAGAAGTTGACCAAATGCAAACGAAATACATATACAGCCCGAACTTCAAAATGATATATGTTCCAAAACCTGTCTATGCCCATTACAACTACGATAATATTTGTGTAAGTTATGGTTCATCAGCTGTGACAAGTGTTAGTGACAACGACAAGAAAGCATTCAGGAAACAACTCTTTGAAGAATGGGCTCAATACATCTCAGAACATAAAGCTACCCCCTCTGATGAATTTACGACTTCTGTGAACTATTCTTCCTCTACCATCACTAAACCCAGCAAGCCATTAGACTGTACGGCAGTCGGAATTTTGAATAGTGGTTATAACGTTTCTGCATCTAAAGACTGGCTCAACTTCATACTGATGATGCTGCTTTATCCAGAAAGTTATCTGACAGAAAACCCTGGCAATATAAGCAACTGGACAAGTTGGAACACTTATGATGCCAACTGGAATGCAATTTATGACTACGATACCAACTTCCATGGCATTCTCAATCCTGCTAAAGATGTCAATGGAATCTTGAAAGAACGCTATCAGATGGTACGCCAATATTTTATCAATAATTTCAACTTCGATCTACAGTCAATAGGAAACAATCAATAAATGAAACAATATATGAAAAGAGGCTTAGGACTAGCCTTGCTAACAATGGCACTAAGTCCTGTCGTGATGGCACATAAAAATATCGTACCGATAGACAGTTTTATCCATCATGATGCAGCTGTGTCCAAAGGGTTGATGACCAGTGTGCAACAAGATGGCAAATATTTCCTCGAAATCCCTAATAAGGTGATGAAACGAGACATGCTTGCCACAATCACACTGACCAGGGGCGCCATACGCAAAGAACGCCCTCGGAATCAAGATCTGGGTTATGGAGGTGATTCTATGTACTCGCGCCTTTTTCTTCTGAATCGACGTGAGAACATGATAGACATCGTTTTCCCTCCTGCCAATAGCACGGATACGACAACCTATACTGGCAATTATCTGGCCCAAATACCAAGTCCTATCCATATATCCCTCCCTATTGTAGCAGAAAATGACAGTGCAGTACTCGTCGACATTACGAATATGATTATGGGGGACGATGAACTTTTCACTCTCAAAGGCGCAGCTAACAATATCAAGATAAGTACACCACTGACCCAGTTTACTAAGATAGAACGCATCAAAGCTTTTCCCCAGAACATCAATTTTCTTTCAGACCGCAGTTATACCCTGCTTAAACCAGCCAAAGATGAAAATCCCAACTCTATGTGGCAAGTATCAGCATCATGGCTTCTTCTACCTGAAAAGCCGATGCCAAGACGCCTCTTCGATGAGCGTGTAGGATACTTTACCACTTCTATTTACGGTTTATATGCAGGTCATGACCGCACAACAGCCCCTAACGTTGCCGTGCGCTGGCGACTTGAGCCCAAGAAAGAAGACCTTCAGAAATATATGCGAGGAGAACTCGTTGAACCACAAAAACCCATCGTATACTACATCTCAAGGAGCGTACCAGAATACCTTAGACCCTATTTTATCAAAGCCGTCAACAACTGGAATAAAGCTTTCGAGGCAGCAGGGTTCAAGAATGCCATTCATGGTGAGATAGCCCCGGACGACAGTTCGTATGATGAAGGTGACATCCGATACCCTCTGATATCCTATAAGGCATCACCGATAGCAAATGCGTATGGTCCCCATATCATTGATCCGCGTTCAGGAGAAGTCATTACAACCCATATTGCTATCTATCACAGTGTACTCGACCTCATTCAGAATTGGTATTTTGTAATGTGCTCACAAGTTGACCCGCGTGCCCGAAAATATCCGTTAGACAAGGATATCATGGGAAAATTAGCAGAAACGGTATTGACCCATGAGATAGGGCATACACTCGGCTTGCGGCATAACTTCGTCGCATCTACCCTCTATCCGGTAGATTCTCTCCGGTCTGAAACATTCATTCACAAAAATGGCCTTGGAGGGTCTATCATGGACTATCAGCGGTTTGACTATATCCCGCAACCCAGTGACAAGATAAATCCGGATGATCTACTGCCACGTATAGGCAAATATGATAAGTTCGCCATCAAATGGGGTTATCGGTATATTCCCGATGAGAATATCGTAAAAACAGCAAAGGAACTTCGACAGTGGGTCACCTCCAAAAGAGCCAAGGACAAAAGCAGCCTTTATATTGAAGAGACTACTCTGGGCGATCCTCGGGTACAGAGAGAGGATAGCGGTGATGATGATATCAAGGCCAACACTTATGGGATGAAGAACCTGGAATATATCATGAACCACCTGGAAAAATGGACCCAGACACCTGACAGCGACTACTATCCTCTACGTCACCGGTATCTGTCAGTACAAAGTCAGTACTGGAACTATATCAACCATGTGGTACGCTATATATCAGGTCATTATACCGATAATCCGGACCACGGCGAGAAACTCAATGTATTTGATGCCGTACCTCATGAGCAGCAGTTACGTGCTCTGGATTTTCTGAAACACTATCTCTTCGAAGAACCCAAATGGCTCTGGAGAGACAAACTTATGGAGAAAACCAACTGTGACTGGAGTAACTACGCTACCAGTCCGGCAGAACATCAGATCACTATTCTCTTCTTGAAATATGTCTCAATGTCAAATAGTAACCATACCAAAGATGACCTATATCCACAGGAACTCTTCGACTTTATCTATGAACAACTCTATGGAAGATACCAACCGGGAATGAAAACAGACCGGTATGTCCGCACTATACAACGATCATTCTTAAACGACTTAACCTTGAGTGCAGAAAATCCATCAAACTTTGGTACAGGTATATGTACGGAACTGAAACTGATGCTGGAAAAGATCAAAAACCATGCACAGCAGTGTGCTGATGCCACCAGAAACACCATCGAACAAGCCCATTACGAAGCTATCGTCCGTTTCATCAAGTTCTGGCAGGATGGCAATAATGAACATCTATTGAATAATAAATAATATTTAACGATAAAACAATGAAATTAAAATACATCTTCATTTTGTCGATAGCAATGTCCTCACTGGCTGTTCAGGCCCATACGCTGACTGCAGATAACGACACCCTGCCGTATACCTATCAGCGATTCATGTCTCAACCAGATCTAAAATGTATAGAAGGTAAAGCCAATACACAAGGACTGTCACTGAACCTGTATCATACAGGAAGCCACTACTATCTGGAAGTCCCCCGCAAAGTTCTTAACCGCGATATTCTCGTCACGATGCAGACCGTACGAGCCTATTCCGGATACGTATCTCCATATTCTGGAATTGTCAGTTTTCTGCCCGGTAAAGACAAACACACCCTTTTCCTGCGCCGCAATACATCTGTTGATGTACAGACCGATTCTACCTCTGCAAGCATGATGGATGCCATCCGTGAATCGGGAATGCGACCTATTGATATAGCCTTTACTGTAGCCACGATGGGAGAAAAAGACAAATCCTATCTGATTGACATCACAAAAGACATCAATACAGCCAAAGGATTATTTGATGTAAGTAGCAACATATCACTGTCCCATCCCGATGACACCCGTTCACAAGTAATTGACATGAAAGGCATAGAAGGTGGTATTCTCGTGGACTTGATGCGTTCGCAGACCGATACACAGAACAACACAATGGATACTCAAATCGAGATAGCATCAACCAATAATCTGCAGTTCATTCTTCAAGTTCTTCCTAAACGCCGTGAAAGCTTGAAACTCAACAATCCATTCTATGGCTTCGAGACATTCAGCCGGCAGGAATACGATACGAAAAACTATGTCTCACGCAAACGTGACTATATCAGTCGCTGGAACTTTCTCTCAGGTAGTCCGATTATCGTCTACATATCCCCTATCATACCTAAGCCTTACCAGACTACAATCCGAAAGGCCTTCGATGAATGGGTACCTGCATTCCAAGCTTCCGGTATCAAGAAACCGTTTATATTCTCATCCGATGCTAAGGATGCAATGCTCACCTATCACCATATCTATGTCGACTGGGGAGGATCCAATCTTCCTCAAAGCACCTGCGTCACAGATCCACTGACAGGTGAAATCTTGTCAGCACAGATGAATGTCAATGAACGTACAGTAGAAGACTATATCCAACGTTACTATACTCTATGCAGGCATATTGATCATCGAGTAGCAAAAGATATGGAGGATCCCAGAGTTTCTCAAGACATCGTACAGTCCATGGTCGCCCACGAAACAGGACATATTCTCGGACTGAAAAGTAACAATGCAGGCAACAACGGACTCACAATAGCACAACTCCGCTCACCGCAATGGGCAGCACAGAATGGTCCATCTGCATCAGTCACAGATAATCTGGTATTCAATTATGTCGCTCAGGATGGTGATGGACTGAAAGCCTCGGATATTCTGCCTAAGATATCTATATATGACCGCGAGGCTATAGCTTATGCCTATGGAAAAAGGATGACTCCTCCATCACTGGAAAACACCTATTATACCAGCATCAATCCGTTCAAGGATATCTATGCACCCAAAAGGACTCTGTCTGACAACTGGATTGAAGCTGCCCGACTTGGTATCCGGAACATCAGTAAAGGATACGTATCACTGGATCAGGATATGGGAGAACTGGCTTCAGATCAAAATAATGATCATGAAGAGTATGAACTCGTTCTGAATGCTCTCAGTGAGTATCAACAGATGGTGGATAATGTAGCGTCTCTTGTCGGTTATGACCAGATAGTACCCATTATACGTGGTATCAATGAACATCAAAATCACTATACATCACGGCAAACACAGATAGATGCACTTCACTTCCTCGATCAGGAAATCATGCAAGAAGTACCTGCCTGGAGTAACCAGCCACAACTGAATGAAATCTGCTCCGGTAATATACCTGGAATGATGCGCGCCATAGCTGTATCTGTCTATAAACGACTGCTTCGAAAGGAAGTGATCCACAACTTGGTTGCAGCTGAGACTGAAATGGGAAACAAGACTTATACAGCCAAAGAACTCTTCCAATTTGTTGACCATGAGCTTTTCCATGATTTCAATGCCGAACAGCCTCTCCCTGAATATGAACGGCTGCTCATCTCCAATGTTGTACCAGATCTTGCTGATAAGGTGTTCCAAAGTGACCTGTCATTAGGAATGGACGACGAAGGTGCCATCGTACTGCACAACTATTTTATGCATATCGCTGAAAAGGTCAAGTACCTGGCTAAGAACCATAAGGACAAGGTGACACGCGATGCTTATGGTATGGTGATGATGAGACTGAACCGTCAATATTTCGATAAACAACATTAATAGAAATGAAATACATGCGAAGCTATCCCTTACTGTTGTTTATCATTTTCGCCCTTCCACTGTCAGCCCAACAAGCCAAGGTGTGTTGGGCTGATGATACGGCTAATGATACAGTTAATGTAGAACGCTATGATGACCCGAATCTGGAGCCCTTGGTCAGTTCTCTTTCTACAGTGCCTTTCTTCCACCATACACAACCCAAATTATGGTATACGTGGCATGAAGCCGGCAGGAAACAGAAATACTATGTATGGGAAGAAGGAAAGGGGAAACATGAGGTAACCGATACCAAAGATTTTGATAACTATAAATATCCGCGAATCAATCCTTACGGCACATCGCCCGACTCTCTATATCGTCTTTCAGAAGACTCGCTCCATAATCTGCAGGTGGAGAACCTGAAAACAAAACGGAAGCTAACTCTCACACACGACGGAGCTGAACGCTATACCTTTGAAATCATCGACTGCAACTGGTTGGATAAAGGATATTTTATCATCCCTCGAAAAGACAAACGTCATGTCAGGCAGTTTTCCATCATCTATAGTCTAAATATGCCACCAGAGGCTTTCAACTATGATTATGAGTTGCCCGGTGACAGTATGATTGCCACAACAAGCTACTATGTAGGTAATGTCTATACAGGAAGCCTGAAGAAGGTAAACCTGACAAAATGGAAAAGACAGGATCTGGAGTTTCAACCGGCAGAAGGGGTCAATGATCGCATCTTCATCTGGCGGAAGAAACGCACGCGAGACATCGCCAATCTTTGTACAGTTGATACTCTGGGACAGGTTAAAGACATCCTGACAGAAGTATCCAAGCCGCGCATCGATCCGGATATGTTTGCCTGTAAGGTTTTAAATAAAGGCAAGGACATCATCCTGTGGAGTGACCGAAGTGGATGGGGACATTATTACCATTACAGTGGGAAGGGAAAACTGCTTAATGCCATTACACAAGGCAACTGGACGGCAGGCCGTATCGTCAGTGCAGACGAGAAACGCCATATCCTGTACTTCATGGGATACGGACACGAACCTGGACGTAATCCCAATTACAGTTTCGCATATAAAATCAACTGGAACGGCAAACATCTGAAATTACTGACTCCTGAGAATGCCAATCATAACATCTCCGTCGGGTATAATCATGACCTCATCGTAGATACCTACTCGCGTATCGACCTTCCGCCAACGGTTGTCGTGCGCGATAGCAACGGAAAAATACTGGATACCCTTGCCAAGAGCAATATCTCAAAGCTCACCGCCTATGGATGGAAAGCTCCGCAACAGATTACCGTTACGGCTGCCGACGGCAAGACCAAGCTCTACGGACTCATGTGGAAACCGTATGACTTTGATGCGACCAAGAAATATCCGATCATCTCGCAAGTTTATCCCGGTCCTTTTACCGAAACTGTCTGGAATGACTTCACCGTATTTGACCGATACCATAATGCAGCCCTGGCGCAACATGGATTTATCGTGGTCGTATTTGGGCACCGGGGCTGTAGTCCTTATCGCAGCAAAGCCTATAACGTATATGGTTATGGAAATCTGCGCGACTATCCCCTAGCCGATGACAAGGCCGGATTGGAAGACCTCGCCCGCCAGTATCCATTTATTGATATCCACCGCGTGGGCATCGTCGGCCATAGCGGAGGAGGAATGATGGCTGCAGCAGCCATCATGACTTATCCTGATTTCTATAAGGCCGCCGTAGCATCCTCCGGCAATTATGATAATCGTATCTACAACCGCAACTGGGGTGAAAATAATCAGGGACTCAACAGTGATGGTTCCTTTACGGTAAAAACGAATGCACAACTGGCCAGGAATCTAAAAGGTCACTTGCTGCTCGTAACGGGCGATGATGACCAGAATGTACATCCTGCCCAAACACAGCGGTTGGTCGAAGCCCTCATCCAAGCCAATAAGGATTTCGAACTTCTTGTCCTTCCGGGGCAGGAACATCATTATGATTTCAAGCATCAGATGTATTTCGAACGTCACAAACGTGAGTTTTTCAGCCGCTGGCTGAAATAAAAACAAACGCATTCCCTATCATATAAAAACAAGTTGTACCGGAAGTAGAATATTTTCTACACGAAGAACAACACCAAACTAAATAAAAAGTCCTGCCTCAATCCTGAAATCAGAATTGGACAGGACTTTTAAGTTTTTCTATAGAAGCCTGACTCCTTTTTCAATCATTCTGCAACAATTCTGCCATCAGCGCTTCTTCGGGTTCTTATTAAACCTATAGAAAATGTGATAGAATATCAGACTTTTTTAACCTATTGGTAAATGTATTACATCGATGAAAACGTCACCCTACTTATGTTTTCATGAAGGGGAATAAGAAAAAGAAAAGATATATTCAACCCTATTTATTATAATACTGCCTTATTATTCCTTCTATTCTTTGTATTGTCTGAAAAAACGACTATTTTTGTCTATCTGTCAGAGAAAGGGTGTATCGGATCAACTCAGCCTTGACTTACAATCCGCCTTCGACCTCTGTAATCAACTTGAAATACATGAAGCATTGATACCAGTTTTATGGGACTAGCAAGACAATTCGTCAAAAGGTTGTTGACGAATTACCCATACCTGAAGATCTCACGACCTATACATTGGGGTATCAACCACAAGAGGAAGTTGAGAGGAAGGATAAACTCCTATATAATAAACGAAGCCTTGCTTCCCTGTTGAGGAACTCTGTTGGCCATTATAAATAAATTATGAAAATCAAAATTATTCTTTTAATGCTAATATTTTGTTCTGAAATTTCAGGCAAGACATTTAAGTTGGACGTTACTTTTGATAATGCTCCTGATTCTTTTTGGTGTGATTATATTTGTATCCAAGCTCATGGGGGAGCCTTTAAATCTACAGAAGATTCAGTCCTTGTAAAAAATGGACATTGCATGATTTGCAGAGCTGCAGATGATATAAACTATATACGTTTAATCTTCAATAACTATGTATCCGTTTTTTTTATAGATCCAGCAAATCTATTTATTCATATTGATTATAAAAAGCAGTATCTCGAGCAAGGAAAAAGTTCATTCTGATTACAAACAGCAATGATAATCCTGAAAAGGGCAATATTCGTGATTTAATTGATTACATCAATTATAATCATGGTAAAATCATTGAGAGTGACCTGCATTCTATATTCGACTTACTTTATTCCTGCTATTCAGAGCAACGCCTTTCTTACCTTAATAAGAAGAAAAAAATATCAGAATATGATTCCGAGAATATTGCCTATTACGTTATCTCTGCCATTTTGAAAAGAAACAATGCCATGAGCAACTTGAAGGTGCTCCCTTTCTATCATCTCAATTCTCTCATCCGGAACACCTCTCTCTTGACTGAAGAAGAAGCCCAATTCGTAAGGAATTCCTGGAGTCATATTGATTTCCTTATTGAGAATGAAGTCAGTAAGATTCCCGTCTTAGCAATTGAGGTTGACGGATTTTCCTACCATCATTCTGGCACAAAACAGTCAGACCGCGATAAAATCAAGGATTCAATACTCAGCAAATACGGCATACCATTACTTCGACTGCCGACTGCTGGCAGTGGAGAAATCAATAAAATCGAGATGGAAATAAAGAAACATATCTCTAGTGTCCAATTAAAACGAGACAAGAGTAATCTTTGATATATTCTGCTTTATGATATTGACATAATTTTTTTTTCATCAGCTTTCACTTCGATGGGTACAGTTCTATTGTCTAAATGCTTTTTGCTATATATCTATATTTTCCAACAGAAAGAACTTTTTCGATGATAAGCCACGAACAATTGTACCAGCCTTATACTAGCCCTTTTTTCGTAGACACTATAAACAATTTTATTTTAGCTTGACGCAGGAATCACTTTCCTATACGAATAGGAAAATAAAACACTAAAAGTAATTATTATCTTAAAAATTACCGAATATGGGAATTTATCATTATCTTTGCAACAGATTATAACAGCCGACCAAATGAAAATCGTTTTCAAAGACGAAGCGTTGTCTGAGTTATATGAAACAGGTAAGACTAAATACCAGAAATACAAACAAATATGTAAGAACAAGAAACTTGTTAATGGTTATATCCGAGTTGTATCAATTATGTACAATGTAGAGTCAACGAAAGACTTGAAGCACTTCAGTTTTCTTCATTACGAAAAACTAAGGAATGATCCAAGAAGTTCTGTAAGATTGGTAAACGGATTAGTAGAGCGCCTGTTATTTACAGAAACGGATGACGGAATTGAAGTAGAATTAATAGAAATAGATAGCACTCATTATGGCAACAAAAAGTAACAGATTAGTTCCTGCAAGGGCAATCCACCCAGGAGAAATCTTGCGTGAAGAGTTGCAGGAGCGTAATATCAAACAAAAAGATTTTGCCCAGCAGATTGGCGTGCAGCCTACTCACC
>JAKVJW010000045.1 GCA_022486815.1 Prevotella sp. | reverse complement strand
CATCCCCTTATTTCAGATAAAATTGAGGAAAGACAACACATCTGTCTACGATTTCAGTGCATTTTCTTTAGAAAATGTAATCAAAATAAACGGGAAAGAAATGGGAACAATAACTTACTATAATGGAGAGGTCAATATCATTGATATTCCTGGCTTATGCAAGATCTCATTACTGAAAAATCATACTGGCAAATTCAGACATGCCTATATCATTCAAGCATACGAGAATGCAGCATCTTCCCCCTACTATATGACAATGTCTATCATGGATACAGGCCCGAGAGAAGTTACTATCAAATAAAGAATCCATACGGAATAATCGTTTGATCATTCCATCATCTTAAAAGAAGTGTATCATTGTTTTTCTCTGATACACTTCTTGTTTTGCAACAGGTCATCCCAACTTCTGTTTTTACAAATTGATGTGGCATCTATTAAAACCAGATTGTCCTTCAGCATGGGAACGCCTTTCATATCACATAGCAAATTTGTGTTTTCACACCATTTATTCGAATTTCTTTGGTTATTATAAATATAATAATTATATTTGCAATAATGAGCAAGAAATGGAGGCGACAATGGTATTAAATCCTTTTATAGTAGGCAAATACGTATCTGACAAATACTTTTGTGATCGTGATAAGGAGACTGAGTTCTTGATTAAACAAATCACGAACGGGCGTAATACGGCTCTGATCTCTCCACGACGTATGGGAAAGACGGGGTTGATTCTACATAGCATGAACCAACCATTACTCAAGGAAAAATATTACACCTTCTTTATAGATATCTATGCTACCACTTCACTGTCAGAGTTTGTTTATTTATTTGGCAAGACTATTTATGAAGTTTTGAAACCGAAAAGAACGGCATGGACAGAACGTTTCTTTCAAATAATTCGTTCCTTGCGGGTCGGTTTCAAACTAGACAGTATGACCGGTGAACCGAGTTTTGACATCAGTCTGGGAGACATACATACCCCACAAGCCACACTTGATGAAATCTTTGAATATCTGGAATGTGCTGACAAGCCCTGTCTGGTAGCCATCGATGAGTTCCAGCAAATAAGTTCATACGGAGAAAAGACAGTGGAAGCACTCCTTCGCACTAAGATCCAACAATGCAAGCAAACCCTGTTTATTTTCTCTGGCAGTAAACGGCACTTGATGAACAACATGTTCAACTCTTCCGCCAAACCATTCTATCAGAGTGCCATCAGTATGGAACTTCAACCTATACCCATAGATATTTACACAGATTTTGCCATCCGGAAGTTTGAAGAAAGAGGCAAGCATGTAGAGAAATCTGTTGTAGAAAGCATCTATCATCAATTCGAAGGTTGCACATGGTTCGTACAGATGATTATGAATGAACTGTTTTCTCTGACGGATCAGGATGAACTGTGTGACAGTTCTAAGTTGCCGGTTGCCCTCCAAGATGTTATCCTAACTCAGGAAGGCAGTTATAAAGACCTTTTGTCACGTCTCGCTCCCAAACAGAAATTAATTCTTCAGGCCATTGCAAAAGAAGGAAAAGCCAAAGAAATCACCTCTTCAGCTTTCATCAAGAAATACAATCTTCCATCGGCCAGTTCTGTACAATCTGCTGTCAAGCCTCTGATCAAGAGTGACATCGTTACCCAGGAAAATGACTACTATAGAGTATATGATTATTTCTTTTCGGAATGGCTGAGAAGTATATATTAATCCAGACTTTTGGCCGGATACCGATAATTGACAGGATACCCGCTGATTGAATAAATACCCTTAATGAGTAAAGATTTGTTTTTCAGCCATTCCCGGAGAAACAGTAATTGGTTCCTCAGCATGGAAATACCATCCATGTACCATAACAAGTAAATCATCGTAAAAGTACTTAACAAACCATCATATAATAAAGTAATCTCCTGTTTTATATAAGTTATATGATACAATGACCAAACATACCGTCAATTTCCACTGATTCTTTTGCAAAAACAAGTAACCATAATGAATGGAAATACTAAGAATGTAGTCAAATCAGTGAATGAAGATATTAAACCTCGGTATGGCTTAATGTTTCAAAAATACTCCAAATAAACCTATATGCACCATATCGCAATGCTGTATGCACCATACAGCAAAGCCCTATGCACCATATCATAAAGCGGTATGCACCATACTGACTTTACCTGAATCTGATGTGACTTTACCTGAATCTGATAGACACTTTTATTCTTCATAAACGAGATCAGTAGACGCTTTCTTTCTATCCATGCCGAATCGATAGACACAAGAGAAGAAGCCATACTGATTTAATTGCTCAAAAGTTACTAAAGATAAGTCAGGGGTAATCTATAATAAAAGTAGTACTTCTCAATTCATTTTTAAACTAAATTCTACAAAAATGATGCTTGAAATCACAAAAGCACATAAGAATATTGTAACTTTGCAGAAGTATCACCTTTAGCATTCACCCTCTATGACAAAAAACCAAAAAGATTTTTCAATTTATACAATTATGTTACTAGTCTTTGGACTTCTAATATTCATTGGATTGAAAAGTGGTACCTATTTACATCCGTCAAATAATATTTTAGGACCAAGCACCTCACCTTTCGTGACATTTGTTTATACGATAAGGGAGAATCTGGGTACATCTGTGATGGTATTACTCATTCAGATTATTATCATTCTTTTTGTATGCAGGTTATTTTCTTTTCTTTTCAATAAAATCGGACAGCCAGGCGTTATAGGAGAAATAGTGGCCGGTATTATTCTCGGACCATCCTTCTTAGGTCATTTTTTTCCAAACACATTTCATCTCATCTTCACAAAAGATTCCCTTATAAACATTCAATTAATCAGTCAGATAGGACTCATATTGTTTATGTTTGTCATTGGGCTTGAAGTTGATTTCAGAGTCTTGAAGAATAAGATCAATGAGACACTCGTCATTAGTCATGCCGGAATCTTAGCACCTTTTCTTCTAGGCATTATTGCTTCACTCTTTGTATATAAGGAATATGCCTATGCTAATACAAGATTTATACCTTTTGCATTATTCATCGGGATATCCATGAGTATTACAGCTTTCCCTGTCCTGGCCAGAATCATACAGGAAAGAGGACTTACTTATACCCCATTGGGAGTATTGACAATAGCCTCAGCTGCTAACGATGATGTAACGGCATGGTGCCTACTAGCCATAGTAATAGCTATAGCAAAAGCGGGAACATTCATCAGTTCTTTATTTGCTGTAGCCTGTACTATATTATACATTCTTTTCATGTTTTTCATCATCCGTCCATTTTTAAAGAAGATCGGAGCCTATTATATTCATAAAGAAAATATCAACAAAAATTTCATCAGTCTTACCTTTTTAACACTGATTTTATCTGCAACATTTACTCAACTTATTGGTATCCATGCCCTATTTGGTGCCTTCATCGCAGGAGTCGTAATGCCATCTGACCAACATTTCAGACATGCTATGATGAACAAAATCGAGGATGTCACCTTGGCTTTTTTCTTACCATTGTTTTTTGCATATACAGGTTTAAACACCAATGTACTCCTCATCAACAGTTGGCACATGGTACTTACCTGTATTGTCTTCATTGCCCTTGCCGTCTTGGGGAAATTCGGAGGATGTGCTATTTCCGCAAGACTTGTAGGAGAATCCTGGCATGACAGTCTTACCATAGGAATACTCATGAACACAAGAGGGCTCATGGAACTAGTCGCTTTAAATATCGGATATGAAATGGGAATTCTCTCACAGTCTATCTTCGCGATTTTAGTCATCATGGCTCTTGTCACCACCTTCATGACGACTCCTACACTACGTTTGATTACTAAATTGTTCTCCCAAGCCAAACCAACCAGCCATAATAAATCAGAAAAGATCTTGTTATGCTTTGGGGATCCGCAAAACAGCCTCAACTTCCTTTCAATCATTCAATTTATTTTCGGTAAAGACCTTCCTAAAAAAGAACTTATTGCCTCTCATTTTACCCATAGTGCTTGTCTTAACACGATGAGTTCAGAACATTATTTTCAAGAGAATTTCAATCCCATTATTACAGAATCAGAAAGAAGACATATTCAAATAACAAAATATTACAAACTAACCGAGAACATTGCAAATGAGATTGTCAATACAACTCAAAAAGAGAACATTGACTATTTATTTATCGGGGCTACCTCCAGAAGGAACAGAAATCAGAAAAAAAATTATATTAGGAAGACCAGTTTATTACGCTCATTCCTCAAGAACATAAAAGAGAAATCATTAACCTTATCCGGTATTACTATTACAAACAAAACGCAGGAAATTTTAAACAGAGTTGATTGTATGGTCTTTATACTGATGGATACACACAAGATAGATTTTATTTTAAATGTATCTATTATTATAGATAGAGATGAAGACATACAACTCCTAATGTGCATTAAGAATATTCTTCCATTTGTCAAGTCCCTACGTATCTATCTTTCAGAATCTGTTAACAATTATAAGAAAGATAATAGAATTAATCAGATTCTTCTGGATAATCCTCAGAAAGTAGGTCTCCATCAATACCGCGAATTAATTGAATTGAATTTAGGTAAATATAATAAGCATCTGATTATTGCGCCTTATGTAATATTTGATACTATCTTAAAGTTACAAAAGAAAATACAACAACAACCGACATATCTGTTCGTTCAGTATAGAAAAGAGAATAAACAAGCACAGGATTCAGACCAAGTTATCCAAGAACCAGAGAGAGAACCTTAATCCAAAGGCATCAGCAATTTGAATGAACGTCGAAAGTTGCATATCACAGTTGCCTCGCTCTATAGTGGATATATATTCCCGTTTCTTTCCGATACGATCAGCGAGTTGCTGCGTAAGTCTCTGACGCTTACGTTCCTCATTAAGTAATTCGGCATCTTTATGAACGCGGAATTGATAGCAAAGGTTTTGCGGTGATCCGTTATAAAGGGGACCAGGCTCTATTTCAGTTAAACACCCTACAAATGAAGCACAAGATGGGGGCCAATCAATCGTCCCGTTGCCGACTTCCTTCCTACCATCAGCATCAAAGCCAAGGACTTCGCAGCCGAAAACAGGGCACAGACCGTTTTAGGATGAACTAAAACAAGAAAAAGGCACTTTCCTAGACACGGAGAGAGAAGTGCTATAACAAAAATAGCTTATCCGTCTGCCAGGAAAGTACCTTGTTTTTACTCAGAGATGATCTTATCTAGTTTTTGTTGGAAATGATCATCACTTGGGCGGAAGGCATCTGCCTGTCTGATCGTTCCATCAGGACCAATAATGATGAAACGAGGTATACCTATAATTCCCCACTGCTCAGTGATGGCCTTGTTCTCCTCTTTATCGCAGTTGAACTGCAACCACTGAGGTTTATCACGATTCAATTTGTTTTTCCATGCTGTATAATTGGCATCAAGGCTGATACTGATAAAACGTATCTTTGGGTTATCCTTGTAATGTGCCACCCACTTCTTTATGAATGGGATCTCAGCACAACAAGGTCCGCACCATGTGGCCCAAACATCTATGTATGTAAACTTGCCATTCAGCAATGAAGACAGTTGCACTGACTTGCCATCAGGTGTATTAAGAGTGATGTCTGGGGCAGCTTTGCCTGACTTTGTCAGTTTGCTTGACTCTTGTTTTGATTTGAACTGTTGAATCAGACTCTTTACCTTGATCGAATCCTTGCCGGCAAACTTCAGGTAATCACGTATGAAAGCCTCTTGATCACCACCAACACCATTTCCGAACAAGAAATACTTCTGACCAATCATATTTACCATTAATGTGCGCAATTCAGGTAAAGTTACGATCTTATCTACCAAAGCCATTTCCTCACGACAGTAAGCCTCATTATTTCCTTCTAAAGGAGCTTGCACCATATTATTGATAGCAGTCAGTGACAAGTTGGTCTGGTAGTTGATAGGGTCGTTTACATCTATGCCGGCTATGGCCTGCTTAAATTCTTCATTATCCTGATATTTTGCCCCATTTTCGCATGCATCCATGATCAGGCGTATCTTAGTCCACTTATAATTGCCTTCAGACAATCTGGCGTAATAATCTCTAACCTTATTATCTTTAATTGTAGGTAGGAGCGCTTTTACCTTAGCATATTCCGTCTCCAAAAGAGCACGATAAGTTGCATTCGGCTTGCTTTCAGAAGGATCGGGAGACCAATACTTCATGCTATCAAACGATCTGGTGATTTGATTAACCAAATAGTTGATTTTGACGTCAGCGCCACTGAACTTTACGTCATATTCAGCACCTTTTTTTTCGATAGCCATTTTCACGGTCTTTCCCTTAACCAGATGTGCGCCGAAATAACCATTCGCACCTAAATCAATACCTACATCTGCCGTCGGGCCTTGAAAATCCATGTCGAATGTGAAAGATCCATCCTTCTGGATTTTCAGATCATTCATTTTCGCATTTAAAGCATAGCCATCAGGTGAGTAGTTGACGCCTGGTTCATCAACCGTAAAACCTTTGATTACTCCCTTAAGCAACTGAGCATTACACATTAATGGCATAGCCAGTAGCATAGCTCCCAAGGTAAGAGCCCTAATCTTTCTTTTATCTCTCATTCAATCTTAATTTTTAACGATAATTCTTTCACTTTGAAAGCTAATACGCAGAGAATGAAGGATTATGTAATAAAAATACGCTTTTTTCGTTTTTCTTTTGATTTGAATGGAAAAAGATGTAATTTTGTACAGGATAGAAAATAGAGATGAATATTACCCAAAAAGTATTCGATGACTTTAAGCATAAGAATCTAGATAGTCTGTATCGCGAAGCGTGGCCTTCGCTCATGTCGTATGCCATTAGAATACTTGGCGATAAATATGCTATGATGGCCGAAGATTGTGTTCAGGAATCTATACTTACAGTATATCATTCCTTACCTACTCTTGTCTCCCCTTCTCAACTGAAAGCTTTTCTTTTCACTTGTCTTCATAACAAATGTGTTTCTGTATTACGAAAAGGTAATACTCAGAATAAATATCTTAATCAGTTAGAAACAATAGAACCTGAGGTCTCAACAGCGATCATTAAGCAGGAAACAATCGACATGTTACTCGATGCTATTAGCAGGTTACCTGATAAATACAGGCAGATCTTTGAACTGAATTTTCAACAAGGTCTGAAAAATGCTGAGGCAGCTGCTATGCTTGATACATCAATAGACAATTTCAACAAAAGGAAATCTAAGATGATATCTCTACTGCGCAATAGATTGGTGGCCTTGAATTAATGCAGATTCTTGTTTTTGTGCTTTTCCGTATAGATGTTTTTATATAACAACAGGTTATTACTCAACATTTTGTTTGTTATCGTAATTCTAACAAACATTAGTATTCATGTCCGGTAGTTATACTCGGGCCATCTATGATTTCCGGATTATCAGTACCCGAATATATATCACCATAAGCCCTCTGAATATCAGACATCCCGATGTTGATATCTCTGTTGACGGGGCGGTCTTCATCCACCAAACTATGAGAGAACAACCATTCGTAAGTCTTTTTGAGATAGAAAATACGGGCCGGTGTACCGTGATTGCCGCCTTCTAGCCACTCATAACGCAAACGACTGTCATTATGAGAGTTCTGCAACTTCTCAACTACCTCTTTAGACTGTCTGATGGGGACTGCCCTATCGGCTGTACCATGAATTATCCAGAAGGGCAGCTTACCTAATCCACTTACATCTTTTAGTGATGTGCCACCACATAGGGCAATACCTGCAGCTATCCTGTCAGGATAAGTGCCACAGACATCCATTGTGCCAAAGCCGCCAAGGCTCATACCCAACACATATACGCGAGTGCTGTCACACTGATAATTAGACTTTACCCAATCCAAGACCTGCATTACTTTTTTAGGATTCCATGCCCCACCGGGATTCTGGGGGACAATAGTTATAGCTTCTATATCCCGCCCTCTCACGATGGCATCAAGCGGCCCATAGCGACGCACTCTATTAAGATTGTGTCCACAAAGGCTGGCACCATGCAGAAATATTATTACCGGAGTTCTTTCGAGTGAATAAAAATAATCTTGTGGCGTGTATACCCAGAAATTATATCCTCCGGGTATCTGTCCTTTAACGGGTCGAAGGAAATCGTATGCTGAAGAACTGAGCGAAACAACAGTCAGCAGAAGTAATAATATTGTTTTTTTCATTTACACAGATATATTTATGTAGCAAAGATAGTGATAAATAAAATATCTCGCAATAGGACTAAAATCAAAAATGGCAAGACTGACTCAATAATAAGTTATCGTAATCTTAATTGAGATATATTAATATACTCCGTTTTATCCAATAATGGCACCGTGGTGTAATATAATTTCCTTTTCTCTTTTCACAGATTAGTCTAGCTCCCTAAAAATAACTATATTTGTATTTCAGAATAATCAACCAAATAAAATTCTATGGAGATACCCGATTATCAAACCGTAATGCCGGACACTTAATTGATGACCGTTTTCCTGACATCAGGAAAACGATACCTATGCCCAAAGGCGCCGTTAATATAGGATTATATATCAACCGGTTGCGAACATAATATGAACGGCATTGCTCCGGAAAAACAGGAAATTCCATCCTTCAATATCAAATGAACCAATATGTCTACCTTAAAAATTATTTCTAGTGTCTACGAAAAGGGGCTAGTACAACTTTTATTGCACAAGTCAGAATAATTGCTTATATTTGCATATTATTCGTTAGAAAAAGTGTTGTATCATCCTATTTATTCGTTAGAAAAAGTGTTGATAGCGGTAGAATATTCATCAGGAATAGTGCATTAACAAGTTATTTAAACAGCAAGAAATGAAAAGAGACATATACAAAAAACTTGTAGAATGGAAGAACAGCGACAACAGAAAGCCACTGATTCTCAATGGTGCCAGACAGGTAGGAAAAACTTATATCCTTCGTGAGTTTGCACAGAAAGAATATGAGAAATATGCTTACTTTAGTCTGGATCGAGACCAGAGAGCTGCTGCTATATTCAATGGAGGAGGAACTGCAAATGATATTCTCCTGTCGCTCTCTGCTATCAGCAATATAGACATCACACCGGAGAACACGATTGTCATCTTAGATGAGATTCAGGACTGTCCAAAGGCATTGGAAACCCTAAAGTTTTTCTGTGAGGATGCTCCAGACATCCATGTAGTCGTAGCCGGCTCTCTGTTGGGAGTATCCTTACACGATGGAGTCTCTTATCCTGTCGGAAAGGTGGATGAGCTTCGTCTCTATCCGATGACGTTCCTTGAATTCCTTGATGCTATGGGGAAAGAGAAATTAGCTCAAACCATAAGGGAAGGTAATTGGAATGTCACGAATCTCTTGCACGATGAATATATCAGTCTACTCCGGCAATATTACTATGTCGGCGGCATGCCAGCAGTTGTGTTTGCCTATGTTCAGCAGAAAGGCCTACAGGAAGTAAGGAACATCCAACGCCAGATACTCAGCGACTACCGGCGTGACTTTTCCAAGCATGCTCCTGCACGGGAAGTACCGCGAATCAACATGGTCTGGGATAGCATACCTTCACAACTGGCCAAGGAGAATAAGAAGTTCATCTATGGAGCAATGAAGAAAAGTGCAAGGGCTTCTGACTTCGAGTTGTCCATACAGTGGTTAATTGACTCAGGACTAGTCTATAAGGTAACAAGAGTAAGGAGTCCGAAGATGCCATTGAAGTTTTATGAAGATTTTGGAACTTTCAAACTTTTCATGCTTGATGTAGGGCTGATGGGTGCCATGACAGACACTCCTGCCGGAGACATTTTGGTCGGCAACCAAGTGTTTTGTGAATACAAAGGTGCCTTCTCCGAATTATATATTCTGACCCAACTCATAGCGCAAGAGTTTCCAGTGTATTATCATAGTGTTGACAATTCAACGATCGAGATTGATTTTATCACACAAATAGGCAGTCGCGTTGTTCCCATTGAGGTAAAAGCAGAGGTAAACGTCAAATCCAAGTCCTTGAGAACGTTCATCTCCAACAATCCGACTCTAAGAGGACTGCGATTTTCCATGCTGCCCTATAAAGAACAGGAATGGATAGTGAATCTTCCACTTTACGCCTGTTGCTGTCTTGGAAATTTTAACAGTTAGGACAGACAACGGATTTGTTTCGGAAAAATGAACGGAATTGCTCCGGAAAACAGGAAACTCCAGACTGCGAACATCTTAAATAAGATTCAATCATAAAGTTCGGAATGCGATCCGATTCTGATCAAGTCAATGATAATTGCCCTGAAGGATGTATCTTCTTCATTACTTCATCAGTTCAGACATGAGCGCATCCACACTTTTGTAAGTATCCTTTTTATTTTTATCCTCAGATAACACTTCCGAAATGGCAGCCTTTGTCGTCTCATTTGGTTCATCAGAATAAGCATCCTTGATAAGCAGGCTTTCCACATAGTTGTTTAAAGTCCTGTTGGCCAGGGCAGCTTTCTTTCTTAGAATATCAAGAACATCTGTTCTCAACCTGAAAGAAGTAGGTTTTCTTATTATCTTTGCATCCATAGCTGTATTACTTTAGATATTATTTGTATGGCAAAGATAATACTAAGATTTGAATTCCGCAATAGTTCTTGGAATATTTTCTGAAAAGTTACATATTCCGGATTCCGCCGGAATATCCCCTAATGTTTTAATGACATCATACGTAAAAGACTTATGCTTTTGGATAGAATCTAACCAAATACATTCCTTTAAAGAAAGAATTATACAATGGCTTCGAAGAAGCAGCATTGGAAACAGGAGGCATCGAATGCTGGAGTGCAAGAGACTTACAATATTTACTAGGATATGGTAAATGGGAAAAATTCTCAAAAGTTATAGAAAAGTCCAAAGAAGCCTATCGTAATGCCGGCTATCCGATTGATGACCGTTTTCCTGACGTCAGGAAAACGATACCTATGCCCTAATGCGCCGTAAAAAATACAGAAATCATCCTAAAATCACTACGGCATCAGTTTCCCTGCAAAATCCCTGACAATATCATCATACTCACGAGTAACCGATTGCTTCACTTTAAAGAACACACGGAGCATTAATCGCTCTATAAACGAGATTTTATTCAAAAGGAATTCTCCTTCTATAAATTCGGACTTTTCTGCCGCCTGTAGCATCTTCGCAGGATAAGTCATCTCTATTTCACGAACAGCATGTTCTTTATCCATTCCACATACAAAAAGAAGCAAACGTTTGCTTAACAGTTGTTCTTCATTATTCTTGCAAAATTCAACCATTTGCTTTCTCGGTTTACCTGCATAGACAGAACTTCCTAATACGATAGCATCGTATTCATGGACATCTAATTTCTTCTGATTTTTCAGATCAAACAAATCAACTTCATTTGCCTTGCCAGCCATCTTGCAGATCGCATGACAAACCTTTTCTGTTGTTCCGTATTTCGAACAATAAATTATTACAATCTTCATTTTATCATCCTTGAATTTAGTGTAAATACATATAAAGATCTATGATATGAATAGCATAGACATTAACTTACAGAGAGTTATGTAGTATCTAGATATTGATAATCAACAAAATTGGTCTATTATTGGTCTAAAATTGGTCTAAATTATTTTATTAATTCTTCCACCAATTTATATACATCAGAGCCCAACTTATGGGGATATAACTCTCCTGGTACGCTCATAGATCTTGCCCGTAATATTGCCTTTTCGACATTCGGAATAAATAACTTTTTAGAACCAGTTTTGGAGTACCCTCTTCCTTTAGGCATAAAACGATCCAAGACTTTTTCTATTGTATTTTTATGATTGGTTATCCGTTTATTTCTATATATTTCAGTTAATTCTGTTTTAGTGAATATACTTAAATCCGTACAATGAAGAAGCAGCCATAATTCAAAACAAGGATTACTTAATGCCCAATACATGTTTTTCTCCTTTGCACATTCATCAGCGAACCGATCAAAATCGATATGATGTATCGTTTCCCATTGATCACGGTCACTGACAACCCAGAACTCATCACCGGCTCTGAAATTAGTATCACTTTCTTCATCCAGAATCTGTTTCTTAATATCCCGCGGGCTGTTGCCACCATGCGTCCTTGGAGGAAGCTGAATAATCTCAATAATACCCGATTCATTAAACTTATCAGAATCTCTCAAAGCTGAGAAATATTTTGGCGAAGTTTTGCTATCCTCAGAAGCAATAACAATAAATTTCTGTGGATGCAGGTGACCACCCGGTCTTACTAATTTCTGAGGTTCACGTGGCATTATCAATCTCCTTCTTTAAAAAGGTCCTCTATATCATATTTATTGCCCAAATCCGGTACACCTTTGAAACGACCCAATAAATAATCTTTACGTATACTCTTATCAAAACGCACCATATATTCATTAAGGGACGACAGATGACTTCCCCCTTCTTTGTCTTTAACCATAAACCAGATTTCATCCTTTCTCAACAATTTCTGAGTTAGAAGAGAAGATTCATGAGTAGATACAATCAGCTGGCTCTTCCTTTTTTTACAAAATGTAAGAAACAATTTAAAGATATCATACACCAGATTCGGATGCAGACTCCGTTCAATCTCGTCAATAACAAACACCTTATCCTTTAAAATCAAATCTTGTAACACCGGAATATAGTCAATAATACGATTCGTGCCATCAGACTCACTTTCAGTGTCAAAATAAATAGGTTTATCAGATCCCTTAACATTATGAACCGTCATAAACTTAGTAGCCTTGATTTCCCCACCTTTTCCTAAAGCGATAAAATAAGTATTAAAAGCAGTAGATAATGTTACCTTCATATTCCTGGACTTTGCAGCCATCAGATCATCTTTTATATGATTGATAACAACTTCCGGAATATTTATTTTCCTTAAGTCTACTTCCTGAAGGCAGACATCATCTACGCCAGTATTGAAATATTTCAAGAGTTTGCAAAATAATTCTTTTGTTTTAGCATTATTTGTTAGTTCTGTTTTTATTCCCTCATTATACTTATCATCAGGAAAAATAACCTGAAGCGTATTCTGGAACCAATCAATAACATTCGTAATATCAGAAATATCAGAAATATTTCCTTCTATTTTCGATGAAAGCACTTTATTTAGAAACAGTTGATTGTCAAGGGTAGACTTTGCTAATGACTTGATAAACATACGTTCATCCTCACTGGAATTTTTCTTTACCAGATAGTTTAAATCAAAGCCGCCGGCATCACGGGTAAAGATCTTTATTTCTTTTTTTCTGGAAATCTTATACAACCATTCCTCTTTTATTGTTTCTGCTGAAAACACAAAACCATAAGCATAATTGGCACCATGTGTCTGAATCTCATATTCAATTTGAGAAGGAGCCTCTCTTGTTGAAACATCCAGCTTAAATGGATGATAAGATATAGGAGAATCCGGCTTGAAACCTTTTAAAACCAAGAATTTCCCGAATGAAATAATCCTTGCAAGATTAGACTTTCCTGAAGCATTTGCCCCATATACTAAACCTGTTTTTAACAGAGAGATACCATCAACCGGTCCAGATTTATGTTCTGGTTTCAATCTTTCAAGACCAGGCAGCATTGAAAACGTCACTTTGTCCCGAAACGAATATATATTTTGTACAGAAAACCTTATAAGCATAATTCTATTTTTTACAAATATAGTGATTAAATCTCTATAACGAACTATATTATATTAATTATTTCAATACTTTAAGACATCTAATGTGATTTTTTCTCTTTTAAACACAATTATGATCTATCGCCATTATTTTTGGAAAGTCAAAATATCACGAATACTATCAAATAATTCTTTTTATCTGGTATTTTCAAACGCTTATTGCCCATCGTAAAGCTATTTACCATATATCCATGCAGCTGTTGATCAATCTATTGATAAAAACGGGATTTTAGCAAAGACTGGCCCTATAACCTACAGGAATAATTACATCGAGATTATAAAGATTCGTTAACTTGATAGAAAAATCGGAAATTCCGATTAATGACCATTTTCCTGACGTCAGGAAAATGGTCAAACTGGGATCGGGAGCAGAGCGTCAAGTTGAAGACATCCTTCTCACTCGTTACGCCTGCTATCTTATCGCACAGAACGGAGATCCGAGAAAGGAACAGATTGCCTTTGCACAAACTTATTTTGCAGTACAGACACAAAAGGCTGAACTCATCGAGCAGCGTCTCATGGAAATAGAACGTGTCAAGGCACGAACTAAACTACAGGTAAAAGTCCCTTTTTAAGTTCAAATGCCTTTTATTACTGCATTTTATTTATATAATTAAGCAAGAAGTCCTCTATACCAATGTATAATATGCCTGTATTATCTCTCCATTGGA
>JAKVJW010000044.1 GCA_022486815.1 Prevotella sp. | reverse complement strand
ATTATTTTCATAAGATCAAACGCTAATAATTTATAATTTTCAATTTTTCATTCAATATTTGTTGCAAATATAACACTTTTTTAGTTAAAAATATGTACTTTTGCATAGTAAAATTTAAGAAGTAATTAAAATATGTTGTTTAATAAAGAAATATATGTACAGCGCCGACAAGAGTTGAAAGACCTTGTCAAAAGTGGTGTTATTATTTTGTTTGGCAATAATGAAGCACCTTGTAATTTTCCTGCTAACGGGTATTATCCTTTTCGTCAGGATTCCGCTTTCCTGTATTATTTCGGATTAAACCGAGACGGACTTGTAGGAGTAATAGACATTGACAACAATAAGGAAACTCTAATCGGTGATGATATCGACATAGATGATATCGTATGGTATGGGAGTGTAGACAGCGTTAAGGATATGGCAGAGCAGACAGGAATAAAAGATTCTGCTCCTATGAATGCCTTGCAAACGATCTGTCACAAGGTCCTCATCGAAAAACGCAAGATCCATTTTCTTCCGCCTTATCGGAATGACATCAAACTTCAGATTTTTGACTTGTTAGGCATTCATCCGAACCAGCAACAGGATGAAGCAAGTATCAATTTAATCCAGGCTGTTGTCAAACAACGTTCCACAAAATCTCCTGAAGAGATAGAAGAATTGGAACGCGCTGCTATGATTGGCTATAAAATGCATACGACAGCAATGCACCTGACTCGTCCTGGTGTAACAGAAAAATATATAGGTGGCCAGGTTACCGGAATTGCAGAATCATACGGAGCAATGGTCAGTTTCCCAACCATTTATTCTCAACATGGAGAAATCATGCATGGGAACCCGTCAATGAACAAACTGGAAGACGGACGCCTGGTACTCTGTGATGCGGGAGCCGAAACAATCAATAATTATTGTTCTGACAATACACGTACTTATCCTGTAAATGGCAAATTCACCCAAAGGCAATTGGAGATTTATTCTATTGTAGAAGCCTGTCACGACTACACCCTGAAAATTGCTAAACCAGGAGTAAAATGGATGGATGTCCACTTTGCTATCTGTAAACTGATGACAGACAGACTCAAAGAGTTGGGACTAATGAAGGGTGATACAGAAGCAGCCGTTAAAGCCGGTGCTCATGCCATGTTTCTTCCACACGGATTAGGACACATGATGGGAATGGATGTCCACGATATGGAAAGTCTGGGACAAACTTATGTCGGTTTCGATGAAGAGACCAGACCGAACTTGAAGCAATTTGGAACAAATTGCTTAAGGATGGGACGCCGCCTGAAAGAAGGTTTTGTCGTTACAGACGAACCGGGAATCTACTTTATTCCAGCTTTAATAGACGATTGGAAGGCAAGCGGACATTGTAAGGAATTTATCAATTTTGATAAACTTGAAACTTACAAGGACTTTGGTGGAATCCGTATCGAGGATGATGTCCTCATTACTAAAGATGGTTGCAGATTCTTAGGAAAAGACCGTATTCCATACCATCCAAAGGATATAGAAGCTTTCATGGCTGACAATGCTAAAGCTTAATCGTACAGTTGGGAGAACATCATTTACTTGAAATGAGATATAAGCGGACTTGAATCCATTCGGTATCAAGTAAAAATCATATTATATGTATATTATTAACATCTATCAAAAATAATAAAACATACGAGAAAAATGAGAAAAGTATTAGCTCTCGCACTTTTGGTTTTATTTGCTACAGGAGCAAATGCCAAGGTTGCAAAAGATTCTGTTAACAAGAACAAACCTGTTTTCACGGTAATCAAGAAGAATCCGATTACGAGCATCAAGGACCAGAACAGAAGCGGTACGTGCTGGGACTATTCAACCCTTGGTTTTTTCGAAAGTGAAATTCTGAAAAAGACAGGAAAGACATACGACCTCAGTGAAATGTATGTCGCCAACAAGACTTACCTTGACCGCGCTATCATGAGTGTACGCATGCACGGTGATGTCAGTTTTGCAGAAGGTGGATCTTCATACGACCCACTATATTGCATTGAACACTACGGAATCGTTCCGGAAAATGCCATGCCGGCACCTGGGACCCTCTATGGGGATTCTCTAGCTGATTTCGGGGAATTCTTCAAGGCAATGACTCCTTATGTCGATGGAATTGCAAAAAGTAATTTAAAGAAACTTTCAGGCGCATGGACCAACGGTTTACAAGGTATTCTGGATGCCTATCTAGGAAAATGTCCTGAGCATTTCACTTATCAAGGAAAGTCTTATACTCCGAGTAGCTTCGCAGCTAGTCTGGGACTGAATTGGAATGACTATGTAAGTTTTACCTCATATACACACCACCCTTTCTGGACAGAATTTCCGGTAGAAGTACAAGACAACTGGCGCTGGTCTCCAAGTTGGAATGTTCCTATCGACGATATCTGCAAGATCATTGATAATGCAATCATGAACGGATATACGATAGCATGGGGCGGTGACGTTACCGAAGACGGTTTTACACGTAAAGGACTCGGTATTGCTTTAGATGAAAAGAAAGCTCGTTCGATGACTGGTACGGATGCTGACCACTGGCTTAAATTCTCAAGTACTACAAAAAAGGACAAATTGGATTCCCTGGGTATCAATGCACCTGAAATCGTACCTACACAGGAGATGCGCCAGAAAGCCTTTAATGACTGGCAAACAACAGACGATCATGGTATGCAGATTTTCGGTATAGCAAAAGACCAGAATGGAAAGGAATACTATATGGTTAAGAATTCATGGGGCAAGACCGGTGACTATAATGGCATCTGGTATATGACCAAGGCTTATGTGGCATATAAGACCATGGATTTCACAGTCAATAAGAATGCCGTTCCTAAAGATATACGTAAAAAAATAGGAATTTGATTTAATATTGATCTTATAAAAAAATGCGCAAAGCTAAAAACTTTGCGCATTTTTTTGTATCTTTACACACAGAAATAAAAACAGTTAAAATGCATTTTAAATGGAAATACACGACACCTACATCAGAACAAGAAAAAACAGCTAAAGAACTAGGAGAAAAACAGAATATCAGTCCTATCCTGGCACAATTGTTGATTCGTCGTGGTATTACCACTGAATCAGCTGCGAAAAGGTTTTTTCGTCCTCAACTAGCTGATCTCATCAACCCCTTCCTGATGAAAAACATGGATTTAGCCGTTGACCGTCTGAATGATGCAATGGGAAGAAAAGAACGCATTCGTGTCTGGGGTGACTATGATGTGGATGGCTGTACGGCTGTTGCTCTGGTGTATAAGTTCCTGCAACAATTTTATTCCAATATCGATTATTATATCTCAGACCGATATAATGAAGGTTATGGATTAACGAAAAT
This sequence comes from Prevotella sp., assembly GCA_022486815.1. Lineage (GTDB taxonomy): Bacteria > Bacteroidota > Bacteroidia > Bacteroidales > Bacteroidaceae > Prevotella. The sequence goes on along the minus strand of JAKVJW010000044.1, from coordinate 11,121 downwards.
CGGAATAGACAAGGCAAAGGAAGAAGGAATCAAACTCATTATTATTTTAGACTGTAGTTTCAAGGCTATTGAGAAAATGCTTCCTTATGCAAAGAGTTTAGGAATTGATATCATCGTCTGCGACCATCACGGTATTGATTCAGAAGAAGAACTTCCAGATGATGTACCTGTTCTCAATCCACTGCAATCCGGAGATTCCTATCCGTTCAAGTACTTATGCGGATGTGGCGTGGGATTCAAATTCATGCAGGGATTCGCTAAGAACAACAATATATCATTCTCTCATCTTATCCCTTTGCTTGACTTTTGTGCTGTAGCTATTGCTGCCGATATTGTACCTGTTATTGATGAAAACCGAATTCTGGCTTATCATGGGCTTAAGCGATTGAATCAAAATCCAAATGTAGGACTACAGGCTATCATTGACATCTGCGGCCTCAACGGAAGAGAAATCACCATGAGTGATATCATTTATAAGATAGGACCGCGAATCAATGCCTCAGGGCGCATGGAAAATGGCAAGGAAAGTGTAGAACTATTGGTCGAAAAGAATTATGATACCGCTTTAAAGATGGCGAAGAACATAGACAAGTATAATGAGCAGAGAAAAGGTATCGACAAGAAAATGACAAAGGAGGCCAATGATATTGTTTCACGCCTGGACAGTCAGGTGCACCATTCCTCTATCGTTCTATATAATGAAACATGGAAAAAAGGAATTATAGGAATTGTTGCTTCACGACTCACAGAGATTTATACACGTCCTACCATCATTATCACCAAAGACACTACAAAAGAAGGTGAATTTGCCATTGGATCGGCCAGAAGCGTGCCAGGTTTTGATGTCTATCAAGCCATTAAGAGTTGCCGTGATCTGATGACCAGTTTCGGAGGCCATCCCTACGCTGCCGCCTTGAATATGAAGTGGGAAAATGTAAAGGAATTCCGCGACCGGTTTCAGAAATATGTAGAAGAACATATTTCTCCGGAACAGATTGAACCTATCATCAACATAGAAGGAGTTATCGACTTCAAGGATATTACACGCAAATTGAGATGTGACCTGAAGAAGTTTGCTCCTTTCGGTCCATTGAATGAGAAGCCGTTATTTTGCACCATTGGTGTATATGACTATGGCACCAGTAAGGTCGTAGGACGCAATCAGGAACATATCAAACTCGAATTGGTTGATTCAAAATCAAGTAATGTGCTCAATGGTATTGCGTTCGGCCAGAGTGCTTCGGCAAGATACATCAAGAGCAAAAGGAGTTTTGATATTGCATACACTATTGAAGATAATATTTTCAAGCACAATCAAGTGCAACTCCAGATTGAAGACATACGCCCATCAGCAGAAGATATCGTAGAATAGTCATCTCTTGTAAGCCATAAAAAGACAAATCTCTTTCAATCAGAGATATATGATCGATAAATACCTTGACTTACTCAAACAGTATTGGGGATACCCTGAATTCCGGGGTATCCAACAATCTATTATAGAAAGCATCGGTGAAGGAAAGGATACTCTGGGACTAATGCCAACAGGTGGAGGAAAGTCCATTACCTTTCAGGTTCCGGCACTGGCTAAAGAAGGAGTATGTCTTGTCATTACGCCTTTAATAGCCTTGATGAAAGATCAGGTTATGCATCTTCGTCAAAGAAACATCCGGGCCGATGCAATTTATTCAGGAAGATCCAGAAATGAAATTGTCCAGATCCTGGAAAATTGTATCTTTGGAGGAATAAAGATTCTCTATATATCACCGGAACGACTTTCTTCAGAACTCTTTCAAACCAAGCTCCGCCATATTCAAGTCAGTATTATTACCGTTGATGAAGCTCATTGTATCAGTCAGTGGGGATATGACTTCCGACCTTCCTACCTGCATATTGCAGATATCAGGAAGATGAAACCAGAAGTGCCTGTCCTTGCCCTTACAGCTACTGCAACTCCAGAAGTTGTAGACGACATTCAGGAGAAACTCCTCTTCAGGGAAAAGAATGTCTTCCGTATGAGTTTCGAACGAAAGAATCTGGCCTACATCGTAAGACAAACAACCGACAAGAACGCCGAACTGGTTCATATCCTTTCTTCGCTCCATGGAAGTGCTATTGTATATGTAAGAAGCAGGAAAAAAGCAAAAGAAATCTCAAAATTCCTGACAGAAGAAGGGATCAGCGCTACTTTTTATCATGCGGGATTAGCTCCTGCAACAAAGGACGAACGGCAAAAAGCCTGGCAAGAGGAAAAGGTCCGAGTTATTGTTGCTACTAATGCCTTCGGGATGGGCATTGACAAAGCAGATGTACGGTGCGTCGTACACATAGATTTTCCGGATTCTATTGAAGCGTATTTCCAGGAAGCAGGGCGTGCTGGACGAGATAGCAAAAAGGCCTATGCCGTCTTACTTTATAATCAGAGTGACCATCGGATTCTGAAACAACGTGCAGCAAACACCTTCCCTCCAAAAGACTATATCAAGGATGTCTACGAACATCTGGCTTATTTCTATCAAATTGCAGTAGGAACGGGAACAGGTAAAACATTCGAATTTGACATTGAAAAATTTTGCTATACTTACAAGTATTTTCCTGTACCAGTCGATTCAGCCTTACACATTCTGGAACAATCCGGATACATTCACTACGAAAATCAACCTGACGACCGGGCACGACTCATGTTCAGAATCGGACGGGACGAACTTTATCGATTACAAGATCGGGACAAAACAGAAGAACAGGTCATTACTGCCCTACTGAGACTTTATGGAGGATTATTCACAGATTACGTCTACATAGATGATAGTTTTCTGGCTTTGCAGACCGGTTATACCCAACAGCAAATCTATATTGTCCTAAAGACATTAAGCAGAGAGGGTATTGTCGATTTCATCCCTCAAAGAAAGACACCATATATCACCTACTTACAAAGACGGGAAGATGCTGACCGGATAATCATTCCAAAGGAAGTATATGAAACCAGACGAGACCAATATATCCATCGTATAAAAGCAATCCTTGACTACGCAGACAATAACCGTGTTTGTCGTTCAAGACAATTGCTCCTCTATTTTGGAGAAAAGCATACTAAAGACTGCGGTCAGTGTGATGTCTGTCTGGAACATCAGAACAACCTCTACTCAGAGAAACGCCTATACACGGACCGGCAAATGATTCTGAATCTACTTGCAGACGGAAAGAAGCATAACCTAACAGAGCTACATCAGTTTAAAGGATCAGAAACAACTCTAAAAGCGGCGCTACAAGAGTTGGTAGACGAAGAAATTATTCATATTGACGGTTCTTTTCTGTATCAATAACATACATTGTGTACAAATAACTCTTATTTATAAGTAACAAAAAAGGGAGAATTGAGTCCTCACGGAATCAATCCTCCACAACATGATGTACGAGAAAAAGTTTATCTCAAATACAAGATTTATTTATCACTATTCTCAGGACGGAGTTTACGAACGGTTTCACCCGTACGCCACATCTCCATATCGTGCATAGCCTTCAATTCCTTATTCAGTTTTTCACGATAATCCGGTTGAGAATTACTATCGATAGAAATCTGTGCTTCCACTCCACTCTTTACAGAGAGATACAGCCACTCCATTACAGGATGAATGGCATCGCGGAAACGAGGAGCCCAGTCAAGAGCACCACGCTGTGCTGTAGTGGAACAATTTGCATACATCCAGTCCATACCTTTAGCACCAAACAACGGGCCAAGGCTTTGAGTCAATTCTTCAATAGTCTCATTAAAAGCCTCCGAAGGAGAATGTCCATGTTCGCGAAGGACATTGTACTGAGCCTCGAGCAAACCTTCAATAGCACCCATCAGAGCTCCACGCTCACCTGTAAGGTCTGAAGTGGCCTCACGCTGAAAAGTAGTCTTAAACAGATAACCGGAGCCGATACCAATACCCATGGCAAGAACCCTGTCTTCAGCTTTACCAGTAGCATCCTGCTCTACTGCGTATGAGCAGTTCAGACCGCGGCCTTCCTGGAACATTGTACGCAGAGAAGTACCGGAACCCTTAGGTGCTACCATGATGACATCAACATCCTTAGGCGGAACTACCCCTGTACGGTCTTGCCAGTTGATTGCAAAGCCATGAGAATAGTAAAGAGCCTTGCCTTTTGTCAGGTTCTTCTTAATGTCAGGCCATTGTGAAATCTGACCTGCATCAGAAAGCAGCATACAAAGGATTGTACCTTTTTTTGCAGCTTCATCTATTGAAAATAAAGTTTTTCCAGGAACCCAACCATCGGCTTTGGCCTTCTCATAAGAACGACCAGGACGCTGACCAACAATGACATTGAAACCATTATCACGCAGATTACAAGACTGACCAGGGCCCTGAATACCATAGCCAATAACTGCAATCGTTTCATTTTTTAATACTTCACGTGCTTTTTCCAACGAAAACTCCTTGTTGGTGACCACTGTCTCCACAACGCCACCGAAATTGATTTGTGCCATATTGATATAATTTTTATGCGGCCAACACAGACCGCTGTTGAACGATTAAAATCTCTATAAAATTAAATTTCTCTTATCTATCAAGCTCGATATCCGGAGGTAAAATCAATCCTTTCTATCGATCTTTTTAATATTTCCCTTAATTAGTTGCAAAGGTAATAATTTAAAATGAAACAGCAAAATTTCGTATCACTTTTTTACAAAAACAGCCCTACTTCTTACAACTTCAATTTCTTTAGTAGCTTTCGGTTCTATTTTAGTAACTTTAAACGAATAAATACCATTCCCCTCATCCTTACGATAAAAATTCAGCAGATCACCCTGATGGCTCTCCGCTACGTAAGCAATTTCAAAACGCTTCAGAGTATTTTGTCTGTAATAGTCCAGATCAAAAAGATCCAGAACATGATCAATATACCTTATGCTGTTGATATGCCCGTTTACATCCACATCATTATAATAGGTATCAAGAGTACGAACTTTAACAGCATCACTACCTATTTGAACTCTGGAAGGTTTGTCTATCGGACATACTTTTTCCTTATTGATATACTTTTCAATATCATCACCATGAATCGATCTTAAGTCGATAGGTTCTCTCGTTCTCGTATCAATAACCGCCCATATACTTTTTGCATGACCATACACTTTATGTGACAGAGAATCAACGATGGCAAAATTTCGGCCTATAAATGACCGTAATACATTTTCCACCCACGTCTCTATCGTATATTTCTGATTAGCCATTGGCATATCCTGCATCTCAATAGCTAAACGGCTCAATACCCATGTACGATGAATACCATTCATGTAATCCATGCCATAGCCATGCTCACTACTATGATAATCTGAAGTATTGAGCAATTCTTGCCCCAATTCACCCCAGAAAAGATGGCGCGTGAAATCACTATGAAACTCTTCAGCAATGAAATCATATTGCCTCACCTGATTACTTTTCATGCACATCCTCCGACTTGCCCCAGCTCCTTAGATAATCAGAAATAGGCTCCTGAAAGCTGCGTGTAACTGCAATCCTTCCACTTCGGGTATACTGCAAAAGACAACCGAAATCGTCCAAAGCATGAAAAAGATCTGTAATATCTTCAGTCAATCCCGCTAAAAGCACAGTACTATAGGTCGGATTTACTTCCATCATCCGAGCGTTATGCCGGCGAATAGAGCGAGAAACTTCCGGATTGTCCAGCAATACAGATGAAGAAATCTTATAAAGGGCTACCTCATGGATGAAAAGTTGATCCTCCAGATAATAATCAGCCTTCAAGACATCAATTATCTTTTCTATGGCCTTTGTAATCTTAATGATTTGCTCTTCCTCACTCCAAGTCGTAATCGTATACTTATGAATGTTCTTGACACTACTGGCAGATACATTTAAACTCTCTATGTTTACCTGTCTACGGGTAAAAACAGTAGTAATCTGATTTAAAATGCCTGCAATATTCTCCGAATAAACTAATAAGGTATATAATTTTTTATTACTATCCATCTTTAATTCTTATTAATATACAAAACTAATCTGCCAAGTCTGTATTTCTAAATAATAAATGTCAAAACAAAGTCACTCTCCTATTTTCCTATATAGTTATATCCGATATTTTCTTATCATTCAGCAATCCAGTATCAGTTGCATCTGCTCCACACTAGTTCCAGGAAGGATCATAGGTACGATGTTTTCATCCTCTTTAATGGCACACTCCAACAGATAAGGGCCCTTTGTAGAAAGCATTCGCTCCACTTTTTTCTTTAAGTCCTTCCGATCAATCACTATATCATAAGGAATGCCATACCCTTCTGCGATTTCCTGATAATGTGGATTCAGCATCTCTGTAAAAGAATGACGATAATTGAACATCAGATCCTGCCATTGACGGACATTACCTAAATAGTTATTATTCAGCAAAATCATTTTTACGGGAGCTTGCTGTTCCATAATGGTACCAAATTCCTGAATATTCATTTGAATACCACCATCACCCATAAAGCAGCAAACCGTTCGGTCTGGAGCACCAAACGTAGCTCCTATAGCAGCAGGTAGTCCGAATCCCATAGTCCCAAAACCTCCACTGGTCACAATAGAGCGAGGATGGCGGAACTTAAAGTAACGACTTGAAATCATCTGGTTCTGTCCGACATCATTTACCAAAACGGCATCACCACCAGTTGCTTCAGACACCACATTTACGACTTCACCCATCAGCATCGGTCCATCCTTAGGATGAATATCAGGTTCGATGACCTTCTCGCGCTCCTCATCTGCATACTTGCGGAATGAATCTATCCAAGTTGTATGAGTTCGCTTATCCAGCAACTTTGTAATAGCTGGAAGAGATTCCTTACAGTTTCCGATAATCGGGATATCAACCGGGATATTCTTATTGATTTCCGCTTTATCTATATCCAAATGAATGATTTTTGCCTGTTTTGCATAAGTGGAAGGAGTACCGGTATCACGGTCACTAAAACGCATCCCTATCGCGATCAACACATCACATTCCTGCGTTTTCATGTTTGTAGCATAATTACCATGCATGCCGAGCATTCCCATATCCAACCGATGGTCACTGGGCAAAGCAGAAAGTCCTAATAAAGTCCTTCCAGCCGGAATATCAGCTTTCTCAAGAAAATCTATCAATTCTTTCTGGGCTCCGGCGAGTTCGATGCCATGCCCTACAAGCGCAAAAGGGCGCTCTGCCTGATTGATCAGTTCTGCCGCACTCCGAATAGCATCCTCTTTCAATTCAGGATAAGGACGGTAAGAGCGGACACACTCCACCTTAACCGGCTTCCATTCACATTTGCCGACCTGAGCATTTTTCGGAAAATCAAGGACTACAGGTCCGGGACGACCGGAACGAGCTATATAAAAGGCACGACTGACAGCCCACGCTACATCCTCCGGCCGACGAATCTGATAAGCCCATTTCGTAATAGGCTGAGCAACACCGACAAGGTCCACTTCCTGAAAAGCGTCTGTCCCCAGGACTCCAATACCTACCTGACCTGCAATCACGACAATCGGAGTTGAATCCATCATCGCATCAGCAATTCCAGTAAGCGTATTTGTAGCGCCTGGACCACTTGTCACCAAACAAACGCCAACCTTTCCACTCACACGAGCGAAACCTTCTGCAGCATGGGCAGCTGCCTGCTCATGACGAACCAGAATATGATTAAAGCATTTCTTTTCTCCTCTTGTATAAGTATAAACAGAATCGTATACCGGCATAATACTTCCCCCCGGATAGCCAAAGATTGTATCAACTCCTTCCAGACGAAGAGAACGCATTAACGCCTCTGATCCTGTAATCATATCTTTTCCCATAATCTACCTCTTTCTCTCTTAACTTAAAATATACTGATACCTATCCTAAAGCACTTACACCTTACCATCAATCTACAAATATATCTTATTGATCTAAAGACGTTTACGAAAGCATAAGCATTCCGATACCTAATCTATGACACGGACACCTCCCATATCTGCAGAAGCAACACTTTGTGCATAAGCCTTCAATGCCTTTGACACGACACGATTACGTTTTAAAGGTTGCTGTGGACGAGCATCTAATTCCTCATCACTCAGTTTCACAGAAATACTTCTGCTTGGAATATCAATAACAATAATATCACCATCTTTCAGTTTACCTATATTTCCACCAGAAGCAGCTTCTGGAGAGATATGTCCAATACTTAACCCTGATGTACCTCCAGAAAAACGACCGTCAGTAATCAAAGCACATTTCTTTCCAAGATGACGGCTCTTGATATAAGAGGTAGGATAAAGCATTTCCTGCATTCCAGGTCCACCTTTAGGCCCTTCGTGAGTGATGACTACACAATCACCAGCATTCACTTTTCCGCCCAAGATACCTTCACAAGCATCTTCCTGACTGTCAAAACATACTGCCGGGCCTTCAAAATGCCATAATTCCGGTGCAACTCCTGCGGTCTTCACGACACAACCATTCTGAGCAATATTGCCAAAAAGAACAGCCAAACCGCCATCCTTTGTATAAGCATGCTGCAAATCCCGAATACAGCCAGTGGAACGGTCTGTATCAAGACTCTCCCACTGTGTATCCTGACTACCCATGACAGTAGAGAACTGACGACCAGGCGCACTATGATAAATACGATCTGCCTCAGGGTCAACCTGATTCCCGGTAATATCATACTGAGTCATCTCTTCGTCTAAAGATTTTCCATCCACTCGCCTGACCTGACCGTGGATCAATCCACCTTTATTCAACTCATTGAGGATTCCTAAAATACCACCGGCACGATTACATTCCTGAACACTATATTTCTGGGTATTAGGAGCCAGTTTACAGATGCAAGGTACTTTACGACTCAACTGATCTATATCAGACATTTTGAAGTCAACATCACCCTCCTGGGCAACTGCCAGCAGGTGAAGAACCGTATTGGTACTGCCACCCATGGCAATATCCAAGGTCATAGCATTGAGAAAAGAATCACGGGTAGCAATATGACGTGGTAAAACGCTCTCATCTCCGTCCCTGTAATAAGAATAAGCATTCTTGACAATCTGACGGGCAGCATCTTTGAACAACCGGATACGGTTTTTATGTGTAGCAAGTATTGTTCCATTCCCAGGAAGAGCCAGTCCTATCGCCTCTGTTAAAGAATTCATAGAATTGGCAGTAAACATACCTGAACAACATCCACAGCCCGGGCAACACGTTTGCTCTATCTTTGCTAAATCTTCATCACTACAACTGGGATCACCGCCATTTATCATAGCAGTAATCAAATCCGCATTCTCCCCTTTCCAGCGACCTGCCTCCATCGGACCTCCGGAACAGAATATCGTAGGAATATTCAAACGCATAGTAGCCATCAGCATTCCCGGAGTGATCTTATCACAATTGGAAATACAAATCATAGCATCAGCCTTATGAGCATTTACCATATACTCTACAGAATCTGCTATCAAATCTCGTGAAGGTAAAGAATAAAGCATGCCATCATGCCCCATTGCTATTCCATCATCAATGGCAATCGTATCAAACTCTGCAGCATAACATCCCAATGATTCTATTTCTTTCTTGACGACCTGCCCTATCTCATGAAGATGTGTATGCCCAGGTACGAACTGTGTAAAACTATTCACAATCGCGATAATAGGCTTACCAAACTGTTCCGGTTTCATACCTGCGGCAACCCAGAGCGCTCTAGCTCCTGCCATTCTTCTGCCTTCAGTACAGACAGCACTCCTTAACTGATGTTTCATAATCTCCTATATCTTACAATAATTCTTTTGCAAAGATAAGGAGTTTTTGAAAAACAGCCAACTAATCTAATAAATAAATTCAGAAATAAAGCAAATTCGAAAGATAAACCAGTATAAAAGTAACAAATTTAATCATCACTGTATAAATTTGCAATTTTAAATCTTTTATATGCATAAAAATTACTATCTGGTTTATCCTGTAAAATACTATTTTTATCACCTGATAGTAATATCTGAGTGAGCAGATATAATTAAAAAGTCCCGGTATTCATCTTGAATGCCGGGACTTCCAACTTAATTAACCAAAAGTTAATCTTTATTCTTCTGCATTGTTATCATTAAAAGTAGCAACACGGTTAAATTCTATCTGTTTGAAGAGTTTGTCAGTTTCACCCATACCTTTGGTAGTTATACGACTGGCTGCTATATGATACTTTTTAACAAGAGCCTTCTTGACAACCTCTGCACGAAGCTCAGAAAGTTTCTGGTTGAATGCTTCAGTGCCTTCTGGAGATGCATAACCCTTAATCTCAATGTTAGCATCTTTATTGTCATGCATATACTGAGAAATCAACTCGATAGAAGCATACTGAGCAGGATCAATAATATACTTGCCCTGACGGAAGAGAACTGTAGGCTGCAGATTGGTTGCTGTAGCTGGTTTCTCATACTTTGGACGAGCATTAAGTGCATTCTGCAAATCTTCTATTTGCTTATCCTTAGCAGACAACTGATTATCTTTCTCATTCATGTTATTGCGAAGATTGTTTATCTGAGAATTCAGACCATCAATCTCTGACTGATCACGAAGCTGAGCAACTGTAAAGTTGTGAGTGCCATTAGAATTCTTAAACTTGTAAATCAAACCTGCGTTCAATTGAACAAAAGAACGATTTACGTTGTAAGCAGCACCATCATAACCATCACCGTTCAATGCATAGATGATAGCAGGTTCCACATAAATCTGCCAAGCCTTAGCCTGACCAAGATTAAACTGAAGATCAAGACCCAGTTTAGAGCTGATGTTATCAAGATGGCTGTTGATTCCGTGGTCAGCAACAAAATTGTAATCATTTGTCATGTTGGCAGCTCTTGTATAAACCTGTGCATTACCAAAAGAATGCCCCCATCCAAAACCATAGACAGCACTTACCTCAAAAGGACGGGGAGCACCTTTATAACCACCGAACCAATTGCTGAGATTGATTGTAGCCAATAAACTTGTATTCAAGAAACGAACACCTGTTTTTGCAGAAGCATAAGGCTTATTTGAAAAATAAGCATTACTCTCAGCAGCAAGTCCGAATACAGGAGTAAAGTAACGACCTAAGCGAATACCTGCATTAGGATCCAGCCC
>JAKVJW010000043.1 GCA_022486815.1 Prevotella sp. | reverse complement strand
AGTTCTTCAGGGAACTTCTTTATGCCCTTATTGAAATGATGGAAATTATCAAAATAATCCCGGAAAATACCGGGATTATTAGAAATCAAAGTCGGGTGGCTGAGAAAACTCCCGTTCTCGCCATCTGCTGATGAGAATAAATCAGCGGACCCTATTTATCACTTTATATGGAAAAGAAAATAAACTTTAAGAATACTGACTCACTGCGAGTTAAGTCTTTACCTGACATTGACGTCATCAAGGAAGATATCTTGGAAGAAAATCCTCTGACAGGATTATTGTTGAATAAAACAGAGCTTGAAACAAAATACGCCAAGAGAAAGAAGGGTGGCAAAAGAAGATTTTCTGAGAACAAAAAAACTATTGAAGATGCTGCCGTCCTGACCAAAATGCAGACACATAACAGCCTGCAGCCTGAGGCTGGTGATGAGCCTGCTCGCAACACGGACCAATGCAACTTTGATAGGCTCTTGCAAGTAGCTACTGCCTCCAAGGTGAAGAAGCTGAAGGAAAAGCAGGTCTGGATTGGAGAGAGTCTACCGAAAGATAGAGATGCTTAACCTCAATCACGGCAAGAAGGTGCCGACAAAATATCTTATTGATGCCATCCTCGAGGCAAGACTGAATCAGTTGCAGCATGGCTCATATTGGCTAAATCTCTTATTTGTTTTTGCCATGTGTATCATTTACATTGTGAAAAAATTGAGAGAATATAGGAGAGAGAGAAGGACAAGGCATGCTTTTAGTCAAACCATGAGGCAGAAGTAGTAATCACCAACTAGTTATGGTTTCGGTTCCCTTATTTTCCCTTCGTAGGTGTGTCAGTTACTAGTCACACATAATTCGTCTCTATATGATGTGCGGCGAATTCAGTTTACCCGTGTCAGCAAATAGCGTAAACATAATAGCATCCGATTTCGGCATCCGTACCCAGAAACTAAGCGACTGCTACAAACACCCCCAAAATAGCTGCAAATAAAGAATTTAAATTTTGTTGGAAATGGAATTTTTTATTAATTTTGTAGCAGACATTTGGTGACATCGCTGAAAGTCAGACATATGGGATAAATTAGATTGCAATATCTGATTTCTGAAGGCTTCAATGACAAATCGTCCCTTTCTGAATGATTTACCAAGAGGCTGAGGAAGTAAGATGCGTTTTGTTATAGGCGTATCCCTTTCCGGCTTTTTCTTGGTAAGGCTTATTGTTGAAGGGACAGCTTGTTGTTGAGAGCGGACGAAGATAGGTATGTTTTCTCCTATCCCTAAGGCTGAAAGAAACATCTCTAAAGTCCATTCTATGATGACCTATTGTGTTGATTTCCAGGCCTCTAATAATTTAAATTTCCTCAGTGCCAATTCTGGCTTTGAGCTACGAAGATTCATGTCTTATGTACAATATAACTTGGGATACTGAAACAGGGGGTATAGCACTTTACTCGCGCAGGGTGGAGGGCACGTTAGGCACGTCGCCACGGCCCGTCTTTTGGGAAGAGCTCGACATGCTAAAACTCAATACGCTTGGATGGGAGTACCCTCATTGCGAAGAACCCTTGCTTTGGGCTGTCAACAAGCAGTATTTCTATCATGGACAATTTGTTTTCGAAGCGAAGGGCGCAAACATCTATCGAAATGCTACAGTGGAATTCCAACAAGGAATGGAGCATCTCAGCTTGGAACCTGTGAATGTAAAGGAGATGCTGAAACGCAACTCCGAATACATGTTCTTATTGGAGAGCGAGGCCATTGAATTTATCCGTGAGACATATGAGCAATATACGGGTGCCAATAAGAGCGTCAAGAATGTAACTGCAAATCAATTTGACTATGAAACCTTAGCTGCAAAGGTTGAAAAGAAGACCAAGAAAAAGATGGCTATTGTCAAGGAAGATTGCGACTCCTTTGATATTGTTCCTTTTGATGTGGCCAAACAGACTGGAAAGAAAGTGTACCAGACAACGAATATAGACCGCTTCCTTGCCTCCTTCTCAGGTGGCAAGGATTCTCAGGTCGTTCTTGATTTGTGCACCAAAGCTCTACCTTCCAATGCCTTCGAGGTAATCTATAGCGATACAGGTTATGAGCTTCCTTCATCGCTTAAACTGTATCAGAACATTCAAGAACATTATAAAAAGATGTATCCCGACCTAAAGTTCTCGATTGCCAGGAATCATCAAGAAGTCTTAAAATATTGGGATGAGATAGGAACACCAAGTGACACCCATCGTTGGTGCTGTTCTATAATGAAGACGGCCCCTCTCTATCGCACATTAAAGATAGAAGGAACAAATAAGCAAGCAAAAGTCCTTACATTTGACGGAGTAAGGGCTGAGGAAAGCCAAAAACGCGGGCAATATCCACGTTCTGGAAGAGGCAAGCATACCACCATATATAATGCTCACCCCATCTTGGAATGGAATACTGCAGAAATTTTTCTTTATTTGTTTGGTCACAATCTTCCTCTTAACCAAGCATATCGAAATGGTAAGGCTCGTGTTGGTTGTGTCATTTGTCCGTTTTCTACAGCATGGGATGATATGATCGCTACAAAATTATACCCAGACAAATTAAAACCATTTACTGACAGATTGTATGCGTGGTCTAATAAGAATGGTATCGCGGATGCTAAGCAATTTATAGAGAGCCGTAATTGGAAGATAAAGGCTATCGGTGATACAAAACTGACAAATGTATCCATTGAATATTTAAGCCGAAATCACAATTTTGTTGCTCAAATAAAAAATGCCATACATTCAATCTACTTATGGCTGCCTGTGCTTTGTGAGTACGTTGTAATAGAGGGCGCCAATACTGATAAGGGAGCATTGAAATATAAAGATCGCCTTTATAATTTCACTTATGAACATGTTGGAGAAACAGCAACTCTAATCGTTGAAAACCCTGATATACAATTGGAATTACTATTAAGGCGTGTAATATACAAAAGCGCCTATTGCATAAATTGTGAGGTGTGCGAAGTTGAGTGCCCTACGGGTGCGTTGTCTGTTGTCCCAGAAGTAAAGATTGACAAAAATAAATGTATTCATTGTCACAAATGTTTAACCTTCCATGATATGGGATGTTATTCTGCTGATAGTGTAAGAATGATAAAAAATATGAACAATAGCGAAAACACTAAGATTCAAGGTTATAAGACCTTTGGTTTACGAGAGGAATGGCTTTTGGAATATTTTGCAGATCCGGAATATTTCTGGAAGAAGAACTCATTGGGCTCAGCTCAGGTAGATGGATTCAAAGCATGGTTGAAAGACGCAGAAATTATAGACACTAAGAATAAACCTACTGATCTTGGTATATTTCTAAGAGGGCATTTAGAAGAGATGGACATGATTTGGGATGTCATTTTGACCAACTTAGCATATAACTCATTTATTTTCAGATGGTTTGTTCAAAACATTAAAATGGGTGATGACTATGATCGAAAAACCCTTGAAACTTTAATTAATGAGCAAGGCTATGCTTCCAAGGGTAAAACAGTTACAAATGCTGTTGGGGCATTTATGCAAACCCTTGCTTATTCACCAATTGGTGAGGATAAGAAATATGGGGCACTACAAGAAAATAAGTTTCGTGTCAGAGAAATCAATGATAATGTTAGCAAAGAGGGATTAGCTTATTGTCTCTATAAATATGCAGAGAAAACGGGAACACGTTATCTTAAAGTATCAGATTTTTTTGGTGAAGAATGTGTTAATGGTCCATATAAAGTCTTAGGTTTAGCTAGGCATAAGTTCGTTGATTTGTTGAAAGCACTTAACTCCTCTGATAATAGAGTGCTAATCGCTGAATTGGCAAGGGGCCTCGATAGTATAACACTTCGTGATGATCTGGATTCCACTTCTTGCCTTAAAGCATTATATGAATGATGAACTTAAATATTTCATATTACAAAAATCAACTGTTGTCTATTCAAAGAGGATGGGCGAAAGGAAGGCCATCTAATGCTAAACCACTTTATATTCTTACAATATTTAGGGGACTAAATGAAGACACTTTGCTAAATAACAGGTTTTTCTCTGGCGAACCATTGATGTCCATGTATTATGAGATGTGTAAAAAGCATGAACCTAATATCGTAGCAGCTCCATTCTTTAAACCCTACTATCATCTTTCAAGTTCTGATTTCTATCATATAAGATGGAAAGGGGAAGACACTCCAAGATATAAGTGGAATACTCCGTCAGGAAAATTCTTAAGAGATAATGGCGATTATGCATACTTTGATGATGATTTATGGAAACTTCTCCAGGACGAAAGAATCAGACTTCAATTTACAAAAGAACTAATTACTTGTTATTTAAAACATAAAAAATAAGGAAGCAATGAGATATAGTGATATTATTAAGATACGTTCCATGCGTCCGGCTTATAATATAAAAGAAGAAAGGAGGGATGATTGGAAAAGTTTTATTGCTAACGATCAGTTCAATGAATTGTTGAATAAAATGATTAAGGCCGTTATTAACAATGACGCCGATAATCATAAATCGGTTTGGATTTCTGGAACGTATGGCTCTGGCAAGAGCCATGCAGGTGCTGTGTTGAAGCATCTCTTCTGTGATCCTATTGATGACATTCGAGAGTACATTGACGAAGAATACCAAGATGACAAGTATGCTACGCTTCGTACCAGTCTTTATAAGGTCAGAGCAAAGAAACGCTTGTTCCCTGTAGAACTTTATGGACAACAAAATATTGCGCATCAAGAGGATTTATCGCTTCAACTGCAAAAGGAAATCAGTCTGGCTCTTCATAAAGCAGGAATAGATCTTGCTGTAAAGACGGACTTTGACACATTAATAGAACATATTGATCAACAGCCCGCCATTTGGCAATCATTAATTGACGAAAATACTGTTCTCAGCAGTGTTGCTCCCGACTTGTTTAAATTACGCCAACTTCTTTCTAACTACGATACAGAAGTCTTGGATAGGGTAAGGTCGGCTCAACGCAATGTGGGTATTGACATTCGACTGCGAGGAAATAAAATTATCCAGTGGATTATAGAGGTTCAGAACAAACTTAGAGAACAAGGTTTTTATGATGGCCTCTTGATTATTTGGGATGAGTTCACTGAAATTATGACCTCAAGCTTAGGAACACGTCTAATCGTTGAACTACAAGAAATTGAAGAGACAATGATGAACCCTGATAATGACTCTTATTTCCTTCTAATATCCCATCCTTCGGCCCTTCTTACATTGAAGGAGGAAATGCGTCAAAAAACAATTGACCGATACCATTATATTCGTTATAATATGAACCCTGTTTCAGCATTCAAGATTATGACGAAAAAATTCAAGGTGATAAATCAAAATGTTTATAATCAGCGAAAGAACAATTTCTTCTCTTCCTATAGCGAGTTACTCGATGAATTTTCGTCTTCATCAGCTGATGCTCAACAAACTATTGATAATATTAAAAACCTATACCCTCTTCATCCATCGACAGCAAATCTTGCCACATATTATGCGAGAGAAGCAGGAAATTCTAGTCGTAGTGTGTTTGAATTTCTTGCCAGTGATTCAATACGAGAATTCCTTGATGATGAAGAGAATTTCGACAGGGGACGAACAATCACTTGTGATTATCTTTGGGATTATGTTCAAAAATATTTTGAGAGTGATACTGCCCGTTTTGGAGCCGTAACCGAGCGCTATAACAGTCACCATTTGTCCGTGGAGGCACAGGGCGAAAATTGTTCTAGAGTTTTCAAAGGTATATTGCTACTCAATGCATTGAATAATATTGCCAATAGTGATACAGTCACACCTAGTCAGAAGAATATTGAAAATCTATTCATAGGTACTGAAGCATGGCCCCACCTTCAAAAAATCCTTGATTACTTCAACGAAAAGAGCATTATCCAACGCCAACCTAACGGCAATTTCAGTATTCTATTTACGGCTTTACCCAATGAAGAAATACAAACTATCAAGGAAGAATTGAATTCTGGTAATTTTCATTATACAGATCAGGTCATTAAGTTTGGTGATACAGCCAACCTTTTCTTTGAAAAGTTGCTACGTCCGGTCACTCGTCCTTTGAAGTACCAGTTCCTTTCGCGCCAGGTGAATGAATATACCTTATTGAGCAAAATAGAAAACGCCCAATCTCAGACGCAGGGTTATGAGACATTCCTTGCCATCTTTGTTGGGAAAAACCAAGAAGAAGTATTTGATCTGAAAGAAATAGCAAATCGCAACAGTCATGAAGACCGTTTCAGCAATACAACCTTTGTCGTGGTGGAGATGCCTTTTGGTGACAAGGAATATGAACGTTTCATTGAGTATCAAGCCAACGCCACTTGCGCCCAGCGTCATAGTTTGGTAAATCAGCAGAAGACATACACCAAGAATGCATCTGAAATGATTCAAGAATGGTGCAACTGGATGCGCAGTCACAATGTCACTTTCTATCTTCGCGGTGACAACATTTCAAGGGTCGGTAGCCAGATGCCATCGACCATTAATCTCGCAATAGCCCCAACCATCTTCTGCGCAGGACCTGAATCGCTGGATGAGATAAAGGTAAATAGTTCTGTGACCTATTGGAAAAAAGCATCAGTCAAGGCTACAGTAGGTGCAATTCTTTCTTTTAATACGAAGACCGATATCTTGAATTCGCCTGCTTGTAGTGGTCAAGGGCGCCATGTGGAATATCTGCTGCAAGACAGTGTAAATGAAGATCTGAGTTGGAAGAGTGACATCAATCCGAAACATCCGTTGAAAGTCGTGTGCGACTATATTGATGAATATCTCTCTGGTCGCCATACCAACAAAAACACTACTTTTAACCTTGGAGATAAGCTCATTGGGTTGACAGAACCGCCATACGGCCTTTTCCAAAGTTTTGCACCTATGGCAATGGTTGCTTTTGCTATGCGAAAGTATGTCAATCAGATTTATGATACTAACGGAAAGCCACGCACGGCACAACATCTTGTTGGTGATGTGGTGGAAATGTTCTCCGCCTGGGAAAAAGGTAAAAGCAGCAACAAACTTAACTTTATGTTTGAAAGCAAAGAAGCTGGTAAACTGAGTAAGAACCTCATCACTATGTTCTTTCTGAAGAAGTTGAAGGGATATACCGACATCAGTTCGCTGAAAGATGCACGCTGGGCCATCACTCATGAATATGCCCAATCGAAAGGATTCCCCATCTGGTCGCTGAAATATTGCGGTAGTGAGTTCGTTTCAGACGATATGAAACGCCTAATCGATGATGTGATAAAGGTAGTAAGTGACTCGGAAAGTATGAAGAACCCTTCACTATTGTCCGAAACTGTTGATGCTTATAATCAATTAAAACTGGACTGGGGCAATCTCATGGTCGAAAATGGTGGAAAGAACTACGAAACAGGTTTCTTTAATTTCTTGAAAGCAGTAGACCGAGTGAACCTGCAAGATGACGAAGAGGAAGATGCCTTCAACTATATCAAGCAACACCTTGAAGGAGCTGTTGGCTTGTGGAACGAAAATGAGGTGGCTGATGCACTTAAAGACTGGCGTCTAGATAGCAACTCGGCTCATGAGCCACAGCTCTCTGTCACTCCGGGCACTCCTCTACCAGGTTCTACATCAATTCCTCCTATTCCTGTAAGCACACCTGCAACCCCTCAAAAGCGCCAACAGTTGAAAGAGCGTTTGAAGATGACCCCAGCCCAAGAGGTTAAAGAGATTATGGACGAGATGATAAGTAAGGAAAACGATAATGTGTTAGATATCATCATGAAATATGTACAAGGAAGTAACTGATTTTGACGGGTTAAAAGCACTTGTCAAGAAGGACAAAGCGTCAGCGGGGGCCGACACATCCACTCGCAATCGGTATCCCATCCGCTTATTGTTGCTAGACAACTTTCGTGACTGCAGCGACTTCGTGGACTTTGTCCGCGATGAATTAAAGACCATGGTTTATAGTGTGGAGAAATGGCTCGATCCTAATTATCCTGACATTATGCTGACCCATACCCAATTGGCAGATAACATTAGAAAGCAAATTGACAAGGCAAATGGTAAAGATTGTGTGATTGTACTGTTCTCGGAGTTAGCTCGTTTCTATGATAACAATGAGAACAAGACCTTTGAAGCCTTGTTGCGAACCATCAAAGCCATAGAAGCCACATGGGAGGCAGCGGTGAATCATCAACGCATATATGTGCTTATTGTGGGTTTGGAAGGGAAAATGGAGGCTTTTTCCAATGACTCTCAGAGCTTTATCTGGCGACTGAAACGTCCTAATAACAGTTTCTCCTATCGTTTGATTCTGACAGATGGAGAGACTTTTAACGTACGTGGACTGGAAACTCACTATACCATAGTGAACAACATGCATGAATGGCTTTCACTCTGGAGAGACGAAAGCAGACAAGAGAATCCGAACATTGTCTGCACCTCGCACAGCATCTATGCTAATGCCGGATATGCCCAGCCCGACCATGCTTTCTCCTATATAATTTGTCCAGATGCTTATACTTTCTTAACTCAAGGATTGCGCCTGAATTTTGGTGGTATGTGTTATCATGAGGACGAAAAGGATATGTGGGAGTTGTTGGCCTCATACATAGATGTCACTTCTGATTTTGATTTCAAAGATTACGTCTTGAACTATTTTCATACCTCAGAAATCTCAACGATAGAGGCGTTTATGAAATTGTGGTTGGAAAACAACGGAAAATACGAACGTTGGCTTTTGGCAAACCTTGGCAAGAAGGCTCTTGGCGATACGAACTACGTCTCACGGATGCTTGACAAGACGCTAAGCTATACAGGAAATGGGCTATTGGAGCAGATGGCCATGGAACTCAGTGAAAATGATAACGACATCTTAGAACGTAGGACCTGTTTGATGATGGCTGCACAGAAGCATATAAGCATTCGCGACTCGGTGGCATCGGTTACGACGAAGCGGTTGCAGATGCTTCACAACAAATATAATGCAACAAGTGTGCTGAAATATTTTACAGGCATCACCGAACAAGAGAAGATGCTCGCTGTAGTTTGGTTGGGAAGGGGACAAATAACCAAAGAACAGGTCAAAACGTTTTTCCCGGACCTCTACTATTACCTTTCAGAGCCTGTTGGCATCGTCTGCGATCCATGGATTAGCAAGTATATGGATTCCTATAAACAAGCTAAGGTGTGTAATGAATATACCGAAGAGGTAAAAAATCAAATAGGAACACTTAATGCCTCTGCCGCAGATTTTAACTCTTGGTACCAAGACTTTAGCACTGTCCGTACCTTGTTGAAAAACAGAGGTGACATCGAATTGTTCTACTGGATAGATGGCTTGGGTATCGACTGGATACCGCTCATTAAACATATTATCAACGAGAAGAGTAATGATAACATTTTTCTCAATGAAGTGAAAATAGCCAGAGCTTTGTTGCCAACCAAGACTAGCGTGAATAGGCCGGACTTGGAAAAGATGCTTCCCGAAGGTAAGACGCTTCCAAAGAGTGGCGATCTGGATAGCCTTGCCCATCGTCCCACCAATACTTATCCCAATACGATAGTAGATGAAATCAAACAGGTAAGGGATATAGTGGAAGATATCCTGTCAAAATACAATGGTAAGAAAATTGCCATTGTGTCTGACCACGGATTGACCTATCTCTCCCAACTCTGTGATGGATTGGGGTTGAAAGGCGTGGAATCAGATCATCATGGACGTATAGCAATAAAGGAGCATGGACAATGGACAATGGATAGCAACTACATCGTCTTGGAAGACGACAAAACAGCCTGTGCTTTGCGCCACAAATCACTTTGTGCAAAGGTGCCAAGAGGTCAGGGCTGTCATGGCGGCTGCACGCCAGAGGAAGTGCTGGTTCCGATATTTATTATTTCGAGTAGCGTAACAGGCGTCAACTGGACAGCAGAACTCCTCACAACGGAAATCTCGGGCGCAAATCCAACTTTCCAATTTGTAATAAACGAACTTCCATCAACAGAAATTCCTTATATTGTTTATGATGGAACTCGTTATGAACTACACAACACGGAAGACGACATCTATGAGTCTGATCCTGTTATAATTAACGAAAAGGCATGCGAAGTACAGCTTGTCATCGGTAGCAAATTGTATATTAAGAATGTGACGGTATTAACAGGTGCTAAAGAAGAGGATCTGTTTAGCGACTTTTAATCATAAGTTATGAAAGAAGAAATTTGTAACAAAATCAGAGAATATTTTTCTCAGATGTCAATCTATAAGGACCCGGCTAAGACTAACAGCATTTTCGCAGGAAGAAACCTGCCGTCTTTTGTCAAGGACTATCTGTTAAAACGATACCTGGACGTGAAGACAGGCAATGTAGATACCCAGGGACTTACATCATTTCTTGACAAGGTAATACCTGCCAAGACGACCTCTGTGAAAGACAGAATACTATCGGGTGATGAAGTAGTACTGCTGTGCCGTTTCAACATCTATATCGATTTGGTGAAGGGGCAGAAACAATTCTCCATTCCCGATTATGGCATCAAACTACAAGAGGGTATAATCCCTGAGTTTATCTATAAGAAACACCAAGGCGAACTGGTAGATGGCGAGAAGTGGGGTATTGTGAAACTTTGTCTTTTGCCCGATGATCAAGGCTCGAAGAATCATGTGCAAATGGTAGATTTCAAGCCTTTCAAGCCTTATAGTTCCGTAGATGTGGATTACTTGGCGGAGGCAAGAAAACATTTCACTACAGAAGAATGGATAGATTTGCTTATTTCCTCAATGGAATACGACCCAGATGGTTTTGCCAATCTGACACAGAAAGTGGAATTCATCACACGTCTGCTCATCTTTATTGAGCCGAGGCTTAACGTTATAGAGCTTGCGCCGAAGGGGACGGGTAAGTCGTATGTTTTTGGCAATCTCAGTAAGTATGGCTGGCTTGTGAGTGGCGGAAAGGTGACACGAGCCAAACTGTTCTATGACAAGCAAAAACAACAAAACGGTATTATCAAGAATCATGACTTTACGGTTTTCGATGAGATACAGACCATTGTGTTTCAGGAGCCAGCAGAGATACAAGCTGCATTGAAGTCCTACTTGGAAAGTGGCAAGACCACTATTGACAACAATGAGTTTACTTCTGAGTGCGGCTTGATGCTGATGGGTAATATCCCATTGACCTCCGCACGAGTACCAGTCTCTCCTTTCTATTTCGATTCGCTTCCTGAGAATTTCAGAGAGTCAGCCCTGCTCGATCGATTCCATTGTTTCATAGAGGGATGGCTATTGCCGAGAATAGACACCAGTATGATATTTCATGGATGGACCATCAATGTGGAGTATTTTTCAGAGATACTCCATTCCCTTAGGACTGTTAACACATATAATCTATTGTTGGACCAATTAATTTATTTCGAAGACAAGGCTGATGTGCGTGACACGAAGGCCATCAAACGTATTGCCTGTGCATACATGAAGCTTCTGTTCCCTCATTGGAAAAACGCAGAGAATGTCAACAAGGACGAATTTATGATGTACTGTCTTGATCCTGCCGTGCGTCGTCGTGGTATTATCAAGGAGCAATGTCACAACATTGATCCTGAATTCAAAACACGTATGCCCGAGGTGTATTTGAGATAAACTTTAATCATTAATGCTATGTCAAAGTCGGATGTGATTTTCAAGAAGTTGATAGGGGAGGAACGCTTTGCTAAGGCTTACAACGTCAATCCTCATAAATACGCTAATCTCGAAGCGGGGCTCCGCGCTTATGATAATGTTCATGTACAGGCAATTGCTACTATTGTCCATGACATGAATAGATTGATTTCAGCAGCTGCTTCCGATATGAACATACGGAAACAAGCAGGTCCTGTTTCATTGGACGAATCAGAATACCGAACCTTGTATAGAAAAATAATTCATCTCCTTACGAAATAACAGTCCTATGAAGCTAACAAAGCTGATTATCAATAATTTTAGAAGTTATTATGGGCCAAAGACGTTTTTCTTCAGCGACCATTTGAACTTGATTCTTGGTTCGAATGGCGATGGAAAGACCACATTCTTTGAAGCACTTAATTGGGTTCTCACACAAGACGATGCGCCTAAGAGTGAAGATGACCAAATGCCAGAGAATGAGACGCTTGTCTCGGCAAAGATGTTCCATGAGTTGAAAGCGGGGCAAAGCGGCAAAGTATCCGTTAATTTGTGGCTGAAGAATAATGAAAACAAAGATTGTATGGTTGAACGGTCTTTTATAGTGACAAAAACCGTTGAGGGCGGGCTGAATATTTCAAACTACCAACATAAGGCTTACAGGACTATTGGAACTAGAAAGAATGAGTTTCTTTTTCTGAAGGACTTATTTGAGAAAGAGAATGTCTTCCCCGCGGTTATCAAGAAATACCACATCTTTAAAGGAGAGGACAAACTGAATATTTTCAATGACAAGACTACGCTGCAGAATTTGATAGATATGTTCTCCGAGGTAAAAGACTTGGAGCCATATCGTGAGTTCGCTACATACGCATACAAAACTGCAGAGAGTGCCATGGACCATGCTAAAAGTAAGGTGGCGAAGTTCAGTTACGAAGTGGATGAGTTGAAAAATGATATGAAAACCTTGGAACAAGAGTTGGAACGAGCGGAACTCTCATTCACTAAAGCGCATAATTCATTTGATGAGGTCAAAACAAAGATAGATGCCATCGACCAAAACTTTGATGTTATCCAGAAGGCAGCTGAATTGGAGAATAAGGTGAGTGAGAAGAATCTGGAAATTATGCGGCTTGAAGACAGACTTGATGAGGAATACAGTTTCAAACTCTTGGATAACCAATGGATTCTCATTGGATTCTTACCTCTGCTGAAAGAGTTCAACCGCAAGATAGATCTTCTCTCCACAAGCAAGGTAAATATGGAGAATGATTATCACCGTAAGAAAGAAGAAGAATATGCCAATGAAAGAATTAAAAAGGCTAAGACCGAACTGGAGAAAATCACTTGGGGTCAAACAGATGTAGAACATCTGAATTACAGCATACGAACCCATCGTTGCGTCTATTGTGGTTCTGAATTGCCGAAGGGATCGGAGGGCCTTAATTTCCTAAAAAAGCGGTTAGATGACATTATCGAAATACTGACCTCTAAGCCTGAAGAAAAGATGCCGGAGATACAACCATATTATAAGTTCCACAACATAGAGAACTTGAAAGGAATTGGCAATAGCTTGGGATATGCCAAAGATATAGAAGAAATTCCTAATGAGATGGAACGGCTGCTAAAGGAGAATAGGGAAATAAAGGCTAGAATTCATGACCTCCAAGAGGAGATAGAAGATATGAAATCTCAGATAAATAACCTTTATGCAAATTCTTCATCTGGAGAGAACCTGAAAGATTATGTGAATAATATAAGCACAGTGAACAAATGGCACGAGCAGAAGCAGAGTGCAGCTTTGTCTATGAACAAACTTTCTGAAAAAACAATTCCAGAACTGAAGGAACAAATCAAGACAAAGAGAGAGGCTTTGCAAAAGAAGATAAAGTCAACGGATGGTAGCGAGGTCTATGAACTTAGTGAATTCTTCAGAATGTTTTCGATTGCCGTAGATGATACAGCATCTACCAACTATAAGGAGTTCTTGGAACGGTTGTCTAGTGTTGCTAATAAATATTTAAGTCTGTTGAACGTGGATGATTTTACTGGTATTATAAAAATTTACCTTGATATTTCAGACACATTGAAGATAGAACTTCAAGATGCCCGTGGCAAGGTGCTGACCAATCCCAATACATCCCTGTTGACAACTATGTATATTAGCATACTCTTCGCTATTTCGGAGTTGACAAAGGAAAACAGAAAGGCTGATTATCCTTTGATTTTCGATGCTCCAACTTCATCATTTGATGATAGCAAGGATAAGGCGTTCTATCAATGTCTGAATACAGTGGTCAACAAACAGTGCATTGTAGTGACGAAAAGCTTCCTGAAAAAGAAAGAAGATGGGGACTTTGTTACGGATGATGCAGCATTGTCCGAATTGGATTGTCGGAAATATCGTATCAAGAAGATGTCGGGGTTTGATAAGAAAGACTTAACGACTATAGACACCATAGTTGAGGAAATAAAATAGTATGGAAAATAATTCTTTATTTGAAGCTTGGTTGGAGAGAGAAGACTCCTACTATGAGGAAAAGTTTTTTGAACCATTGGTTGATGCATTATGTCAATATAACGGAGGGACGACAGACGGAAGGCTCGCTAAAGGTCGTATTTTTAATGCTGGTTATGAGGTTTTCATTTATGCTTTCTTTTTAGGCCTTTATATGGGCGAGAGAAGGCCTCTTGCTGGCCCTACGAGGAAATTTCGCATGGCAATGTCTTCCTGGGGCAGAAAGAGCAACGAGAAAGATAGAAAATCTTATACTATTCTGCAAAAATATATTTTCATTGCACTTGTGACAAAGACTGATGTATATTTCTTGGCCTTAGACAAGGGTGAACTAAATGTCAATGATGTTTGCAAGAAACTGATGGCTACGCTTAACGAATATGCAAATACTGGATTCTATAGAATGTATGATCAACTAAAAAAAGATCCGGATTACTTCTTCGGAAATACAAGCTTGCTGGATATGATTAGACTAGTGGTGTCATAGATTGATTTTAAGTCGCAATTTTCAACGATACCAGTTTTTGTCTTACTCTATTCGGGAAGTAAAATAGAATAGCGAATTGAAGAACGAAAGAACTTTGACTATTTTCTTATCTCATTGAAAATAGGCGTCTTTATAGGGCTAATAACAAACATGCTCCAACATTCATAGGGATGTACAATGATGCAATTTTCTCTGGAATCAGCAATATTTTCCAAGGAAGACAATAAGTCTGGTCTCCTCAGAATATTTTCTTTGCTTGTTAAGGTGTAGAATGTGATCAGTAAACTGTTCGGAGAAGTTTAGAAACTTAACTGCAAGCTGACAATTCTCCAGATTTTACACAATAAGATTGTGATGCCCTTCTTTGGCATCAATGGCTTTTCCCACTATGCTGTGTCAGTTCAGAATTGGATGCTTTTTGGTAAGAATGAACCATTCTATGTCAGCTTCAAAGCACTGACAGTGGCCTGGAGTGACGGCAAGACAGTTTTTGTCTTGAAGCAGTGCATTTTGGGCGAGAAAGGGAAGTAAAGAACTCGAACCGGGGAAATAACTCGGCAAAATCTCGGTAATTTGAAAATTGATAAAAGCTAAGTACCTAACAATAAGTCATTTATCTTTCTAATAGGTGCGCCTGACAGGACTCGAACCTGCACAGCGTAAACTACTAGATCCTAAGTCTAGCGCGTCTACCAATTCCGCCACAGGCGCATTAATCGTGTGCAAAAGTACAAATAAAATTTGAATTCAGGGA
>JAKVJW010000042.1 GCA_022486815.1 Prevotella sp. | reverse complement strand
TGGGAATCATTCCATGCGGATCAGGAAACGGATTGGCCAGACATCTTTTATTACCCATAGATATGAAGAAAAGTATCGACATACTCAACCAATGTGATATTCGTGACTTAGACTACGGCACCATCAACAACCATCCTTTCTTTTGTACATGTGGCATGGGATTCGATGCCTTTATAGCCGAAGAATTTGCCCAGGCAGGTAAACGCGGCCCCTTGACTTACGTAAAAAAAGTCTTGGTTGACTGGTTCAAATATAAACCAGAGACTTATGAGATTACTGACGAACAAGGAAGCTGGCGCATCAAAGCTTTCCTCATTACTATCGGAAATGCTTCAGAATATGGTAATAGAGCTTACATCTGTCCTAAGGCATCTCTTTGCGATGGTCTGCTGAATGTAACCATTATCAAACCGTTCAAGTTTTCTGCTGCTCCCAAAATGGCTTTCCAATTATTAAGAAAGACCTTGGACCGAAATCCCTATGTTGAAACCTTTTCCTGCAAGCATATTCATGTTCACCGCTCACAACCGGATTTTGTCCATTATGACGGAGATCCCACAAAAACCGGGGCAGACATAGATATTGCCGTCCAGGCAAAAGGAATAAAAATCATTATAAATCCAGAAGTGGCCAAAAGAAATCTGCTCTGAACAAAACTTGGATCCTATTTGGTCATACTTGAGTCCAGATAGAAATCACGTGTTAGTCTTGACCACCATTCTGTAGGATGTCCGTCACGTGTCATCATGTTTTCGACAGTATCTTCGAGAGGAGATTTTCTCTGTCTGGAAAAAGCCAGCAGGCAACGCTTCGGAGTTTTCCCCTCCACAGTTCTCACCATACATTTGCGGTTCAACACCAAACCAGAAAAATATCCTTCAGTTATAAAATTTTCTGATACTTCAGATGGAATTATAGCACAAAAAAGACCGTGAGGAGCCAAAAGAAGTTTCACCCCCATAAAGAGTTCCTTGTAAGAAAGCGTACTCGTATGCCGGGCCTTATCACGCTTTTCATCAGGGCTTTTCAGTGAATGGTCATAAGCAAAAAAGGGGGGATTACTGACTATCAGATCATAAAAAGGGGATGTTTCTGATAAACAAAAAGACTGGAGACTCCCTTCGATGACATTGACCTGAGAGAAAAAAGGACTATGCTTTACATTATCAATAGCCTGCGAACATGCATCCGGATCAATCTCCAATGCATCAACTTTTGAAGAAGGAAAGCTCTGCGCCATCATCAGGGCAATCAAACCTGTTCCGGTCCCAATATCAAGAATCCGATAAATAGGCTGAGGCTCTGCATTCGAAACGGTCATAGCACTCCATCCCCCTAAGAGTACGCCGTCCGTACCTACTTTCATCGCACAATGATCCTGACGAATGGTAAAATGCTGAAATGCAAATTTATCTTTCATAATACGTATTAAACGCTTGAATTTCGTATTTATTTCTTCAAATTTAATAAAATTACAATCTCTCTACCCTATTTAGCAAAAATCTACACTGACCATTCTCCTATCTCCAATCTTTTTAGTAAATTTGCACATCAAAACGGATTAGAGAACTTATGAGTAAAATTTCAAATACACAATTTCAGATGGTAGCAGACTTTGATGGTGATGCATCATGCCTTTACGGAGAGCATAAAGAGGGTGTTTATCCTATCCTTTGTACCCGTAACCTGGTGCTGTTTCCTACTGTAGTCACCCCCATCCTTGTCGGTCGTGAGCAAAGCATCAATGTAGTCAAGCACATGCAGAAACACGAAAAGGACGTAATCTGTATTTTCTGCCAGAAGAATCAGGATATTGATGATCCTTCTCTGAATGATCTTTACCATATAGGAGTCTTTGCCAAGGTCATCCGGGTTATGGAAATGCCTGGTCAGGAACATAACCTTACAGTCATTGTCCAGGCTCTCGGAAAATGCCAGTTGAAATCAATCAAGAAAAAAAAGCCCTACTGTACTGGCGAAGTTGAACCTTTGGTTGAAAATGTTCCGGATATTAAAGACAAGAAGTTCAAAACACTTATTGAAACTTTACGCAATGCTACCAAGCAGTATATTCAGGCTGATGAAGATATCCCGCGTGAAGGTGAAGTAGCCTTAGGGAATATCAGCAATCCGGTGATGCTGGTCAACTTCATCTGTGTCAATATGCCTTTCAGTATAAAGGAAAAGATAGAGATGCTCTCTGTTAGTTCCCTTGAAGACAGGATTTATAGTATACTGAAAATAGAAGATCGCGACAGGCAACTGTTAAATATCAAGTCCAAGATCAATCAAAAAACTCACCAGGATATTGATGAGCAGCAAAAAGAATACTTTTTGCAACAGCAACTCAAGAATATTAAAGATGAACTGGGCAGCAATGGGAATCAGGAATGGGATGAACTGATCAAAAAGGCCAGCACTAAGAAATGGCCTGAGGAAATGCAAACGACCTTCAAGAAAGAAGTTGACAAACTTGAATCCTTGAATCCCCAGAACCCGGAATATAATGTACAGTTGACTTATCTCCAGACACTTGTCGACCTTCCATGGGGAGAATACACAAAGGATGACCTTGACTTGAAAAGGGCACAGAAAGTACTCGACCGGGATCATTACGGTATGGAGAAAGTGAAGCAGCGTATTCTGGAATACATGGCAGTACTCAAACTCCGTGGAGACTTGAAGAGTCCTATACTCTGCCTCTATGGCCCTCCCGGTGTGGGTAAGACTTCCTTGGGCAAGAGCATTGCCGAAGCTATGAAACGCAAATACGTCAGAATCAGTCTGGGTGGTGTACACGACGAAGCTGAAATCAGAGGGCACCGCCGAACTTATATCGGTGCGATGCCTGGACGGATTATCAAGGGTATCCAGAAAGCAGGTTCGAGTAATCCGGTATTCATCCTTGATGAGATCGATAAAGTGACCCAAGATTCCATCAATGGCGATCCTGCCTCAGCACTGCTTGAAGTATTGGATCCGGAGCAAAACAATGCCTTTCACGATAATTACCTGGATGTAGATTATGATCTCTCGAAAGTGTTTTTTATCGCAACTGCGAATGATCTGGACACTATCCCACGCCCTTTACTCGATAGAATGGAAGTGATTGAACTGAGTGGTTACATCACCGAAGAAAAAATCGAAATTGCCAAAAGACATCTTGTTCCAAAAGAACTGGATAATACCGGACTTAAAAATTACCAGCCATCCGTCAAATTCACCAAACCTGCACTGGAGAAAATCATTGAATCCTATACACGGGAAAGTGGAGTCCGTCAATTGGAAAAACAGATTAATAAAGTGCTCCGCAAATTAGCTTTTGAAGCAGCTAAAGATGAGTCCATACAAAAGCCGAACATTACTCCTGCAGATATTGAAAAACTCATAGGGAATCCGCCGTTCTACCGTGATATCTATCAGGGTAACCACTATGCAGGTGTAGTCACGGGACTGGCCTGGACCAGTGTAGGAGGAGAAATACTATTTATAGAAACTTCCCTCTACCGAGGCAAAGGCAGCAAACTCACGCTGACTGGTAATCTGGGGGACGTGATGAAAGAATCAGCTATCATTGCTCTTGAATACGTAAAAGCCCATATCGATCAATTGAATATAGACTACCGGATCTTTGATTACTGGAATGTTCATATTCATGTACCGGAAGGAGCTACACCTAAGGACGGTCCTTCTGCAGGTATTACGATAGCTACCTCTATCGCTTCTGCGATTACACAACGCAAAGTTCGCAAAAATACTGCTATGACAGGCGAGATTACACTCCGCGGGAAAGTACTTCCTGTAGGGGGTATCAAGGAAAAGATTCTTGCTGCCAAAAGGGCTGGTATTACGGATATCGTCATGTGCAAGGAAAACCGTAAAGACATTGAAGAAATACCGGAGAAATATCGAAAGGGCGTGGCCTTCCATTACGTAGAAAATATTCAGGAGGTCTGGGACTTTGCTCTCACGGAAGAAACCGTAGATCATCCGGTTGACTTTACCATTCCTGACGAAGACAAAGATGAGGATAGTATAGAAAAAGGCGAGAAAGATAAGAATCAAATTTCTATCTCACAAAAATCTATTGACAATGACCTTTGAACTGCAACATACAGACACGGCATCTGATGCCCGTACCGGAATCATTCAAACTGGTCATGGAGAAATCCGGACTCCTATATATATGCCTGTAGGTACTGATGGCAGTGTAAAGGCTGTTCATTTCAGAGAACTCCGAGAACAGATCAAGGCCCAGATCATCCTGGGGAACACCTATCATCTCTATCTGCGTCCGGGTCTGGAGATTCTCAAGGCAGCCGGCGGACTGCATAAGTTTATCGGATGGGACCGTCCTATGCTGACCGACAGTGGCGGATTCCAGGTCTTTTCTCTTTCCGGAATCAGGAAGCTAACAGAAGAAGGTTGTCAGTTCCAATCAAACATTGATGGGTCAAGACACTTTTTTACTCCGGAAAACGTTATTGATAAAGAACGGATACTCGGAGCAGACATTATGATGGCACTGGATGAATGTCCGCCAGGATTGAGCGATTACACCTACGCCAAAGAAAGTCTGGGACTTACACATCGTTGGCTGGACCGCGGTATCCGGCATTTTCAGGAAACCCAACCCCTATATGGTTTCACCCAGAGTCTCTTCCCCATTGTCCAGGGTTGCACCTATAAAGACCTCCGACAGGAATCTGCTCATTATTGTGCCGATAAGGGCGCCGATGGATATGCAATAGGAGGACTGGCTGTTGGTGAACCTGCAGATGTGATGTATCAAATGGTTGAGATTGTCAATGACATCCTTCCAAAAGACCGCCCCAGGTATCTCATGGGAGTAGGAACTCCATGGAATATTCTCGAAGCAATTGAAAGAGGTGTCGACATGTTTGATTCTGTGATGCCGTCACGGGATGGCCGCAATGCACTCCTGTTCACCTACAAGGGGACAATGAACATGCGAAACAAAAAGTGGGAAATGGACTTCTCTCCTATTGATCCGCAGGGATGCGAGATAGACCAGGTTACCTCAAAGGCTTATCTCCATCATCTCTTCAAGGCCAAAGAAATCCTGGCAATGCAAATAGGAAGCATTCATAATCTTGCTTTCTACCTCCGTCTGGTCACTGATGCCCGGCACCATATCGAACAAAACGACTTCGTACAATGGAAGTCTTCCATCATCGACCAGATGCAGAAGAGGATATAGATTCTGAAAGATATAGGATAATCGTCCTTCACCCTTTGTAAGAAATGAATAAATATCATAACATTAGGAAATATCACTATTTCTATAGAATGGGCAGAACTCTGAACAAGCATTGTTCCGGACTGGTGAAAGTCTGGAAATGGCTCACTCACCTGTTTCGTTTCTTGCGCTGGCTCAATCCCGGACGGTATATCAAACATATCGACTGGTATATCATCAAGAAGTTTATCGGAACGTATATCTTCTCTATTCTGCTTATTATCTCCATTTCGATTGTCTTCGACATTAATGAAAACCTGGCCAAGTTCACGCAATACCATGCCCCTCTGAAAGCCATCATTTTTGACTATTATGCCAATTTTGTCCCATACTTTGCCAATTTGTTCAGCGCTCTCTTTGTATTCATTG
Organism: Prevotella sp.; assembly: GCA_022486815.1. Lineage (GTDB taxonomy): Bacteria > Bacteroidota > Bacteroidia > Bacteroidales > Bacteroidaceae > Prevotella. Next base: position 10,535 of record JAKVJW010000042.1, on the reverse strand, counting down.
CGGTCATCTACTTCACATCAAAGATGGCCGGTAACAGTGAGATCATAGCAATACTCGCTTCCGGGGTCTCCTTCAAACGGCTATTGCGCCCTTATATGATTACATGTGCACTGATAACGCTTCTGTCTTTTTATCTTTCTGCGTACGTTATTCCTCATGGTACGATTATCCGCCAGAACTTTGAGGCCATGTACAAGAACAAGGAAAAGAACACATCAGCAGATAATGTCCAACTGCAGGTTGACAGGGGTGTCATTGCTTATATGCAGCACTACGATGACAATCTTAAAAAGGGATATGGGTTCTGTCTGGATAAGTTTGAAGACAAGAAGCTCATCAGCCATCTGACAGCTATGGAAATCCAGTACGACACCATCTCTGATGCCAAATATCATTGGAAGATCAGCAATTGGAAAATCCGCAAGTTGCAAGGGCTGAGAGAGCATATCACCAGCGGAATGGAAAAAGATACTGTTATCCAGATAGAACCAACTGATCTGGTTTATTCAAAAGGACAACAGGAAACCTTGACGAGTCCTCAGTTGAAAGATTATATTTCCAAACAGGTCAACCGGGGTTCTCAGAATGTTGTACAGTATGAAGTGGAATACCACAAACGTATTGCTGCTTCTTTCGCATCTTTTATTCTCACCATTATCGGCGCATCCCTATCTGCAAAAAAGCGAAAGGGAGGTATGGGCTTATATCTCGGTATCGGTATGGCATTGAGTTTTATCTACATCATGCTTGAAACGGTCTCTGCGACGTTTGCCATCAATGCAGGAGCACCGCCTATGCTGGCAGCATGGGTTCCTAATATACTCTTTGCCATTGTAGCCTATTTCTGCTACAAGAAAGCGCCAAATTAAAATACAGCCGCTGTTTTCAAAACTTTTTTACGCAGAGCCTGTATCAGTCTTATAAAAATATTGAATAAGAAACTTTATGAAATTCGAAGAATTAAATTTAAATGATCATGTGCTTGATGCACTCTATGACATGCACTTTGATGCCTGCACCCCAATTCAGGAAAAGTGCATTCCAGAAATATTAAAAGGAAAAGATGTTTTAGGCGTAGCCCAAACTGGAACAGGAAAGACTGCCGCTTATCTTCTTCCGATACTAAGCAAACTGGATGATGGAGGTTATCCGGATAAAGCTATCAACTGTCTCATCATGAGCCCTACACGGGAACTGGCACAGCAGATCGACCAGGCCATGCAAGGCTTCGGTTATTATCTGAACGGCGTAAGCAGTGTTGCCATCTATGGGGGGAATGACGGAAACCGCTATGACCAGGAAGTGAAAAGCCTTCGTATGGGAGCTGATGTAATCATCGCTACCCCCGGACGCTTAATCTCTCATATCTCTCTCGGAAACGTTGACTTAAGTAAAGTCAGTTTTTTTGTTCTGGATGAAGCTGATAGAATGCTGGATATGGGATTTTCAGAGGACATTGAGAAAATCTCTAAATACCTTCCTAAAAACTCCCAGACCATCATGTTCTCCGCGACAATGCCGGATAAAATTGAGAGTTTGGCCAAAACACTATTGAAAGATCCTGTAGAGGTGAAATTAGCCGTCAGCAAACCAGCAGAGAAGATCAAGCAAAGTGCCTATATCTGTTATGAAACCCAGAAGATGGAAATCATCAAGGATATTTTCAAAACTGATGATTTGAAGCGGGTCTTGGTTTTCTGCGGCAGCAAAATAAAAGTTAAGCAGGTAGCAGGAGCTCTCCAGAGAAAACATGTTAATTGCGGTGAGATGCACTCAGACCTGGACCAGGCAGAACGGGACGATATGATGTTCAAGTTCAAGAGTGGACAATATGATGTACTCGTAGCTACAGATATTCTGGCACGTGGTATCGATATTGATGATATAGCTATGGTCATCAACTACGATGTACCGCACGATGCAGAAGACTATGTACACCGGATCGGCCGCACAGCCCGAGCAGAAAGGGAGGGTATTGCTGTCACTTTGGTCAATGAAGATGATATGTATTATTTCTCACAGATTGAGAAATTCCTGGGCAAGGAAATCACGAAGAATTCTCTTCCTGGAGAATTGAAAGGACCGGAATACAAAGTTACAGGTTACCCGCCAAGAAGAACTAAAAGCACAGCAAAAGACCACAGACGAAAGGATCGTGACGAGACCTCACACAGAAATCAGAAGCATGCTCCGCGCAGAGAGGGTTCTTCTTACAACAGAAGGAACGAACAGGGCGCAAAGGAACCGATACAAAGGGAGAAGAAGAATTACAGGAAGCCCAATCCTCAAGGAGAAGACGGACAGAATGCCTCAAAACAGCATAGCCGCAATCCACAGTACAACTCACAACGTCGTCCTGAACGGACTGATGATTTCAAAAGAAAGACAAGACCATCAAGTACGGATGATCCCGAAAGAAAATCATACAGACAAAAACCATACAGAAATAATAACGGCAGTAATAAGGAACAACATAATTATCATACAAATCCACATCAAAACAGGCCGCAGCCTCGTCCTGTGACACCAAAACCGCAAGAAAAAGCCGGTGGTATCAAAAAGTTCTTTAAAAAACTTTTTGGTAAAAAATAACTATAATACTTCTACAAGAGGGTGTGTCAGAAATGACATACCCTTTTTGTTTCTTACCCCTATGACACTTAATCGATAATCTCAATTTATAAAACAATCCTACAATCTTACTAATCCAAACAAATACGCCATTTTATCTTTCTTATTATCTACTTTTTTAAATAAAATATTTATCTTTGCAATAGCAAACTAAATTATTTTAACAATCTAAAGATATAGAAATTATGGAAGAAAAAAGAATTGTAGAGAAATTAGAAGAGAGATTTCCTGGTGAACCGGAATACATAGAGGCGGTCAGCCAGGTTTTGGAAACCATACAAGGGGAATACAACAAACATCCGGAATTTGAGAAGGCTAACATTATCGAACGTCTGTGCATTCCAGACCGTATTATACAGTTCCGCGTAAACTGGGTTGATGATAATGGACAGATTCAAACCAATATGGGCTATCGGGTTCAGCACAATAATGCCATCGGGCCATATAAGGGAGGTATCAGGTTCCACAAGTCTGTCAACCTGAGTATCTTGAAATTTCTGGCTTTCGAACAAACCTTCAAAAATTCACTCACCACACTTCCTATGGGCGGAGCCAAAGGTGGGTCTGATTTCTCACCACGAGGGAAAAGCGATGCGGAAGTCATGCGCTTTTGCCAGGCTTTCATGAATGAACTCTACCACTATATAGGACCAGACCAGGATGTTCCGGCCGGTGACATTGGTGTTGGTGGCCGCGAAGTGGGCTACCTGTTCGGCCAATATAAAAAACTAACCCATCAATATGTAGGAGTTCTTACAGGAAAAGGACTCGAATACGGAGGCTCACTCATCCGGCCGGAAGCTACAGGCTATGGTAATGTCTATTTCTTGGAAAATATGCTCAAAACACGTGGTGAAAGTCTTGAGGGAAAGACCGTATTAGTTTCCGGATCAGGAAATGTAGCTCAATACACACTGGAGAAGTTGATTCAGAAGGGTGCAAAACCGATTACATGTTCCGACTCAGATGGATATATCTATGATCCGAATGGAATCAATGAGGAGAAACTCCGTTTTATCATGGAACTGAAGAATGTAAGACGTGGACGGATCAGCGAATATGCCGAGAAATATCAGGTGAAATATGTAAAGGGAGAGAAGCCTTGGTTTGAAAAGGCAGACATAGCCACACCTTGCGCCACACAGAATGAGATCAACGAAGAAGCTGCTAAGGCTCTGGTGAAGAATGGTGTAACCGCTGTCAGTGAGGGAGCAAACATGCCGGTAGTCCCTGCTGCCATCAAAGTGTTTCAAGACGCACGCATACTTTACAGCCCGGGGAAAGCCAGCAATGCCGGTGGTGTAGCCACCTCAGGACTCGAAATGACACAAAACTCCGAACGGCTGAGATGGACTCGTGAAGAGGTTGACAGCAAACTTCAAGATATCATGAACAACATTCATGACAACTGCGTCAGATATGGTACTGAACCTGACGGTTACATTAACTACGAAAAGGGTGCCAACATTGCAGGTTTTCTGAAAGTAGCCCGGGCGATGATAGCTCAAGGTGTCTAATCCCCTATTTGTATACACAAAATATATATCTTTCATTCCCAAAGGGTTGCTGCTCGATAACGACAACCCTTTGGTATTTCCAAATAACTTTTCACATTATTTCCACAAAAAACCAAGGATATATTTGGAGATTTAGAATAAAATCTTTACCTTTGCACTCGCAATTGATAAATGAGCATCGAAAAGGGTACGTTAGTTCAGTTGGTTAGAATGCCTGCCTGTCACGCAGGAGGTCATGAGTCCGAGTCTCATACGTACCGCCAACCACTCACAATCATTGCAAAAGGTACGTTAGTTCAGTTGGTTAGAATGCCTGCCTGTCACGCAGGAGGTCATGAGTTCGAGTCTCATACGTACCGCCAAGCCTTCAAGATGATTCTTGAAGGTTTTTTGTTTTAGATAGTATAAGGTCAAAGACAGAATATGGGATCCCGACTTACCACAATCCTAAATCTTGCCAATCGTTGATGTTCTTACTTTTTATCCAGATTATCCGTTATATCTTCAGAACACCGCCCTTTTGTTGGAACGATAAAGAATAAGCAGAGAAACAGTATTATTCCCATATAGCCGAATCCGGGAGCCATAGAGGCATAATAAAAGATAATATTGAGAAGAAGGGGAAGAAAAAGAATCCAGATTCTCAGTTGTCCCCATTTGAGTAAAGCCTTTTCCGGCTTTGAAACCAATTCCTGATGAATTTTCTTCAATTTGAATAGCCTTAGGGCAAGTGGAATTGCACCGATAGTCAGAATCTCGAGAAGAGTCTGACAGATAAACTGGGCCTGACCGGAATGTCCTGTACCACGGAAACTGAATGTAAAAAACTGTATTCCGGCTTCACCTGCCACAACAAGTAATATTGACAATAAAATCAAACTGAGAAAACTGATCATCAATTGTTTCTGAACTTTTTTCATATTATTTTTCAAAAGGCGTACGACTTAAAATAGAACGGCCAAGGGTTACTTCATCTGTATATTCGATTTCATTTCCTACGGAAATCCCCCTGGCGATCTCACTCATACGGACATGATAAGGAGCTAACTTGCGAGAGATATAGAAATTGGTTGTGTCTCCTTCCATTGTACTGCTCAAGGCAAAGATCACTTCATTGATTCCTCCATCAGCCACACGCTTGATCAATGAATCTATTTCAATATCACTCGGTCCAATACCATCTACAGGAGAAATCATACCGCCCAAAACATGATAAAGGCCATGATACTGCATCGTATTCTCAATAGCCATCACATCCTGGACATTCTCGACAATACAAACTGTTGAAGCATCCCGATGAGGGTCTGAACAAATCGGACAAATATCCGTATCACTGATATTGTGACATATCTTACAGTATTTGACATTTTTCTTCAGAGAAGATATAGTATTGACAAACTGGTCTACGGTATCATTACTCTGCCGAAGTTGGTGCAGGACCAGACGCAAAGCCGTCTTCCGTCCTATTCCCGGTAACTTGGCAAATTCAGAGACAGCCTTTTCTAAAAGTCTTGAAGGATATTGTTGCTCCATAACTCATTTTATCATATATGTTTCTGCACCCATTACAACAAGACTTGACGCATGCTCTATGAAAGTCTCACAAAATACATAGCTCTCCTATATGAGCTTTGCCATTCAGAGCAAATGAAATCATTTCCAGCCAGATCAAGTATCATCATAGCCTTGCAAAATTAAAAAATTAATTTGGAAAAAGGAAAATTATCAGTATCTTTGTGAGCAAATTAAAAGAAATGCGTCGATTCTATATACTCCTCCTGCTATCAGTTCTTACTATCACGATTTCGGCAAAGGGCTCAATGGATTTCGGGAAAGAAAACTCACCATGGGATTCTATTCTTTCCTTCGGAACACCCAAATATGAAGTCAGGGCTGTCTGGCTCACCACCATGGGGGGACTGGACTGGCCTCACTCTTATTCCCAGTCCGTCCGTTCGATGGAGAAACAGCAAGAGGAATTGAAAAATATCCTTGACCGACTGAAGAAGGCGAACATCAATACAGTGATTATTCAGACTCGTATCCGTGGCACAGTGATCTATCCTTCAAGATATGAACCATGGGACGGTTGCCTTTCGGGGTTTCCGGGTAAGTCACCGGGATATGATGCCTTAGCCTTTGCCATCAATGAATGCCATAAAAGAGGAATGGAAGTCCATGCCTGGATCGTCACCATGCCTGTAGGGAAATGGAACCAACTCGGATGCAGAATGCTCCGCAGACATTTTCCGGGACTCATACGACGTATCGGAACAGAAGGGTACATGAATCCGGAAGATCCTCGAACAGGAAACTATCTTGCGGAAATATGCGGAGAGATTACACGTAACTATGATATTGATGGGATTGACCTCGATTATATCCGATACCCTGAGACTTGGAATATCCGTGTCAACAGGGATCAAGCCAGAGATTATATCACTTCAATCGTCAGAAAGATCCACGATGCCGTAAAAACTGAAAAGCCGTGGGTAAAGATGAGTTGCTCTCCTATCGGAAAGTTCAATGATCTTTCCCGCTACCAGAGTAACGGATGGAATGCTTATACGAAAGTTTGTCAGGATGCACAGAACTGGCTTCATGAAGGACTTATGGACGAGTTGTTCCCGATGATGTATTTCCGGGACAATCAATTCTTCCCTTTTGCCATCGACTGGGAAGAGCAAAGCGATAAAAAGATTATTGCTCCCGGATTCGGCATCTATTTTCTCGATTCCAGAGAAGGTAATTGGAATTTGGGAGATGTAACTCGAGAGATGTTCCAGACCCGTTATTTCAAGATGGGACAAGCATTTTTCAGAAGTAAATTTCTGACTGATAATACACAAAATATCTATAACTTTACGGCTAAGGAATTCGATCGTTATCCGGCTCTCGTACCCCCGATGACATGGGGGGAAATAGTCCCTGCTGATACAACCTATAACATTTATGCCAGCACCAGCTATCCCATTGATACCAATGACGCCCGCAACCTCATAGCTATCCGCTTACCGAAATCTGAGATGGAAATCTATCGCAAAGAACTCCAGAACTCCAATTACAGGATTATCCCCATGGACCGTTATGGGCGGGAACTCCAGAATTCAGACAATACCGTCAAAGAAACATTTCTGAGCACCCCCTTGTTGGATTGTGATGGCAACCAACTCCAATTGCCTCCCAAGAAGAGTATCATTGATGCTGACGCGCTTATTGTCAAGACACTGCAAGGCCAGATCCTGGCTTCCAGACCATATCAGGGAAAAGCAATTGATGTAAGTGATATTGCAAATGGAATATATACCCTCTATTCTCTGAACAGCAGAGGTATAACTCATCGCCTGGGAACTTTCATCATTAAAAGAAACCCATTCTGACCAATTAACCCTATTGCAGTTCATCTAAGCTTTGAGAAGCCAAAGAAACGGCCAAAACAAAGAAAAAAGTATGACAAAAGTTTGGTAGTCTCTGAAAATCTCACTACCTTTGCACTCGCAATTTAAGGCTGGCAGCCTTTGATACAACTCAAAGGAAACCATTTGCGCCCTTAGCTCAGTTGGTAGAGCAACTGACTCTTAATCAGTGGGTCTAGGGTTCGAATCCCTAAGGGCGCACAAAGCATTTAAATTGTACGATGAGCGCCCTTAGCTCAGTTGGTAGAGCAACTGACTCTTAATCAGTGGGTCTAGGGTTCGAATCCCTAAGGGCGCACTTCAGGTGAAAACCTAACGATAATCCCCGTAATTGAAATTCAATTACGGGGATTATTTGTTAACAATATAAGTTGATCTCCAAAAACAGTTATTGAAAACTTCAATATAACAATAGTAGCCTTGTATTCCATATTTAGAAAATATTCTAATTCTATCGATTAAAAAGTCCTGTATACATAGATAGGAAGTGAAGCAAGATTACAAATGCATCCATAATCTGATTTATTATTATTGACCATATAATTTATCTTGATAACATTTACGGATTTTCTTCTAATATTTGAGTCACCGTCATATTATGGAAACAATTGAAGACTTCCTCCAAAACCGATAAGCCTTCATTTGAAAACATTACTTAATTAAAATGTATGTAATAATATTTGGTAATGAACATTAGTTTATGTAACTTTGCATACTTGAACCTCTGCCTGACAAGAGCGAGTGGTAAAAAGTATTATTACAAATAAAAAATATGATGACATTACAAGAAATTCTAGAGCACAGACGTGCTGTAAGAAAATATGATCCGAATAAACCGCTTGATGATGAGCGCGTGAAAGAATGTATCCGTCTGGCGACTTTAGCGCCGACAAGTTCCAATATGCAGTTATGGGAATGCTATCATGTCACTGATCCCGAAATCAAAAGGAAGATGGCAAGAGCTTGTCTGAATCAGCAGTCAGCACGAACTGCACAGGAAATGGTGGTCTTTGTTACCCGTCAGGATCGCTGGCGCGAGCATGCCCAGGCTGTACTTGCTGCTAATATAGAAGAGATCAACCAAAACAGTCCAGAGAAGCGCAAGCCACATCGAATCCGTTTGCAGAAGAAATATTATGCTAAACTGATGCCTTTTTCTTATGGCAGGTTCTGTGGGTTACTTGGACTCTTCCGCAAGATAATGGTACAGTTTATCAGCCTTTCCCGCCCTGTCCCACGCCAGGTTACGGAAGGAGACATACGTACGGTGGTCCATAAGAGTTGTGCCCTTGCCGCTCAAACTTTTATGTTGGCAATGAGTGAACAGGGATATGACACTTGTCCTCTGGAAGGCTTTGACAGTTATCTGGTTAAGAAAGCCCTTCACCTTCCTCATGATTGTGGTATTAACATGGTCATTACTTGTGGTATCCGCATGCAGGGAGGAGTGAGAGGCGATCGTTATCGTCTTCCCTTAACAGAATTCTATCATAAGGTATAGTTAAATTTAGAGTAAATCGGCAAAGGGAAGATTTCAGACTTCCCTTTGTCGATTCTGACCTAATATATGGAAGCCGAAAGGAAAACTTTATGGAAGACACACTATAAACTTAAAAAATAGTGAAGGTAATGCCAAGACAAGACATCCCATTCCTTCAGTACGCTTCGTCATTCTTTCCTGAGATCACATCCCAGATTGTCAGCCAGATAATCTTCAAATCCAGGAGAAACGACCAGTTCTCGATATACCAGATATCCTTTCTCACACGTCTTTCCATCTGCCACAGTTCATGTGTCTCCCCACGGCATCCCGTCACCTGCGCCCAGCCAGTGATCCCCGGTTTCACGAAATGGCGCACCATATATTTGGAAATAAGTTGGGAGTAAACTTCCGTATGTTTGAGCATGTGCGGTCGGGGCCCTACGATTGACATCGTACCCATAAGAACATTCCAGAACTGCGGCAGTTCATCGATATTCGTATGTCGCATGAAATTACCGAACTTCGTCTTTCTCGGATCATCCTTTGTCGCCTGGACACTGTCCGCCTCATCATTCACCTTCATACTGCGAAACTTATAGCACCAGAATTCCTTGCCGTCCAGACCAGTCCGCTTCTGCTTGAAAAATATCGGGCCCGGCATTGTCAATTTGATAATCGCACCTACGATCAGATATATCCACGGAAAAAAGAACACTAAGAATATCCCCGACACCACTATATCAAACACACGCTTAAAAAGTTTATTAACCGGACGGTTCAGCGGAATCTCACTGATATACAGCACCGGCACATCACCATAGAGTGCCATGTTCATCTTCCGTTTCAGATAATTACGCACATTCGGCACACTGTAGAACAGTGTCACATGGCGCGTACAACACGCTATCAATTGCCAGATCTCATCCGCCCTTGTCGAGGACAGGCTACAGTACACGGCAGAGATACTGCCGTGATAATTATCCATCCATGAATTCACCTCTGATACTCTTCCGAGGTAAGGAATCCCCTCCAGAAAGTCAACTTTCGGAGCATCGGCAAAATAGCCCTTCAGGCGATAGCCGTATGACACATCATCCCGCATCGCCGCATACAGGTCCTCCAGATTTGAGCTCTGGCCAACAAACAACACCTCATGCCACAGTCCTTTCCACTTACGGTAGCACAACAGTAACTTACGACCCAACAGATGGCCCGTACAGAGCAGGATGAAAAACAAGCCATAATATACCAACCAGTACCGCCACTTCAAAAGGACTACACAGTGCAGAAAGAACAAAAAGCACAGAGACATGATCAGGAAGAAGGTCCAGGTTTTGATCACCCTGCCGATCACGAACAGCCTTGTAGACTGACGCAAATGGAAAACTGGTGGAAAGAAATGAATGCTGATCAGATAAGCAAAACAAATCGCCAGCCAGAAACTCTTGATCCTTGTAAACGGAGATCCGATGACCTCCGTATAAACCC
>JAKVJW010000041.1 GCA_022486815.1 Prevotella sp. | reverse complement strand
TGAAGTCTATAAAGAAAGCCAGGCATGTTGAATTGCTGGGATATGGTTCTTTGAAATTCCGTAATACTCCAGAGGGTCTTCAGGTTAAACTGCCTCAGTCTTTTCCGAATTCAATTGCGCTTGTTTTAAAGATAAAATAGAGAAGACTTCCTCTTATGACAAATTCATGAGGTCCGAGTGTCATCAAGTTGGAAAAGTTTATGAAATAAGTATGCTATTAGATTTTGATTAGTATGCAGAAAATCATTCTGAGCAGAACTTAGTTTATTTGTTTTTTGCTGTAAAGTCTTTTGGCAGAATATGAAATGCCTTTTTAAAGCATTTTGAGAAATATTGTGGAGTATTGAATCCTACTTTGATGGAAAGCTCTTGTATTGGAATATGAGGGTTTTCTTTGAGCATTTGATAAGCTTCCTTCAATCGGATACTCGTAATAAATCCGATAATATTCTGGCCTGTCAGTGTGCGTAGTTTGTTGTATAAGGTAGAAGAACCTACCATCATATCACTGGCAAATGCATCACGGCTATAACTTGTATCTGAAAGATGATTTTTCACGCAAGTTATAGCTTTTTCCAGAAATAGGGTATCTGGATTGCTATAATGTTCTTCTTTAGGTTGGAAGTCTGTCTGGGATTCAAATTTCTCCCTGATGCGCTGTCGATTTATGATAATGTTATTGATACGTATTTGCAAATCTTTCATTTTAAAAGGTTTGGTAAGGTATTCGTCAGCACCTGATTTGTAGCCGGCATTCTGATCTTCTTCACTCGTCTTGGCGGTCAGGAGGATAATGGGGAGTTGGGCGAAATCTTTATCAGTCTTTACCCTTTCAGTCAGTTCTATGCCATCCATTATGGGCATCATCACATCCGAGATCACTAGATCCAATTCTTTCTTTTGAATGATATTCCAGGCTTGTAGTCCGTTTTTGGCTGTAAGAATTCTATACCGTTTGCAGAGAATGGTCTTCATGATGGAAAGTAGTTCAGCATTATCTTCTATGATTAAAATTTTATAGCCGTTTTCCGGGCCATTCCCATTAAGAGAAGGTTTAGAAGATATGGGTATAAGGAGGGTGTCAGTAGTGACCGATGGCGTTCCTTTCATCGTTTCTTCCGTTTCTAATTCTGTAAAAGATTTATTCTTGTCCATCTCCTGTTCGCTGTAATCCTGCCTTCTGACTGGAATAAGAATAGTAAAAATGGTTCCTTCTTCCTCAATACTCCGACAACTGATATGGCCGTGATGAAGCAGGACCAGATCATGTGTCAGGGAAAGACCTATCCCCGTTCCAGAAGTATTCATTCTGCGATAGTCACCGTCGATAAACCGTGTATAAAGATGCTTGAGTTTGTCTTTGGACATCCCTATGCCGTTATCACTGACCATCAATTTCGCCAGTCCGTTGATGATTTCAAGCGAGACTTTTATTTCTCCGTCTTCATGGTTGTATTTGATAGCATTGGATATTAGGTTATACAATATTTTATCCACTTTATCAGAATCAAACCATGCAGGAACTATTCCTTCTGGAATATTCAGGACTAACTGGGTATGGTTCTTCAATGTCATCGGCCGGATATTCTCACAAACTTTTCTGATTGTTGAAGCCAGGTCTCCCTTGGATACCAATAGTTTCAATTGTCCGGACTGGGATTTCCTCACTTCCAGAATCTGCCGCAGGAGATAGGTCAGCCTGAATATATTGTTCTGTATACTCGTGTAATGCTTTTTGAATTGCGGTGCCCGACTTTGCATATCTTCTATTGTAGCAGAGATGACCGTGAGCGGAGTTAGCAACTCGTGCGTGATATTGGTAAAGATAACAGACATTTGCAGACGATTCTTAGTATTGAGATATTTCTTATACCAGCCAATGCCGATATGGACCATAAAGGCAAGAAGGATTAGATAGAAAAGAAATGCCCACCAGGTGGCATACCAGGGCGGCAGAATCTTTACTTCAATGTCGTATGGAAGTTTCTGCCACTGGCCATAGTGGTCAGCTGCGCGTAGCCTCAGATGGTAGGTACCCGAAGGCAGGTTCTGATAGATCGCCCTATGAGCACCGTCGTGGCAGTATTGCCAGTTCTTATCATACCCAACAAGTTGATAGGCATATTTGTTCTGTTCCAAATCAGTATATGAAAGCAGTGCAAATTCTAAACCAAATTTTTTAATTGAGGCTGGAATAGTAATTTTATGTGTATAATTTGGAGTAATCTTAGATATCTTAATTTGTATAGAAGAATCAAGTTGAGAGTAGGATTCATTATCAATGGAAATGTCAGTAATGATGAGATTGGATTTCTTGTTGTTGGGTTTGATGGACCGGTTGTTGGTTACGAAAGAGAAAAATCCCGTTCTTCCACAAATGAATATTTCGTTTTTGTATTGAAAAGAAGCATTAGGAGAGAAAAAAGCATCTTTAAGACCATCCTTGTCAGAGAAACTCATAATATTGGGGATGTTTACTTGGCTAAACGAAAGTCGGATGAGAGCATTATCTGTAGTAAGCCAAAGATTATGGTTGCAATCTTCATTGATAGAGAATATGCGATCGCCATTGATATGGTAAATACGGTTCATCGGTTCAAACTTGTCTTTTTCTTTATTGTATTTAAATAATCCACCACTGTTGGAAATAGCCCATAAATGATTTTCTCTGTCTTGGAAACAGGCAGTTGCATCGTCCACAGCATAATTGTGATGTTTCGGGTTATATTGGTGATATTTTAAGTTTCTTATCTTATAAGGGTTTCCACTTATTCGTATGATACCCTCATTATCTGTTGCCAGCCAGATATTACTGTGATTATCTTGTGTGATATTTCTGACATCACATTTAGAAAAACTTCTTCTGCCTTCATGCGGTTTCAGATTTATACCTTTATTATTAGGATAGATAATACTGATGCCACTGCGGCTTCCAACCCATACTATTTCCTCCCGTGATTCGAAAAGACTGGAGACGAAATTATCTGGTATATAAGGCGCATTTGCCATTGTCAGTTGCTTTACCTGCCCATGGGGTTTCTTGATAAGAACACCAAAGCTATTGCTGGCAAACCAAATCTCTCCGTTATTTCTCTTGATGATGGAAGATATTTCTGCTCCCATAACATCTTGGGGCAGAAATTCAAATCCTGGAATTTTATTTCGAAATAGACTTTCTCCTGTTCTTCTGTTGTATAGTGCTAGTCCGTATGGATTCATTCCGAGCCAGAACCAGGTACCGTCTGATGTGTAAACGGAAGTGATGGAATTAATAGCAAGAGGGAAATGAGTCGTATTGAGGTTCCAGAACTTGAATAATGAAGGATGAGTATTTACTTGTATGAGTCCATGATTAAGGGTCCCTATCCAGATATTACCAAAATTGTCTTTTATAATATCATTGCTGAAATTCAGACTGTTTCCATCAGCAAAGGTATAGTGTTGCCATTTTGCATTTGGAATAGTCAGACTTAAAATGCTAATCCCTTCTCTTGAACAAGCCCAAAGAGTATTGTGATTAGGGCCACTTATGATTTTGTAAAAGGTATCAAAGTAATTTGTTCGGTAAGGATATTGATGAATATGTGGATTGTTGTAATCTTCAGGTTTGTCTAACCTTATTATTCCGTATCCCCACGTTCCAATCCAAAGCCGATGCCATTGATCAAAATGAAGCGAATAAGCAGAATTTTGAGCATTTAGATTTGGATATTGATAAAACTGGTGATTACCTGGTCTGAATCGTATCAGGCCATGTCTCCAGGTTCCCAAAAAGAGATTTCCTTTGCCGTCTTCAGTAATTGATTTTACACTATAATTAGTGATTTTGATTTTCTTACGACCTGCCTGGACCAGAAAAGTGTTTTTATAGTTATAGGTATAGAATTGATTTGTTCTAGGAATATAGTAAGATAGTCCACCATCCGTTCCTATCCAGATCCTACCATCGTGTGAACAGTAGATGGTATAAATGATACGCTGGTTATCTTGGGGAAGATAATATGTATGGAATTTTCCTGTTTTTTTATCCATCTTGACTAATCCGTTGCAGGTTCCTATCCATAGACAGTTATGATGGTCTTCTGCAATACAGCGTATCTGGTTGTTAGGAAGTATGCTTGGAGAAAAAGCATCAGACTTATAGGTCTTTACGGTATATCCATCGTATACTTTCAAGCCGGAATTAGTACCTAACCACATCAATCCTACTTTATCGAAGAAGATACACCGTAATTCATCAGACATGGAACTTCTTGAAGTTTGTGATATCTGGTAAGGAAATTTCTGAGCTTTACATAAACTACAGATGAAGCAAAATAGGATTAAGATATAATTTCTCATGGGAATTGAGGTTGTCTTGTAATATTTATCACAAATGTAACAACAAAAAAGTGTAAAACCAATTTTTTTCATGTTTTGTTCCATCAAAATAATGATTTGTTCATCTCTCTTCTGTGAATATTGTAGATATTTGCAACGTTAATAAAGCCTAAATCAGTTTTTGATTCAAGAGTATTTAAATCTATCTTAATAAGCTAATAATGAAACATAACAAAGTATGTCTAATTTTTTTATTTGCAGTCTTCTTAATGGAGGGTAGTATTGGGGTTTATGCTGAAAATATTACATCAAAATTGTGGCATTCTACTCAATCTGATAAAACTGCTCCAGAAAAACTTGATAACATGAAGTTGGTATGGAATGATGAATTTAACGGAGCAGGAAATCCTGATGATACAAAATGGCGTTTTGAAACAGGTTTTCAGCGTAATCACGAGGATCAGTGGTATCGGAAGGAGAATGCCTATCTTGATGGCAAGGGTGCTCTTGTCATTGAGGGGCGTAAGGAAAGAGTTTTGAATCCTGATTATCAGCCTGGGAGCTCCGACTGGAAGAAGAGCCGCGAGTATGCAGAGTATACAAGTGCTTCTATGCAGAGTAAATTTATTTATAAGTATGGGAAGGTAATTGTTAGAGCAAAGATTCCTATAGCAAGTGGCTCATGGCCGGCTATCTGGCAAGTAGGTAATACTTGGGAATGGCCTCTTGGTGGTGAAATTGATATTCTCGAATCATATCCATCTAATGGGCAGCCAGCCATACATGCTAATTATTGTTGGGGATCTAATGAGAGATGGTCCGGTAATTGGCAGTCGGTAGTTAAACCATTATCCTATTTTACGGATAAGGATAAGGACTGGGTACAGAAGTATCATATCTGGACTCTTGACTGGAATGAAAGTACATTGAAGATTTCTGTTGATGGTGAACTGATCAATGAAATTAGTACTTCAAAGACCTTTAATGGCAGTGGTGGTGGCGCGCCGAGTGGGGGGTATCAGAATCCATTTAGTAATAATGTTAGTGATTTTGGTGATCTGATTTGGCTGAACCTTGCTTTAGGAGGTGATAATGGTGGAGAAATTGATAATAGTGCATTCCCGATAAGATATTATATTGATTATGTTCGGGTGTATCAATAGTATGATGAGAGCTTTATATTTAAGTAATAAATTAAATGATATGTACATGAAAAATACTAATTTAAAGACACTATTAAGAGGATTATTTTTCCTTTTTATAGGTTCGACAGGACTTTATGGTATTCCGGAAGCATCTGCTTCTGAAGTTGTCGGTGTAGAACAGTCATCAGGAATTGTTAAGGGTATAGTGGTTGATAAAAATGGAGAGCCAATTATAGGAGCTACAGTGAAGATAGTGGGATCTTCAAACGGTACCGTGACAGATCTTAATGGAAGATTTTCAGTTGATGTTCCTGTAGGCTCTACACTTTCAATTTCTTATATTGGATATAAGTCCCAGATGATAAAAGCTGACAAAAGTTCTGTAATGGTACATTTAGTCGAGGAAAACAAGACCCTTAATGAAGTCGTTGTTGTAGGGTATGGCACAATGAAACGTAAAAATTTTACGGGATCTGTTTCTACGGTAGATATTGCTAATTCTCCATTGTCATTAATGCCAAATACAAATGTAATGGATGCTCTTCGTGGAACGGCTACAGGTATTAATGTGTCTCAAGAACAAGGGGCAGGGCAGTCCCCCTCTTTACAAATTCGTGGTCAAAAATCAGTTAATGGCGGATCTGATCCGTTGATAGTTATGGATGGTGTTATTTATATGGGGACATTACGTGATATTGATCCTAATATAATCCAGAGTATGAGTGTACTCAAAGATGCAACATCTCTTGCTGCGTATGGTTCTCAAGCAGCGAATGGTGTAATCATGATTACTACGAAAAAAGGTGAACTTGGCAAACCAATGATTAATTTTAACACATCATGGGCTTTCTCTAATGCAGCTTCAAAACCAAATGTGCTAAGCCCTTCTGATTATGTAAAAAAAGTGAATTTGCTTAATGGATTGTCTGAAGATGCAGATCCAACTTGGATGCGTGAATTTGAATATGAAAATTATAAGGAAGGAAAAACAACTGATTGGTTTGATTATTGTATTCGTACTGGTTTAACACAAAATTATTCTACTTCTGTATCTGGGGCTACAAAGAAGTTGAATTATTTTTTATCAGGCACTTATACAGATCAACAAGGTGTAGTGAAAGGTGATGATTATACTCGTACTGCACTTAATATGTGTTTGCAAAGTGATATCACTAGTTGGTTACAGATAGGTGGGCAGGCTTCGTATACTGCAAATGATTATTCTGGACCAACTGTTTATAATTTGTATGAAGCTGTTCGTCTTAGTCCTTATGGCCGTGCTGAAAGATCAGATGGATCTGGTATTGAAAAATTTCCATGTAATGAGGGAATTTATCGTGTAAATCCTCTTTGGGATGTAAAGAGTGGTACCATAGATGATCATGATACCTATACTACAACTGCACTTAAAGGGCATTTGTTGTTAAAATGCCCTTGGGTCAATGGACTTTCTTACCGTATGAATGGGACATATTCTATAGAAAATGTTGAAAGAGATTATTTTACACATGAAGGCTATTATGTTCAGGAAGGATCAGATGATAATAGATATTCTGCGGCAACTATTGCAAACTATTTGGCATCTGCTAATGGGTATAGTGCAAGAACAAAGAATACGTATTGGGTATGGGATAATATTTTTAATTATTCACATCAATTTGGTGATCATTTTATAGACGCAACATTCGTATATACACGTGATTCTAGGAGATATGACTATCGTCGTTTTACAGGTTCTGATTTTTCATCATTAGGTAATACGAATCTTGGCGTTTGGGGGTTGAATTATGCTGCGACGCAAAAAATAACTAATCTCAATTATACTTTACATAATGATGTCGGTTATTTGTGGCGTTTAAATTATGATTACAAAGATACCTATCATCTGAGTATGTCTGTACGCCGGGATGGTTCTTCTGTGTTTGGTGAGAACCAAAAATGGGGAAATTTCCCAGCAATAGGTCTTGCATGGACAGTAACAAATGAAAAGTTTATGCAAAATATAAAACCTATTTCTTATTTAAAAGTAAAAGCGTCATGGGGTAAAAATGGTAATCAATCGTTGAGTCCATATCAGACGTTATCTAAAATAACACTTGGACAAGCTGGTGGATATAGTTATCCATTTGGAAACACATCGGAAGCAAGTTGGGGACAACGTATTACTACAATGGGGAATGCTGATTTAGGATGGGAATCAACAGAATCTGTTAATTATGGATTTGACTTAGGTTTATTGAGAGATCGTATGCATATTGAGCTTGATGGATATAAATCGAAAACAACAAATCAAATATTCCAACGTCAAATTCCGGTTCTTATAAATGGCTTAACAAGTATGTATGCAACGATGGGACGAGTAGATAACTGGGGTATAGAAATAGATCTTACAACAAAAAATATTGTTACAAAAGATTTTAGCTGGCAATCTCAGTTAACATATTATTTAAATCGCAATAAACTGAAAGAATTATATGGCAATGGGCAAGATGATATTTCTAATTCTCTTTTTTTAGGGAAATCATTGGGTGCTATATATGGCTATAAAGTTGTTGGAATTGTTCAGGCTGCATATGATAGTAAAGGAAATCCAATATATGATTCTAATGGTAAATTAGAGATTTGTAATGCTGACAAGACTTATGCGGAGGCAAATGGAGCTATTCCTGGAGATGTTAAGTTTGCTAACGTTGATGGAAGTAGTGACGGTAAAATAACTTCTTCAGATCGTACCATTCTCGGTTATTCTAAACCTAATTTTAGAATGAATTTAGGCAATACTATAAGGTATAAGGATTTTGAATTATATTTCTTGTTGACTGGCGTTTTTGGTGGTGATGGTTATTGCAGAGCGACAAATTTATATGCTTATCAAACAAATTCGGATGTTGCAGGGGATAATAATCTTAATCATGGTTGGTGGACCGTTGAGAACAAAAGTAATAAATATCCTCGTATTGCTTATAGTAATGGAAATTATCGTCCTTTACAGGATTATGGGTTCATACGCCTTCAAGACTTAAGTCTTTCATATACGTTTAATCAACCATGGATGAGATCTATGCATATATCAAACTTAAAAGTATATATGGCTTGCAAAAATTTATTTACTCTTACTGGATGGGATGGAGGAGATCCTGAAATTCAACAGACATTAGGAACAGGTTATTCTTATGGATATCCATTATCTAGAACTGTTTCTTTTGGCATAAATCTTACTTTTTAACTATAAAGCGTTATTAAAATGAAGACAAAACATATATTAGTTATTATAGTTGTTTCTATCTTTGGACTTGCCGCATGTAATGATGGTGACTTTTTAACAGAAAAGCCTAAGACAATATATACAACGGCTAATTCATATGAAACTGTGGACCAGGTTAAAGCTTGTGTTACTAATCTTTATGTACACATACGGTATTGGTATCAGCAGGATAAATTTATGAAAGGACTAGGTTCTGATATTATGGATACTCCATATTTCCGTGATACGAATGGTGGATATTGCAATTTTTCAAAGTGGTCACCTACCTCAAGTTCTTCAAATAAAATTTTTGATGCTTTGTACCAGTTAGTTAACTATGCAAATCAAGCCTTAGAAGGATATAATACTGAAGGTTTGACATGGAATAGTGAGAGAGAGAAGAAGAATACGTATGGAGAGATCATGTTTTTTAGAGGTTATGGATATTTGACACTAGCTGAACTATTTGGAGGTGTTCCATTAGTAGACAAGTTCTATCAGACATTAAAGCTCGATTTTGCTCGTTCTTCTCGTGAGGAAACTTATGAATTTGCAATTAAAGACCTTAAAGCTGCAGCTGATAACTTATATGATTATCCTACAGAAGCAGGGCATGTATCTAAAGGAACAGCATGCCACTTTTTAGCAGAAGCATATATTGCATTGGCTACAATAAGGAATAATGATAAAGGTGATTTAAATCAGGCTGTGCTTTATGCTGATACCGTGATGAAAATGCATCCTTTGATGACTAAACGTTTTGGTACGCGTGCAACTCTAGGTTCTGGTACTTCTAAGAATGGAGTTGAGGCGTATTATCCTAATGGGAATGTATTTTTTGATCTATTTCAAGAAGGTAACTATGATTATAGTGAAGGAAATACTGAAACTTTATGGACATTGGAGAATGATTATACTGTTTATCATAAATATAGTGGTGATAACTATGTAAATACTCCGCGTGAGATGTCTCCGGTTCTTAGAGATGTGTTGTGGAAATCTCAATATAAAGAGGATGGAGCATCTGCTGGGCCTTGGGCTGGAAATATTGATACAGATAAATATCCTGGAGGTAATGTTTGTGCTTATTTGGGCGGACGTGGTGTAGCAAGTATTTCCCCTACAGATTATGTTATTAGTCAGGTTTGGGACGATGATCAAGGTGATATTCGTAATGATTCTTGCAATATTAGAAGAACTTTTATTTGTATGGATAAAAAAAGTAATATGTATGGAAAGAAAGTTCCTATGAGTATGTTAGATTATTCAACGCAAAAGATAACAGAATATTTCCCAATTTGGACGAAATTGGCTCCTATTGATGATTGGGGATATGATGATCTTGCTGATGGGGGGAACCGTTCGAATATGTATTGTGATCAATATGCTTGTAGATCTGCAGAAACATTATTACTTAGGGCTGAAGCTAAATTGCGTTTAGGAGAACTTGATGCTGCTGCTGCTGATATAAATATATTGAGAAAGCGTGCACAGTGTTCTGTAATGGCTAAGGCTTCAGATATGACTTTACAATATATTCTGGATGAGAGAGTTCGTGAATTGTATGGTGAAGAAAGAAGATGGGTCACTCTTTTGCGAATGGGTGATGTCGGAATAAATAGTATTAATAAACATGCTATGTATATCGTTGATCAGCCATATTGGGGAGATTATTTTACAGCATCTCAAAAGCCTATATCTGCATGGTCATTATTCCCAATTCCTCAGACAGTTATTGATACTAATACGGGTGTGAAAATTGAGCAGAATAAAGGGTGGTAATTCTTTTGAAGTTAAGAAAAACTTAGGTTTAAAATATTGTTGAGTTTGTATAGAATAGGAGAGTCAGAGCTTATAACTGGCCTCCTATCTATTTTGTATATATTTCATGAAATATAAAAAGACCTAATATTTGGATGAATAAATGAGTTAGAGAAGTGTCTTTAAAGATAAATTGACTTTACCCGTTGGCGGAATTAAAGCATGGAGGAAGAAGCATGACAAGAAGTCATATATATCTAATTTTCGGCCACTTATACCGTTTATCATTTAAATTACCACATGATCCGAAATTACCAGCATCTTGGTTATGAGCTTTCCAGTACTGTGGTAATATGCTTTCCAATAATATGGTAATGTGGTTACCAGTACTATGGTAATAAGCTTTCCAGTACTGTGGAAATGTGGTTACCAGACTATGGTAATATGGTTACCAGACTATGGTAATGTGGTTACTAAACTTAGCGGTAATATTAGATGAAAATTAATCCCGCCAACGGGTTGACTTTGTATAATTCAATTATGATATTTCTTGTTTGTAACTCTTTCTGAATGAGGTGTATTCATTTTATTTAACTGATACTTAGTATGTTATTTGTTTTTTATTTGTTAATTTAGTCACTTAAAAATTTTTATGAAGAAAATAATAGGATATTTAATAGTAGTTCTCACTATATTGCTGTCTTCTCAGTCTGTTTCTGCTAAAAGAAGGGTACAACAGACAGATCGGGAATACTGGTGCTCTCAAGCATGGAAAATGGCAAAACCTGTGTTGGAAAATATGGCTCATGGTACTCTTCAGAAAAATATGGAGATGGAGTTCAGCCCAAGCTTTGATAATCGAAATAAGAAGGTAGCTTATATGGAATGCTTCGGACGACTTATGGCTGGTATCGCTCCATGGCTTGCTCTCCCTGATGATCTTACTGCTGAGGGGAAAGAACGTAAACAACTCAGGGAGTGGGCTCTGCAGAGTTATAAGAATGCGGTAGATCCGAAAAGTCCTGATTACCTCTGTTGGGGTATCGGTGGTCAGAATCTGGTAGACGCTGCTTATATTGCCGAGAGTTTTCTTCGTGCTTATCAGGCGTTATGGGTGCCACTGGATTCAGTTACAAAACAACGTTATTTCATCGAGTTCCGAAAACTCCGGAAGATTGATCCGCCTTATACCAACTGGCTCTTGTTTTCTTCTACTATTGAGAGTTTTATGGCTAAAGCTGGAGGGTCTTATGATCAGTTTCGTGTGAATATGGCCTGCCGTAAAGTTGAAGAGTGGTATACTGGTGATGGGTGGTATGCAGACGGTCCTGATTTTACCTTTAATTATTATAGTAGTTATGTCTTTCATCCAATGTATCTGGAAACTTTGCAGGCGATGATCGATGCGAGAGCAAATACCCGTTTGGATTATCAGAAATACTATAATCGCGAATTGAAACGGGCCCAGAAATATACGATTATCCTTGAAAGATTTATTTCTCCGGAAGGTACATTCCCGGTTTTTGGACGGAGTATCCCTTATCGGGATGCGGCTATGCAGCCTCTAGCTCTTCTGGCCTGGTATAGAAAACTTCCGAAAGAACTGACGAATGGTCAGGTCCGTGCAGCACTCACGAAGGTCTTGCACCGGATGTGGGATCATTATAATAATTATAATGAGAAAGGATTTCTGAATATTGGTTTTTGTGGTCATCAGCCGGATGTAGCTGACTGGTATACTAATAATGGTAGTGAGTATATGGCTTCACTGATCTTTATGCCTTTAGGACTTCCTGCTAATGATCCTTTCTGGACGGATGCTCTGCAGCCATGGACTCAGGTGAAAGCTTGGAGCGGTCATCCTTTCCCGAAGGACCATCTATGGAAAGATCAGATTCAAACTTCGGATAAATGGTAGGAAGGTGATGGATAATAATAACTAAATTGAATAAAATATATGATTTCAGGGCCGATTATTGTTTAATAATGAGTAACTTTGAGGAATCATTACCGGAAGCCTGAACAGAATGAAAAACAAATGATAAAACAGATAAGAGAGGTCTCTATACTGCTGTTGCTCGTGCCTTTGATTACTATCAAGGCTGAATCTGTACAACAGGTAAAAGAGATCATCAGGAAGGTAAATAATTATTGGCAAGCTAATCATCAACCTCAGGACCGTGCTTTCTGGGATATAGCAGTCTATCATACCGGAAATATGGCAGCTTATCAACTGATGGGTAATTCTCAATGGTTGCAGTATTCTGAGATCTGGGCTGAATATAATCACTGGCAGGGTGCTAATGAAAAAGATCACTCCAGATGGCTCTATAAAAACTATGGAGAGGACCAACAGCATGTTCTCTTTGGAGACTGGCAGGTTTGCTTTCAGACTTATCTTGACTTGTATCAGGTTGCACCTGATCCGATAAAGGTTGCAAGAGCCAAGGAGGTGATGAGTTATGAGGCTGATTCCCAAGTTGATGATTACTGGTGGTGGGCGGATGCCTTGTATATGGCAATGCCAGTGATGGCAAAAATGTACAGGTTGACGGGTGAAGAGAAATATCTGGATAAACTCTATGAGAATGTACGATATAGCGACAGTATCATGCTTGACAAGGAGACTGGTCTCTACTACCGTGATGCTCGTTATGTCTATCCTGCCCATCAGACTATTTCCGGAAAGAAAGATTTCTGGTCTCGAGGTGATGGATGGGTATTGGCGGGGCTGGCTAAAGTCCTTCAATGTATGCCGAAAACTTATCGGTATTATCCTTTCTTCTTGAAGAAATACATTCGTATGGCATATACTGTGGCTCGTTTGCAACAGAAAAAAGGTTACTGGACACGGTCCTTAATAGATCCGGCACAGGCTCCTGGACCGGAAACCAGCGGCACTGCTCTTCTTACATACGGGATTCTCTGGGGTGTCAACCATGGTATTCTGGAGAAATGTGATTTTAAACCGGTGATCAGACGATCTTGGAAATATCTTTCTGAAAAAGCTCTGCAGAAGGATGGAAGCATCGGTTATGTACAGCCTGTTGGGGATCGGGCAATCCCCGGGCAATTCATTGATCAGCACTCGCAGTCGGATTTTGGTGTGGGTGTATTCCTCCTTGCTTCTTGTGAGTATGCACGATATATTGCTAATCATAAATACAATGAAAAAAAGAAATCTATGTTTACTGGTGGCGGCGTCTTTGTTGGCGTCGGCGCCGGCTTTGGGCGTTAATGTGAAGAAGGAGCAGCCTAAGGTAAAGACTGATCCTGTGATCTTTCCGGAATGGCATGACCTTCAGGTGAATGAAATCAACCGTTATCCCATGCATACTGCATTTCGGATAGAAAACGGTGATACATTAAGCTTGAATGGAACTTGGAAATTCAATTGGGTGGCTAATTTGGACCAGCGCCCGGTGGATTTTTACAGGACTGGTTATGATGATTCTTTATGGAAGACCATGTCTGTTCCTGGAATCTGGGAGTTGAATGGTTATGGAGATCCGGAGTACGTGAACATCGGCTTTGCATGGCGGGGGCATTTTAAGAATGATCCGCCGGAGATTCCTATTAAGGATAACCATGTGGGGAGTTATCGGCGGATTATACATATTCCTGATAGCTGGACCGGAAAGCAGGTGATTGCTCATTTCGGATCGGTCACTTCCAATATGCATCTGTGGGTCAATGGGCATTTTGTGGGGTATACTGAGGATTCTAAAGTTGAGGCCGAATTTGATGTTACACCCTATTTGAAGAAAGGTGATAACTTATTTGCTTTTCAGGTGTCTCGCTGGTGTGACGGGAGTTATGACGAGGATCAGGACTTCTGGCGTCTGTGTGGTGTGGCACGTGACAGTTATCTGTTTACCCGCAACAAAAATCATCAGATGACAGATATCCGGGTACTTCAGAATCTGACGAATCATTATACGGATGGGGTCTTGAATATCCAGGCTTTATTAAAAGGGTGCAATACAGCTGATTTCAAGCTCTTGGATGCCAATGGACAACAGGTTGCTGATCAAGTCGTTACTGGTGTTAAAGATGGTCTGGCAAAGGCTGTCTTGAATCTCAGTCAACCTCATCTGTGGTCAGCAGAGACTCCTTATTTATATACGCTTGTAGCTAGTGCTCTTCCTTCAACTAAGGTTGGGCGTTCTTACGAGACCCTTTCCCTTAAGGTTGGATTCCGCTCTGTGGAAATTCGGAATCGTCAGGTATTGGTTAATGGGAAACCGATATTGATTAAAGGAACTGACCGGCATGAAATGGACCCTGATGGTGGTTATGTCGTGACTCATGCACGAATGCTTCAGGATATTAAAATCATGAAGCGCTTGAATATCAATGCGGTCCGTACAAGTCATTACCCGGATGATCCTTACTGGTATGATTTATGTGACCAATATGGTATTTATCTGGTGGCTGAAGCTAATCAGGAAAGTCATGGTTTCGGATATGGTGATGACGCAATGTCCGGAAAACCGATGTTTGCCAAACAGATCTTACAGCGTAATCAGCATAATGTCTGTATGAATTTCAATCATCCAAGTGTGATCATCTGGAGCCTTGGAAATGAGACGAAATATGGACCTAATTTTGTTGCTGCTTATAAATGGGTACGTCAACAGGATCCGTACCGTCCTATCCAGTATGAACAGGCTGGTTTGAAAGGTTCTACTGACATTTTTTGCCCGATGTATTATCCTGTAGATCTTTGTGAAAGATATGCTTTGAATCCTGATTCTCCAAAACCGCTTATTCAGTGTGAATATAATCATTCGATGGGTAATTCTGGTGGAAATTTTGCTGAATATTGGAACCTGATCCGTAAGTATCCGATTTACCAGGGCGGGTTTATCTGGGATTTTGTAGATCAGGGGCTACATCGTCATCCGCACTTTGATGCCAATCGTACCTTGGCAGATTATGAGAATCTGACAAAGGATTTTTCTGTAAAGACTGAGTATACATACGGAGGGGATTATAACAGTTATGATCCTTCGGATAACAATTTTAATTGCAATGGTTTTGTAGGACCGGATCGTCAGTTGAATCCAGATGCGTATGTGGTAGCTTACCAGTATCAGAATATTTGGGCAGAACCTGTTGATCTCTCTCAGGGGAAGATTTCGGTTAGAAATGAAAATTTCTTCCGTGACCTGAGTAATGATAAATTGGTCTGGAACTTAGTTGATGATGGAAAAACGATAAAGAGTGGAGAAATTGATAACCTTGATGTTGCTCCGGGACAGACGAAGGTATTCACTTTGCCGTACGGACCGGTGGAAGGCAATGAGGTATTTCTGAATATTGACTTCAAATTGAAATCTGCCGAACCACTGATGGCTGCCGGACAGACTATAGCGTATGCCCAACTGCCGGTGAAGAAAGCTTCAACTTTTCTATCTGTTCTTCCGGATAAAAAGGACAAAATAAGTGTAGATAAAAAAGACAAGGCAGATCTTACTTTATTTAATAAAGAAGTGATGATTAGCTTTGATAAGGCAACTGGCTTTTTGAACAGATATACAGTTGATGGTGTTAGTTATCTGGGTGAAGGCGGAAGTCTCAAACCTAATTTCTGGCGTGCAGTGACTGATAATGATCTCGGTGCTGGTTTTCAGAGACTTTATGCCCTTTGGCATCACCCGGAGATGAAACTTACTTCTCTAACTGCTGGTAAGATCAAAGATGCTGATTTCGGAAAGGGCATGGAAGTTGTTGCTCAATATGAAATGCCTGCTGTAAAAGCTCATTTGGTTCTTTCTTATAAGGTTTCTCCTACCGGTACGATTAAGGTAGATGAGAGTATGAGTACGGATCCTTCTGCCAAGGAACCGGATATGTTCCGTTTTGGTATGGTAATGGATATGCCTTACAATATGGATCAGTCTGAATATTATGGTCGCGGACCTATTGAAAATTATAGTGATCGAAAGGATTGTATGAGAGTGGGTATCTACAGACAGACTGCTGACGAACAGTTTTATCCTTATATCCGACCTCAGGAAACAGGGACAAAATCGGATATCCGTTATTGGAAACAGTTGGATGCATCTCAAAAGGGCCTGAAGATTTTCGGTGTTGACGGCAAGCTATTTAGTGCCAGTGCCCTTCATTATAATATTGATGATTTGGACGAAGGGATGGAGAAGCACCAGAGACATTGTTATCAGGTTCCTCTATCGAAATTTACAGAACTTTCCATCGATGGTATCCAGGAAGGTGTAGGAGGAACAAACAGTTGGGGAGCGTGGCCTCTGAAACCGTATCTGGTACATTATCAGAATCGTGACTTTACTTTTGTATTATCACCGGAAAACTAATTATTCTGGCTTAATGGAT
>JAKVJW010000040.1 GCA_022486815.1 Prevotella sp. | reverse complement strand
TTGCCATGACGACTTACGATCATGGTGATCCTATGCGAATACAGCATTTCATGAAAGTTCATGACTTCGCTTCTGCCATCGGGGTACTTGAAGGACTTGACCAGGAAACACTTTTTGTTTTAGAAACGGCTGCTGTCTTGCATGATATAGGTATTCACCTCAGTGAAGAAAAATACAATAGCAGTAATGGCAAATATCAGGAAACAGAGGGACCGGAAGAGGCCCGGATTCTGATGGAGCATTTGGGGGGATATACCGACGAACAGATCAAAAGAGTATGTTATCTCATTGGACACCATCACACTTATCATGACATTGACGGGTTGGATTATCAGATTCTTGTCGAAGCAGATTTTCTGGTCAACATCTATGAAGACAACATCCCAGCTGATCATGCCAAAATTGTCCGGGAAAAAATTTTCAGAACTGCAACCGGAAAGAAATTATTAGATGAAATGTTTTTGCATGAAAGGGATTTTAAACCTGGGCAATCAAAATAAAATGATTATAAGTAACTATAATCGTTGGATTCTGACACACCTTCTTTTTATTGCCCAGCCTGAGCCACACAAAATCTATTTATTCTTATTTTCTGATCCAGATTCCAGATCCAGCAGAAACCGTTTCTTCTCTATTCCTGCACCATATCCCCCGATCTTTCCAGAAGCCGCAATCACACGATGGCAAGGAATAATAATAGCTATCGGATTAGCATGATTGGCATTTGCAGCAGCCCTGCAAGCCCGAGGGTAACCTGCCAGAATTGCCTCCTGAACGTACGATATGGTCTCTCCATAATTGACATCCTGCCTTAACACCTGCCAGATCCTGCGCTGAAAAGGTGTACCCTTTATGATATGCAAAGGAATATCGAAAAAAGAACGTTTGTCAGCAAAATATTCGGCCAACTCACCAACTGTTCTATCCAGAATGGATTGCATACAAGAGGAATACCCCTGACCAATGTCTTCCGGTCTTGAAAAGCTCAATCCCGTCAGACCTTTTTCATCAGCGGTAATCCACAATGATCCGATAGGAGACTCATAGATACGGGTCAACTCAGTCAGTTCCACTCTCATCTATTTTACTCAACAACTGTTGCACTTCTCTTAAATTACAAGCTGGTTGGATCATATCATGGTAATCACCCCGGATAAAACCCTGGTTCTGCAAGCTATCCAAGAGAGCAATCAATGGTGCCCAAAAACCTTTCATATTATAAAGAATAACCTTTTTATGATGATAGCCGATTGTATGCGCCGCTGCTACCGTAAAAAGTTCATCCAACGTCCCTATTCCTCCGGGTAAAACTATAGAGACATCACTCTGCGCAACCATCAGATCCTTCCTGTCACTAAGATTCTCACAAGGAATATCTATATCCACCGAATCACTGACTGTACCATTTTTCTCAACACGTGTCGGAATAACGCCAATAGTTCGTCCGCCGGCTTCTTTCACTGCATCGGCAACACACTCCATAAGTCCAAGATTACATCCCCCAAAAACTAAAGTATGTCTCTCTTTACCCATCCAATGACCAAATTCTCTGGTCAGTTTAAAAAAATCCGGATCTATATTAGAATCCGCGGAACAAAATACA
This sequence comes from Prevotella sp., assembly GCA_022486815.1. Lineage (GTDB taxonomy): Bacteria > Bacteroidota > Bacteroidia > Bacteroidales > Bacteroidaceae > Prevotella. The sequence goes on along the minus strand of JAKVJW010000040.1, from coordinate 16,844 downwards.
CTTATTTTCATCTATACATCTCCTTGTTTTAAAAACATAATCGTACACCGTTAGGAGCTACAAACAGGGTTAATTTAAATCAATTAAAGTTTTCAAAGATACGAAATTTATTGCATAAATACAAAAAAAATGGCAAAAAGCTTGGCAAGTATCGTTTTTTTTTACTATCTTTGCACCCAATTTAGACAAACACAAGGTTTGTCAGACAAAAACAGTGAAAGGAATGGGCGCCCAATTATGGCTGGGAGGGCGATTGTCCTTTCGCATAATAGGTAATTAGATTGAAAACATTTGAAGAATTAGGCGTAAACGAAAATATTCGTCACGCCATTGAAGACCTCGGCTTTGAACAGCCGATGCCCGTTCAGGAAGAAGTTATCCCTTATTTACTAGGAAATCAGGATGATGTCATCGCATTAGCTCAGACCGGCACAGGAAAAACTGCTGCTTACGGTCTCCCTCTCTTACAGAAATTAGACCCTGAAGTAGTAGGTACTCAAGCTATTGTGCTTAGTCCTACACGTGAACTTTGCAACCAGATAGCAGATGACTTGAATTCGTTTGCAAAATATCTGGACCACGCACGCGTACTTCCCGTTTATGGGGGTGCCAGTATCATGACCCAAATTCATGAGTTGCGTCACAATGTCCCTATCGTAGCTGCCACACCAGGCCGCATGATCGATTTGATGAACCGTGGTGCGCTAAAGCTGGAGCATGTCAGAACCATTATTCTGGATGAAGCAGACGAAATGCTGAACATGGGATTTGCTGACAGCATCAACGCAATCTTCGAGAAATTGCCAGAAAACCATATCACATGGATGTTTTCTGCTACTATGACTAAAGATGTAGAAAAGGTAGCAAAGAACTATCTCCATAACTACAAGGAGATCGTCGTAGGAAGTCGTAACGAAGGTGCAGAAAATGTCAACCACATTTATTATATGGTCAACGCCAGAGACAAATATCTGGCCTTGAAGCGTATTGTAGACTTCTATCCGCATATATATGCTATCATATTTTGCCGGACGAAAAGAGAAACTCAGGAAATAGCCGACAAGTTAATTCATGATGGTTATAATGCAGAAGCCCTGCATGGTGATCTTTCACAAGACCAACGAGACCTCACGATGCAGAAATTCCGTCAGCATACGACACAATTGCTTGTAGCTACGGATGTCGCTGCCCGCGGCCTGGATGTAGAAGAGCTCACCCATGTCATCAATTTCGGATTGCCAGATGATATCGAAAGTTATACACACCGAAGCGGACGTACCGGACGTGCCGGCAAGAAGGGTACCTCTATCTCCATCATTCATAGCCGTGAGAAAGGGAAAGTACGGCAGATAGAGAAGGAAATCGGTAAGGAATTTGTAGACGGTACACTTCCTGCTCCTGAAGAAATCTGTCAGAAACAACTCTACAAGACAATGGATGACATCATGAAGACAGATGTAGACGAGGATCTTATCGCTCCTTATATGGATGAGATTACCCGACAATTTGAGTTTGTCGATAAGGAAGATATCATCAAGAAGATGGTCACCATTACCTTTGGGCGCTTCCTCAACTATTACAAGAATGCTCCAGCCATAGAGAAACCTAGTTCTTCCAGACCATCAAGAGATGAAAGAAGAAACGAAGGGAGTCGTAGCAGAACTTCTCGCGGCCGTCGCAGCCATGATACAGAAAGTGGCTATACACGTCTTTTTATCAATTTGGGAAAGGCAGACGGATTCTATCCTGGAGAAGTAATGCAATATATCAACAAGAATGTTCATGGTCGTCAAGAGATCGGACATATTGACTTGTTGAGTAAATTCAGTTATATAGAAGTACCACAAGGAGATGCAGGAAAGGTCATGCATGCACTTGACGGAACCACCTTTAAAGGTCGTGAGGTACGCTGTAATGCCGCAGATGAGTCCGGGCATGGAAGCGGAAGCAGTCATGGACCAAGCAGACATGATCATGGAGACCGCCGAAAGAAAGACTATTCCAGAAGCAGAGATAACAAGAAGTACTCTGGAGACAAGCACCAGGATTCCAATAGTAATTCTGAAAAGAAAGATGATTGGCGCGGCCTGATGAATCAGTCTAAAGGCTTTAAGTTCTCCGACAAAGAACCAGACTTCAGCGAAGAAGGATGGGCAAGACGCAAGCCTAAGAAAGACAAGGAATAACTTTTCCTCTAAACTGCATAAAAATAGAACCATCAGTTCTCAGTGCAGAAAAAGGAAGTAAGATAATTAAAAATAAAAGGCCGGATCTTAAAAAAGATTCCGGCCTTTTATTTTTAACAGTGCAATGAATTAAGTTGATCAGCCATAGCTTTGCCCAAGGCTTCACATTGGACCACCGTCTCAGGAGAAAGTCCCTGAGTCATGTCTACAGGAGTACCAACCGGCGTAAAATGCAAACGGTTGTCATTCCATTCCTTGATTCTGGCTACAGCCTTAGAAGCCCAGCAATGACTTCCAAACCAACCTAAGTAATGATTCTTGATGTTTTTATTAGCCAGTTCTGCAAGTAAGACATCCATTTCATGATAGAGCCCGGCATTATAGGTAGGAGCCCCTACAATAAGTCCGTTAAAGCGGAACACATCACGGAGAATATAAGAATGATCCGTCTTGCAGATATTGTACATCACAATATTCTTGATCCCATTCTGACTGGCAGAACGGGCAATAATCTCAGCCATTCGCTCTGTATTGCCATACATAGTGCCATAGCAGATAACGATACCCTTATCCGTATCGTACCTGGAAAGTCTGTCATAAAGGGTTATGATTCTAGCAATCTGCTCATGCCAGACAGGGCCATGGGTCGAACAGATATAGTCAATCTTCAGAGTGGACAATTTTTTCAAGGCCGACTGTACCGGTACACCGTACTTCCCAACAATATTTGAGTAATAGCGTGTAGTCTCAAGGTGAAAGGCATCCATATCAATCTCAGAGTCGATAATACCTCCGTTGAGAGCCCCATACGATCCGAAAGCATCTCCTGAGAAGACAGAAGTAGTACCCTTCTGATCGGTACAAACTGTCATCATGGTCTCCGGCCAGTGAACCATAGGTGTCAGGATAAAGCGAAGGACATGCTCTCCAAGATTAAGTACAGAGCCTGTCGTCACTTCTACACTACCCTTCAGATTATAGAATCCCTCCATCATACCAAAGGTTTTCTTATTGCCTACAATCTGAATATCCGGATAATACTTTTTGATCAGAGCAAGAGAGCCACTATGATCCGGTTCCATGTGATTAATGACAAGATAGTCAATCTTACGGTCGCCTAAGACGTCATGAAGTTTCTCCATAAACTGAACGAAGAAATCAACCTCGACAGTATCCACGAGACATACCTTCTTGTCAACAATAAGAAAGGAATTATAAGATATGCCATTGGGCAATGGCCACAAACCTTCAAAACGTTCCTTATTACGATCATTTACACCGACATAATAGATTTTATTTATTACTTCAATCATAGTTTGTTTATCTATCGTTATAATTTTGTAGCTTAAAACGCCAATACTCTACTTTTAACTTTTCACTGAAGGGTACTCAGATCTTTATCAGTCCCAACCCCGTTCACTCCTTAAGTTCCGATTTCATTTTCTCACCAAACTTTTCCGAAATATAGTTAGAAATGTACTTGCAACTCTCCGAAGAATACAGTTGGGCACATTGAAGTATCTGATCCCATTGCTTCTCTGTCAGTCCATGCAGAATATCATCACGAGTAATACCATATTTCAACAGGCCGAAAAGGAATCCTGCATTAAAATTATCACCGGCGCCAATCGTACTGACCGTCTTTGTAGCCATTGACGGATAAACCTTTCTAAAATGATTTTCCGCTCTGACAACCACCGGATTACTTTCATTCGTACAAATAAAGTTCTTACAATAAAAACTAATTTCCGCATTATACACCTTATCTGGATCAGGCATCTTATACAAGACTTCAAAATCGATAGAACTACCTCGGACAATATCAGCATCATCCAGATTCTCCAACAGATTAGGGGTAATCCTCATAATGTCATCTTTATGTGAACTTCGGAAATTAACATCGTAATAGATGATGGCTCCGCGCTCCCTGGCGTAATCAAGAAAACCAGCCACCTGTGGACGGACAACAGGATTCACGGCAAAATAGCTGCCGAAAAGGACAATATCATCACTATTGATCTCCGGATAAGAGAATTCCAGCCGGTCATGGGGATGATCTTTATAGAAGATATAATCTGCACTATTCTCATGATCCAGGAAAGCCAGAGAAATAGGTGATTTGCTTTCAGGAAAAGATACGACATTATCAGCGTTGACATGATTCTCATTCAAGAAACTGACAATATGCTTCCCAATCCTATCGTTCCCTGCTTCACTGATAAACATTGTAGGAATACCTGACCGACCTAAAGAGATGACTGCATTGAATGTAGAACCACCCGGAACAGCACTCACAGGCTGCCCGTCTTTGAATATAATGTCGAGAACAGTCTCGCCAATTCCAACAATCTTACGCATAATTGATATTTGTTTCTAGATGCAAATATAATAAAAAAATCTAATAGCTGTGTCGAATATCCGGAGATTTTATTTTGCCCGAATCAATTTATAGAACCTTATATTCATGTTGTATTTGTTTCTTTCAATCTACCGGGAATCCTCTTTGAGAGCAAGGCGGCAGATCTGGGCTTACCAAGGTGCTTTTCTTTATCCGGAATATAACAAGAGAACTCCCCTTTTCCAATAAAACATAATCTTACTCTTTCATAAATAATAAGAAAAAGATGATGGCTGGAAGCATGATGACAAGAGTTTTTTGTAAATTTGTCTACTATTATGAAATATCAAACTTATACGCTGCCAAATGGACTTCGGATCATCCTCCAGTCCTCAGTCTCGCCAGTTGTTTACTGCGGATACCAGATTGATGCAGGGACACGCGATGAGGCACCGGGAAAGGAAGGACTCGCCCATTTCTGCGAGCATGTATCATTCAAAGGGACAAAACGAAGGAAAGCCTGCAACATACTTAATGGGCTTGATCGTGTAGGCGGGGATCTGAATGCCTATACGAACAAAGAAGATACGACCTATTATGCTACAGTATTGAAAGGAGACGTTCCAAAAGCTGTAGACCTGTTGACAGACATGGTCTTCCACAGCACGTTCCCCCAACATGAAATAGACAAGGAAGAAGAAGTAATCTGTGAGGAAATCGAGAGTTATAATGATTCACCTGCGGAACTCATCTATGATGAATTTGAGAATACTATCTTCCATGGCCATCCTTTAGGACATAACATCTTAGGAACGGAAGACCTTGTCCGGTCTTTCAATACGGCTGATGCTTTAACTTTTACGAGGAGATATTACCGGCCTGATCATGCGATCTTCTTTGCTTCAGGAGACATCAGTCTGAAAAAGCTCGTCAGTCTCCTCAATAAATTTTTCACCAACTATCCTATAGAGCCTCCTTATCTGCCTCATACAGAAAATTTACAGATTACCGGGGATCCAATCGAAAACAGTCAGGACGCCACATCCATTGAATCAAACTTTAACCGCAACAAATTGGATAAAGCCCTCCAAGGTCCTGAGCCAAATCCTCACACTCCTATTATCATCCATAAAAAAACTCATCAGGCACACGTTATGATAGGCTGTCGCGCTTACAGCGTCCTAAACACAAAGCGCATCCCCCTATACCTTCTGAATAATATTCTGGGCGGTCCTGGCATGAATGCCCGTCTGAACATTGCCTTACGGGAACACTATGGTCTGGTATATACAGTAGAAAGTTCCATGACCTGTTATGGCGATACCGGTTTATGGTGCATCTATTTCGGTTGCGATCCAAAGGATGTAAAACACTGCCTCAGACTGATAAGAAAGGAACTGGACCGAGTTATAGATACACCATTATCGGATGCCCAGCTTAAAGCTGCCCAAAAACAGCTCAAGGGACAAATCGGTGTCTCCAGCGATAACCGCGAGAATTTTGCCCTGGACTTTGGCAAGAATTTTCTTCATCAGAATAAAGAAACAGAAATCTCGACCCTATTCAAAAAGATTGATTCTATCACTGCCTCTCAAGTACAAGAAGTAGCCCAGGAACTTTTTCCAAAAGAAAAACTAACAACAATGATATTCAAATAAACCCGAGGAATCAAAGAAAAAGGACAGCTTCATTTCCCTCATTGAAAAGCAGATCCAGAATACTAAGATTCGGTAGGAAACCGAATTTCTGACTATAAACCTGATAGTAGTTTTTTGGTAAAAAAAACTCGTCTTTTCCTGGATGTTTAGGCCGGATACTATCGCGATAATCCATAATCCCACTATCCTGGTTTATCTGATCCATCTTTACATATTCATCCGTAGGAATGATCACCGGATGAATATCAAGGAGTCTGCATATCTTCTCTGTAATCTCCATATTGAAATCATAAAGGAACTCCCAACGCTTTTCGAAGAAAGGACGAAGTTCATCTTGATAGAATTCGAAGAAGGGACTCTCACCATAGGCAGACAACAGGGCATTCCAATGCAAATGCCGCCAATTACCATGATCACTGATTCGAATATCTTTCATCAAGCATTTATCCCCCTCATACTTCTCTGTAGGTACTGTGAGTGCCTGAATACCATTGGTTGTAGCAATCAAGCAACGGTTCCGATACGTCTGTTTTATAAAATGATCATATCTCTCAATCTGACATTCACTATAGTGATTCAATTTCTGATACCACTGCACAGGCCCAAAATAAACAGAAGACAATAAAACGACGCTTGACATTTCTATAAAAAATTACGAAGAACTTCCTGACTATTGTATCTGGTTCAATAAACCTATACAATGAATAAAACAGTTATCAAAAACCTAAATGGAATAGCAAATATGCTTTACCCACTAACTGGTGTCTGTAAACCAGTATCTTTTTCTTCCCGATTCGTACCCAATAGCACTTACAATAAGGGCACTTACAAGGACACAAGCATCTTACAGGGATACGATAATGAGTGCCATGCCAGACTATGGTATCACCCGGAAGGGCAAGGATACGCCCCAGATATGAGACGGAATCCTGCAAGTAAACCACATAATCACCTTTGTGAAGATTAGTACACCCCAGACGGTTCACAATCCAACGATCCCCTTCCCTCAATTCCGGTGTATAACTAGAATCAGGGACGAAAAAGATTGTGAAGGCCCAGGCACGTACTGCCAGCATCACCAATATAGCAAACAGTAGCGCCAAAAAGAATTTGACACCATTCTTCAGCATTTACTTGATATGGCTCACCAATTTAAACAGACGGCTCCAACGAATACCATCAAATCCCGAGTGATCCGGGTCATGCGACCACCAGATAAAGATCGGAGTACCCACGATATGATCTTCAGGCACAAACCCCCAATAACGGCTATCAGCGGAATTATGACGATTGTCTCCCATCATCCAGTAATAGTCCATCTTGAAAGTATAGTAGTGCGTCTGCTTGCCATTGATATAAATCTTATTATTCTTAACCACCAGATTATTGTTTTCATACACCCGAATAGGACGCTCATAAATAGCAATATTCTTCATGGTCAACTTTAGTGTTACCCCTTTTTTCGGAATCCAGACCGGCCCGTAATTATCACGGGTCCAACCTGTCACAGCATTCAAAGGGTACAAATCTCCAGTCTCTGCATCTGTATTCATCCGGATACTTGCCACAAGATCTTTTCGAGACCTCAGATAAGCAGCAGAATGATAAGTCAGAGGCAGATAGCCATTCTGATTCAGACTTGTCAGATCTTCATTGGAGATGCCCAGTTGCCGTGTCAGTTCTTCGGGCAGGTCAGCCTTCAACTTCACATAATAGGTGTACTGAACATTATCCGGTTCCTTATTCGGTTTACCATTGAGATAAACGATACGGTTCTTGACCTGCAGGAACTGTCCAGGCAATCCGACACAGCGCTTGACATAATTTTCCCGCCGATCCACCGGACGATGGATGACACTGCCAAAAGTACGCGGATTATTCTTGATATAGCTCCGGCCTAATGCAAAGACGTATGCGAAATAATCATACTGCTGTTGCGTCGTAAGCCGTTCAAGATTCGGCTGGGCGCCCTTAGCCTGTTCATAAAGTTGCTCACCAAAGGAATAACACATCTGATAGTAATCTGCACTTTCATATTGTTCATCATTACAAAGTGTATCACCAGCAGGATAATTGAATACTACAATATCATTGAGTTTCACATGTCCAAGACCCGTAACTCTGCGGTATTTCCAATGCGGCCATTCCAGATAACTCTTCACATGAACCAGTGGCATGGTATGTTGTGTCAAAGGCATCGTCAGAGGCGTCTCAGGAATACGTGGGCCATAACTGATCTTACTGACAAAGAGGTAATCACCGGTCAACAGGGATTTCTCTAAAGAGGAAGAAGGAATCACATAGTTCTGAAAAGCAAACAGGTTGATAAAATATACAGCTACCAAGGCAAAAACCAAGGCATCAACCCAACTCATGATGAAACGTACCGGACGTTCCGAATATTTCCACCATGTCCAATGAATCTTTTTGGTAATATAAACATCAAAAATAAAAGGAACAACTATCAAGCCCCACCAACTCTTGACCCAAAAAAGAAAGAGAAGATAAAGCACTAGGACAATCAGAAATTTTGTCCATTGTTTCTTCATATTAAGATTTTGTTTTTCCTTATCAATCATGCAACTTTTATTAATAAAGTTAAGAATTAAAAAGTTCGAATTTCTGTCAAGCTGTACAGACCCGATTATCAATCAGAACAGATCGCACGCTTTTCCAGAACCACTCTATCTCGTTGATCTTCAAAGTATGAAAATCAAGTTAACATCACTAAAATTTAAAACTGGAACAAGTTTGACATTGTCAGTAACCCCTTATGATTCAGAGTATATTCAGCAGCAAGAACAGCACCTAAAGCAAACCCTCTGCGAGAATGCGCATCATGAGTAATCGTAATACAATCTGCATCACTATTATAGATAATACTATGAATACCCGGCACTTCCCCACGGCGAATACTGGCAATAGGCAATTCATCGGGATTCACATCATTCGTTCCACTCTCTTTTCCATCAGCAGCATGTTGAAAACCCTTGACCCACTTATCTTTACGATCAATGCCATCAATGATCTCCTCAGCCAATGTAATCGCTGTCCCTGAAGGTGCATCAAGTTTATGTATATGATGCGTTTCTTCCATTCTCACATCATATTGGGGGAAACCGTTCATAATCTTCGCCAAATAACGGTTAACAGCAGAAAAGATGGCAACACCTACAGAAAAATTTGAGGCCCAGAAAAGAGTCTGATCCCCATTTTTTGTCAAAGCCTCAACATCAGTTTTATGATCTTTCATCCACCCTGTAGAGCCACTGACCACTTTTACATGATGTTTAAAAGCCTTCAGATAGTTTCCGTATGCTGCAGTAGGATTGGTAAACTCAATAGCCACATCAGCACTCGAAAATTCGGGTGAATCAAAGTCACCGGGATTGTTCACATCAATTTTGCATACTATCTCATGACCACGTTGTCTGGCGATCTCTTCGATCATGTGTCCCATCCTACCGTAGCCAATTAAAGCGATTCTCATTTTTGTACAAAAAATTAAATAATATATTATTGCCACAAAGATAAAGAAAAACGAGGAAAACACAAAGGATACCTCTCCTTTTTACTTTTATTTAGCAGCTTATCATCACATCACGTCTGTGATGTCCAAAGGACCTTTGAGAAAGGGAGTAACCAGAAGGTTATCTTCATGGTGTCATCAGTTCTTCTTTTCACCTTGTTTCCTGAATAAGATTTCAACATCCTGGAAAGTTATCAGAAAACCTTTAGGGATCGCATCCAGTATTGGTGTCAATTCCTTGACGAAATCACGCAAACGATTTTCTTCATCTATGATTTCCACAATAACAGGCTGCTTGATATTAAACTCCCAGAATTTATCAGAACGGAGTTGACTGGTTTTTCCGAATCCCATCGAGCACCTGTAGACAGTGGCTCCAGAGAGACCAAACTTTTTTGCTGAACGAGCGATGAACTCATAGACAGAATCATGTTTATAAGTATCTGTATTACTCAAATAAAAACGAAGAATCTTTTCCATATTAAAATAACTTTGCTAATTGAGCACCTAATACCAAAGCAAGAAATCCAAAGAATAAACTTGCCGATACATAGATAGCCGTATAAAGGTAATTGCTATCTCGCAAGAGTGATCCACTTTCGTTCATAAATGTCGAAAATGTGGTAAATCCACCACAAAGGCCTGTGGTCAAAAAAAGTTTTGCAGAAGGAGACATCCATGTTCCATTAACAAACAGACCGGAAAAGAATCCAATAAGCATGCATCCAACGACATTGACAATGAAAGTACCTAAAGGAAAAGTCAGAATGATACTTGCCTGTACTGCCCGGGAAACCAGAAAACGAAGTCCGCCACCTATAAAACTTCCGAAACCGACGATAAAAAAGTCTTTATACATCTTGATTTTCTTAAAAACATGGAAGGCCCTTCTTCCCATTGGATATCCTTCATTTCCATTTACGTTTTCCGCCGGAAGGTCTTGATTTTCAAAAATTAAAAATATGTGGCAAAGATAAATAAAAAATCTGAGACAAAATATCTATCCTTTGGAAATATTATATCATGAGATTGCACTACTTCATTCCCTGCTCATTGGAAATCAGCCTGTAAAGCCATGGAAAGCATCGGGCAATGAGAAACAAATATGGATTTGTGTATTACCATACCCTATATTAGTTAATGTAAGATAACAGTGCGAATATCTACACTAAAATAACTTAACGCCACACTCTATTTTATCCATTTCGACATTTTTATCAATAACTTTGCATAAAACAACATTCCGTAGAATGATCGTAACAGCAATCATACTCATTCTTACAGCCGTGGCCTTTTCCATCGAGCATGTACGTTCCGACCTTGTAGCCTTATGTGCCCTTGTGTTGCTTCTTCTTTTTGGGATTCTCACACCCCAGGAAGCCCTTTCCGGTTTTTCCAACCCTGTAGTGATCATGATGATCGGCCTATTCGTTGTCGGTGGTGGCATTCTCCAAACAGGGCTTGCCAAAATGATTAGCGGGCGTATTGTACGATTGGCAGGAAAGAGTGAACTCAGACTCTTTTTACTGGTCATTATTGTCTCTGCTGCTATAGGTGCTTTTATCAGCAATACCGGTACTGTTGCACTTATGATGCCTATTGTTGTAAGTATGGCGGCGAGCGTCGGGGTAAAACCGAGCAAATTGCTTATGCCGCTGGCCTTTTCCAGTAGCATGGGAGGGATGCTAACGCTAATCGGCACCCCACCGAACCTCATCATACAAGAATCCCTGACAAATGCAGGGTTCCAGCCACTTTCATTTTTTTCTTTCTCACCCATAGGTCTCATCAGTATTGGGGTAGGCATTATAGTTATGCTGCCGCTCAGCCGACGGTTTCTGTCAAAGTCCAATGACGATGAAAAAGGAAAAAAGAGAAAGGGAAAATCCTTAAAACAGTTAGCAAGCGAATATGGATTGAACGACAAGCTTTCGGTGTGTATAGTTCGTCCTGATTCCCCGGCAGCAGGTAAAACGCTGGCCGAATTGGACATCCAAAACCGTTACGGACTGACCGTACTCGAACTAAGGCACGAGCAGAACAGAAGAAAAGCACTGATACAGGGAATTTTCCAAAATTCGGCCCAGCCCGATACCAGAATCAAAGCCGGTGATGCTATATATTTAAACGGCAGCAAGGAACAAGTGAAAAACATATCAGAAGATCTATCCTTTGACATACCAGAGCACACTGACGGCGATAAAGAAAAAGTTAAAGAAACTCTGGTTTTTTATGACCTTGGCATTGCCGAAATTGTACTGATGCCTAATTCACGGTTTGTCAACCGCACCCTTAAAGAAACTGGGCTACGTACCAAATATGGTCTGAATGTAGTAGGAATCAGACGCCGGGGTACCAACATCACCGAACACATTTCAGAGGTACATTTGCTTTCTGGAGACGTATTGCTTGTCCAGGGTTCGTGGGATCGCATTGCCTCTCTCAGCAGCGATGGTGAGCAATGGGTAGTTTTGGGCCAGCCTTTGCAAGAGGCTGCTAAAGTCACACTTGACTATAAGGCACCAATAGCAGCCGGAATTATGGTACTCATGATCGTGTTGATGGTATTTGATTTCATACCAATTGCGCCTGTTACAGCAGTCATGATTGCGGGACTACTGATGGTATTGACCGGATGCCTTCGAAATGTAGAGGCTGCTTATAAAACCATCAATTGGGAAAGCGTGATTCTGATTGCAGCTATGATGCCTATGTCCGTAGCATTAGAAAAGACGGGAATATCTACATTGGTCTCCGAATCATTAGTCCGTTCGCTGGGCAGTCTGGGACCCACCATATTGCTGGCAGGAATCTACTTCACCACCTCACTTTTAACCCTCTTTATCAGCAATACAGCAACCGCTGTACTGATGGCACCTATAGCCTTGACCTCAGCCACGAAATTAGGAGTCAGTCCCTATCCCTTCCTTTTTGCCGTAGCCGTAGCAGCAAGCATGTGTTTTGCCTCACCTTTCTCCACTCCGCCCAATGCCCTTGTCATGCAGGCCGGTCAATATAAATTCATGGATTATGTAAAAGTGGGATTACCGCTCCAAATCATCATGGGTATCGTAATGGTTTTTGCCTTACCACTCCTTTTCCCGTTATAAGGAGCGTTTAATTTTTTGTCATCCTATCGGATATTTTTGTACCTTTGTCATACTCTATTACTGAACACTATAAAAACACAATTCGAAAAACCTATGGAACAGTTAATTCATTATGTCTGGAAACACAAGCTATTCCCTCTCAAGCCCCTTGAGACAACCGACGGACAAGTCGTTGAAGTAATCGATCCTGGATTACACAACATGAATGAAGGGCCTGATTTCTTTAATGCGAAAATCAAGATTGGAGGCACACTGTGGGCAGGGAATGTAGAAATACACGAGAAATCCAGTGACTGGTATCTTCATGGACACGATAAGGATCCACGCTATGATAATATCATTTTGCATGTATGCCATATCATTGACAGGAATGTCTGTGACAGCCAAGGTGTTTTCCTCAAGCAGATGCAACTGGAAATTCCGGAATCCATTCTTCATCATTACAAGGAATTATTAAGCACGGATGATTATCCACCCTGCTATCAGATTATACCCAGTCTGACACCATTAATGATCCACTCATGGATGAGTGCTTTGCAAACAGAAAGACTGGAACAAAAAACAGAAGCAATCCTGGAAAGAGTAAAAAAATGTGATGGTTCCTGGGAAGCTGGCTATTTTGTTACCCTAGCACGCAATTATGGTTTTGGAAAGAATGGGGATGCCTTTGAACAATGGGCTCTCAGTATTCCTCTAAAGGATGTAGACCATCATCGAGACCAACTTTATCAGATAGAGGCTATATTTATGGGACAGGCAGGACTGCTCAACTCTGAAACGTTATTAAAGCCTTATCAAAAGGATGCATTAAACGATGGCTATTTCACAAAGTTAAGAAACGAATACATTTATCTGGCCAGAAAGTTCAATCTTCAGCCTATAGATTACCGCCTTTGGAACTTCTTCCATTTAAGACCACAAAACTTTCCTTACATCCGCATTTCACAACTTGCCAATCTGTTCTATCAGCATAAAGCGAATCTCAGCCAACTCCTTGAGAAGGATTCTATTCAAGCTATGGAAGATGTCCTTGAAGTATCTGTTACGCCCTATTGGGAAACCCATTATACTTTTGGATCGACAAGTACAAAGAATGAAAAGCATCTATCTCCATTCTCCCTTAACCTGCTGCTGATCAATACTGCCGTACCAATGCTTTTTGCCTATGGGCGGCATCGTGGGAAAGAAGTACTTTGTGAGCGAGCCTTTGATATCCTGGAAAAACTAAAGGCAGAAAAAAACAGTATCGTATCAATGTGGCAACAGGTAGGTCTAAAAGTAGAGAATGCCGGTGACTCACAAGCACTGATTCAACTGAAAAAGGAATACTGTGATAGAAAAGAATGCCTGCGTTGCAGGATAGGATACGAATATTTAAAGAAAAAAGATTAAGTGAACAGATTCCATCTATCAAAAATAATAAAAAGAACTTTTCTCCGTAATTCTATATAAAGAACTCGCTTTTGCAATACATAAAAAATGTGTATTACTTTATGCAATAGAGAAGAAATTTCTTCTTTTCTTTTAGAAACAGGGCTTTGCCCTATAATATAGATAATATGAATTATACGTTTGAGACCAAAATGGAAGTCCGTGACTACGAATGTGACATTCAAGGAATAGTAAACAATGCAAACTATTTGCATTACCTGGAGCATACGCGCCATCGTCTTTTGACAAAGGCAGGCTTAAGCTTCAGAGACATGCATGAAAAGGGAGTAGATCCGGTAGTAGCCCGCATAGAGCTACGCTATAAGGCGCCATTACGCTGCGATGATATAATGATTTCAAGACTCTGGCTGGGAAAGAAGGGGCCTTGCTTCGTTTTCCATCAGGATCTCTATCGTGAAAGTGACCAGCAACTCTGTCTGAGAGCCGTTACGGAACTGGTGGTTCTGGTAAATGGGAAAATCGGTTACAGTAAAGAATATGACGAGGCTCTCAGCCCTTTTATTCCTAAGAAAGATGCCCCTAATGAATAACGACCAGGAGAAACTGAATGCCATCGCTCTTACCCAACTCAATTATTTCTCTCTAGCAGGACTTCTGGAATTATACCGCAAGCTCGGTTCAGCTACAGCAGTTGTGGAACATAGGAATACCATTCAGGAAGTCATTCCTGATGCCTCTCAACATCTGATAAGAGCGCTTCAGAATTTAGACGAGCCCCTGAAACGGGCTGAAACAGAACTAGAATATGATGAAAAGCACGGCATCCAAGTTTTTACTTTGAATGACCCCCATTATCCACAACGATTAAAAGACGTAGATGATGCTCCTCTGGTCTTATTCTATAAAGGTACTGCTGATTTCAACCAATCTCGTGTCATCGCTATTGTCGGCACTCGTCACTGTACTGTTTACGGTCAAGATATCATCCGAAAACTGATCACAGATTTGAAGACGATGTGTCCTCACATTCTTATCATCAGTGGACTGGCTTACGGAGTAGACATTAACGCTCATCGACAATCCCTGGACAACAGATATGAAACTATCGGTGTCCTGGCTCATGGCTTGGACAGGCTCTATCCTTCAGCCCATCGTGATACTGCCAACAAGATGATCTCACAAGGCGGCTTGATAACAGAGTTCCTTACACAGACAAAAGCAGAAAAGATAAACTTTGTACGTCGTAACCGCATCATAGCCGGCATGTCAGATGCCACGATTCTCATAGAAAGTGCTAAAAAAGGAGGCGGGCTGATTACCACCGGTATTGCCCAAAGTTATGGTAGGGATGTTTTTGCTTTCCCGGGATCAGTAGAAGCACCCTATTCCGCCGGATGCAATTATCTCATCAGAGATAATGGTGCAGGACTTATCACCGGTGCTGACGATCTGATAAAAGCTATGGGCTGGGAAACGGATGCACAACTCAAGAAAGCACAACGCCAAGGCATAGAACGTCAGATATTTCCAACTCTGTCTCCAGATGAACAAACGATCGTAAGGGCCTTAAAAGAAGAAAATGATATTCAGATTAATTTTCTGACTATACGTACAGGGTTAACTATCAGCAAACTCACTGCATTACTCTTTGAGTTAGAGATGAAGGGCGTAGTAAGAGAACTCGCCGGTGGTGTATATCACCTTATGTCCTAACCTGAAAGGGCAGAAAACTGTACTTTCAACTATCCAATAACTATAAAAACACATCATTGACATTCATAACTCTAATGAAGTTAAAAATGTCCATCAATTTTAAAACTCCATGCACAGATTTCAGAATTTTTATATAACTTTGCAATGTTTTTCGAGCAAACTGCCACTGTTGAAAGTATATTGGCGACAGTCTACTCCATAATTCGTTGTCTAATTTATTATGGGTGCAGCAGGTAATAAAAAACCGAAAAAGGCAAAAAAAGGAAAACATACTCCAGCATACGAAGTTGCTGACAGTATGGATGCCACCTCTGGTAAGGGGAAAAAGAAGAAACTTCACTAGTCATAACTTTCTGTGAAGTTAAAAGATGATGAGGGTGTGTCAAAATAGACATATCCTCTTTTTTATATCACAAAGCCCCGACTTTCTCAAGCCAGGGCTTTGCCATGTCCAAAAATTTTTGTACCTTTAGACATATAATTTATAACTATGGCAAAGATACACTTTATTTCTTACACGCCCAACCAAATGGTTCTTTTTCCACAAAGAATAGATGAGGATATTGCGGAAAATGATCCGGTCCGTATCATCAATGGTATCATTGATGGGCTGAATCTAGACAATATCCTGAAACTCTACAAGGAATCCGGCCGTAGTCCGTATCATCCCAGGATGATGCTCAAGGTCATCATATACGCCTATATGAACAACATCTATTCCTGCCGTCGTATAGAGAAGCTTCTGCGCCGTGACATCCATTTCATCTGGCTTTCAGGTTACGAGAAGCCCGACTTTATTACGATCAACCGCTTCCGGAACCGTGTGAAGAAAGAAATCAACGGTATATTCACCCAGATCGTCCTGCTGCTGTGGGAAAAGGGATTCATCACGCTTGACACGGAATATGTTGACGGCAC
>JAKVJW010000039.1 GCA_022486815.1 Prevotella sp. | reverse complement strand
TATACCGAATCAGGAAGAGAAACTAAAAGGTGTCAAGTGAATCAGTCGCACTTTTAAAAAGTTGTATAGTAAAATCAGTAACAGAGTATTAAAAGTGTAAACCAAATCCAGTCATAGTCACAGTCATAGTCAAACTGACCAAAATGGTGCATTATGGGGTAGCAAAATGGTGCATTATGGTATACCAAAATAGTGCATTATGGTATAGCGAAATGCACTATTTTGGTCAAGATGGACGGTTTTAACTAAATTCAATAGATGACACTTTTATTTATTAGCAAGATAATTTTCTATGTCTTTCAATAAATGCTGAAAAGGCTCAGAATACTGATAAACCATATTCTTCTTCATCATCTGAGTCACATTCTCGATACTATGCTTATAACTTGACATTTCAGTTGTCTCTTGCATAGCATGGACAGATTGCTCTCTGATCTCTTCTTCCTGTTCCTGTTCCAGTCTCTCAGAAACTTTGAATACAACAGGACATACCACTTTATCAAACAGATGGTGTCCCTGGACAAATAAGTAGGTATTATCTGATCGCACACCAAGCCGGTTTAAATCATTTATTAAGGCATCCTTCTGATCCAGAAACTGGGGATAATCTTTATTTAAGCGTCTCAATTTACGTTCTATTTTTCTGCGCATATCATTAATCATCTCCTCAGGATGATTAATTCTAAAGTAACCAGGTTCGATAATTTTATTGAAATCTGTAATAGTAAAGTCCATATAATGGGAACCTCTATAAAACCAGATATTCCAAACAAACAACGGCCATATCGCCTGAGAATAATCAAAGAGATATTTCTCAAAATCAAATATATTATGATCATTGAGAGTCACCATCACACACGCATCATGCAAACCGGGAGCATAACACTGATAGTTCTCTATCGCATAAACATACGTATGAAAGATATAAGGATTCTCATTTATTAATTTTGAGGTCTCGGTAGCTCCTTGAATAAGATAGTCGTAATCTGCATCCACACATGCAATCATATCACGTCCTACACCAGAAAGCATATTGGCTATCGCAGCCTTCTTCCCTCTTTCCAGATAACTGCCACGAACGGGAAGCATGATCTCGAAATAACGGGTATTATTTTCAAAACGTCCTAATACCTGACGCCAAAAGAGCACATCATCATAACTCTCCACATAAACTACAATTTTTCTACGGTCATACAGAGACCTGAGTCGGTTAGCGGCTTCGAAATATTGAGAGTTAATATGGTCTTTTAATCTTGAAGACATAAGCGACACATTTACTTATCATCTGTTTTCTCGGGGGAATGGGATCCTACCGTAATATCTGTGACCTCTGTGACGTGGTCCATCCAGCCATTCATAATCACCGCAGGACTGTGCGTAGTCATGATCAACTGAATATTTGGATTCAATTTCAAGACCAGGTCGATTAACTGTTTTTGCCATTCGAAATGCAGGCTCACTTCTGGTTCATCCATAAAAAGGACGTATGGTTTCTGATCTTCTATTAGGACAGTCAGCAAAATGCAAAGCATCTGCTTTTCGCCACTTGACAGCATATATGGGACCAATGTTTCTTTCATCTGGGAGAAGCGTATTTCATTTTCACTACGGATAATCTTCTTTCCGGTCGAAACAAAAAGTTGGTCTATCATATCTTGAAATATCTTCTTAGGCTCTGCTATCTTCTCTGCCTTTTTAGCAGCATCCGGACCGCCACACTGCAAGACTTGTATAATACGGTTTCCGATGTTAACCTGATAATCGAGGTATTTTCTCTGCAGATTATAGATTTGGAAATCCATCTCTGTTCCCATAGGAATGTTCAGTTGTGAAGTCAATTCCGAATTGACCAAAGGACGCTCAAAAGAGCGGATGGCATCATAACGAATCCATTTTGCATCTTCCGGATACACCTTTAGATGAACACCTTTCAAAAGATGGCTGGGAAATTCCCCCCCTTGAGCCAGACCTTTGACAACCTTATTGAGTATGGTCGTTTTACCCACGCCATTGATACCACTCAAGACATTGACTTTACGGTCAAGATCCCAGATGATATGCTTGACACCGCTCCAAAGAGAGTCGATTTCAATTCTTTTAATATAATCAGCATACTTCTGCATAATCTAAAAGTTTTTCACGTCCTCGCACACTTACTTTCAAATGACAAATATAAGAAAAAGAAACTAAAATCAAAAAGAGTTGGGAATTTATTATTAACTTTGTGAATCATTTAGGGGGAAATTAAAGTAACATGTACCGTTTTACTAAAAAGATCAAAAAATCGATATTGATATGAAGAGAGAAATGATGTGCAATAACTGTAAAAAGACTTTATCAAGATGACATTTACCAGAACATTTCGTTTTATACTAACAAACTACTTTATAAAAAGAAAAAGTTAAAATATGTCACACATTAGCAAACCTCTTCAGGCACACCTGAGCATTTTCAGTGCAGAAATATTCTGGGGTTTAATGGCTCCAATCGGAAAAGAAGCCATGACTCATGGCATTGACGGCATTGACCTTGTGACGTTCAGAGTACTTGGAGGAGTCATCCTATTCTGGATCAGTTCTTTATTTGCACCAAAAGAAAAGGTACCCTTGAAAGACAAACTGAAATTTATCGGTGCAGCTGTTTTTGGTCTGATATGCAACCAGTTCTGCTATAATATCGGTCTGAGCATCACCTCCCCCAATAATGCAAGTATCATGACGACGACCATGCCTATCTTCGCGATGGTCTTATCCTTGCTCATTCTGAAAGAACCCATGACCTTAAAGAAGGTTTCAGGAGTATTCATCGGTTGCATAGGTGCACTGATATTAATTCTGACGAGTGTATCAGCAAATAATGCGAAGGTTGGTAATATTCACGGTGATTTGCTTTGTCTGACAGCCCAATGCTCCTTTGCCCTTTACCTTACTCTATACAGTCCATTAGTAAAAAAATATTCCGTTTTTACGACCAATAAATGGATGTTTCTATGGGCTTCCATTATGATACTCCCGTTCTCCGGACATCATGTCATCACAACTATTGACTGGGCAAATGTCCCGGCAACAACCTTATGGGAGACAGGATATGTAGTAGTTATCGGAACCTATGCCTGTTATCTGCTGACCATGATTGCCCAGCAGACCCTTCGCCCTACGGTTGTATCCATCTACAACTATGTCCAGCCCATCGTTGCTGTTACCATCAGTGTCCTTATAGGGATAGGAGTATTCAAGTGGAGCCAAGGCTTAGCCATAATCTGTGTGTTTTTCGGAGTATGGCTGGTTACTCACTCTAAATCAAAAAGGGAATTAACGGTCCCTGAAGACACCAGTATCCACAAACATTAGTTCCAAAATGAAGATACCCCTTCTCAATCAATTGAAAAATACCACATTTATGGTATAGAGAATACCTCTACTATGTGATTACCTGAGAACATTTTTAGACGTAACTTTGTAACCATAAAACTATAAGGGATATAAATGAAAAGAAACAAAAAACTTTTCAGACCATCAAAATATAATATATAAAAGAGGAAAAATTTATGAGCAACAAAAAGAAACTTCATTTCGAGACCTTACAGGTTCATGTAGGACAAGAGCACGCTGACCCGGCAACAGATTCCCGTGCCGTACCTATTTATCAGACTACTTCCTATGTGTTTAAGAATTCCCAACATGCAGCTGACCGATTCGAACTCCGTGATCCGGGTAACATCTACGGTCGTCTGACCAATTCTACCCAGGCAGTATTTGAGGACCGCATATCTGCACTTGAAGGAGGTGTAGGAAGTCTTGCTGTTGCTTCCGGTGCAGCTGCCGTCACTTATGCGATCACTAATCTTGCCTTCGCCGGTGATCATGTGGTAGCCAGCAAAACCATCTATGGTGGTTCTTACAACCTATTGAAACATACACTTTCAAGATATGGTATCTCTACCACTTTCGTTGATTCTGACGATCTGGATGCTTTCGAGAAAGCCATCCAGCCAAACACGAAACTGGTTTATATCGAGACCTTAGGCAACCCGAACTCAAATATTACTGATATTGAGGGCACCGCCGCAATCGCTCATCGTCACGGCATTCCTCTGGTTATCGACAACACCTTCGGAACGCCTTATCTAATCCGACCTATAGAGCATGGAGCTGATATTGTGGTACATTCTGCTACCAAATTCATTGGTGGTCATGGCACTACTTTAGGCGGCATTATTGTTGACGGCGGAACATTTGACTGGATGCACAGCAATAAATTTCCAGGTTTCACACAACCTGACGCATCCTATCATGGCATGAAGTTCGGAGAGCTCCCTGCTCCCTTCGTTACCCGTGCTCGTGCCCTGATCCTCCGTGATGAAGGTGCAGCTATTGCGCCTATCGCCGCATGGATATTATTACAAGGCTTAGAGACTTTAAGCCTGCGTGTTGAAAGGGAAGTCTACAATACAAAAAAGATTATAGAATACTTGCTGACCCAACCTCAAGTGAAGAAAATCAATCACCCTTCCTTGCCTGATCATCCGAATCATGACCTTTATGAAAAGTACTTTCCGAATGGAGCCGGCAGCATCTTCACATTTGAGATAGACGGCTCACAAAAGAAAGCAATGGACTGGATCGACCATCTGAAGATTTTCTCCTTGTTGGCTAATGTAGCCGACGTGAAATCGCTGGTAATTCATCCGGCATCTACCACACACTCAGAATTAAGTCCTGAAGAAGCCGCCGATCAGGGAATTTATCCGAACACCATCCGTTTAAGTATCGGTACAGAGCACTATCTCGACCTTATTGATGACTTGGACCAGGCTTTTGAAGCCGTAAAAGATGAAAAATAATCACCCTTTCATTCTATAAATTTTGGAAACGATAATATAGCAAAGGATAAAAAGAATGCCCGATAGGAGATTATGGTTATCCTTTGTATAATAAACAATTTAAAAAGACAAAATGACAAAAATTGCAAAGAACATAACAGAACTGATCGGTCATACACCTCTGATAGAGTTAGCCAAATACTCTGCTTTCAAAGGTTTGAAAAAACCGATTATTGCCAAGGTTGAATCATTTAACCCCGGTGGGAGTGCAAAAGACCGCATAGCTCTTGCGATGATCGAAGACGCTGAAAAGAAAGGTGAACTCAAACCAGGTGCTACAATTATTGAACCGACCAGTGGAAATACTGGCGTGGGACTCGCTTTGGTTGCTGCCATAAAAGGGTACAAACTGATACTGACTATGCCGGAAACCATGAGCATCGAACGCAGGAATCTCGTAAAAGCATACGGAGCCCAGGTAAAACTGACAAGTGGTCAGGATGGAATGCCGGGAGCAATCAAAGCTGCCGGAAAACTCCGGGATTCGATTCCCGGGTCTGTCATTCTGGGACAATTCGATAATCCTGCCAATCCAGAGGTTCACTACAAAACTACCGGACAGGAAATCTGGGAAGACACAGATGGGAAAGTTGACATATTCGTAGCCGGTGTAGGTACGGGAGGTACTATCTCCGGCGTTGCAAAAGCATTGAAGGAAAAAAATCCCAAAGTAAAAGTCATCGCTGTCGAGCCTGCAACATCACCGGTCCTAAACGGTGGTAAAAGCGGACCTCATAAAATCCAGGGTATCGGAGCAGGATTTATCCCAAAGACATACGATGCCTCTATCATTGATGAAGTTGTAGACATTGATAATGATGCAGCTATTCTTGCAGGACGTCAACTGGCACAGCAAGAAGGACTCCTAGTGGGTATTTCTTCCGGTGCAGCAGCATTTGCAGCCGCTGAGATTGCAAAGCGTCCGGAAAATGCAGGCAAGACTATTGTCACTCTGCTTCCGGATACCGGAGAACGGTACTTGTCGACGGTACTTTACGCATTCGACGAATATCCTCTATAATGAGCCGAATCGATAATACTTAACTCAGATCTATTAAAAAAGAAGGCAAACTCCCATTCGGTAAGTTTGCCTTCTTTGTCTTTAGAGTCTTTATAACTACTCTCTCTAAACACTTCTATTTTTTCTCCAACAGGTTATCTCCCGGACTATCTTTCAGTTCAGGTATAGGTCTGTTCGGATTTTCCTTTGCTCCTAAATCAACAAGTTCTCTGGCTTTCTTCACTACGCTCTGCTGACCGGAAATCAATTTATTATCAGCTGAATCATACGCTTCCTGAGACTTTTTCATCAACTCTCCAAGCTTATTGTAACGTTGGAAGAAATCTCCAAGCCGGTCCAGAAGCGTTTCAGCAAGTCCGAACACCTTCTGCTGATTCTCTGCCTGCGTATTCTGAACCCAGGCAACCCTGATCATGTGAAGAATAGCTGTGAGATTCTGCTCACTTGTCATAAACACCTTCTTTTGAAAAGCCTCATCCCAAAGATGTGTATCATTGACCAAAGCCAACTGCAAGGAAGCTTCCACCGGCATAAACATAATCACGAAATCAACAGTTTCACGTGGTGTCTTTACATATTTACTATAATCCTTGCGTGCCAGTTCATTGACATGTTTACGAACACTATCCACATGTTCCTTCATGTACAAGTCTTTCTCTTCCGGAGTCGAGGCATTGACATATTTTTCAAAAGCGACCAGGGAAACCTTGGAATCGATAATTGCATCTTCGCCCTGAGGATAATGCAGGATGACATCCGGAATCATTTGAGCACCAGTACTATCATTACGAATAATATTTCCATTGGCATCACGGAGATGAGTCTGCACGTCATACTCTTTCCCTTCTACCAATCCCTGACTGTCCAGAAGATCCCCAAGGATGACTTCCCCCCAGTTACCCGTCACCTTATTATCACGACGCAGCACATTCACCAGAGAATCTGCTTTATCTCCTATCTCCTGATTACTTTTTCTCATCTGGTCAATTATCTCACGAAGACTTGCCTGACCTTCAGCAGTTTTTATGGAAGTATCATTCAAGGCTTTACGCATATCTGAGATTGCAGTCTGCAAGGGAGCCGTAATATGCCCGACATGTTCCATATTTGCCTCCTTCAATGCTTTAGAATTTTCTTCCATCACCTTTCGGGCTGCAATATCCATCCCTTGTTTGGCTGACTCCAATTGCTCAGAAAACTGCTTTTCCTGTTGTTCTCTCAGATCTGAAAATTGTTTCTGGAACAATGTTCTTTGGTCCTGCAACTGTTTTTCATACATGGACTTCAACTCTTCCCGTTGATTGCGGGCAGTCTCCATATCCACCGTCCTTTGCTGCTGAAGAATTTTCAACTGGGTATGTGTTCTCTCGGCCTCCATTTTAATTTCAGACTGAGAGCGAGTAGCCAAGAAATAACCTGCAACACACCCTAATATAAAACCAACAATTACCAAGATAATTTCCATAATCTCAAATCAAGGATATTAATGCAATACGACAATATAATTTCTGATAAGCCAATAAGATAGGATTCCTGCAATATATCCGACAAGGGCTATCCAACTCACATGCTTCATATACCAGCCAAAAGTGATTTTCTCAAGGCCCATTACCACAACACCTGCTGCACTTCCTATAATCAATATAGAGCCCCCAACACCTGCACAATATGCCAATAACTGCCAGAAAATTCCATTCGTGGCCATATCTCCTACTGCTTGAGCAGGATACATGCCCATACAGCCTGCTACCAACGGTACATTATCAATAACACTTGAAAGCACGCCAATAATACCCGTCACCATATAGTGATTCCCCTGAAAGGTAACATTCAGGCCATTACCCAGCAATTTCAGTGCGCCGATTTCCTCCAGACAAGATACAGCCATCAATATGCCCAAGAAAAAAAGAATGGTAGACAAGTCTATATGAGACAAAAGATTTGAAACTCTTCTCGCAAAAGATTTCCTGCCTGTAAAACGATGCAACCGACGATAAAAGATTTCGGTAACAATCCAGAGTATACTCAATACCAGCAGGATACCGACAAACGGTGGAAGATTCGTTAATGTCTTAAAAACAGGAACAAACATCAAACCGCCTACACCCAGAAAGAAGATTGTTATGCGTTGATGGCCAGAGAAATCCAAAACTTGATATTCGGGCTCTTCTGATATCTGAATATCTTCAGGAGTTTGCAGATTACCCGTAAGCTGGGCTTGGAGGAGCAAGGCCGGAATAATTACAGAAACAAGTGAAGGAATGAAGATTTCAGAAACAACTCCAGCAGAAGTGATCAGATTCTTGTTCCATAACATAATCGTCGTCACATCACCGATCGGAGAGAAGGCTCCACCCGAATTTGCTGCCAGAATAATCATAGAAGCATAAATCAAACGATCTTTCCGATTACTTGTAAGTTTGCGAAGTATCATAATCATTACGATGCTGGTCGTCATATTATCCAAGACAGCAGAAAGAAAAAAGGTTATAAAGGTAATTTTCCATAACAGTGTACGCTTACTCTTCGTTTTCATGATCTTGCGTACCCAATCAAAGCCTCCATTCTGATCAACTATTTCTACAATGGTCATGGCTCCCATAAGAAAGAAAAGCGTCGTAGAAGTACTTCCCAGATGCCGTTCGATGATATTACTGACTGTAGAAGGTATATTTGCTACCGATACTCCGGGGTTATAACTTTCAGGATTTACCATGTAAAGCGTCCAACATGCGGCAAACATCAGTAATGCAACAGCAGCCTTATTCACCTTTGTTACACTCTCAAGGGCTATAAAAAGATAGCCTGCACAGAACACGATCACAATCACGACAGATAATGTAGACATATTAACTTTAAATTAAAATTCTCTCAAAATATATAACATTCTATTTTATTAACAAAAGGCGCACTGCCATTTTAGTGCAAAGGTACATAACTTTTTCAAAAAGTTATACAAATCTTTTTGTTATTCAAGAAGAAACATTGCTTTTTGTCATGAAAAGGAAGTTAAAATTTTCCAGCATTTGGCATATTCGCTTATTTTTAGTATTTTTGTCGGGAAACAAAAGAGATGCCATGCAAACCAGCAAATACCTTGTTGCTAATTCCCAAGACGCCCTATGGGGACTTACTATCAGTACGGTAGGCAAGGAAATTATCATTCCGGGTGAAGGATACCCCACTCATGGTCATGCAGATGGATATTACTTTAATATAGAGAAGGGCAGGATACTTAACGAGTATCAGATTCTCTATGAACCTGAAGGCGAAGGCGAATTTCAAAGTGAACACATCGGACCGGTAAAGATCAAAGCAGGAGACATCTTCCTACTCTTCCCGGGTGAATGGCATTCCTATCATCCATCGATAAACAAGGGTTGGAAAAGTTATTGGATCGGATTTAAAGGCAAGAATATGGATGATCGTATCAAAGCAGGGTTCTTGTCTCCATCAAAGCCCATCTATCATGTAGGATATAGCAGCGATATCATCCGGCTCTACGAAGAAGCCTACCAAACTGCCCTGAAGGAAGCCGCCTACTCCCAGCAGATACTGGCAGGTATTGTCAATCATCTCATCGGCATGATGTATTCTCTGGAAAGAAATATCATTCTCAATCGGAACCAAGAATATGTCGACATGATCAACCATGCGCGGAAGATGATTCGTGAATCGTTGGAAAAAAACCTGTCAATTCAGGAGATTGCTAATCAGATGGGAGTCAGTTATTCAAATTTCAGAAAACTGTTCAAGGAATTCACCGGCATCGCCCCGGCTACTTATCAACAGGAACTCCGCTTGCAGAGAGCCAAGGAATTATTATCAACGACTGACCTCAGCATTAAGGAAATTGCCTATCGTCTACGCTTCGAGACTCCTGATTACTTCTCTTCAAAATTCAAAGTGAAGACAGGATGTAAGCCCAGCGAATTCCGGCATAGAACGAGATAAAAACCTCACAGAAAACAATCTCGAAAATCTCACATCCTTTAGTTTAGACTTTTTTCCAGACAAGAGAATATACACCCTTAGTAATTTACCTGCATTTCATAAAATCCATTTTTTATCTCAAATTTTTATGCTTTAAAATCAAATAGTAGAGTTATTTCAAATCTATTCAGTTTACCTTTGTAATCTAAACAATACTTAACCACTACAAAATCATAAACTGATGATAGAAAACAAAAAATATTTTTTTGCTATCGATTTAGGTGCGACCAGTGGAAGAACCATTATTGGCACTCTGCACGAAGGCAAGATGAAACTGGAAGAGTTGACTCGCTTTGATAATCATATCATAGAAACAGGTGGTCATTTTTACTGGGATATATACGCCTTATATCATGAAATCATCCTAGGGCTCAAGCTCGCCCACGACCGTGAGATTCCTATTCAGAGCATCGGCATTGACACATGGGGATGTGACTTTGTCTTTGTAGGTCAGGATGGCGCCCTGATGCGTAATCCGATGTCCTATCGTGACCCCTGTACAATGGGTACGATGGATGACTATTTCAAAAAAGCCATTTCAAAAGACAAGGTTTATGAAAAAACCGGAATTCAATTTATGAATTTCAATTCGCTTTTTCAACTCTATCAGATGCATGTGTCAAAAAATTCTGCCATGCTCCATGCACAGCAGGTTCTTTTCATCCCTGATGCTTTAAGTTATATGTTAACGGGTAAAGCAATCTGTGAATACACCATATCCTCTACCTCCCAACTTCTTAATCCGAAAACAGGTGACCTCGATGAAGAACTCCTTCAAAGTACAGGACTGAACCGTGAGAATTTCGGGAAGATGACCCGTCCTGCTACCGTGATCGGTTCCTTAACTGACGAGATACAGAAATTGACAGGATTAGGTTCCATACCTGTCATTGCCGTTGCAGGCCATGATACGGCCAGTGCGGTAGCAGCTGTTCCAGCCAAAGATGAAAAATTTGCTTATTTGAGTTCCGGAACCTGGAGCCTGATGGGTATAGAAAATCAACAAGCCATCATCAATGACAAGAGTTTCAAACTCAATTTCACAAATGAAGGGGGTATAGAAGGAACCACCCGTTTCCTGAAAAACATCTGTGGAATGTGGCTTTACGAGCGTTGCCGTTCTGAATGGCCGGAAATCAAGAACCTTGGGCATCAAAAACTCCAGGCACAGGCCGCTCAGGAACCAGGATTCAGAAGTCTGATCAATCCTGATGATCCTGTATTTGCTAACCCAGCTTCAATGGTTGCTGCTATCCAGAATTACTGTACAGAACATCAAGAACCTGTTCCAGAAAGTCCCGCACAGATCTGCCGTTGTATCTTCGACAGTCTGGCACTACGTTACCGACAGGTTTTCAACTGGCTGAAAGAGTTTGCACCCTTCCCCATCAACACTCTCCATATTATCGGTGGCGGATCTCTCAATGTCATGCTTAACCAGTTTACAGCCAACTCCTGTGGTGTACCTGTACTTGCCGGTCCGCAGGAAGGTACTGCCATCGGAAACATCATGCTTCAGGCAAAAGCTTCAGGTGACGTCAAAGACATCAAGGAAATGCGAAAGATAATCGCTGACAGTATTGATCTCAGACGTTACGAACCTCAAGATAAAGAACAATGGGATGCTGTTTACCAGAAATATCTGAAAATCTGTAAATAGTTATCATCCTATCCATGACTTTTCATCGTTGATCAGGATCAGATATTAAATTTGATAAAAGAAATCAGGTTTGATATCGATTCTGATCTTTGGAAATCATAAAAATAAACACATTAATAACTAAAAGATAAAACTAAACGATTATGAAATCAGAAACTATTGAAAAAAATTATCAAATTGCAAAAGAGCGCTATGCTGCTCTAGGTATAGATACGGACAAAGCCATCGATATCTTACAGAAGACCCCTATCTCCCTGCATTGCTGGCAGGCTGATGATGTAATCGGCTTCGAGCGTAATGAAGCTCTCTCCGGTGGTATCCAGACGACTGGCAACTATCCCGGACGTGCCCGCAATGTAGCAGAAGTACGTCAGGACATTGAGAAGGTCACATCCCTTCTGGGTGGAACTTTCCGTCTGAACCTTCACGAAACTTACGGCGAATTCGGTAACAAATTTGTTGACCGTGACCAATGCGATCCCAAACATTTCACAGGATGGATGCAATGGGCAAAAGAGCACAATATGAAACTGGACTTCAACTCTACCTCTTTCTCTCATCCGAAGAGCGGATACCTTTCCCTGTCCAATCCGGACAAAGAAATCCGTGATTTCTGGATTGAACATACCAAACGTTGCCGCCGTATTGCCGATGCTATGGGCAAATATCAGGGTGACCCTTGTATCATGAATATCTGGGTTCACGACGGATCAAAAGATTATACCGTAGAGCGTTCCCGTTATCGTCAGATTCTGAAAGAGTCTCTTGATGAAATCCTTTCCGAGAAACTTCCTAATATGAAAACTTGCCTGGAAGCAAAACTCTTCGGTATAGGACTTGAAGCCTATACAGTAGGTTCTCATGATTTCTACGCAGGATATTGTTCTAAAAACGATGTCATCTACACACTGGATACCGGTCATTACGAACCAACGGAGAATGTTTCAGATGCCATTTCTGCTCTGTTACTCTTTGTTCCGGAACTCATGCTGCATGTCAGTCGTCCTATGCACTGGGATTCCGATCACGTGACCATTTTCGATGACAAAACCCGCGACTTGTTCTCAGAAGTCATTCGCGCCAATGCACTTAACCGTACTCATATCGGACTGGATTATTTCGATGCTTCCATTAACCGTATCGGTGCTTATATCATCGGCGCACGTGCCACACAGAAATCACTCTTACAAGCACTTCTGGAGCCACTGTCTGCACTT
Source organism: Prevotella sp. (assembly GCA_022486815.1). GTDB lineage: Bacteria > Bacteroidota > Bacteroidia > Bacteroidales > Bacteroidaceae > Prevotella. The sequence goes on along the minus strand of JAKVJW010000039.1, from coordinate 5,913 downwards.
CGCAAATATGAAGATGACGGCAAATGGTTTGAACGTCTGGCCCTTCTGGAGGAAGAAAAGACTCTCCCACTAGGAGCTGTCTATGATTACTTCAACTACAAGAGCAATAAACCGGTAGCTGAGGAATATATTCCGGATGTGGAGAAATACGAATCTGAAGTACTGTCAAAGCGCAACTGATGGAAGTTCTCTTTGGATTACTGATCATAGCAGTCGGCGCATTCTGCCAGTCAAGCAGCTATGTACCCATCAACAAAATCAAGAACTGGAGTTGGGAAAGCTACTGGCTGGTGCAGGGTGTCTTCGCGTGGCTTATCCTACCCTTCCTGGGAGCGTTGCTGGCTATACCTGAAGGACAGTCTCTCTTTGGGCTTCTTGCAACTACCGATTCCTTCCATCTATGGATGACGATTCTCTTTGGTGTTCTCTGGGGTGTCGGAGGTTTAACCTTCGGTCTCTCCATGCGCTACTTAGGAGTAGCTTTGGGGCAGTCTATCGCCCTGGGAACATGTGCAGGACTGGGAACGATCATGGGTCCGGTACTGCTCAATATCTTTTTCCCCCAACTCAACGCGCTGAGTACACTGACCTTTGCCGTTATTTTCGGTGTTATCGTTACTCTGGTTGGTATCGCTATTATCGGTATCGCCGGTAAGATGAAAGCCAACAGCCTTCATGGGAAAGATAATCAAGAAAACATCAAGGACTTCAACTTCCCTAAAGGAATTGCCATTGCTCTCCTCTCCGGTTTCATGAGCGGTTGCTTCAACGTAGGACTGGAATTCGGTAAAGACATCAACTTCGGTGATCTGACCAATCCGATGTTCAAAACTCTTCCGGCAACATTTCTTGTTACCTTAGGAGGTTTCGTTACCAATGCACTCTACTGTTTCTATCAGAACCAGAAGAATCATACCTGGAGTGATTATAAAAAGGGGAATGTATGGGGCAATAATGTCCTGTTCTGTGCCCTGGCAGGTGCTCTCTGGTATAGTCAGTTCTTTGGTCTTTCACTGGGGAAAGGATTTCTGACCTCTTCTCCTACATTGATGACACTGGCATTCTGTATTTTGATGTCCCTCAACGTGGTATTCTCCAATGTCTGGGGCATTATCTTAAAGGAATGGAAAGGCTGTTCCAGAAAGACGATTACAGTATTGGTACTTGGCATTATCGTATTGGTTATTTCCTGTTTTGTACCTCAATTACTGAAATAAGAAACCGTTATTTATAACATCAACTCCCGGGCACGACAAACGTCATGTCCGGGAGTTTTTTATGAATGATAAACCCGAATACAATCAAAGTTGCATCCGGGTTCTTCTACCAACCATAAGTAAAATATCTATCTTAAAGATTTTTCCATCACTTAGGTAAATGGAAAGCTTTACTCATTTCCTTCATCTGATCATCACTCATCCCTTCTGGTTCAAAACCCATGGATTTGCTATCCAAATAAATCTTCGCACTCTTGGAGAGTACATCAACCTGATCAAAAGCATCCAGGACATCAACGCCCTTAGCAAAGACGCCATGCTTTTCCCATAACACGACATCATAGTCCTCGAGTTCCTTCAAGGTATCCTGAGCGAGTTGCACACTTCCGGGCAACTGATAAGGTACGACACCGAGACCCAGCGGGCAGAAAGCCTTTGTTTCAGGGATCATACTCCACAACAAATGAGTCAGAACATCTTTCTTCAAGAATGGTCTGTGATGACTCATTGCCACCAACTCTATAGGATGCGTATGCATCGTAGCCTTATAACCGGAACCTTCTTCCACCAAGCGATTGTGGACAGCCAGATGACTGGGAAGTTCACTGGTCGGCAATACAGGATTATCTGCAATAATCTCATAATGAGCGCAATCATCAAGGATACGGATCACACTCCCGTTCTCCATCGGGCACCGAGCCAGATCACGCATACGTTTTCCAGTGCCTTTACAGAAGAAATAACAACCCTTCAAATAAGGAAGGGTTTCCCCTATGGCCTTCACTTCATCAATAGCAGGCAACTTTCTGATTTCATCATCTACCAGATCTGTAATATTAACCGTGATATTGCCACCATTACGTTCAGCCCAGCCATTCTGCCAGAGATACCCAGCTACTTCAGCAACCTTATCTACCTCTTTTTTCAAGGCCGGTCTGCCTTCCAAAATACTCTTTGTCATATTATAAATATATTTTTAGTATTGGTTTAATTTGCAAAGATACCTGTTTTCTATTATTGTTAACCTTAGGATTTGATTTTTCAGCTTAAGGTTTTGAGATTTATCAAGCTCCTCTTTTTCTCTTATTATGTGACATGTCTAATATTATTCTCAGAACTGTATATATACCTCACATCTATCAGAACATAGGGAAGAAAACACTTTATTATAAACATCAAGTAAACCCAATAATAAATTTTCAAAGTATTTTGGAAATTATCAAAATTGTTGTACCTTTGTCTACATGAATGACTTGAATCATAGCAACATCAAATGGACTGAAAATGTCATCATCGCCGATGCAGATTACATCGATAAAGTTGCCTTTAATCTTACTGTCAACTTTGAAAGAATACTCAATCGGAAAATTCCTCAGGCTGATATCAGTCAGTGGGCAGTAGACATCGCTCTTGACGGCGGACTCCGTGAAGGTGACCATGAAACCCAAATTGTCTTCATTCATGAACAAAGTCATTCGAAACTGGAGAACTTCAGGCCTTCTGTGTATGATAAAGAACTGAATGCACAAGCTTTTAAAGATCCGAAACTCGGTGAGTTTATATTGAGTTCGATTTCTACGGAAAAAACCATCTGTAAAGATGACTTGCTCATTGATATTGTTAATGAAGTCATCTCTCAGAAGGAAGTAAAACGAGTTATGGTTATTCCGGATGCAGAAGAAGGTGAACAATACAACAGAATACGCCAGACTCTCAGTTACCTAAATGATGATTCCAAACGTATTACCGTCTTTGCCATGCAACCTATGCCGGGAGGAAATTTCCGACAGGAGATTCTGGGCTATTCCCTTATGAATGCCTTAGGCATACATGCTGATGAAATCAATCGTTCGAGTTTTTAATAGAGATACAAAAATAAGTAACAAATAAATAAGACCAGCGTCAGCTAGCAAAGCTCCGCAAAGATCCATTTATTCATCAAAAAATATTCACTGATTGCAATTCATTAATTCATAATAGACTATGAGTAGAGTTCTATTACTTGGCGCAGGGGGCGTAGCCACTGTCTGTGCTTTCAAGATCAATAAAAACCAGGACGTTTTCACTGACTTCATGATTGCTTCACACCATAAAGAGAAATGTGACCAACTGGTTCAGGCTATTGGTAATCCGAATATCAAAACAGCTCAGGTAGATGCTGATGATGTAGAAGCACTAAAGAAACTCTTCAAGAGTTTTCAACCTGACTTGGTCATCAATCTGGTTCTTCCGTATGAAGACCTGACAATTATGGATGCCTGCCTGGCCTGCGGGTGTAATTACCTTGACACAGCCAATTATGAACCAAAAGACAAAGCTCACTTCGAATACAGTTGGCAATGGGCATACAAGGACCGCTTCAAGAAAGCAGGACTGACTGCAATCCTCGGATGCGGATTTGATCCGGGCGTTTCCGGTATCTATACGGCCTACGCCGCAAAACATATCTTCGATGAGATTCAATATCTTGATATCGTCGACTGCAATGCAGGAAATCATCATAAGGCATTCGCAACCAACTTCAATCCTGAAATCAACATTCGTGAGATCACCCAAAAAGGACTCTACTATGAGAATGGCAAATGGATTGAAACCAAACCACTGGAGATTCATAAACCTCTCACCTACCCGAATATCGGACCAAAAGAGAGTTACCTGATGCACCACGAAGAACTTGAAAGTCTGGTAAAGAATTATCCGACTATAAAACGTGCCCGCTTCTGGATGACCTTTGGTCAAGAATATCTCACTCATCTTCAGGTAATCCAGGATATTGGCATGGCAAGCATCGAACCTATCAACTATAATGGTCAGATGATCGTTCCCCTTCAGTTTCTGAAGGCTGTTCTTCCTAACCCACAGGATCTCGGTGCCAACTATACAGGAGAGACCAGCATCGGCTGTCGTATCCGCGGACTAAAAGACGGTAAAGAGCATACCTATTATATCTATAATAACTGCAAACACCAGGATGCTTATCAAGAGACTGGAATGCAAGGTGTCAGTTATACGACGGGAGTTCCGGCTATGATCGGAGCGATGATGTTTCTCAAAGGCATTTGGAAGAAACCAGGCGTCTGGAATGTTGAGGACTTCGATCCGGATCCCTTTATGGAACAACTCAACAAACAAGGACTGCCCTGGCATGAAATCATCGACAAGGATCTGGAAGTGTAATATCTGCAACTCCATCAAAAGTCAACTCTATTTTTCAGATAGATAATGACAGCATAACAAATATAAACAACAACTATGGCACAAGAAAACACTGCGAACACAGATAAAGATAATGCAAAGAAAACAGCCCAGAATGCAAAGTTACAGGCTATGAAAGACGGTAAACTGAAGGCTCTCCAGTCTGCTATGTCGAAGATAGAAAAAGACTTTGGCAAAGGTTCCATCATGCGTATGGGTGACGAAAGAATACAAGATGTGGATGTAATCCCTACAGGCAGTATCGGACTGGATGTCGCCCTCGGAGTAGGAGGATATCCACGTGGTCGCGTTATCGAGATCTACGGTCCTGAAAGTTCTGGTAAAACGACACTGGCCATTCATGCCATTGCTGAAGCACAGAAACGTGGTGGTATTGCTGCATTCATTGATGCAGAGCATGCCTTTGACCGTTTTTATGCTGCTAATCTCGGCGTCGATGTAGACAACCTCTATATTTCTCAACCCGATAATGGTGAACAAGCCCTCCAGATCGCTGACCAACTGATCAGTTCTTCGGCTATTGACATTCTGGTTATAGATTCTGTTGCCGCTCTCACGCCCAAAGCTGAAATTGAAGGTGAGATGGGTGACAATAAAGTAGGACTCCAGGCTCGCCTGATGAGTCAGGCTCTCCGCAAACTCACAGGTACAATCTCAAAGACGAATACCTGTTGTATCTTCATCAATCAATTACGTGAGAAAATTGGTGTGATGTTCGGGAATCCGGAAACCACTACCGGCGGTAACGCATTGAAATTCTATGCATCTGTCCGTCTGGATATCCGCCGTGTAAGTTCTATCAAAGACGGCGACCAAGTCATCGGAAACCAAGTCCGCGTCAAGGTAGTCAAGAACAAAGTCGCCCCTCCTTTCAGGAAAGCAGAATTTGAAATTACTTTCGGACATGGCATTTCCAAAGTAGGTGAAATCGTCGACTTAGGTGTAGAATACGGAATCGTCCAGAAGAGTGGCAGCTGGTTCAGTTACAACGGCGCCAAGTTGGCACAAGGCCGTGATGCTACGAAAAAGTTGCTTCAAGATAATCCGGAACTTTGTGACGAACTTGAAGATCTGATCAAGAAAGCTATTGCTGACAAGAAAGAGGCATAGAATGGAGAAGCGGGGAATCCATCGCCGCTACTCTGGATAAATAGAAGTTTAAAAAGTTGACATCAACAATGTCATCAAAACCAAAGATCTGAAGTTTAATCTTTCGAACTGCCGATCTTTGGTTTTCTTTTTATGTAATGGGATAGATTTCCAATTATAGGAAATCAAGAATCTTTCATCACATACCTGTTCCTATTACAACGCAAATAGTTCAGATCAACAGCCCCAAGTTCCATCAAATTCTCTGCCAATTTGTCAAGTTATCATTCTGATCAGCATCTTGGCACATGGTTTGTTCTTTAGCTAGCGGACTACAATGCCCGAATAGAAATAAAACAAGATAATAACAAATAAATATTATGGGAAAGAT
>JAKVJW010000038.1 GCA_022486815.1 Prevotella sp. | reverse complement strand
TCTACCGGCTTGCCGTATTTATTAATCATAAATGCCGTTTCCCACTTATTGACATTCATCACATTTTTCACGTATGATGAGCGATCAATATTTAAGTTGCTCATATTTTTCCATTTGTCGGGATAACCCATTTTCATAATTACGGCATTCAATTTGTGTAAAGCCTTTTGTTTTGTAGCTTCACTCATCCAGTCTAGAGCCTTTATTCGTTGAGCGAATTCAGTTTGAATGGCTTTGCCTATCTCTAAAAGTTTTTCTTTTGTGCCTTTTGGCAGATATTCATCCACATAAACTTGTCCTATTAAGTCTCCAAGCGCGTCATCAGTCATAGTCACAACGCGTTTCCAACGAGGTCTTGCCTCTTTTACTCCGCGCAGAGTGGTTGAATAAAAGCTGAAATATTTCTTATAAGTATTGTCATCGACAAATGGAGCCAAACCGTTAAGATAATGAAACTTCAGATAATTTTTCCAATCATCAATAGTATATTTGTTTAAAAAGTCATTTAAACCTGTAAGAAATTCTGGTTGTCCTACAACAACACTGTCAACTTTAGTCAGACCTATTCCTTGCATGAACAGCGTCCAATTGAAGTTCGGAACCAAAGCTCTCAGACTGTCTGTTGACATTTTATTGTAATTTGCGAACGGGTCACGTGTGTCTTCGCGTTTACGTGAAACGTTAGCCAATGCCGTTTCCATTTCCAATAGTTTGGCAGCTGATTGTTGAGCTTTGTCACGGTCGTATCCCATAATTACATATAAGTCGGTGGCATAACTGACAAATTTGTTGCGAATCTCTTTTGATTTTTCATCCATATCTACGTAGAAGTTACGGTCAGGCATACTTAAACCGCCTTGAGCAACATAGACCTGATACTTACTGCTATTCTTATCGTCCTGTGTTACATAGAAACTGAACAGCGGGGATGATGATATTTTATGGATGTATGATGTTTCGGAAGCGATATCGTTTAAATCTTTAATATCGTCAATTTTTGCAAGATCGTCCTTCAAGTCGTTAATGCCGTTTTTATTTAGCGACACACTGTCCATACCCGAAAAATAGAAATCGCCTATTTTTTGTTTATTGCTTCCCGGTTGTGCTTCTTTTGATGCAGCTGATTTGCAAATATCCAGAACTTGTGCATTAATGGTATCCTGAATCAATTGAAAGATACCATTGTTTTGTTCACTGGCGGGAATGGGATGATGCTTGAACCACTTTCCGTTGGCATATTCAAAAAAATCATCTTGTGGTCTGACACTATAGTCTATATGCGATACAAGAGGATCAATATGTTTTGTCGTTAAACGCTTAGCCGCTTTTGCTGACAACGTTGTGGCAACAGCAATTAACACAACACTACCACAGACAACATCAAATAAATACTTTTTTTTCATACGACTTTTGACTTTATTGTAAAAATAATTATACTTTTCGAAAGTCAGAAATTTAAAAGGTTAATTCCCCTAATTGTGGATAATCATAATACAATTCTTTCACAAAAACATCTGGCAATCATTCGTCAGTAGAAGAAATAAGAAATCATAAGAAAGCCTCTCTATCCTGATCAGGAAAGAGGGGCTTTCAAATTTTTATCTTATAAATGCGATATAAAAACGCAAATTTTGTCAGTTCTTAGGTTCGCAATGAATAGCCGGAGCGAGCTCTTTAGCACATTCATCATTGATGAATTGAGTAAATTCTTCCTTAGTCATCATAGACTGCTCGCCACCACCCTGTTTACGGATAGATAACTTACCACCATTGGCTTCTTTCTCACCGATAATGACCATAAGCGGGATACGTTTCACTTCATTATCACGAATCTTACGCCCTATTTTTTCATTACGATCATCGATGACAGAACGAATCCCTTGAGCATCAAAATACTTACGAAGCTGGTTGGCAAATTCATTATATTTCTCAGAAATAGGCAGAATAGACACCTGATCCGGAGTCAGCCACAATGGGAAATGACCTGCTGTATGCTCAATGAGTACACCAACGAAACGTTCTATAGAACCGAACGGAGCACGGTGGAGCATGACTGGGCACTTCTTCTGATTATCATCATCCGTATATTCAAGTTTGAAACGTGCAGGCAGATTATAATCCACCTGAATAGTCCCCAGTTGCCAGCGACGGCCCAGAGCATCCTTTACCATAAAATCAAGTTTAGGGCCATAGAACGCTGCTTCACCGTAAGCGACATGTGCTTTCAGTCCTTTTTCTTCCACAGCCTCAACGATAGCCTGTTCACTCTCTTCCCAGACCTCGTCTGAACCTATATATTTCGTATGATTATTTGGATCACGCAAAGAAATCTGAGCTTCGTAATCATTAAGTCCGAAGATTTTGAAAACCGTCAGGATGATATCCATCACCCGAAGGAATTCATTCTTGACCTGACTCGGCTTCAAGAATATATGTGCATCATCCTGAGTAAAGCAACGAACACGAGTCAACCCATGAAGTTCTCCGCTCTTCTCATAACGATATACTGTACCAAATTCAGCAATTCGCAGAGGAAGATCCTTGTATGAACGGGGTTTCCAGGCAAACACTTCACAGTGATGAGGACAGTTCATCGGCTTCAGCATATACTCTTCTCCTTCTTCAGGAGTATGAATAGGTTGAAAACTGTCTTTACCGTAATGTGCATAATGACCAGAAGTAACATACAAATTCTTGGAACCTATATTCGGGGTAATCACTTCTTGATAACCAAACTTTTTCTGAATCTGGCGGAGCATCTCCTGTAGACGAAGTCGCAATTCGGTTCCTTTCGGAAGCCACATCGGTAAACCTTTCCCTACACGGTCTGAGAAAAAGAAAAGTTCCATTTCCTTTCCTATCTTACGATGATCACGCTTCTTGGCTTCCTCAAGCATCACCAGATAATCATCCAGCATCTTCTTTTTCGGGAAAGTGATACCATAAATACGAGTCATCTGTTCACGCTTGGCATCGCCGCGCCAGAAAGCACCGGCAACACTTGTAATTTTAACAGACTTGATTGAACCTGTTGACATCAAGTGCGGTCCTTTACAGAGATCCGTAAAATTCCCTTGTGTATAAAGAGTGATCGTACCATCTTTCAAATCCTGGTCAATGTGCTCTACTTTATATTTCTGACCATGGTCTTTAAAGAATTTCAAAGCCTCGGATTTAGAAATATCCTTGCGCACGAGTGGTTCGTCTTTCTTAGCCAGATCCTTCATTTTAGCCTCAATCTTGGGGAAATCATTCTCCGAAATTGAAATTCCTTTCGGTGGCATTACATCATAGAAGAAGCCATTCTCCACAGCCGGTCCGAAACCAAACTGTATACCGGGATAAAGTTCCTGTAAAGCTTCGGCCAACAAATGGGCAGAAGTATGCCAGAATGTACGTTTGCCTTCATCATCGTCAAACTTATAAAGAACGACATCAGCATCCGACATAATGGGACGATTCAACTCTACTGTTTCACCATTTACACCGCAACAAACAACGTTGCGAGCGAGAGCCGGTGAAATGCTCTCGGCGATTTGATAACCCGTAACACCCTGTTCAAATTCATGTACAGAACTATCGGGCAAAGTAATTTTTACCATAACAAATAGTATTTTTATTTAACTCGTTGCAAAAGTAATACTTCTTTTTGAAAATAATGCGTATAAAACGTTATTTCTTGGTCTCATATTTCTTTATAACAGAATAAGCATCATAAAGACCTAATTCACCAGCTTTACTGAGATCATTTATTCCTGTTACTTTATTGTTACTGAGAATACGAGCCAGTCCCCTATTGTACCAAGCTTCGGCCAAACGAGGGTCAATTTGGATGGCACGTGTATAATCATCTATTGCCTGACTATATTCCTTATTATCTGCGTGGAAATTGCCACGATTATAAAACAAATAAGCATTCTTAGGACTTAACCTGATCGCATCATCAAAATCAGCACGTATTCGGTTCAAAGAAAGGGCTACGTCATTCCCCTGGCTTTGATTGACCGCATTCAAACGAGATTGGCAAACAGCACGCTGCCAATAAGCCAAAGCATTCTGATCATCAATCTGAATATAAGCAGTAAGATCATTGTCAGCCTCCTCAAAGTCTTGAAGGACAGAATAAGCCACTGCACGTTCAAACAACGAACTCTTCATCTTCTGCACATCCTTCGTTTCTGAAATCTGTTTTGAAAGTTGATCAACATAGTTGAAGAAGGCCAGAGACTTTTCGTCAGTAAGTTGTCCCTTGCTGCAATTCAAATATATCGGATATTTTGGATTGACTTTATGATTAAATTTCTCTATATTCTCATCAAAAGCCTGGTAAGTATTAATTCCATTATTATACTCTACAAGGGACATCGTATACATCGGCAGGAAATTGTCTGTAACCGTACGATCCTGGACCTTTCCACGATAGACACTCTTATACTTGTAATCCTCTGTATGTACGGCTGCTTGCTCATCAGGTACAACAATCCGATTATATTTATTGATATCAAATTCTGAACGCTTACGAACCAATTTGCGTGTTTTCTGACTCCATCTGGGCTGGACACCGATAGTCTTATTCATCTGCGCCTTAAAGATACGGAATTCATCCAACTCAGCCTTACCTGCCATACCTATTTTTCGATAGCAGCGGGCACGATAAGCCAAACCTGTCCAGAAATTCGGAAATTGACCAATAACAGTAGTATAATCACGGATAGCTTCCCGGATATGCCCGGTTTTCTCCAGTAAAATAGCACGATTAAAAAGAGCAAGTGGATTCTTCGGTTCCATATTGACGACAAAGTCAAAATCGGTAATCGCGCGGTTATTATCGCCCAAGTTTACACGAAGCAATCCTCGATTATAATGCGCGAGGAAATTATTCGGATCATATTCAATAGCAAGGTCATAATCACTCAAAGCACCCCGGAGATTATTATAGTTCAAACGTGCAAGGGCACGATTCAGATAATCATCCACAGCTTTGGGCTCAAAATGGATTGCTTTAGTAAGAAAGTTATCAGCATCCTTCCATTGATGCCTGTTCATGCTAATTAAGCCTCGCGTGCGCCATGCCCCCACATTGTAAGGATCATAAGTCAGACTCTTGTCGAGCATCTTTGCGGCTTCTGTAGTATCTTTCTGAATAAGACAGACTTCTGCCTTCAGGGAAAAGGCATTGGCAAAATCTTTCCATTTTGAGATAATGGTGTCGAGTTGGTCTTGAGTCCCGGCATAATCTTTCTCTTGAAAATGACAAAGAGCTCTGTTAAACCAATAATTCTGATTCCTTGGATCTATACGGATAGCTTCATTATAATCACTGATAGCTTCCTTAAACTTGTTTTGTCTGATCCGGCAAATTGCCCTGAGATCATACATTTCATTATAATAAGGATTCAGATTGATGGCCTGCCCTACGTCCTTCTCTGCCCCGACAAAATCGTCAAGATTATATTTTGCGACAGCGCGAAGGTACCAAGGTTCATAAAGATAAGGCTTAGAGTTGATAGCCAAATTGAAATACTGGATAGAAAGTACATAGTCTTCATAATACAAAGCACTACGCCCAGCCGAAATAAGTCGATCCACCCTAAACTGCGCATGAACCGACAGCACTCCGAAAAACATTATCAGGAAAACACAGACCTTTTTCACAAACAATAAAATTTAGGATATATAATTGGAATCTTATTTACTTTATCAGAATATGGATAACAGAACTGCCTCTATATCAGCCAGAATTCTCGCCATCAAATTTCCTCAACCTTCCCCCTCTTCTTTATCATTATTAGAAACAACTATTTATTTCCGGTATACACGTGTACGATACGAGCAGCGGAACTTCCCCTTCAAGATATTCTTCAATCTTCCTCCTATCAGGTTCTTACGAAGTGGATTAAGCCGGTCTACGAACAAGACACCCTCAAGATGGTCAAATTCGTGCTGCATGACACATGCAAGATAGCCACTTACCCATTCATCATGCTTTTGGAAGTTTTCGTCCAAATAACTAACATGGACCTTTTTTGGACGACTTACAGACTCACTGATACCCGGTATGGACAAACATCCTTCCTCCATGGATGCCTCTCCTGCCTCTTCATCATAACCTAAGATATGAGCATTGATATAAGCCTTGCGAAAATCTTTATATTCCGGCAGATCATCACTCAACACATCCAAGTCGATGACGACTACACGGATGTTCTTTCCGATCTGGGGCGCAGCCAAGCCTACTCCATTACTTGCTGTAAGAGTCTCAAACATATTCGAAATCAATTCTGTCAGACCCTCATAATCCGAGGCTATATCTTTGGCCACTTCTCTCAATACAGGCTGACCATATATATAAATGGGTAAAATCATTTTTTTAATTGAAGATTGAAATTTTCTGATAATCGTCTGGACTGCATCCAGCATTCCAATATGATGGTAGCTGAAACTTTATCAACCAGACCTTTATTCTCACGGCGTTTTTTCTTTTTCACACCGCCATCAAGTATAGCACGATGAGCCATTACCGAAGTATAAATCTCGCTATAATATTCGATCGGAATATTCGGGCAGGCTTTCTTCCATCGGTTAACAAAGGCTTGCACTCGTGCCAAATTCTCACTAGGTTGTCCATTCGGCTGCATAGGTTTCCCTATAATGATACGTTCTACTTCCTCTTTCTTCACATAGTCCATCAGGAAATCAAACAATGATGCAGTCGCAACTGTTGTCAATCCATTCGCTATAATCTGCAATGGATCTGTTACAGCCACTCCTGTCCTCTTTTTACCATAGTCAACAGACAATACTCTCATGATAATTAATTACGTAAAAGCAAACTTGTTCTGCTTTTTAGTTATAAGCACAATAGTCTCAGGAAACAATTCCAAGATTGCCTCCTGAGCTTTTCATACCTCCTCCACTAAATTTATTGTCCTTTATTCTTTATACAGTAGCCATGCATCCGGATAGTTATCAGCACGGAACTGATTACGGCTCTGTACTGCTGAAAGTTTGCTATCAAAGGTTGAAGCGATTACCCGATACATATTACGACTAGAATTATAAGCGATCTGAGCTTGATAGCCAGCATTCTTCAATGTATTCTGAAGCCCTTCCGCATTTGCTTTCAAAGAAAAAGAACCTACTACAACACTAAAGCTTTTCAGTCCTTGACCACTGATTACGGTAACATTCTCCTTACGGACGGAAGCATTATCAGCATTGTCCAAGACTGTTGTCTGGTCAGCAGATTTGGCTTGCAATGGAGTGACTACTGGAGTACTGTCCGACTGAATCGGTTGATTAGCAGACTGCTCCGTTTCTTGTGCTTTCGCTTTTTCGTATGCTTTTTTATAAGCACTTTCACTAGATTTGCAACTTGTCAGCGCCATAGCTGCACAAAGCCCGGCACATAATACCATATACTTCTTCATGATCTTTATAAAAATAAAGTTATTAATTCAATGTGCGAAATTACAAAATTCTGTTCAGATATTTCGTTTATTTCCGAATAAAGTTTGTTAAATCAAGTTTTTACAACATAATTAACGAAAAATTAAGATTATAACATTTGGATATCTCATTCCTTTTATCTATCTTTGCCATAAACAAAGAATAATTGTTGAACGTAAAATATTACAGAAATGAAAGCATTAAGTTACATTGGAGCATTTCTAGGCGGTGCAATCGCTGGTGCAGCTTTAGGTCTCGTATTTGCTCCCGAGACAGGTAAAGACACTCGTACCAAAGTTTCTGATGCAGTTGATGGCTTTTGTAAAAAGCACGATATCAAACTGAGCAGGAAGGACAAGGATGACCTCGTGGATGATATCCAGGACGCTGCCCCAGAAGAAGTATAAAGCATGATGTTCAGTAACGATAAAAATATCGAGACAATTGGACAACTCATTGAGGTGTTAAAACATGATATCGGACTTCGTGTAGAATACACGAAGCTCGATGTTATAGGCAAGGTTGCCAGATTACTTACCTCAATAGGAATGATGATGCTGATTGGTGGAGGTATCGTTCTCATTCTCTTCAGTTTGTCTTTAGCTGCTGGCTATGCATTGGCGTCATGGTTAGGAAACATGCCAATCGCATTTTGTATCGTTGCAGGAGTTGATCTCCTTCTCTTATTATTGGTCATCGTTTTTCGTCATGAATGGATTGAGCGCCCATTGGTTCACTTTCTAGCCAATCTTCTATTACAAGATTAAATTAAATGCATAAAACTTGTACCTATGAATAATTCAGATATCGCTTACAAGTCGTTGGCAGACATCCGCTTACGGAAAGAAATGTTGAAGAATGACATTCTCAAAGATGATCATAGAGTCCAGGGGCTATGGAATGATTTGTTTCATAAACCTGAAACATTTAGAAAAGACGATGCTCCTTCCAAGCGTCTCCACGGACTTCTAAATATGAGTGCCGGTGCAATAGACGGAATTATACTTGGATGGAAACTTTATCGAAAATTCAAAAGAAAATAGGGACCTTCGATAAAGTTTTTATTTATTCCCCTTAAGAATAAATATTCAAATTCTACACATTAAATGACAAACCGTCATAACCCAGTTGTACTCCTTGCGGCAACAGACTCTCTGCAATTGCATGAAGTCCGATCTTATGCGTAAGGTGAGTAAGGTATGTACGACGTGCATTCATCCTGCGGGAAGCATTAATCGCATCAGCTACCAGCTGATGGCTGTGATGAGGTTTTCCCCAACGTAAGGCATTGATAACCAAGGTATCTACATTCCGGAGATAATCATATTCTTCATCGTCCATTCGCTTCATATCTGTAATATAGACGAAAGGACCGAAACGGAATCCGACAATCGGCATCGTGTCATGCATGACACGAATGGGTAAAATATCAATATCCCCTACCCTGAATGATTCATGAGGTCGAATCGTATGCATCTCCAATACCGGTGCTCCAGGATACAATTTGGAAGAATCCGAAGGAAAACAATAAGGCATCGTATGATGTAGATGTTCATTCACGAATTTCTCACAATAAACATCAAGACTACCAAACTGATGGCTGAAAGGACGCAAATCATCTAGTCCTCCAATATGATCATAATGGATATGTGTAATCAGTAAGGCATCGATTTTTCTAAAAGGAACCTTCAACAGTTGTTCACGTATATCCGGTCCCGCATCAATAAGTATTCTCGTTGACTCTGTCTCTACAAGTGCAGCACAACGCAAACGATGATCCCGTGGATCCCTGCTCCTACATACCTCACAATGACATCCGAGTGCGGGAACACCACCCGAAGTACCTGTGCCTAACAGCGTAACCCTCATTTAATATTTACCTCCGGAAGAATTTGTATACCAAATTTTTTATTGACATCATACTGAATGGTCTTACAGAGTGTCAGCACTTCCTGTCCTGTTGCACCACCACGATTAACAAGAACCAGTGCTTGTTTGTCATGCACACCAGCACGACCAAGACTTTTGCCTTTCCATCCACACTGATCTATCATCCATCCAGCGGGAATCTTTACGGTAAGAACGTTCCCATCTGGCTGCTGTATAGGATCAGGAAGCCTGAAAAAAGGCATGTCTGGGTACAAACCCTGAAGACTTTTGAACTTATCTTCCGTAACCATAGGATTCATAAAGAAACTGCCTGCATTTCCCTGCACTTTCGGGTCAGGAAGTTTGGCCTTACGGATTGCAATAATAATCTGTCTCATTTGTTCTGCATTAGGGGCTGTAATTCCATGAGCATCCAATTCTCGGCGAATACTGCCATAGTCCGACTTTGGGGTAAAGGTCTGAGTCAGTCGATAGGTTACAGCTGTAATAAGATATTGATCACGCCATTCACGCTTAAACCTACTTTGCCGATAGCCATATTGGCAATCGGCATTTGACAGATGTAACAAACGTGCTGTAGCAATCTCTACAGCCTCCACTTCTGTTATGATTTCACATACTTCGGCACCATAAGCACCAATATTCTGAATAGCAGATGCTCCGACTTGTCCGGGAATCAGTGAAAGGTTCTCCGCACCATAAAATCCGTGTTTTACAGCATATTCCACCACTTCATCAAACGTGGATCCGGCCCAGCAACGAAGACAAACGCCATCTTCATCACCAGGACAAGTAAAGACAGTAACTTCAAAGCGGTTTTCAGGGGTAATAACCGTTCCTGGATAATCACCGGTAAGCAACAGATTACTACCTCCGCCTAACAGCAAATAAGGATAATCGGATTTTTGAAGTCCCTTCACCAAATGCAGGGCTTCTTCTGTCGAAGAAAACTCCAGTAGCCGATGACAACAAACATCAATACCAAAAGTATTATGAGCCAATAGACTCGCATTCTTTATATCTTTCATAAATAATTCTTCAGAACAGTCTGCTTCAAACTTACAGGCGTTTTCAAATACTCATCTTCATCAGCATCCAGCGTCCACGAATCCGACGAAAAGTAAATTCTTGTTCCAGACCATTCGCTATGCCTCGAATAACAAAGACCTTCTGATTACTTTCTGTATATTTCTGACCATAGATGATATTGTAAATCATACCTTGAGGAAACTTCGGTGCGAAAGCAGGCCATTGTTCCGGTATGATTTCACCCGTCATGGTAGAAAAATCATTATCAGGATCCGGTCCGATAAACTTCACCGGATCATGAATATGTTCAATCTGAAAAGTACTGTCAGAAGCAAATACTTTATAAAATCTCAAGAAGGAAGCATTTGTATTTTTATACAAACGATTATAATTAATAGAGGTCAACTTCCACTGTCCATTGATTCGATTGAACAAATACTGCTTGACAATACTCTTCGAAAAATAGATCTTTTCAATAATTACATGACTAATCTTGGTATCTTTAGGCATATTCATCTGTCTTGGATTATCAAATATCAGTGTATAATAATCCTGACGCATAAAGAAATGATCTAATTTCCAGTGAAGGGGGTCAATGGTCCTGATAACCCTGCCATTGGAATATACCTTCAAAGGGAAGACAATACGCTTAAACTGAGTCTTTCTGGAAGCTGCAAAATTGAATATAAAATCATCAAACAATTCATCAGCAGCCTTAGGCATAGGCGTCGAGGCTATCAATTGCTCCGAAGAATCTTCCCCGGTTGTATCCTTAGCCAAAGTATCTATATTAGCGGAATCCACTGTCTTAGGTTTCTTATTCGAACAACCTGAAACAGAAAAGCCTACTATCCCCCACACCAGAGCGATACTGAAAACATATACAAGCTTTCTCATAATTATAACATACTACGATAATTACGGCAAAATTACATATTTTCCGTCTAATAGAGAACAATATTATAGAAATTCTTTTTCTCTATTCTCTATTTCCAATTTATTTTTTACCTTTGCAATTAAATTATAAATTTTATACTGCATCATGATACTGGACAAGATAGAAACACTTCTTAAAGAAGTTGACAACCTTTCAGCTAAAAACATGGAAGATGTTGAGCAACTCAGACGAAAATATCTAAGTAAGAAAGGCGAAATCAGTGCTTTGATGGGTGATTTCAGAAATATTGCTGCAGACCAGAAGAGATCGGTCGGAATCAAGATCAATGAACTGAAAAAGACTGCCACCGAGAAAATCAACAGTCTCCGTGCTCAAATGGAAAATACCGATGAGACCAGTGATCATATTGACCTGACACGCAGTGCATATCCAATCAACGTGGGTACACGTCACCCCCTGACAGTTGTCAAGAATGAAATCATCGATATTTTCGGACGCATGGGATTTGTTCTGGCTGACGGACCTGAAATCGATGACGATCTACATGTCTTTACAAAACTGAATTTTGCTGCAGACCATCCTGCCCGTGATATGCAGGATACTTTTTTCATTGAGCAGAGTGATCCCAACGATGTTACTAAAAATGTACTTCTTCGTTCTCATACATCTGGTGATCAGGCTCACTATATGGAAGAGCATCAACCGCCTTTCCGTATACTCTGTCCAGGACGTGTCTATCGTAATGAAGCTATCAGTGCCCGTGCTCACTGTTTCTTCCATCAAGTCGAAGGATTATATGTCGACAAAGGGGTAAGTTTTACTGATTTGAAACAAGTTTTACTTACTTTCGCCCGCGAAATGTTCGGACCAGACACAAAAATCCGCCTCCGTCCAAGTTATTTTCCATTTACAGAACCCAGTGCAGAAATGGACATCAGTTGTAACATCTGCGGAGGAAAGGGCTGTGCATTCTGTAAGCATACAGGTTGGGTAGAAATCCTTGGTTGTGGAATGGTTGACCCTAATGTTCTGGAAGCCGGAGGCATAGACAGTAAGATCTATACAGGTTATGCTTTTGGAATGGGTGTAGAAAGAATCGCAAATCTGAAATACAGAGTCAGTGACCTGCGAATGTTCTCTGAAAATGACATCAACTTCCTGAAGGAGTTCGAAAGTGTTTATTAAAGGCAAAGAAACATCATGGAAAATTTTCTATAGGTGGAAAAGTAATAAATTATTATCACTAAACATCCACGATTTAACAGTGATTGATATCTATCAAGATTAGACTATAAAAAAATACGGCAACTGCTTTTCAATAGTAGTTGCCGTATTTCTTTAGATCATATTATCTTTGAAATATTCCTTTGCAAGTCCTCCTTCAGAAGTTTCTTTATACAAAGAAGGCAAGTCATGGCCAGTCAACTTCATTACATGGACAACATGGTCAAAAGAGACACAATGCTTACCATCTGAGAAAGAAGCATAGAGTTGGGCATCAAGAGCACGTGCAGCAGCAAAAGCATTCCGTTCGATACAAGGAATCTGAACAAGCCCGCAAACCGGATCACATGTCATCCCCAAGTGATGCTCCAATCCCATCTCTGCTGCATATTCAATCTGATCAGGACTTCCACCGAAAAGTTGGCAACCCGCAGCAGAAGCCATCGCACAAGCCACTCCCACTTCCCCTTGGCAACCAACCTCTGCACCGGAAATAGAAGCATTCTTCTTAACAATATTTCCTATAATTCCGGCAGTAGCAAGAGCATGTAGAATCCTGATCTCTGAAAACGCATGTGATTTATAACAGTGATAAAGGACTGCCGGTAATACGCCACAGGCGCCACAAGTAGGAGCAGTAACTATAGTTCCGCCTGAGGCATTCTCCTCACTCACAGCCAATGCATAGGCGAATACCATACCGCGACTCTGCAGAGATGGCTTGTAACCACTAGCTTTAATATAATAATTGGCAGCCTTCCTCGGAAGGTTCAAAGGACCAGGAAGTACACCTTCGTGATTCAATCCTCGTTCCACAGAATCCTGCATCACCTGCCATACCTTTCTAAGATATTCCCAGATACCTTCTTTCTCACATTGCTGGACGTACTCCCAATAACTTCTTCCATTATGGTCACACCACCTCGTAATTTCGGTCAGACTATTCATAGAGTAAATCTCCGGAGTTTTAAATGGGTCCTTTTCTCCTTTACCTTCAGACAAAGCTCCTCCCCCAATACTATAAACCGTCCAATCGTTCAGCACCTGTCCTTCACTGTCATAGGCAATGAACTCCATCCCATTCGGATGAAAAGGCAGAAATTTCTGTGGCAGCCAACTGATATTAACAGGTGCTACAGGATTCAGAACCTCTTCGATAACTTTATCCGTCATGTGCCCTTTTCCGGTGGCAGCCAGACTGCCATATAAAGTCACACCAAAACGAACTGCTTCTGGATAACGCTTTAGAAAGATCTGAGCAGCCTTTTGTGGTCCCATCGTATGACTGGATGAAGGCCCTCTTCCTATCCTATATAATTCTTTTAGAGATTCCATGACCGAGTTTTTATATCATGTAAGAACATGAAGTACCATAAAACAGACTCCCTTTCATTCACTAATCAATCACTTTTCGGAAAGATGCTTCTTTGTTTTTTCCCGTAAATAACTTAGAGCTGCTCCTATTGCTGTACAAAATTCACTATATTTTGGGATACGGAAACGAACGTTATACAATTTCTCCATCGATGGGAAAACCTCCCTACACTGTGGAAGAAGCGTAAGATTCCCGATCATTACGAAATCACGAATGCCGGTATTCAGACTACTCAGAATACTACTACTGCCAATAGCCTGCAATACCATGTGAATGAGTCCTACGGCAATATCCTCACGCGAAGCATTTGCTTTTGCATTACTGAACAGACTTGCAGTAGCTGACATTGGTAAGCCAGGAAGAGGTTTAGCACAGATATCCTTAATAAAAAGATTGATGTTGTAAATATTCCCCTCTGTAGCCAAGGCTACAACCTGCCGCATATCATCTGTTTGCAACATGATACGGCACAATCCGGATAATGTTCCGCCACCGATACCGATGCCTCCTATATGCCGAATATCGTCGCCTTCACATCGAACAAGACTGGTACCTGTACCCATTGAAACAACTATCATCCTCTTTAAATTTGATTCATAGCGCGCACCTAATCCATCAGCGATAAATTCTTCAGCCTTAGAAGTTGGTCGCCCATAAATATTTTCATCAATGTAAGCAGAACCTACTCCCGTAAGTTTGATATGTTCCACCTCCTCCAAGCTAATCTTGTTCTCATGAAGATATTTTCCGAAAGCTCCATACAAAGAAGTCATCGGATCAGCAGCTGTGATACGCATAGGAGAGATTACCATACCATTTTGATTGATCCCGACAATTTTTGTTGTTGAGATTCCGACATCTATTCCGATGATGATTTTCTTTTCCATGCTGCAAAGATAATCATTTTTACATCACAGACATAAAGGATTTCAGAAAATTTACTATCTTTGCACAAGGGATTCAAATACCATCAATCATCTGGATGTAAAGGAAAGAAAGTCAGAAAGAATTTTTTTTCTTTGAGTGACTTTAAGATTCCTGATCACAATCCATCTAGAGTTTATATGTCTATTTGGCTTAAAGGAAATACTATGGCAGAAGATAAAATGCAAGAACTCGTCGATCGCTTGAATCAAGCTTCAGACGCTTACTATAATGGAAAAGGTGAAATCATGACGGATTACGAATGGGATCACCTTTTCGACCAACTCAAACAGCTTGAGGAAGAGACGGGTACGATCTTGGAAGACTCTCCCACCAGACATGTCTCGGCTGATGAAATCAACGGACAGAAAGAAGCACATGAGTTTCCTGCGCTTTCGCTTGCAAAGACCAAGAAACCAGACGATTTGGTCAAATGGACCGAAGGTAAACCTATATGGCTATCTTGGAAACTGGATGGCCTGACTCTTGTCGTCACCTTTGATGAAGGCAGACTTACCAAGGTTGTCACGCGTGGTAACGGTCATATAGGAACAAATATCACGCACCTTTCACAGTCAATCGGTGGCATTCCACAAAGCATTCCCTACAAAGGACATGCCGTAATCCGTGGAGAATGCGTAATTTCCTACAGCGATTTCGAACAGTTTATTCTGGAAAGTGACGAAGATTATGCAAATCCTCGCAATCTGGCTTCCGGTTCTCTTACTTTAAAGGATCCTCTGGAGGTAAAACAACGCCATTTGCAATGGATTCCATTCACTCTTGTCTATACTGAAGATGATATCCCTTCCTGGGGCGATCGTATGAATTGGATTGAGAAAAACGGGATGAAGGCTGTGGATCGGGAATATATCCAATCCCCTACGCTCTCTAATATTGATGAAGTGATCCTTCGCTGGACCCGCAAAGTTACAAATCAGGAAAATCCATATCCCGTTGATGGACTGGTCATTGCATACGATGACTGGACTTTCTCTCAAACGGGTTCCATCACAGGACATCATGCAACACGAGCAGGCCTCGCCTTTAAATGGCAAGACGAGGATGCCCGTACTATTCTTGACCACATAGAATGGAGTTGTGCGACTTCTACGATCTCACCTGTTGCTATATTCAAGCCGGTAAGTCTGGAGGGGACAACTGTCAAGCGTGCCTCTCTCTGTAATATCAGCGAGTGTGAACGACTGGGCATTGGAGGAAAAGGGAGCGCTATTCGTGTCATTAAAGCCAACAAAATCATTCCGAAGGTCATCCATGTTGACGAGAAAGTAGGTGAACTGAACATCCCTACACACTGTCCGGTCTGCGGAGCACCTACGAGAATCATCATCAGTGAGAACAGCAATACAAAGACCCTTCACTGCACAAACACAAAATGCCCTGCCAAACAATTGAAAAAGTTTGCCCGCTTTGTCAGTAAAGACGGTATGGATATTGATGGTATATCGGAACAGACACTGGATAAATTCATCAATCAGGGATGGATTAATGAATATGCTGACTTATATCACCTTCATGAACATATTGAAGAAATTGCCAATATGGAAGGATTTGGAGACAAAAGTGCTACAAATATCATACGATCTATCGAGTATTCCAAGAAAGTAGAAGCCCGGCATCTGCTCTATGCGTTGAGTATTCCATTATGCGGCAAGGATGTCTGCAACCGATTGTTGAGCACCTATCCGATAGAAACATTAGTTCAAGAAGCCTCAACTGAAAATGTCAAGGAAGATCATTTTGCACTGATTGCGGGTATAGGACCGGAAAAGAGTACCCAAATCACCAGATGGTTCCAGGACAAGGAAAATAAAGCAAAATTTGACCGGCTTTGGGCTGTGCTCGACGTTTCTCAGGTCAGTGACAAGTTAAAAGGAGAACAGTGCAAAGGTTTGACTTTTGTCATTACCGGAGATGTCCATCACTATAAAAACAGGAATGAACTCAAAGCATATATAGAAAGCCAGGGGGGTAAGGCAACTGGTTCTGTAAGTAAATCCACATCATACTTGATCAATAATGACATTACTTCTACAAGTGGGAAAAACCAGAAGGCTCACCAACTGAATATTCCTGTCATATCAGAAGATGAATTTATACAGAAATTTGCTTCACAAGATTAAATAGCAATTGCTTTCTATTCAGACGAAGAGATTAATCCGACAAAAAAAATCTGAAAGGCAGAAGATATTTTGTCTGCCTTTCAGATTCTATTCAGAATATTATGTCCTTAGAACGTCCATTTTAAAGCCATTGTCGGAATGGCATAAAAACGATTATTACACCCATAATCATTATAAACGAAGTTGTTGCTGATCTCTACTTCGCCACCAAGACTCAATGGTACCTCACAACCTTTGATAGCATTCAGATTGATCCACCATTGTGGCTGACTGGTTATTATCCACTTGCCGTTGACATGAGGGTCATACCATGTATCACAAAAACCGGATAATGTCACCAAGTGATGAGCAAGTTGAAATCCCCAGACTTCAGTCAACTGAAAACTATTATACGGATGGGCGTGGTAATGACGATTCTTAAAATAATACTTGTATAAGGTCTGAACCGTAAAAGTAGAACTGTAATCATGATTGTGCCAGTTCCATGCAGGACCGGCTAAGACTGCATGCTGAAAACGGGTAGCCTGCCAGGTAGTTTCATCGGAATTCAACCCTCCATTATACTCAACATGAGCAGCAAACTGTTTGTTATTTGTAATATTCAGATCACGTCCGAACTCCCAATAAGCACCTGATACACCATCCCTCTGATAATAAATATCGATAAAGGAATAGGTACTACCCCATTTGTCGGCCTTGTAAATTTCGGCTGTTGTTGTCACACTTTGTCTTGAAGTCAGACTTTTATTCAGAGAATGCCCCAAATCGTAATGTAACTGGATATTTTGGGCATAAACACCTGTAAAAACTGCCATGGCAATAACCAAGGAAAAAAATCTTTTCATCAGAAATTAAAGTTATTCGTTAAATCGGGGGCAAAGTTACTATTTTTTTAACAAACAGCAACATTTTCTATATAGAAATGATGAAATACGTCTCCTTTCTTGTACAACAAACCTTTTTTCCATACCTTTGCATCAAATATGCGAATAGATATAATTACAGTCTTGCCGGAAATGATCAAGGGATTCCTTGATGAATCCATACTGGCACGTGCACAGAAAAAAGGTCTTGTGGAAATCAAACTCCACAATCTCAGGGATTATACCCTAGACAAGTGGAAGCGAGTTGACGATTATCCTTATGGTGGAAGTGCTGGAATGGTCATGCAGTGCGAACCCATTGACAGGGCTATCACAGCACTAAAAGCAGAAAGAGATTATGATGAAGTTATCTATGTCTCCCCTGATGGAGAACAATTCGATCAGCATATAGCCAATAACCTTTCCTTACTCCATAATATCATCATTCTCTGCGGACATTACAAAGGTATTGACCAGCGTATACGTGACCATTTCATTACAAAAGAAATATCCATCGGAGATTATGTACTTACAGGTGGTGAACTGGCCGCTGCGGTGATTTCCGATGCTATCGTAAGACTCATTCCTGGAAGTATCAGCGATGAAGAAAGTGCTTTGAGCGATTGTTATCAGGATGACCTGCTGGCAGCTCCAATCTATACGAGACCCGCAGACTATAAAGGTTGGAAAGTACCGGATATTCTGCTTAGCGGAAATGAAGCTAAAATCCGACAATGGGAATTCGATCAGGCACTAAACAGGACGAAGCAACTTCGTCCTGATTTATTGAAAAAGTCAGATAAAAGCTATGGTGATTCCATTCTGAAAAACAAATCTTCGAAAAAACAGAAATAAGATTCGGGATCAGTAAGGATTCTATCAATAACATCCATCAAAAACAGGTATACTGATGCCTGTAGAGTCTCTTATGCTTTAATATTAATTTTCAACTCTCCGGATTCAGATTAATCCAATTCTATATTTCCTTTTTCCTGTCGATGGCAAAACTCTTCCCCGAGAGAGAAACCCTCCTCATATAAAGATTCGAGTTTTCCTGTATCTTTTTCAATACGTTTCACTTCCAGAGGACGTTCCGGACGAATACAGACGACCTGTCCCGACGCCTCGAGATCATCCACCATCTGAAGTTGTTTATTGTAAGAAAAATGGCGTTTGCTCAAGACGACCCTCAACTTAGGATAATTCTTATAAACAAAATACGGTACCTTGCGATCTTTGTCATCATCTCTCCAAC
>JAKVJW010000037.1 GCA_022486815.1 Prevotella sp. | reverse complement strand
AGCATGATGAAGAAATCCATTTTATTATTCGTTTTCTGTCTACTATGTGTAATATCACAAGCTCAGACTGAACATTTAAAATTTGCAGGAATACCCATTACAGGTAATATCGAGCAGTTTCAGCAGCAACTACTTGCAAAAGGGTTCAAGCAAAATACGATCAACAAATTTGAGATCGAAGAACTTGACGGTAAACTGGCTCCGGAAGGTAAACGCATTTATGGCGGTAAATTTGTGAATCAGAAAGCCAAGGTCAAAGTATTCTTCGATACAAAGACTAAACAGGTTTTCAGGGTTCAGGCTTATTTCACAAAACTCGATGAAAATGCAGCACAGGTCAAACTTGAATATTACAAGGGTCTGCTGGCCAACAAATATGGTGCAGCTAACATGAAAGAACATGACCAAAGTAAAGAATTGCCTGGATTTTTGTTGACAACCCATGAAGGACAGATATACGGCTATGTGTCTAAAAATGCCATTTTCTATAATACCTATATCCAATATACCGATTCCATCAGCGAAGAGAGCCATAGGCATCAGATGCTGAATGATCTCTAATTGACATTCGGAAAAAGCAAGAACACGAATCTATCAGCATTTTTCTTTCAGATGAATGCATAGACAAGAACGAAGGGTACATATCATATCCATAATAAACTTAGGTTAAATCTATTATTCTCATAGAATTCCGGAAAATAAGATAAAAAAGGAAGCCAGAAAAAATAGTCTTACAAGATTATGATCTTCTTGTAGAAATTATGTATCTTTGGTTTTTTATTAGCGAACCTTAAAAGATGAATCAATATGAAGAAATCGGTATTGTTAGTTATTTTTTCCTTCCTATCCATCTTGGCACAAGCACAGACAGGACATTTGAGATTTGATGGTATCCCTCTGGCAGGTACTATTGAACAATATCAGATACAGTTAATCCAAAAAGGATATAAACTGGATAAGTTCAGCAGCAAATATTCTGCTGAAAATGGTACGAGAATCTTCAAAGGAAAATTTTTAAACCAGAAAGCCAAGATTGCCGTATATTTTGATCCGGAAACACAGATTGTCTTTGCAGCTCAAGCCTATTATACCCATTTGAACAAAAATAAAGCCCAAATCAAGTTGAATGAGTTAAAAAGGCTCTTGATAAGCAAATATGGCAGCAACGCTGTCATAGAGCATGATCAAGATAAAGACTTACCCGGTTTCATATTAAATATGAGAGAAGGTCAGATCTATGGCTATGTAAAGAAGAATAGCAATATTTACCACAATTACAGTACTCATATCCAGTATACAGATACGACCAACTCTGCAAATCATAAGAAACAATTTCTGAATGATTTATAAGCATAAGAGGGTAAATTTCAATTATTAAAATTTGACATACGGGGTGACAGCATCCTGTCTGATTCTGTCACCTTATATATATAAATAGTATTTCTTCAATTTACAAATTCACGAATTTAAAATACTTTTTAAGTAAAAATTCGAATTTCATTTATTTGCTCATCTTCCGATTATTTTCCTTATATTTGCAAACTAAAGGCCAAAACTAATCAGATAAATGAAAATTGTCCGTCTCTTTACCATTTTTATACTCTTTCTGTTCATCGATCTCAATATTCATGGTGCCATTAATTCCAAAACCTATACATCTTTAGACGGTTTAATTGGCAATACGGTTATGGATATGATCCAGGATGACCAAGGTTATATCTGGATGGGAACGACTTGTGGACTTTCCCGTTTTGACGGGTATTGTTTTGTCAACTTTAATACCTTTACAAATCTTCAAGGGCAAAGAACAGCATCCATTATCGGTCTGCTGTACATAGACCATCCCAACCAATTACTTTGGATCTCATCCGGCTCATACGATAACGGATGCTACGATCTCCGCAGATCACGCTTCGTAACTTATAACAGACCGGTCAAGTTCGTCCCACTGGAGAAGCGCTTTCTTTCTACTCACGGAATGTGGTTTTATGATTCCAAAACTTGCGCAAGACAAGTGATTTATAATGGAAAGAACCTCTCTGTTATTGACTACACAAAGGAAAAACACACTCTGCCCAGCAATCACGTCAGTAAAATCATAGAAGATGCAGATTCCAATGTCTGGCTTTGCACGAATCACGGGGTGACTGTCGTTGACAAGAATAATAAGGTTCATATCCTGAATAAAAAAGACTGGATACTTGACGTACAAGCTTACCATAATAAGGTGCTCCTCTTAACCAAGAATGATGATGTACTGATCTATGGAAAAGCTTGCAAACTCCTTTCCAAAACTCATCTGCCATCCATCATCGGATCAGTCAACAAGGTAACGAACACCATCATCTGGCAAGGACAATGGCTGATCTTTACTCCTCAATTCACCTATGCTTTTGATATTCACAAGAAAACCTTTTCCAAACCGACAACGTGCCAGATACCTGAAGGTACGACTATGGACCATGACAAAGGATACTATTTCGTATCTGATAAGGTGGGAAATCTGTGGATTTTCATGCCTGACGGCCAACTCAAGAAACTGGATATCAAACCCAAATTTTCTATTTTCTCAAGTACAAAACGATATTATAGGGTTTGTATCGGCCCCAACAATTTGATTTACATATCCACCAGTAACGGACTATACACCTACTCTGTCAAAAATGAAACCCTCAAGCATTATCTTGCTGAAGATGATGATGCCATAATCCCCTCAGACTTTCTTTCACGCATTATTGCAGACCGGAGCGGAGATATCTGGATAGCCGCAGACAATACAGGAGTCATACGACTTTCTTCCCCTTCAGATCTGGATTTCCAGTATATCTATCCTACTGCCTACCATCTCTTTGACCAAAGTAATATAATTCAGGCCATATCCTCCGAAGGAAAGCAAGATATTGTCTTTTCTACACGAGACAATACTCTTTACCATTACAATCTCCTCACCCATCAGATTACAGGGGAACAGAAATTCCCCAATCCTGTCTATTCCTATTACAAGGACCGAAAAGGAAATATCTGGATAGGAACCAGGGGAAGCGGACTATTCATAAACGGAAAAGCACATACGCATGAAGACAAAATACATCCTATTCCCTGTGATGACATCTCTGATATCCTGTCCGATCCTCAAGGGCGTATATGGATTGCAACCAGAGGAAGTGGACTGCTACAAGTAAGATACGAAAAGGGTAAACCTCTGCAATTCAAGCAGTTTCTGAACCAGAATATCAATGAAAGCCGCATACAGGATATCAGTTGTGATTCCAAAGGACGGTTATGGATAGGAACCTATGACGGACTCTTCTGCCTTGATACTTACAAGAAAAATATGTCTGACAAGAGTTTCTTACATTTCAATCTCTCCAATCATCGATTACCGACCAATGAAATCTCTTGTATCAGCATTGCAGAAGACGGCTCTATATGGATCGGCACAGGAGGAATCGGAGTCATCCATTGCCAACTAACGGGTAACAAACTGGCCTATAAACAGATAAATACGAAGAAAGGGCTATCCAATAATTATATCCATTCCATCTTGTCTGATCAAAAAGGAGGAGTCTGGATCGGAACAGAGGGGGGACTTTCATATATCAAAATGAATGGGCGGAAACCTGGAGGAGTAAAAACTTATCAGCTCAGTCAGGATTTCCGCGGAAACATATTCTCAGACAACAGTGCTGCCCTTCTCCCTGACGGACAGTTGCTCTTCGGTACAAGCCATGGGCTGGCTGCTATCCAGCCAAAAACAGGAAAGACCGCATCAACAGTTTCTTTCCCAGTGCGTATCACAGACTTACTTATCAATGGAACCTCTATACTCATCAACGACAGTGACACGAACGAGATGCGTCAACTCAGAGAAGCTCTCAGCCAGCAAAAGACGATACATCTCTCCCATCGGCAAAACTCACTGTCTATACACTTCTCTGATTTCAATTTTGCAGAAACAGGGACAACAGGGTACCAATATTACATGGAACCACTGCGGAAATCATGGCGTCCCTATACCAAAAAAAATCACACCAACTATGGTAACCTCAGCCCAGGTTCCTACACCTTTCATCTCAGAGCCATAGATGCCAACGGACATCTGAGTAATGAAATCAAACTAAAGATCATCATCTGCCATCCCTGGTACAGCAGTTGGTGGGCCTGGATCATCTATCTGATGTTCATTACACTTGCCATAAGTTATGTATACCACAATCTGAGAGAACGTGTCCGGCTCCATCAACAACTTACCGTCAATCAGCAGATCTCTGAATTTAGGATTAATTTCTTCACTCACATTGCACATGAATTCCGCACTCCACTCGCAATCATTCAAAATGCCGTAGAACGACTGATCGATCCGGACACCAAACAGATTTCTAAATCAGCAATACAAGCTTCACAACGGGGAACAAAACGCTTACTCCGTCTGGTCAACCAACTGATGGAGTTTAGAAAAATCAGTACCGGCAACCAACACTTAAGTGTTGAAAAAGATGACATCATCGGTTTTATCCGTCGTATCTATCAAGATTTCTGGAGCTATTCCAAACAAAAGGAAATCAATATGAGTTTCATTCCTTTTGCCAAGAAGTATAACCTCTTTTTTGACCATGAGATGCTGGAGACGATGGTGTACAATCTGTTGAGTAATGCCATAAAGTACACTCGGGAAAGAGGTTCGATAACCTTACATGTCCATCTTTCATCCCATACAGACAGATTGCTGATCAAAGTAACAAATACAGGAAACGGGATTACACAGGAACAGCAAAAGACACTTTTCCAGCCTTTCATGCACGGTTATGTCTCACAAGGAGGCATGGGTATCGGACTCTATAATGCACATGAGATGGCACGCCTGCACCATGGAGAACTCACTTATAAAAGAGAAGAAGATACAAATATCTTCACCATCTCCCTCCCATTGGATAGCAGTGATTACAATGCCACTGACTTCAAGGCTCCGGCTGCCGTAAGTGCTGACGAAAAAGATGATAAGCAAGATAAGAAGGAGTTGGACGCACTCATCAGTGAAGTCCAGCCAAAGGCACTCAATCATCAGAAAATAATTATCATAGAAGACGATCCGGATATGATGCTTCAACTCAAGGAGACTATCAGCAGATATTTCACTGTCTCCGGATACATGAACGGTGACACAGGATATGCAGGAGTAAAGAAGGAGCACCCGAACCTTCTGCTTTGTGACGTGATGCTACCGGACAGAAATGGTTATAGTATTGTCAAGCAAATCAGGCAACAACCTGACATCCATGACCTTCCAGTGATTATGCTCACCTCTCTGGATGATGAAGAACATCAGATTAAAGGATACGAAGCGGGAGCCGATGACTATATGGTGAAGCCATGCAACTACCGGCTGCTGATCATACGTATCTGCCAACTTATCAAATGGCATGAAGAAAGGGAGTCCGTACCTCAAGCTCCTCCTCAACAGGAAGTACGGCCGGATTCCAAGGTAGATACTCCACAACCTGTACTGATCACCAGCAATGCTGACAAACGCTTTCTATCCCGTATGGATTCGTATATCGAAGAACACTTTGACGATGCTAATTTCAATGTTGACCAACTCGCTTCTTTAATGTGTATGGGACGTACTACATTCTATGGCAAGGCAAAGGAACTCCTAGGTATTTCTCCAAGACGATACCTTATCAACCAGCGTCTTAAGAAAGCGGAAGACCTGCTCCAGAAAGGCACTCTATCAATTTCTGAAGTCAGTTATAAGACCGGCTTCAGTAGTCCACAGTACTTCAACAGATGTTTCAAGGAGCACTTCGGTATCAGTCCAAGCCAATACAGTAAGAAATAAAGTCCTGCATTTCGTACCTTAATATTCCGGATCATAGTCATTAATTACCTGAATGGTGCATACAGCTCTGCTCTATGGTGCATAGCGTTGTGCTGTATGGTGCATAGCGCTCTGCGCTATGCACCATACAGCTTTTAAATGATTTCTATGGATAGAAAAATCAAGTTAGATTCCAAGAATCCGCTGATTCCATAATCACAAGCAATGAGAGTTGATTATAGAAAAGCAAATATCAGTTATAAAAATAAAAGGGTACTAAATGTTATACTCAAAATCAGATCTTTTCCCAAAATTAATCGTTATCTTTGTGCCCATAAATGGCATGCAAATTGCGGCTAAAAACAGATAACTTCAAGGTATCAGATATGGCATTAGGAAAATGGATTGGTGGTTTTCTGGGGTTCATCACCGCAGGGCCTCTCGGAGCACTTGCAGGATTCGCACTGGGAGCACTCTTTGACCACGGGATTGATCAGGTCAATACAGAAACAGGAAGCACCAACTTCCAGCACACAGGATATAATGATGAAGGAACATATAGTAATCAATACTATCAAAGGAACTTTGAAGGTCAGCGCAATTCCTTTATGTTTTCTCTGCTTGTACTCTCCTCTTATATTATCAAGGCCGATGGAAAGGTTATGCATTCCGAAATGAATTTCGTGCGCAATTTCCTGCATCAGAATTTCGGAGAAGCATCTGTCCGCCAAGGACAGGATATTTTACTCAAACTTTTTACGAAACAAGACGAGATAGGCTCTGGTGAATTTAAGGGTGTCATACGGGACTGCTGCATGCAAATCACCCGTAATATGCTTTACGAGCAACGCCTTCAACTGCTCAGTTATCTGGCAATGATCGCTCAAGCCGATGGAGTTGTTTCACATGAAGAGATAGAAGCTTTGAATTTTGTCGCTATCAACCTTGGCCTGACTGAAGCTGACGTCGAATCCATGCTCAATCTCAGGAACGGAGGAAACAACTTGGATGCCGCCTATAAAGTACTCGGCCTTTCTCCGGATGCGACAGATGAGGAAGTAAAGACTGCCTATCGTAAACTTGCTTTGAAAAATCACCCGGACCGTGTCGCTACCCTTGGTGAGGATGTAAGAAAAGCTGCAGAAAAGAAGTTTCAGGAAATCAATGCAGCTAAAGAAGTTGTGTTCAAAGCGAGAGGGATAAGATAAGTCGGATTAAAAATTTGATTATGGACCATTTACCCAAATACCCTGCAATATTGGTATCCAGCATTAATATGTTATTAAGGGATGAAGAATTTGATTCCCTTGAATCACTCTGCTATTGCTATAACAAAGATCCGAAGGAATTGACTCATTACCTCAGAAAAGCCGGGTATACCTATAGTAAGCGCCAACATCAGTTCAGACCAATCGGATTTGACAAATGCACAAAGCCGCAAATCTGATCCTGCTATTGCTTTTCATAATCAGAATCCATGGTTAGATAATCTGAACCATCCCCCCCTGACTCACAACAGTTTCTCAAGTCTGTCAACAGCATTAGACAGATCCTGAGGAAAGGTAGAATGATCATGAAGAAACTCAGATTTACCCTCACCAATCTTTTCATACAACTCTGCATTCATCGCTTCAGCATACGAACTAATAGTATACTCAATATGATCTTTCACTGGCTCCTTATCAATCAATTGGTATAAGTTCCATTTTTGATGGAAGAAACTATAAGCTTCGGCAATACTGTCTTTTGTTATCATACCCATTCACATTAATGATCCGTTAAACAACACCTTATCTTTCCTATCGCATATCTCTCACAAGTCAACAGAACCAGTAGAAGAATGATAATACGAATACAGGAACAGACAAAGTTACAAAAAATCCACATAATCCAGTCTATTCCATCAAATATTTTATACAGTCAGAACACTGATACCAGTACTCAAAAAAAGAGCCTATGTGTAGTCTTTTGCTTCAGAAAATCCCAACTTCAAGCTATTTCTTTCAAAAATAAGGAACATTTTCATTCAGACACATCATTTTGAGACATCAAAATGATGAAGAAATTGATGAAAAAACCAAAATAAAGAAGTCTACGATCACTAAAAAACGGTTTCAAGTAAAGACTTTTAAGGAAAAAAAGGGGTTTTGATGAAAAAATGAAGTAAATAAGCAAAAAAAACAGAAACTAATATGCTGGTTTAAATTCTTTTTGTATCTTTGCACCGTGAGCAATCAAGTTTAAATTGTATCTGTCTTCTCTTGTTTTAGTTCGTCCTATAAGCGACTCACTCATCGAAACCGGCAACAATCAACTTTCTTGTTTATAAAGTATAAACTGTCACGAAGACATTCACAGGTAATTGTGGTGCTTTCGATGAATCAACAACAAAAAAGAGGAACTATCAGTTAGAAATATGAATTTACAGAGCAGGGTGCCAGATTGAGAAACTGGCAAAATGACCTTTATATCCCATGTCGTTATATTCTCTAACGACACCTTATCACCGTAACATTTTTATGTTTAAATAGTCATCACAGACTTAAAATATTTGAATTTTGGGTTTTTCCAGTTCATTCCGTGTCTGGTTAGTACTTAATCAAGAAGTATTCTATTACTGTAAGAAACTATGATAAGATGATAAGAAGGCAAAATGAAAAGATAATAAAACGGAAAGAAAAGACTATAGCCGTAACAGGAACAAATACCTGTCATACGGATTATATAAAAAAGAAATATTATTCATTAATTAGAACAGTTTAATTTAATTCAAAACAAAATGAACATTTTTGTATCACGTCTGAACTTCAAGACAACCGACGAAGGTTTAAAAGACTTATTTGCAAACTATGGTGAAGTAACTTCTGCAAAAATCATCAATGATCGTGAAAGCGGTCGTTCACGTGGCTTCGGCTTCGTTGAAATGGCTGATGATGAAGAAGCTAAGAAAGCCATTGACGAACTCAATGGTAAAGAATTTGACGGCAGAGAAATCGTTGTTGCTGAAGCTCGTCCAAGACCAGAGCATTCACAGCGCGGCAATGGTGGTTACAGCCACGACAGATATTAATTGATTGACCGGCTCTATCAACAAAACAAGAGCCAACAACCAAGCGATCCGTAAAGTATTTCCGAGGAAATCATTCCGAAAGAAATAGAGAGTGACATCCGATTCATCCTGCTGTTCAAGCAGATGAAAAGCCTTAAAGAGCGAGATATAATAACAGGGTCCTGAGGACTCCACAAAAAATATATATATCCCAGAATAGAGCGGTAGAAAGAATCAAATTCTTTCTACCGCTTTTTGTTTCATTACTCAAACACCCATCATGATACCTGTCAATTATTTCTTTTCCTCAGAAGAAAAATACTTATCACCCGTTTCTTTGACAGATTTCCGAGCATATTTATCAGGATATCCAAGACGCTCGACAGTAGCCCCTATTCCTTCAAAAGTACGGATGAACTGTCCGTTCTTATCTGGCTTGACGGACATATCGTTATATTTCACCATCAGATAAGTACGAAGAACTTTCCACATCATCATGTTATCAGCAATACTGCCCTGCGGGAATTTTGATTTGCCGTGCAATTGTTGCAACTTTGTTCTTGGAACCTAAATCAATAAAATGATTAGGCTGGAAACTGCTAACACCAGTAGACTTTACTTTGCCTTCTTCATAAGCATCTTCCTAAGCACGGTAAGCGCCACAATAATCACAACAAAGTTTGGTGATAGATTCAAGATTATGCGATTTTGCTCAACATAAAAATCCTCATCCTCGGAATACGACTAAAATTGCAAACCGAAAATGAGGTAAAAATAAAGAATAAAAAGCCCTCTGACACAATTTATTTGACATCCCATCTACAAACAAACTACAGTGAACCATTATTATTTCACTCTTCTATAAATTCTTCTCTTTTATAAGTGACAGCCGGGCTATAAGGTAACAAACTGTAGATTCCGCCCCTTGATTCAAATTAATATTATTTTCTTCAAGTCCGTCATAACAACCACCTGTAGCCGGATTATATATAATTTGATGAAGGTGATTATTGCCCAAAAACCAACTGAAAGCATCTTTTTGCTTTTGGATATACTTTTTATCATGAAATATATCATAAAACTTATTCAAGGCAATTACCGTACCTGCGACGTCAACAGGCTGTTCTCCATATTTTATATTTGTTTCTCCTTTTTTCAGCCAATTATGATTTGAAATGACCTTAATTTTTCCTTCAACAAAAATTTCATCTAACAGGAAATCAAACGATTCTTTTGCGATATCTTTGTATTGTTCATTCTTTGTAACAGTATATGCATATAACAAACTTTCAGGTAATATCGCATTTTCGTATGTCAAGCCATTCTCAAACCATTTCCAGGAATCATCTTTTGTAGCTATATATAAACCTGTCAATTTGTCGGCTAATGTCTGAATCATATCAGAAACTTCACGCGAAGGATTTTTTGTAAAATAGAGGCATAACCCTTTAATTGTAAAAGCGATACTTCTAGGGAATTGCATCTTTTTGAGAGTGGGGAAAATAAATTTAATGGCTCTCTCTGCTTTTATAACAGATGCTTTCAATTGATCATTACGAAGAGAGATCAAATATCCAAGAGCCCAGATTGCCCGTCCATTACTGTCTTCCAACGAGACATCATTATTTTGTGAAATAAAATTTCCGTATTGATCCACATAATTCTTTAAAGATCCATCATTTTGCATGCAAAGTAAAATAAAATTCAAATATAACTCAATATATTTTGCATTTTCGGAATACTCTCCATTCTCATCTGCCATACAAAGAGCTATAAGTGCACGGGCATTATCATCAAGCGTATAGCCAGAACCTAAATCCGGTTGATTTCCTTTCGAGAATTGTACAATTCCTAATTTCTTAGTCATACTCTTAATATGGTCCAAATTGATTTCTGGTAAGGAATAAGTTAAAGGAGTGTTGGAATGTAATAACTTCTTAAAAATCAAAATATAGGCGATAGCTGTGTTTTCCCACGCTGTAAAGGCTGTTTTTTGCAAACCAGAAATGCCCATCTGAATACGAAGTTTTTTATTTTTCAACAAACTATTTGTTGATTTAGCTAATTGCAAGGAATCATGAAAGTTAAACATGACACCAGTTTTATCACTTAACAGTTCAAATGCATGAGGTATTGGTGTTGCTATGATTGGACAACCGCAACTAAGAGCATACACGAAAGTACCACTTACAGCCTGATTAGGATCAGAAGATGTAAACAAATATATATCTGTCATCTGAAGATATTCTAGTAAAATATTAGTATCCAGATATTTATTTATGAACTTCACATGATTTGTCAGAGAAAGATCTTTCACTTTAGTCTCAAGAAACTCGCGGTAGATCTCTCCAAACTTTTTTACTATCACAGGATGCGTCTCCCCAATAATCAAGAACAGTACCGAAGGATTTTCCTTAATGATAGCAGGCAGAGCATCCAGTGTTGTTTCTATACTTTTCCCAGGGCCCAACAACCCGAATGTCGAAAGGATTTTTCTTCCGGAGAATCCATATTTCGCCTTTAATTCTTCTTTATCAGTTTGTGAAACCAAATGAGTTCCATGGCGAATAATGCAGATTTTCCCCTTTTCAACTTGATAATCATTTTCCAAAATAGCTAATGACGAATGTGTCATTACGACAACCATCTGGCACGCATCAATGACATTCTTCAGATACTCTCGTGCGTCATCCTTCGGATGAGACAAAACGGTATGGAATACAATAACAATAGGTTTTGTTATCGCTTGGACAAATTTCAAAAATGATTCCGGATTTTCACTATAAAGTCCAAACTCATGCTGAATGCAAATTAAATCAATTTCGTCATCCTGATTTATTTTTTTTGAAATCACCTCAAAATCTTTTCGATTTGAAGTATTCAAAGTATATTTTACAGTATCATCATAAGAATGTTTCTCTGTTTCAGATTCTACAGCACACACTTTGACTGTATAATCCTGCTTAAACTTTTTATTAATACTGTGTATCAAGTCATACGAAAAAGTTGCAATACCACAAACACGTGGTGGATAGGTTGTAATAAATAATATATGTTTCATTTCTTATATTTTAGTAATTCATCTATTAAATCTCTAACAGGAACGGAAGCACATGCGATGCATTTATCTGCCGCCCCATAATAAATATATAGTCTGTCGCCCCATATTATTGCGCCTGTAGGAAAACAGACATGATTAACGACACCTTGAATCTCATAATCTTTTTGAGGTTTTAGCAAAGGATAAGGCAAACGTGCTATTTCAACAGATGGATCATCCTTATTTAATAATGCCGCACATACAGAATAAACATACCCCTCCGGGGTATCATATACTCCATGATAAATCATAAGCCAACCTT
The DNA here is from genome assembly GCA_022486815.1 of Prevotella sp. Lineage (GTDB taxonomy): Bacteria > Bacteroidota > Bacteroidia > Bacteroidales > Bacteroidaceae > Prevotella. The sequence goes on along the minus strand of JAKVJW010000037.1, from coordinate 7,106 downwards.
CCTCTACCTCTATCGGTGGACAGCCGGCTCCGATATAGCTTGACTCGTGATTATAATGGTGTTTGAAAAATATATGGCTGTTAAAATTAGAATAATAGTCTTTCCAGAAATTCAGAGTAAGATCCTCCATTTTATCAATGGATATAGACTGAATATCAGGCCTGATACGGTGTAGGAAAAGGAATTTCCCATTCATTTTAGAAGGAAACAGAACCAAATCCTTATCCAACAGATAAAGTTGTTTCCCCATCTGTGTGGCAGCTTGCCGCTTGTTATATAAACGAAAATATTTTTCGCTATGTGGATGTTTATCATTCTTCAACCATTCTATAAATTGAGGATAAACAATTGGGGATGTGATTCTTCCTATTCGTGTAAATTGCCTTAGATCTTTAGATATAGCTAATGCTCCAACCGCATTATCTCCGTCATAAGCCGTATAAGTCATATAGTATGTATCCTCTATCTTAACTATACGAGGATCCTCCATTCCATGACTTTCATAGTCAAATTCAGGGTATAGTATCGGTTTCTTCTGTCTATAAACAACTTTTAAAGGATTGTCTAATCTGCAATAACCTATAGAAGAGATGTTACCCACCTGTACAGCCCGGTAAAACATGTGTATCTCTCCCCCAGCAACTATTACAGCCGGGTTAATCACGCCTTCATTTTCAAAATCCAAATGAGTCGCCTCTAGGATTATGCCTTCTCTTTTTATCGTTATCATGACATTTTTTTTGTTAGATTTTTTGTAAAATCACTTCCGGCCTTATCTTTTTCCGTTTGATATGCACTCTTAATTTTCACCTTCCCTATTTGAGGTTTTTTCTTCATTTCTTTCATTCCTTTATCTTTCATTTTTTCTTATTTTAATTGTTAGTTACTCGATTATTTATTAATATTCAGAATCTTCTAAATCCAATAACCACACTAGTGTCCGAAATATTTATCCATGGGAATTATAATTAATTTAAAATCAAATAATTACAATGCGTATAAGTTTTTCTGATAGAAAATTATGTGGTAGCCAAATATTAGTTGACCACTTCCTTATCCCTTGAACAAATCTCTCTTTACAATATTAGAGAATCAACTCTTCACCCGCAGCCTTATCTATGCTATAATCATTGTACTTATACAAGACTTGCTTGGTTACGCCAGACGCACCTAATTCTTCACGGATTCTACGTCATTCGGTAATCCGGCGGCTTCCTCTGTCTGGAAGTTTTGTTTTTTCATGATCCTTGTCTCCCCAAGTTTTTTATACCTCCGTATCCTTTCTTACAAATATAGCAAGAATTTTTGGAATATGATACTAGAATGTCTTATATTTTATGTCCAATGACTGACAACTCATGCACTCAGTGTAGTAATCATACTGCCTTATCAGAGGAAAGTTATCTATCCATATCGTTGCCGAAAGGCTGATCGTACATCAGATAGAACTTAAGGAAATGATTTACCTTATACGTAAAACAGATTGGAAATTTCCGGGGTCGTATGTTCTGTTAATTGTCTAAAACATAGCTGATAATAGAGTAAAAAGGAACTCTTTCCCCTTTCTATGTTTAAGTTCAACTGCGTATCATCCCATGATTTATCAAATCCAAACATTGACTTGATCTACATGGTTATTCCGTCCGTTCGCTTAGTAATAATATTGACAACTAACATGTAATTTTCATTAATGCATAATTTTCACACCATCCTTCAGGATCAAGACTTTATTGATGTGTAACCTGCAGGACGTACTTCTTCATTGACGAAGCATTATCGACTGATATGGAAAAATAGCCCAGAAGGTCAGTGATAGCTCCTTAAAGAAATATAGAATCTGAATTAAGTCAGGCTACATTGACAAACTCGATGGGTTGATGATTGTTGGCATCCTTGATATGTTCGGATACATTCACACCCTATCTGGATTCTAAAGATCAATCAACTGATCAGACAGAAGCAGACAAAATTTTGTATTCTTACTTCCATCTTGGTATAAATTGAATACACCATTATTGTCCATTTCAAATCTTCAGTTCTCAAGATAGACAACAATGGTGTATTCCTAATTTTAGAAATATAACCTCACGATTTTACTCAATAGGCTATTGCTCTGTTTATTTCTTTTCTTCAGGATAAAGATACTTATCACCCGTTTCCTTGACATATTTCCGGGCATATTTCTCAGGATATCCAGGACGCTCGACAGTAGCCCCTATTCCTTCAGGAGTACGGAGGAACTGTCCGTTCTTATCTGGCTTGACGGACATATCGTTGTATTTCACCACCAGATAAGTACGAAGAGTTTTCCACGTCTTCATCATATTACCGGCAACAAAGACCGTATAATCATTCAGGTAAACTTTAGCAGCCTCAGGGTCAGTTTTCAGCAATTCTGCAGCATGAGCTTCTACACCACTTTGGGCAGCAAAATAACTTCTTTCAAGACTGTCACGAACCGCTTTCAAAGCCGGAAACATCAAACAGTAACGGGGATATACCATATTAGAAACCATATTACACACCCAATAAGCGTTATTATCAGAATAAGTGACTGCGTCAGCTCCAGGCGTATTGAAACAAACCGGTTGCTTCGTGGAAGAGCAATAAACAGGTACGTATGCGATCATATTCGGATCGTCATTACCGAACCATAACACCCCACCGATCTCGCGTGGCAACCATGAACGCATCTGACTGACAAATGTAAAACCAGTCTGCTGGGTAGAAGTCGGGCGTTCATTGAAATAAGTCTTTCCATCAACCTTGAAGAACAGAGGAGTAGGACGATAAGGCATTTCCCAAATACCACCACCTATATCTTTTCCATCAGCAATAGAGAACGGTGTCCCTTCGAAGTGATCACGCATACAAGCCTCTACGTCCTGAACACTTACCTTACGATTCGGGATAATCCAAATCGGCATATCTTCAGCATGTGGATCACGCCCTTCTGCCCAAGGAATCCAGCGCTTCATATCCTTGAAATGATTGAAGAAACTCCAGACACGAGCATCACAGATACGCCGACCTTCAAAATTAGGGAAGGCGTATGCATCCTTAAAGGAGAAATCCTTATCACGTCCTGTATACCAGCCTTTCTCGCGGGCAAAAGAGATTACGTTTTTCGAATGTAAGACCTCGGTCTTCAGATCTGCAAATTTTCCTATACGACTTTGATTAGCATGTCCGGAAATGGCATTATCTGGGATACGGACAGCACACCAGACCACCTTCTGCTTTTTATCACCTCCACAGCCCTGCATCTCAAGAATCCAAGCCTCTTTAGGATCACAGACCGAAAAGGTTTCACCTTCCGAGCAATAGCCATATTTCTCTGCCAGAGAGGTCATCACATGGATAGCTTCACGAGCTGTACGAGAACGCTGAAGACCAAGGTAAATCAAAGATCCATAGTCTATTCTTCCTGTCTTGTCTACCATCTCCTCGCGACCACCATAGGTAGTCTCGCCGATGGTAACCTGAAACTCATTGATATTACCTATAACATTATAAGTCTGATGAGCCTCAGGAATCTCTCCGATATAACGGTGCGTATCCCAATCGATAATTTTACGCATATCGCCTTTCTGATGAATGGCGGCGGGATAATGGCACAAATTAATGAACATACCGTAATCATCGGCATTATAAGAACAAATAACCGATCCATCCGCACTGGCTCCTCTAGCCACGATAAAATTGGTACAAGCTCCCGATTTCAGAGGGAACAAGAATCCAATGGACAATACGAATATTGCAAGACTGATTTTTTTCATATCTATCGTTAACAATTAATTTTTTCTTAATATTTAAATTGAGTAGTATACACCCGTTGATTATCTCTCTGATCCCAGGCAATAAACCTAAGTTGGTGCACCTTTCCAGTCTTTCTGACAGGGGTTTCTGCCAGATTACAACGCACCCACGGACTTTGTGGTACCTGATCAAAAGCTACATAATTTCCATCGATAAAAGCCTTAAAACCTTTCAGGCCACTCTGCACATCCACCATGGAAATCGTAATCTGACGACCTGCTGACCAGGCACCCTGACCGACAGGCCCTACCTTTGGAGCTTCATCATCGTAACCGATATCATAAATCGCACCCAAGTCCCGGCAACGGCCGGTAACCCAGCCATTCTTATAGACACCACCCATATAACGGGCCTTGCCATAATGGCTGATAATATACAATTTATTAGGATCAGGGACCGATTTATTCAGATGGATAGAAATCTGCCCAAAGTTCAGTAAAGGATAACTCCCTGCCATGAAGCGATAGCCATTGGAGTAACTTCCAGGTTGACGGATCATTTGTGGTCTGATAGTCACATTGTCCGCAAGCAGACGATGTTTCAAAATCAGCCGCGTACCCGAAAAGGAATAGAGATTGAAACGATTCCAGTAAAGTATCGGCCCATTCGGTTTCCGGATCGGAGCAATACCCATCTTCTGCCCTACAACAATAAAGTCATAACGCGATGTGTTTCCTGCAAAGTCTGACAGAACATATTCAAGATGGTACGGACGCTGCTGATTGAAGTCTATAATACCACGGTTTTCCCCTATCTTAAAGATTGGCAAGGTGACACCGGGTAGGACAAAAGAACGCAGATACCAGACATTGGAACGGATATAATGCTGATAATCCCCCCAATAATTGACTTGCAAATTATCATGCACTGGAATATCATTTGCATCACTCTGAAAAACCAATTTGCCATCTACAAACAACTGGGTTTTCCGCACACCGTAGTTATTATAGGTGGCTTCCATATTATCATTGGCCCATATAGCAAAACCAACCTTCCCCCATGCTCTAAAGTGATTAGACAGATGATGAGAGGTCAATGCAAAGACCTGGTCCCCAAAACCTCCGTCAAAACATCCCTGACCCGCCATGGGACAAGCCATAAAACCATGTCCCAACGGAGGAACATGATCCGTGACATATCTGCCGATGAAAGATAGTGGATCATGCATATTCCATGTTTTCGTGCTGTGAATCTCCAGATGGAGATGCGGGGCTTCAGAAGCACCGGTATTACCGCTCCATGCTATGAAGTCACCTTGAGCAACAGGCAGTTCATAAGGTTTAAAAGTAAATACACCCGTACTCCGCTGTTCAGCATACTGGTGCTTGCGGACTATTGCTTTCAGACGGAATGAAAAGGCTTTCAGATGGCAATAGACACTCGTGTAGCCCTCCGGATGCTGTATGTAAACAGCATTGCCGTAACCACCTACACCGATTGAGACATGACTGACATAGCCGTCACCGATAGAATAAATAGCCTTACCTACAACCTCGCCTGTTTTCACATCACAACCACCATGGAAGTGATTGGGTCTCGGTTCAGCAAAATTTCCGGCTAGTTCAATTGGATAATGCACCGGAGAGCCATACGTAATGGCTGCCAATAAAAGACAAAATAAAAAATTCAATTTCGACTAACAAAATTAAAATGTAAGAGCACTAACGCGGATCGAGTCTAAGCCCTTTCCTGCATATATCATCACTTCAACCGCCTGTTCTCGTAACAAGCATAAAGCAATCCTTTTTCGTTTGTTTTCACTTCAATAGTACCACACAACCATTCTGTAAAAGCCATTTCTTCCTGGAGTTTACCATAATCAATGACCTTTCCTTCAATAACCTCAATATAGGTCTGAGAAAAAGTTCTCCCTTCTATTATTACCTCAGGAGCAGCAAAGCGGTGGATATTATGTTTCACTTTCTTTCTGAAAAACTACTGTACGGGGTGAGCAACAGGCAATCGATGCCGGTCTGCAGGCGAAGTATTTACAGGAGCATTCAAGACAGAATTTGGCTGAGGTACTCCACTGTTGTTTACTTGCTGCAATTGAGGTTGTGACTGTGTTTGAGAAGGTGGTGGAGATGCACTATCAGTTTGCTGAGGTGTTCCAGAAGGCATATTCTGAGGTTGACCAGACACACGCTTAACATGCATCCGGACCAATTTTATATTCTGAATGAACATTAACTTCAGAGTTGTCATGCTTGCATTCGGATCATCATTGTCCGGCATCAGGAAATAACCTTTTACCGACTTGATTCCAACACTATCCCGATCATCTACTTCGAGATTATAATGCTGGGTATTCATGATATGAATAAGTGACGAGGCAATACTGTCATTCTTAAACTGTACTGCCAGAACCACTACGCCATCACGCATACCGTCCTGAAAGATAAACTGAGCATTGAAATCAAGTATGATATGATCTCCGGCATGGAAAGAACTGTCCGATGGAACAGAAAAAGTAGAATAATTGAAAGGTTCGCTTGGAGAAAGGACCAAGGCAGGATCACCTCTCCAGATGTTGGCGGTATCTCCCTGTTCACTGGATCCAAAAGCGTTAACAGACGAACCCTGTGCCTGAGCCTCACTCTGCAACCGATCCGTCAGATCTTCATAGATCCCATGAAGAAGTTCGGTATGACGCGTGTAATAGACCAGAGACGAATCAAACTGAGCTTGTGTAATATGATATTTCTTAAATACTGCAGCACGATAAGTACAGGCAGTCGCCGGATTGCTGCTCTGCTCTCCCATAGCTTGTGCAATATGGTAATCGTAGAGAATATCCTCCATCTTACCCTTGGATAGATATTTACTGGGTACTGAAGGTTTACATCCTGCTAAAAACAACAGAACTGTAAACACAAACAGATATGGAAAGGTATGGATATGATTCAACTTCATAATAACTTGATTACTCTTCCCTTATACTCTATTTTTTTTCCCAGTATCCTCACTGCCAGCTGCTCTGTCATCCCTTCCCTTCTTGGTCAAAGTGACCATATCTTTTCTGCAAAATATCAGAAGACCAATTACACCGGCTGTAATACAAGAATCCGCAAAATTGAATACAGGAGAGAAGAATGTAAATGAATGACCTCCTAAAAACGGGAAACTTTCCGGCCATGTCCAATGGCAAATCGGAAAATAGAACATATCAACCACCCTACCCGTCAGGAAACTGCCATATCCATGTCCGAAAGGTACGAAATAGGAAACATAAAACGGTGAAGAGGCATTGAATATCAAGCCATAAAACATGGAATCTATGATATTGC
>JAKVJW010000036.1 GCA_022486815.1 Prevotella sp. | reverse complement strand
ACTGATATCGAAGGTGCTGACATTCTGCCGTCTTGGCTGGTAGATGGTCATGCTGACCTGATCGATGTCGTAGATGTCATCAAAGAGTTCCAAAGCACCGAGGGCGTAGCACTGCATCTGCGGGTTCTCTTCAGCGGAAACAAGAACGCCGAGGCCGTATTTGAAATCAATGACCCGGAGCGTGCCGTCCGCGATGATGACGCAGTCGGCGGTACCGAAGCCCTGTTCTACCCAGCGGGAGAAATCTACTCGCTGCTCAATCAGGACAACCGGATCAGCGCAGGCCTTCTTTGCGGCTTCGACCTGTTCCAGCACGAATTCGGCATAGCCGCTGGTGCAGTCGTCCATCTCTTCGGAATACCAGGAAAGCCCATCTGTCGGATCGTCTGCCGGAAGCCCCAGTGCTTTCTTTAGCTTGAACTCCGCAAGCGCATGGGCATCCGTGCCTTCGGCTGCGTAGTCGCTTCCTTTATCCTCGTAGGTCTCGCAGAGCCGTGCCGATGGCGGACAATGAATCCACCTGTCAGCGCCGGAGGCAGAGAGAATCGCGTGTTGCTTATTTCCCATTTTCGATTGCCTCCGCGTCCTTCATCAGGGCTTCATAGTTTGCCGGGTCGATAGCGGAGAGCTTTGTCGCTCCGTATTTCTGGAGCAGGTCACGTACATCGGCAGTGTGTCCTGCGCGGGATTTTCCGGCGAGAACGGATCTTACGTCCTCCAGCTTTAATTCCGGCTTGGGTTCTTCTTTAGTAGCAGCAGTTTCAGAAATTTGCTGCTTATTGGAATCGTCTGTGCCGGAGAACTGTTGGTAAAGCCAGTCGGCTGCGTCGTTAATAGCGGCAGCAGCATTGTGGAGTTCTTCGATTGTCTGTTTCATGTCTGCCATTTTGCTCATAGGTTCTTTCTCCTTTCTCGGATTGTCTTTGCGCGGCAAGAATTGAAAGATTTCTTGCCAGTCGGGCGGATACGTGGCTGATGGAGTTCAGAAGCTGAATTTCCTCGCGGACGTTCCCTCCGGTGTCTGTGTAACTGGATTTCATCGTGTTCACCTCGCTTCCTGAAGGTCTTTTCTCTGTCCTTCAAGTTCCACTGGAGATGAGCAGACAATTTGAGCGGAGAAAAAAATAAAAAAATTCGGCCACCATCTTGTTGAAGGACAGTGGCCGGAATTGCTGCGGTTCGTGGTCTGGGTATTACTTGTCACCGGTGATCCTGCGCAGATCAGTTCTGTACTTCTTCATCTGATCCGCGAAGGTCTTCTGCGGACGACCGAGTTCTCTTGCAATGGCTCTGTCGGAGATGCCTTCCGGATGATCCATCCAGAGCTGAATAATGGTATCCGCTTCCGGATCAAGTTCGCGCAGGCGTGCAAAAAGCTGCTCCAATAATATGCGGTCGGAGATGAATTCCTCGATTGGAGTGTCGTTGTCCGGCAGATAGTCGTACATATTGCCGTTACCATCCGGATTTGTAACGTCAAGAGAAAGGGTGTCCCCTGCTGCATGGTATTCGCAACCGATGCAGTCACCATCGCATTTCCATGCATAGCGGTATGGACACAGGCACCTGCCGTGATCTTGTTCCTTGTGACGGATGCGGTCGGCTTCCTTATAGAAAGCGTCGTGCTGTTCTTTTGAGATGGGAACCTTTTCGCCGGTGCTACGGATGAAGATGAAATACTGTTTTTCTTCTTTTGACATAAATTTTTCCTCCTGTGATTTGCTGTTTGTGAGCAATCGCAGGGGAAAAATTCATAGCTCGTTCATCGTTTGTCCGTATTTGCAGATTGATTTTTACAGACTATTTCGATATAATGGGAATTAGTATGAAGCACTTGGAATTAACACGAACCACGGAACCCATATATCGAGCCGATGCTAGAAGACACTTAGCCCCTGTGATTACTTCACAAGAGCTATCCAATCGTTCGGTAGGTCGGCTGCTATGGTTCCTAAGGTTACTAAGGTTCAACTTGAAAATTTGGAGAGAAAAACAGTGACAACAGATGAAAAACCACGGCTTTGTGGTGGCACCTTCTTTGTTCTGGTTCTTCAGGCACTGAAGCAGCGTGTCAAATCGAGGCAGCACTATAAGGGCGAGAGAGATGGTCTCTCAGATCCGGAAGTTTTGATAGGGCTGATCAAAGTAATCAATCCTGAGTATCAGGAGCCAAGAGAAGGAGCCCTTAAGGGAAAAACAAACGACTTCAAATCCTGTAAGACCTCAACTGGTCAGTATCTGCCGTTTGGCGAGACGCCGGAGGTTGAGACTTTTGATTTGCGGGTCAAGAATGAATATCAGGACGCGCTGGGAGCGATGGCGAGGTTTGCTGCTCTTTTCCTTGAGACCGGTACGAAAGTTCAGAAGGACGTACGCCTCGTGAAAGCGCTGATTGATCTGATCCAGCAGGATGACAGCATCCAGCCGGATGATGAGTTCTATATCGATGAAAATGGTGGGAAAATAAAAAAGACCGCGCTTGGCGGTCTTCAAAAGATATGCCTTCCAGCATTCCTACTGGGGGTTTGGCACTATGTGGTTATAAATAGAAAGGATAATAGCGTAGGACGTGACACCTACGATGAATGGTGTCCTGAAAAAGGTAGAGCTGCAAGAACATACTCAGGTGGTATGGGTAAAAATATCGCTACTAAAATTGATGTATATATGCCACAAAATATGAATTCGAGAAAAAAACCTACAAGTGATGAAGAAGAGGATCAGGTGTTTGACTTCGGAGATGAAGATAAGGAAGAAAATCAAACTTATGATTTCGGTGATAAAGATGAGGGGAAAACACCACCTCCGACAACACAGAATATTTTTAATCCATTGATTATTCAGCAGTCTGGAGCAAACAGTACCGTCATTCCAAATTACGGGACGATCAATCTTGACCTTAGCAAGAAAGGCGACGGTGATAATGAGTGACGAAATTAAAGTGATTTCTGCATCGCTGTCTCCTTCTACCGGTCAGCCGCAATACACTCAGAGCGGCAAAGATGCTGTGATGATACCGAATTACGGCACCATAAACATGCAGGTCACGCAGCAGACAGTTTCAATGCCATATTTTGGAGGAAATATTTATGTTCCTCCGAGAGTGGATCGCGAATACTACAATATTTTTGTCCTGGCTGGAGAAGAGTTTGACAGGCCATATGTCAAGGTTCCTCGTGATCGTTCTTTGAATGAATGTATGACGGAGGAGACGATGGTAAAATTCTCATCACTGACAGAAGAAAATCGTACACAGATAAAGACCATGCCGTCACTCTTTATGGCCGAGAATAATAAATATGGAAAAGCGGATGAAAGTCAAAATGTGATTTACGGGTTCATACCCGATATCAAGGTATACGACAATTATGTGAAAGCTTATTTTTGTGGCTATAGACTTGATGTTCCGCAGTGGAGGCTTAACGAATTGCTGGATGAACTTCAGCTCGTAGGAGACAACAGATTTAATGAAATGAACAGGACTCACTGGTCGATAAAACGCTGCGATTTAATACAGGAACTTCTCGAAGCAGGAGTTCAGATACCGGTATTTACTATTGGAGATTCACACTGAAGTGATGGAGGAAATCATGAGTAACGAATTAGAAAGCACTGCAGCAGAAGCAATGCCGGAAAAATGGGTTAATCTTGAAGATATCGCAGATCATCTGAGTGTCAGTACAGATACAGTTAGAAACTGGATCAAGGATGGTAAGCTGCCGTTTTATAAAGCTGGCAAACGGTATAAATTCAAGATTTCTGAAGTAGATGCTTGGCTCCGGGATGGAAAGATTTCGGATTGAACAATATTGAGAACTCTATAGAAGGAGGCGATTTATTATGACTGAAAAGATGACGTCTTCAATAAAACTGATAAAACTTGATACTGCCACCTTTCATGGAGAGAAGGTAGATCCGACGTATGTAAATTTATTTTTCGGGAAGAACGGAGCCGGAAAGAGCACACTTGCCGATGCGTTCAGGCACCCGGAGTGCCTCGACTGGGAGACAGGTGTCAATCCTGCGGACTATACAATTCTTGTGTACGATCAGAACTTCATAACTCGCAATCTCGCAGACTATGGAGACCTGAAAGGAGTATTCACGTTAAGTGAAGAAAATGCCGAAACCAGAAGGCGGATCGATGAAAAGATCGAAGAGAGAAAAACAGTAGTGTCCGATGGTAAGCAGGCTGCGGAAGACCGTGATAAGAAAAACGGTGAGCTGAAACCGCTGCGGGATGCATTCGAATCTACATGCTGGAACACGACTGACGATATCAGAAAAAGTTTTGACCAGACCCAGAACGGAAAGAAAAAGAAGCTGCAATTTGCAGATGAGGTTTTGGCCGGTCACCATGCTGCTGTCGAGCATAAGAAAGAGGATATTCAGAAATTATACGAGATCGCTTATGACCCGGATGCTCGAAAATACCCGCTGTTCAAAAAGTCAACGGATCTTGAAGGCGAATATGACCTTTCCGGAGTCAGTTACCTTGGCGAAGAGGTTACGAGCCGTAGCGAAACTCAGTTTGCAAAATTCATGAAGGCACTGAACGCAACGGAGTGGGTTAAAAAAGGGCACGCAAATTATATTGGCCACACTGAAGGAAAGTGCCCATTTTGCCAAGGAAAGTTGCCGGATACATTTGAAACAGATATAGCGCAGGCCTTTGATGAAGGCTACCAGAAAGCACTCGATGCGCTGGAAAAGCTGGAAACGGAATACACTGCTAAGATGTCAGCGCTGATTGAATTGTTTAAAAATAATCTCACAGCTGTATTACCAAAGGTGAAGACGGCAGATTATGAAAAGCTGGTGGCTCAGCTTGAGGCGCTTGTTGCTGAAGACGAGCAGCTTATAGCGAAGAAGCGTACAGCACCGGGAGAGCCAGTTGAGTTAAAGGATACTGATACCATCATTGCAGATCTTGATGCTGCGATTACGGAGATTAACAATACTATTCAGGGCAACAATGACATAGTTGACACAAAGCCAGATAAGCAACTGGAATGCTTCAACATGGTCTGGGAGGAAATTGCCTTTCTATTGAAAGATGATATAGCAGCTTACAAGAAGAGCAACGCGGATATTGAAGCGGAAACGAAAAAACTGGATGGCAGGGTCAAGACGCTTCAGGGAGAGTACAGAAAGCTATCCGGAGAGATTACAACACTTAATTCAAGCGTGATAAATACGGCTGCCACAGTTGATAGCATTAATGCTCATTTGAAAGATTCCGGATTTGAAGGATTTACTCTTCGTGAAAAGGAAGGTGTGAAAGGAACCTATGAGGTTATTCGTGAAGATGGTCAGGTTGCTGATCACCTGAGCGAGGGAGAGAGAAATTTTATAGCGTTTCTATACTTCTATCATGTAGTCCGGGGAAGCCAATCAGAAACAGATTCCGGCAAAGATAAAATCGTCGTGATTGATGATCCGGTTTCCAGCATGGATTCCAGTGCCCTGTTCATAGTCAGTGCGTTGGTGCGGGAAATGATCGGAGTTTGCAGTAATAATGTGAGCGGTGATGCCTTAAGGGACAATGGAACAGAATACGAAGGAAAATATATTCAGCAGTTGTTCATATTGACGCATAACGCTTTCTTTCATCGGGAGATCACATATAACCAGGTAAGTCACTATCGGTATGTTTCATTCTTTAAGGTGAATAAAAAGAACAACATTTCGTCTGTTGAGAAATGCGTTAAAGAGGCCGTAAAGGTTTCGGAGAAAGACCGGAACTATAATCCTGTACAGAATTCATATAATGCGCTCTGGCGTGAGTACGAGACTTTGGATTCACCGATTCCGCTGATGAATGTAATCCGAAGGATCCTTGAATACTACTTCATCCAGCTTTGTGCAGTCGATAACAATGTGCTAAGCACGACAGTTCTGGATGCAGTTAAAAAGAAAATCACAGATGACGCAGCAGGTGGTGTTCCGGATTATACAAAGTACCATTTGGCTCAAGCGATGCTCTCTTATATCAACAGATCGGATACATTTAATGATGGTATGCATTTTGTGGACGAGAGTATTGATTGCGATCAGTACAGGGATGTCTTCCGTACGATATTTGAGGTAATGGGACACGGCCAGCACTTTAAGAGAATGATCGCAGAAGCAGACTGAAAATAACAGGCAAAGGACAGACAATTTATGAAAATCTTTGACAATGTCACGGAGATAGTCCGGGACGACATGGAAAAAACAATAAAGCGAAATAGTAAGGTCTCTGTCGCTGCGGCCTGTTTTTCGATGTATGCATATAACGAGCTGAAGAAGCAGATGGAGAGCATCGATGAATTTCGCTTTATTTTTACCTCGCCGACATTTATTAAGGAAAAAGCCGAGAAGCAGAAACGAGAGTTCTACATCCCGAGGCTCTCACGAGAACAAAGTTTGTATGGCACAGAATTTGAAATAAAACTCCGTAATGAGATGACCCAGAAGGCAATTGCAAAAGAATGTGCTGACTGGATTCGCCGGAAAGCAAAATTCAGATCCAACACGACTGGCGAGAATATGGGCGGCTTTATGGTCGTAGACTCGAAGGACGAACAGACAGCTTATATGCCACTGAACGGATTTACAACCGTAGATATCGGCTGCGAGCGTGGAAACAACAGCTACAACATGGTCAACAGCATGGAGGCTCCATTTTCCACGCAGTACATTCAGTTGTTTGATACGCTCTGGAATGATAAAGACAAGCTTCAGGATGTCACCGATGTAGTCATCGAAAACATAACGACTGCCTACAATGAGAATTCTCCTGAGCTGATTTATTTTATTACGCTTTATAATGTGTTCAGCGAGTTCCTTGAAGATGTTTCCGAGGACGTGCTTCCGAATGAAGCGACTGGTTTCAAGCAAAGCAAGATCTGGAACATGCTTTACGATTTTCAGAAGGATGCTGCTCTTGCTATTATCAATAAGCTCGAAAAGTATAATGGATGCATCTTGGCAGATAGCGTCGGTCTTGGTAAGACATTCACTGCGTTGGCCGTTGTGAAATACTACGAGAATCGAAATAAATCCGTCCTTGTTCTCTGCCCAAAGAAACTGTCAGAGAACTGGAACACGTATAAAGACAACTATGTAAATAATCCGATAGCAGCAGACCGCCTTCGCTATGATGTTCTTTTTCATACTGACCTGTCGCGTGATCACGGCACTTCGAATGGCCTTGACCTCGATCGCTTGAACTGGGGAAACTATGACCTGGTTGTCATTGATGAGTCTCATAACTTCCGAAATGGAGGAGAGGTTTCAGGAGAGGATCAGAAAGAAAACCGCTATCTGAAGCTTCTGAACAAGGTGGTGCGAGCAGGCGTCCGTACAAAAGTGCTGATGCTGTCTGCAACACCGGTAAATAACCGGTTCAACGACCTGAAAAATCAATTGGCGCTTGCTTATGAAGGCATGCCGGAATTAATCGATGAGAAACTGAATACATCAAAGTCCATTGACGAAATATTTCGTCAGGCACAGACTGCTTTTAATGCATGGAGTAAACTGCCGATGGAGGCTCGTACCATGGATAGCCTCCTTAAAACGCTGGACTTTGATTTCTTTGAAGTATTGGATTCTGTTACGATTGCCCGATCCAGAAAGCATATCGAAAAATATTACAACACTGAGAAGATCGGCAAATTTCCGGAAAGACGCAAGCCTATATCGAAGAGGCCGAGTCTTACGGATCTTCCGACGGCGATAAATTATAACCAGATCTACGAGCAGCTCATGCAGCTGCAGCTGGAGATTTACACACCTTCGGCATACATCTTCCCAAGCAAGATGCAGAAATACATCGACCTCACCCATAACAAGGAAAACAATCTGACCCAGTCCGGTCGTGAGGAGGGTATCAGAAGGCTCATGAGCGTGAACCTTCTAAAGCGACTGGAAAGCTCAGTTGCTTCCTTCAGACTTACACTTGATCGTATCCGTACTCTTATAGTCAAAACGATTGAAGCCATCGACAACTATGAGAAATGCGGAAAAGCTGATATCGATATGTATGAGGCAGACACCTCCGACTTCGATATGGAAGATCAGAATACTGATTACTTTACTGTCGGCAAGAAGGTAAAGATTGATCTTGCCGATATGGACTATAAAAGCTGGCGTGACGTACTGAAGCAGGATGCAGATACGCTTGAGCTCCTGGTATTGATGGTTTCTGATATTACACCAGAGCACGATACAAAGCTTCAGACGTTACTGCAGTTGATCTCGCAGAAGATAGAGAATCCTATCAATCCTGGGAATAAAAAGGTACTGATCTTTTCAGCCTTTTCGGATACTGCGGAGTATCTTTACAACAACGTTAGCAAGTACATCATGCAGAAGTATGGATTAAACTCTGCAATGATCAGCGGAACAGTGGATGGCAGGA
Organism: Prevotella sp.; assembly: GCA_022486815.1. GTDB lineage: Bacteria > Bacteroidota > Bacteroidia > Bacteroidales > Bacteroidaceae > Prevotella. Next base: position 12,690 of record JAKVJW010000036.1, on the reverse strand, counting down.
CGACGGTAAAGGGATTGAAAGCTTCCTTCAATAATATATTGACCTGCTTCTCACCTGTGTCAAAAGATAGAGATGTCCTGATGCCGGGCAGCACGAAGGAAATTGATATACTGATTGCAACAGACTGTATTTCTGAAGGACAAAACCTGCAGGACTGTGATTACTGTGTCAATTACGATATTCACTGGAATCCGGTGCGTATTATTCAGCGTTTTGGACGAATCGACCGTATCGGTAGCCACAACGCTCAAATCCAGTTGGTAAACTTTTGGCCGGATTTGGATTTGGATGAATACATTAATTTGAAAGCTCGCGTCGAGACAAGGATGAAGATATCTGTTCTGACTTCCACCGGTGACGATAACCCTATCAGCCCAGAAGAGAAGGGCGACCTTGAGTATCGTATGCAACAGTTGAAAAAGCTACAGGAAGAAGTTGTTGATATTGAGGATATGTCCACGGGTATTTCCATAATGGATCTGGGACTAAATGAGTTCAGACTCGATTTGCTCGAGTATATAAAAAGTCATCCAGATCTGGAGAATAAACCGTTGGGCATGCACGCTGTTGTCGGGCAGACGGATGAATTGCCGGAGGGCGTGATCTTTGTCCTTAAGAACAGAAACAACGGAGTCAATATCGATAGCCTGAACCGCATACATCCATTCTATATGGTTTACATGGGGATTGACGGCGAAATTGTCTGTGATTACCTGAATCCGAAGAAACTGCTTGATAACATGAGGCTCCTATGTAGAGGAAAGAAGGCGCCTGTCAAAGCACTGTATGAAAAGTTCGATGAGGAAACGAACGACGGCAGGGATATGGCTGAGATGTCTGCGCTGTTGTCAGAATCTATCAATTCCATTATTGATACGAAGGAAGAAAGCGATATTGACAGTTTGTTTAAGAGCGGAGGCACTTCAGCTTTGTTATCCAAGGTTTCCGGTATTGATGATTTTGAACTGATCTGCTTCCTTGTCGTGAAATAAAAGGAGGAGCTTATGTTGGGATTGCCTAAGTCTACGGAATTCAATAAGCGAATCCCGAAGCAGAAATTTTATGATAACCTGAACGTCAGCCCTGCGCTAAAACGTAGCTTTATTGACCAAATTAAGGTAATCTACTGGGCGAACAAGATTGCTGCATCTACGGTGAACCTTGCTGAGGGTAAGGATGTTACGGAAATAGAGGTCTTTGAAGTAAAACTCAATATTCCAACGCTGGATGAGGCTGTACTGAAGCAGATAGACCGGGAGATTCCATACCATATCTTGTTTATTTTAGAGTATGAGAACCAATTTCAGGCATGGATCGGATATAAGGAAGCAGCGGGCTCCGGAACTGCCGCTTTTAAGGTCAATAAGTATTACCACACAGAGTGGATGCTCGAGGATGAGCTTCCTATAAAGCTTGAAGGACTAAATATCCAGACGGTTTACGAGAATTTCGTGCGGCAGATTGCTGGAGAAGCCCTGCAGAGCAGTCAGACGGAGTCACTAAAAGAATCTGTTGAACGAGACAAGCAGGCAGAAGGTTTACAAAAACAGATAGATAAACTGCAAACAAAGATCCGGCAGGAAAAACAGCTGAACCGACAGATGCAGATGAATGCTGAACTTAAAGATCTTAGGAAAAGTTTGGAGGCGCTGGAATAGTGGAACATGATCAAGAAGTAATGAAAATTCTGGCGCGCCGTACCGCCTCAGGCACATTACGCAGCCGTGAAAGTAATACTGTAGAGTTTAAGCAGTCTTTTAACAAGGGCAATACACCTGCCTATGCGAAAACGATGGCAGCATATGCCAATAATAGTGGCGGATATATTATTTTTGGTATTATGGACGCACCAAGAAATATCATCGGCCTGAAAAATGATAATTTTGATAATTTGAAGCAGGAACAGTTCACAGATGCGCTCAATGCCCTTTTTGCACCTGCGATTGAGTGGGAAATGGGAACTGTTACGCTCGCAGAGAAACAGGAAGATGCGAACGGCACCCTGGTTACAGACCTCAAAAAGATCGGTTGGATATACGCTTCTGAGTCTGAATTCAAACCGGTTATTGCTCAAAAAGACAATAACAGTGAGAATATTTCTGCTGGAGACGTATTTTACCGATACAGAGCAACAAACGGAAAAATTAAGTCAGCTGAAATGGAACGCATTATTGAAGAGAGAATCACACGAGAGCGAGAAAATCTTCTCAAAGTGCTTGAGGTAATACGAAAGAGTGGTACCGCTAATCTTGGTATCGTAAATTACAGCAGCGGGAAGTTTTCTACACCTTATGGTGTCGACGTAGCCTTTGATCGAAAACTGGTAACCCAGGTACTGAAGAAAGCAAAGTTTATCAAGGAAGGTAGTTTCAATGAAACGGATGGTATTCCGGTAATAAAGGTTAGAGGCAACATCGACTTGGCTGAAGAGGTACCGGTACCAGAAGGAAATCCGGATGATACACATCCATATCTTCAGAAGCAGATGGCAGAAAAGCTTGGCATTAGTACCCAAGACTTATATGCACTAATATGGTATTTCAAGATGAAGGAATCGAAAAAATATCATTTGCCTATAACAACATCACAACAAAGTCAGGTTCATAAATTCTCAACCTTTGCTCTTGAATTTTTACAAGAGAAGTTGAAAGAACTGAATTCGGATGAAAAGGACTTCAACAAGATACGTGCAGCATATAAGAACCGGAATAAAAAGCAGGGAGAAAAAGTAAATGGATAAGATGAGAATGGAATCACTGAACATGACCGAGCAGAACGTAGAGAAAATTGCCGCGCTGTTCCCCAACTGTATAACAGAAACGAAGGATGAGCACGGCAAGCCGAAGAAGGCTGTCAATTTTGAAATGCTAAAGCAAATGCTTTCAGATGGAGTAATTGACGGCGACGAAGCTTATGAATTTTCATGGGTTGGAAAGAAAGCCTCTATTGTGGAGGCCAATAAACCAGTAAGGAAGACGTTGCGCCCGTGTAAAGAAGAAAGTGTGAATTGGGATAGCACCGAGAATCTGTACATAGAAGGCGATAACTTGGATGTCTTAAAGCTTCTTCAGGAGAGCTATCTTGGTGCCGTTCGTGTGATTTTTATTGATCCCCCATACAATACAGGGCATGACTTCGTATATCCAGATTCGTTCATCATGGATAATGAGGAATATAACGAGGGAACTGGGTATTTTGACGAAGATGGAAATGTAAATTATAAACGGGAAAATTCCAGCGCTGCTGGAAAATATCATTCAGATTGGCTTTCAATGATGTATTCACGTCTTAAACTCGCAAGTAATTTGTTAGCAGAAGATGGTATTATTTTCATAACATTAGACGATAACGAAAATGCAAATATGAGGCTATTAGCCAATGAGATCTTTGGAGAAAGTAACTTTATTGCTGAGTTCACTTGGGAAAAGAAAAAGAAACCTTCGTTCTTGCATAGGAATGTAGGTAAGGTATTTGACTACGTAATATGTTATGCAAAGAATGCATCCGTTACAACAGCTTTCTCAGTTGAGACTACGACTCTTGGCAAAAAATATCCATTTAATAATGCCGGAAATGGCAGAGCTACTTTGGTATTTCCTCCAGAAACAGTGGAAATCTTAATGCCTGACCAGACAGTAACAGCGCAGGACATGTCTGGGGGAAATATTTATACTGTTCTGAAAAAAGATTTGATTATTAAGAATCATCGAAATGCAAATGAACTTGTGCTTGAAGGCGAATGGAGATATTCACAGGACAAGGTAAATGAACTTATAGCAGGTCAAGAGCCTATTGTAATAAGTAAAATACCATTTAGACCCAACCTCGTAAAAACAGGAGGAGAAGTAAAAAAGATGAAGAATGTTCTTTCTCCTACCTCATATTCTTGCGAAACAAACGAAGATGCCACGGCTGAATTAGAGGCTTTATTTGGGAAAGGAAATGCTCCGTTTGATACGCCTAAGCCGGTTGGCTTAATAAAGCTTCTAATACAAGCAATTACATATGACACACAAGATGGTATCATTCTTGATTTCTTTGCCGGATCAGGGACAACAGCTCATGCAGTTATGGAATTAAATACTGAAGATAATGGAACAAGACAATTCATAATGGTTCAGGTTCCAGAGCCTTGTGAGGAAAATTCGATAGGATATAAAAATGGGTTTAGCAATGTAAGTGATATTTGCAAAGAGAGAATTCGCAGGGCGTCTAAGCAAATTGCTAAAGAACACTCTGATTGTGCATTTGATGGTGGCTTCAGGGTTCTTAAGCTTGACGATACGAATATGAAAGACGTCTATTATAGTGCGGATGAATATGATCAAGGTATGCTGAAAGGACTTGAGTCCAATATCAAGGATGACCGCACAGACCTTGACTTGCTCTTTGGATGCCTGCTGGAATGGGGACTTCCGCTTTCACTGCCGTATACTTCCGAGCAGATTGATGGTTGCACTGTTCACACGTATAACAATGGTGATCTGATCACCTGCTTCAATGAGAATGTTCCTGAGTCAGTAGTGAAGACGATTGCGAAGCGTCAGCCCCTGCGTGCTGTGTTCCGTGACAATAGCTTTATTAACAGTCCGTCAAAAATCAATGTTGGTGAGATATTCAAGCTTATGGCACCGGATACAAGAGTAAAAGTAATCTAAGGAGGTAGGCAGATGAAACTGCAATTTAAACATCAGAAGTTTCAGGCTGATGCTGCGAAAGCGGTAGTAGACGTTTTTGCAGGACAGCCATATTTGACGCCTTCCTATATGATGGACAGAGGTACAGGGAATTATCAGGTAGGCATAGACGAGGAAAAAGATTTTACCGGTTGGTCGAACGGAAAAATTGTACCGGAACTTTCCGACGGCGTGATCTTAGAACATCTGCAAAGAATCCAGAGGAATAATCAGATTGAGCCTTCACGAACACTGGAGGGTAAATTCAATCTGACTATTGAAATGGAAACCGGTGTCGGAAAAACCTACACCTATATCAAGACCATGTATGAGCTGAATAAGCAGTACGGCTGGAGTAAGTATATTATCGTTGTCCCCAGCATTGCAATTCGTGAAGGCGTCTACAAATCTTTTGAAATAACACAGGAGCATTTCGCTGAGGAATACGGAAAGAAGATCCGTTTCTTTATTTACAATTCTTCACAGCTCACGGAAATCGACCGCTTTGCCTCCGACAGCTCTATCAATGTCATGATCATCAATTCACAGGCATTTAATGCAAAGGGCAAGGATGCCCGCCGTATTTATATGAAGCTTGATGAGTTTCGCAGCCGCAGGCCGATTGATATTATTGCAAAAACAAATCCGATTATGATCATCGATGAACCACAGTCAGTGGAAGGAGCACAGACGAAGGAACGCCTGAAAGAATTTCAGCCGCTGATGACGCTGCGTTATTCCGCAACGCCAAAAGAATATTACAACCTGGTCTATCGTCTGGACGCGATGGATGCTTATAACAAAAAACTGGTCAAGAAGATATCGGTCAAAGGCATTACGGAAAGCGGGACAACGGCTACAGAAAGCTATGTATATCTGGAGAGCATTAACCTTTCCAAGGCAGCTCCGACGGCGACAATTCAGTTTGACTTTAAGGGAGCAACCGGAATCCGGAAAGTAAACAGGACGGTAGGAATCGGCTTTAACCTTTATGATAATTCAAATCAACTGGATGAGTATAAAGTCGGCTTTGTGGTAAAGACAATTGACGGCAGGGATGACTCTCTTGAATTTCTGAATGGTGTAAAACTTTTTGCTGGCGATGTGATTGGAAAAGTCAGTGAGGAGCAGCTGCGCCGTATTCAAATTCGGGAAACGATCCTTTCTCATATTCAGAGAGAGCGGGAACTTTTTATTAAAGGCATCAAAGTCCTATCTCTGTTCTTTATTGATGAGGTAGATCACTACAGAATCTATGATGAATCAGGTCAGCCTCAGAACGGCCTCTTTGCTACAATGTTCGAAGAGGAATACAACGACATCATAAATAATCTTCAGCGGGAAATTGGCGATGAAGAATATGTGAAATATCTTGAGGCGATTCCGGCAGAAAAGACGCATGCCGGGTATTTCTCCATTGATAAAAAGGGCCGAATGGTTGATGAATATGCAGGAAAAAAGAAGGTTGAAAATTCTGAAGATGTTTCTGCTTATGACTTGATTATGAAAAATAAGGAGCTGCTTCTGGACAGAGACCCAAAGCGCTCTCCAGTACGCTTTATCTTCTCACATTCCGCATTGCGTGAAGGCTGGGATAACCCGAATGTCTTTCAGATTTGTACGCTTAAATCCAGCGGAAGTGAAGTGAGAAAACGTCAGGAGGTTGGCCGTGGCATGCGACTTTGCGTCAATCAGGATGGTGACCGCATGGACGTTAATGCACTTGGCAACGATGTCCAGAACGTCAATGTTCTGACGGTAATTGCAAGTGAAAGCTATGAGAGTTTTGCAAGAAGTTTGCAGTCTGAGATTGCCGAGGCAGTAGAGGACAGGCCGCGTGCAATTTCAAGCGATCTGTTCCTGAACCGTATGATTACAGATGCTCAGGGGAACGAAACCGTCATTGATTCAGATACTGCTGCTGCCATTATGTATGAGATGACTGTCAATCGTTATGTGGATCGTAAGGGAGCCCTCACGGATAAATATTATCAGGATAAAGCAAACGGAGAACTGAAATTGCCTGCTGAAGTTGCAGGCTGTGAGAGCTCTGTTATTGAAATTATTGATTCTATCTATGATGCTAATGCGATGAAACCGGAAAATGCTCGTAGCAATAATGTAGAGCTTCAGGTGGATGAGGAAAAGCTGAACAGCAAAGAGTTCAAAGCCCTTTGGTCGCGGATTAATGCAAAATCCGTCTATGTGGTGGATTTTGATACAGATGAGTTGATCCAGAAATCTATCGCCTCTTTGGACAGCAAACTTCGAGTAGCAAAGATTTATTTCAAAGTCGAAATCGGCACGATGGAAGAGATTAAGTCAAAGGAGCAGTTGCAGTCCGGCGACGCGTTTGTTAAGGAAGAGTCCGGAACTTATGGTACACAGAAAGCTATTGTGGCTAATCGAGGCGTGAAATATGATCTGGTTGGAAAGCTGGTCGAAGAGACTGGGCTAACCCGTAAGGCAGTTATTCAGATTCTTACGGGAATCCAGAAAGCTACGTTTGACCAGTTCAAGTACAATCCGGAAGAGTTCATTATCAAAGCTGCAGGTCTTATTAACGATGAGAAGGCCACTGCGATTATCGAGCACATTACCTACAGCGTGATGGATGACCATTACAGAACGGATGTGTTCACAGAGCCTACCATCAGAGGCAAGCTCGGTGCAAATGCCATGAAGGCTAAGAAGCATTTGTATGACCATATCGTTTATGACTCAACGAATGAGCGAGACTTTGCTACAGACCTTGATACGAATAACAATGTTGCCGTCTATGTAAAATTGCCGGATGGATTCTATATTTCAACTCCTGTTGGCCATTATAATCCGGACTGGGCGATTGCATTCTATGAGGGCTCTGTAAAACACATATATTTTGTGGCAGAGACAAAGGGCTCCATGTCGTCTATGCAACTGCGTCTGATTGAAGAGTCGAAGATCCATTGTGCCAGAGAACACTTCAGAGCAATCAGCGGAGATAATGTTGTCTATGATGTAGTTGATAGCTATACTTCACTGCTGGAGATGGTTATGAAATGAGGTGATGCGTATGGTTCAGCATCTGTCGGTAAGGGTGCCGTGGAAGGATAACGGTTACGAAGGATACGTTTGTGATAAGCCCTGCTATAACAATGCCTGCTTGCGATTAAAGAATATTGCAGAAAATAAAGATGATAACGCTGAAGAAATCATAAAGGGGTGTCCAATCAAGGGGCACGAAAAAGAACTGCCTTGTGTCGGAGAAGGTGCCTGTTTTATGTCACAGGATACCTATACCACCACCACGATTCATCCGTACAAGGCTGGAAACCCAAAGACGCATGGACATTTCCTTGAAACAGAGTTGCATTATCCGCCGTTTTCATTCCCGGCAAGACCTTATCGGTGGATGATGAGCCATATGGGTGATCAGCACGGTAATGAGAATATCGAGGAACTGGCTGAGCGATATGGGATAGAATTTAATCCCGATGCAGAGCCTGCACTTGATTTTGATTCCAACTGGGTGCAGGAAAGCGTTAACCAGAGAGCAATTTTCAAGACGTTCTATGAGGACGTTCAATTTGAAAAGTCACTGGTTATTCCCTACGCCAAGCAGGTTCCATTTATTGAAGATCCGAAGCGCGTTGTTATGGGCATCGGCTTCATCACGTCAATGGTAGAGCCTCCGGAGCATGCGCATACGGATGCCGGTAAACTGCGTTCGAGTTTGTGGGAGACTATGCTCGGCCATTCTATAAGGAACGACAGGAAGAACGGTTTCCTTATCCCTTATCGTGAGATGATGGAGTATGCAAATGATCATCCGGAATTTGATATGCGCACCATCACCGTCTTTGCAGGTGATGAGTATTTCGAGGAATTTTCATACGCCACAGAGCATCTGTCATATGATGCGGTAATCAGCGTACTATTGCAGACCATCAGCGCTCTTGAGATCATAAAGAGTTGTATTCCCGGAAACTGGGATGAGTGTATCCGATGGATAAGAGACAGGCTGAAAGAAACCTGGTTGGAAAGAGGATCATTTCCCGGCCTTGGGTCTATGCTCTACGCCTGCGGTTTTGTGCGCGGTGAAATGATTGCAAAGGAAGCAAAGTCAAAGATAAAAGACCAGCCAAAGTTCGAAGACGAGTTCTATCACTTAATGGAGAACTTTGGCGGCAGTTTTTCAGATAAAGTGAAGAGTATGATCGGCACCACCGAGCGGGAAATTTTCATGTCGCTTTCGGGAGAAAGGAAAGAGCTCTTCTGGCTTTTGGCGAGGATGTCCGTTACACCGCTGCAGGCATATACGCTTTTCCATCCAGAGGAGCGCCGTAAACATGGCGTTACCTGCTCTGATGCAGAGATCCTTGATAATCCATATATCCTTTACGAGCGGACTCTGAGATGCTCAGATGAAGACAAAATTTCAGTCAAGAAGATTGATATGGCAGTATTCCCTCCGGACATCTTGAAACAGATCAATCCGGTTCCATCAAGGTCAGCGCTTGAGTCTGAAAATGATAAGCGCAGGATCAGGGCTTACAGCATTTCAATTCTTGAGGAGCAGGCTGGTTTCGGCCACACGCTGTATCCGCTGGAACAGCTGATTGATGAGCTGAACGGGCTGCCAATAGATCCTCCGTGCCATGCGAACAGGGATGTCATGAACGGCTATCATGAGTTCTTTGAACAGGAGATAATACAGATCCCATGTGCTGATGGCTCTACAGCGTACCAGTTGAAGAGGCTCTATGAGATGGACGAGTTGATCAGATCTTCTGTCAATAAGAGAGTGTTCAAGGCAAAGAGGCATGAAGTTCATGAGAACTGGCGTGCCATTATTGACGATACCTTCAAAAGCGAAGAGCAAAGTAAAAACGAGGATGCTGCCAGAACGGAAAAAGCTGCAATTATCAAGGAACTTGCAGAAGCCAGACTGTCTGTACTCATAGGCGGTGCAGGAACCGGTAAGACCTCTCTGCTTGCGGCATTGTGTAAATCAAAGCAGATTTATGACGGCGGAGTTCTTCTTCTTGCTCCTACCGGGAAAGCCCGTGTACGTATGAGTCAGGCCATGCGCAAACAGGGAATAGAATGTAAGGCTAAGACGGTTGCACAGTTCCTGATTGAGAGTAGGCGTTTTAGATGGTGGTCGATGGAGTACTGCCTTTCCAATGAACAGGCTAAGGACGTGCCGTTTACAGTTATTGTCGACGAATGCTCCATGCTGACAGAGGAAATGTTTGCTGCGTTATTGCAGGCGTTGAAAGGGGCTCAGAGGATCATTCTTGTTGGCGACCCGAATCAGCTGCCTCCAATTGGAGCAGGCAGGCCTTTTGTCGACATCGTAAAATACCTGAATAAAGACATACCTGTCTTTCCAAAAGTTGGCAGGAGTTTTGGACAGTTGACTGTCACCATGCGCCAGACTTCAGAAAACGGAGAAGAACGCGGCGATACGGAACTGGCTCAGTGGTTCACCCCTGATAATGACAATCTGGACGAGAACATATTCCTTCGTCTTCAGGGAGGCAGTATTGGTGACCATGTGGTGTTCAAGTCATGGTCTACACCCGAGGAGCTGGAAGACAAAATTTTCGAGACGCTGAAAGAAGAAACAGAAATGACGGATGTCGATGACATTCAGGGTTTTGATATTTCCATCGGGGGAAAGATAAACGGAGAATGGATGAACTTCGGAAGCGAACCACAAAAAGTGGAAGCGTGGCAGATTCTGTCTGCATACCGGAGCAATCCTTCTATCGGCACAGCAACTATAAACCGCTATATTCACGATAAGTACAAGAGCCAGAAGTCTATTACACTTAAAGATTGTAAAGTCAGAGGTACTAAAAATATGCTCGGTACCGATGGAATCGTATACGGAGATAAAGTCATAAATGTAAGGAACCAGAAGAAAGAAGGCTATCCGAAGAGTGAGAACAATATGTACGTCGCAAACGGCGAGGTCGGTATTGTTGAAAACATCTGGCAAAAGCCGAAGCAGAAGTCGAATGCGCATTTGGTGAGATTCAGTTCACAGCCGGAGTGCAATTATTGGTGGTATTCAGGAGTATCTGAGGAAGGAAATAGTGATCTTGAGTTGGCCTATGCTCTGACTGTGCATAAATCGCAAGGTAGCGAGTTTAATAAGGCAATCCTCGTTCTGGGTGAACCAGGCAACATGCTGTCACGTGAACTTCTTTATACGGCAATTACACGTCAAAAAGTCCGCCTTATCATTCTGTATAATGACAAGGCCTATCACATGAGGGATTATTCATCTGTAATATATTCCGAGACAGCAGGAAGATATACCAGCCTTTTTGAAGCTCCGGATATCGTTGAATATAAGAAACGCTACTATGAAGCTTCCTTGATTCATAAGACGATTAACGGTGAGCTGGTACGTTCCAAGTCTGAAGTCATCATTGCAAATATGCTGCATGATGCAGGCATCGAGTATGAATACGAGAAGGAACTTGACTTGGGAGAAGACGGTATCCGCATCCCGGATTTTACCATTGCAGATGAAGAGCTTGGAATCACATACTACTGGGAGCATTGCGGAATGCTTGGAGATTCCGAGTACAGCAGGCATTGGGAAGAAAAGAAAGCATTGTATGAGAAACACGGCATTGTAGAAGGCGATAACCTAATCGTGTCTCGGGACAGCCTGAATGGAGCCATTGATTCTTCTGAGATTCAGGCTTTGATTGATAAATATTTGAAGTAAGCAAGGAGGCTTGATATTCATGGCACGTGGAAAGAGTATCAATTTATTTTTAATGGACGGAAACGCCAATGGCATGATTAAGTGCACATTGGCGAACTGGATAGGCATTGCATATAAGATTCCACGTACCAGTCTAGATAAATGTAAAAACCGGACGGATCTGAAACAGACAGGAGTTTACTTTTTGTTTGGAGTATCCGATACGACAGGGAAGTCCGTTGTCTACGTTGGCCAGGCAGGAAATCGCAAGAACGGCGAAGGCATTTTGAATCGTCTGCTGGAGCATAAACGGAACCCGAAGGAAGATTATTGGACTGAGGCTGTAGTTTTCACTACATCAAATAATTCTTTTGGGCCGACTGAGATCAGCTATCTTGAGAATCGTTTTTGTAATCTGGCTGTGGATGCAAAACGCTATGAAGTGAAGAACGGGAATGATCCATCTCTGGGGAACATTACAGAGGAAAAAGAAAGTGAGCTTGAGGACTTTATTGAATATGCAGAGCTCATGATGGGTACGCTCGGACATAAGGTCTTTATTCCATATACAAGTCCAGCTGCAACTGCTGTAGCTGCACCAGACACCTGTTCAGCTTTGGATAATGATGAACCTGAAATGTATCTTTCAAGAGCAATCAAAAAATCCAGTATAACTGTAAAGGCTACAGGTAGGCAGACCAGCGAGGGATTTGTAGTTCTCAAGGGAAGTATCATTTCACCAGACGATGATAATACAATTCCTCCGGGAGTAAAAAAATTGCGTCAGGCATCTCAGATTGATTCAGATCATGTCCTACAGGAAGATGTTCTACTTGGAAGCCCATCGAGTGCCGCAATGTTTGTAATCGGAAAAAGCTCTAATGGTTGGACTGCCTGGAAGACAAGTGATGGAAAGACATTACATGATCTTGAAAATGCTTAAGATTGAGAATAATGAGGGTTGAGACGATGGCAATCTGGACATGTTCCCACGGAGTGCAGTCTTGAGGCGGTCGGAAAATCTTTCAGATTGCATATAATAAAGTAGGAGCCGCCTCTTAGACTTTTTTCCGAGAACGGACAAGGCTATATTTTGACTACATTTCAGGCGATTTTGACCTTGGATAAATTTCCGAATACAGCCGGAACGTATTTGCAACATCCAGACATCAATCCGGAGCAATCGAGCCATGTTGAGACGGTAGTATTGATGTCAAGAGTATAAAGTCAGCGTGTCGGAAATCACTTGAATTTGGCACTTTCTGTACATTTGATCTTCTGAATATTAACTTTGGACATTCATTT
>JAKVJW010000035.1 GCA_022486815.1 Prevotella sp. | reverse complement strand
ACGATTTGAAGATCCGTATGGGATATGGTGTCACGGGTAGTCAGGCCAGTGTCAGTAATTACAGTTATATGGCTACTTGGAATACCAGTGTTTATCCTTTTGGAACTGATGGCAATGAGCAGACGGCATTGATTTCTACTACACTTGCTAATCCGAACATCCATTGGGAGCAGGTGGCTCAGACTAATATCGGATTTGATGCGACCTTGTTCCATTCACGTGTCAATCTGACTTTTGATGCTTATATTAAGAAAACCAGTGACATGCTGGTGAAGGCGTCGATCCCTATTACGTCTGGTTTTGAGGATACCAGTACAACTTATACTAATGCTGGAAAGGTAACCAACAAGGGTGTTGAACTGACTTTGCATACTGTGAACTTAAAGGGTGCCCTGGGGTGGGAGACCTCGTTGTCTTATACGTATAACCGTAATAAGATTGATGACTTGAATAGTGCTACACCTTATTATATTAACCAGATTAATAATTCTTATGTTACGATGCTGGCGAAGGGCTATCCTATCAATGTATTCTATGGATACGTTTGTGACGGCGTCTTTCAGAATGAGAAAGAGGTGAAAGAGCATGCTTATCAGGCTGGTGCTGAACCTGGTGACATCTGTTTCAAGGATCTGAACCATGATGGGGTCATCAATGATGCGGATCGTACTGTCATCGGCAATCCGAATCCAAGTCATCTGTTCTCGATGAGTAATATCTTGACGTGGAAGGGATTTGAACTGAACATTTATTTGCAGGGAGTTGCAGGGAATAAGATCTTTAATGCCAATAAGATTGACCTTACGGGAATGTCCGCTGCCTATAATCAGTTGGATGATGTTCTTTCTCGTTGGCATGGGGAAGGTACTAGTAATGTTATGCCACGTGCTGTCTATGGAGATCCGAACGGTAATAACCGTGTCTCTGATCGCTTTGTCGAAAGTGGTTCTTATCTTCGTCTGAAAACGATTTCCCTTTCTTATGATTTTCCGTCACAGTGGTTGAAACTCCTAACTGTCGAAAGTGCACGATTAACTCTTTCCTGCGAAAACGTGGCTACGATCACAGGCTATTCTGGATTTGATCCGGAAGTAGGTATCAACGGCATAGATTTGTCTAACTATCCTGTTTCCAGGACATTTAATATCGGTTTAAATATTAACTTTTAATACGGCATCATGAAAAAGTTATCAATTTTCAATATCGTGTTCCTGATCGCTCTGACTATTACCTCTTGTGGGGATAATTTCTTGGACAAGGAGCCGAAAAATACGGTAGACCCTGAAATGAGTGTTACCGATTCTGTGGCAGTAGCTATGGCAAATGGTTGTTATAGAACGCTCCAATCTTCAAATATGTATAATCAACGCCTGTGGACGCTGGATATTGTTGCCGGGAATAGTATCGTAGGTGCCGGAGGTGGAACGGATGGACTGGAAACGGTCCAGGCTTCTAATTTTACTGAAGGAAGTGATAATGGTATGGCTCTTTATATGTGGCGCTCTCCTTGGGTGGGCATCGGCCAGTGTAATATCTTGATCACGGATCTTGAAGGGAAGGCGATTGATGCCTTGCAGAAACGTTGCTTGGGTGAGGCCTATTTCTTGCGTGCTCATTATTACTATGTTCTCGTCCGTCTCTATGGCGGGGTTCCTCTCCGGCTGACTCCTTATAATCCGGGTAAACTTACAGCTATTGCCCGTTCTTCTGCAGATGAGGTATACCGTCAGATTCGTTCGGATTGCCAGAAGGCGATAGACCTTCTTCCGGCTAAAAGTGAGTATGATAGTAAGAATGTAGGACGTGCTTCTAAGGATGCGGCGATGACGATGATGGCTGATATGTATCTGACTCTGGCGCCGGATCATCCGGAATATTACCAGCATGTCGTCAACCTTTGTGATTCGGTTACGGCTTTGGGGTATGATTTGAGCAAATGTGATTTTGCTGCTAATTTTGATGCAACGGTTAAAAATGGGCCGGAATCTATCTTTGAGGTTCAATATAGTGGCGATACAGAATATGATTTCTGGGGAAATAATCCGCAGTCTAGTTGGTTGTCAACTTTCATGGGACCTCGTAATTCTGATTTCGTAGCTGGTAGTTATGGATGGAATCAACCTACACAGGAATTCATGAGTCAGTGGGAAGATGGGGATAAACGTAAGGATGTGACGGTTCTTTATGCTGGCTGCCCTGATTTCGATGGAAAAACGTACAAGAGTTCTTATTCTTACACGGGTTATAATGTGAGGAAGTTCTTGGTTCCGAAACGTATTTCTCCTGAATATAATACTTCACCGGCTAATTTTGTCGTTTATCGCTATGCTGACGTACTGCTTATGAAAGCAGAGGCTCTTAATGAGCAGGGTAAGACGAATGAGGCGGCTGTGCCTTTGAATATCGTAAGGAAACGGGCTGGTCTGGATGCTGTTTCCGGCCTTACTCAATCGGAAATGCGTGATAAAATCATTCATGAGCGTCGTATGGAATTTGCTTTTGAGGGGTATAGGTGGTTTGACATGATCCGACTGGATCATGGTACTTATGCCTTGAAATTTCTTAAGTCTATCGGAAAGACGAATGTGTCCAAGGATCGGTTGCTGTTTCCCATTCCTCAGACCGAGAGAGATGCTAATCCTCTCATGAAACAGAATCCAGGTTATTAATAAATTAAGATACATCATGAAAAAATATATTTTTAGTCTTGTCTGGATATTGTTGGGGTGCTTCGTGTTCTCTGCTTGTACGGATCAGGATTATGAGCAACTTGACAAGGGTTCGGATCATCTTACTCTGACTGTTGGCGAAAAGGTTAACTCGTTGAATGAAATGGATCATGCCGGCAATGCGATTGTGCTGAACTGGACTACAGGCAATAATGTGGGTACGGGGAATAAAATCTATTACAGACTGGAACTGGCTAAGGCTGGGACCAAATCTGCTCAGCCTTATACGGCTCTGACTGATGAAGCTCAGGTTTATACTTGGAGTATCAATGAGGAAAATCTCAATAATCTTATTTTGGATAAGTTTGGTGGGGTAGCAGGCCAGCCCACGGATATTGATGCACGTATCAGTGCTATCGTTCCGGGGGTGGACGCTGTACAGACGGATTCTCTGACTTTCCAGGTTACTCCTTACCAACCTGTCACGACGACGCTTTATCTCCTTGGTGATGCTACTCCTGGTGGATGGAGCGCTGACAATGCTACGGCGATGGCACGTACTGATAATGGCATCTTCACGTGGGAGGGTATGCTGAAGGCTGGCAACGTGAAGTTTATTACGACGCTGGGAAAATTCTTGCCTTCATATAATAAGGATGATAAAGGTCTTGCGGAGTTGCGTACTACTGATGACCAACCTGATGGACAGTGGCAGATTACGGAGGATCATTATTATAAGGTGATGGCCAATCTGTTGACGGGTGAGGTGACATTCACTCAGGAAGAAGGTAATAAACCTGCTTATGATTATCTTTACTTTGTGGGAGATATGACCAACTGGAGTTTCGTGAATATGACTCGTGATCCTCTGGATAGTTTCCTCTTCCGCTACGGAGGCTATTTTGACCAGGGGGGTAAATTCAAGTTTGGTACTTCTGAAGGAAATTGGCAAAATATGTATAAGGCTACTCATGACGATGCTCCTTATACGGATACTTCTATGCAGTTGGTTTCTGGATATGATCCGGATTACAAATGGAACCTCACGGATGGTGATAAGGGTAAAGCTTATAAGATCTGTGTAGATATCCGTACGGGTAAAGAACGTATGATGATGCGTGAGTTTACTCCTTATAGTATGATCTATATGGTAGGTGATGCTGCTCCTGGTGGATGGGATCTTGGCAATGCTACGGCAATGAAGGCTACGGACAGTCCTTATATCTTTACTTGGACAGGTACGCTTAATGCGGGCGAACTGAAGTTCTCGTGTGATAAGCGGAGTGACTGGATGGGGGCTTGGTTGATGTGTGCTAATGGCAATGATATGGAACCTACGGGACAGACGGAAAAGGCTCTCTTTGTAGATAAAAGTGATGATTATCTGAAAGCTGAATATAAGGATGTGGATATCTCTGGTATTGACCAGAAATGGAAAGTCACAACTTCCGGAACGTATAAGATCACTCTCAATCAACTTGAGGAGACGGTTTCTATCGTCAAACAGTAGTTTACAATATAAAATAAATAATAATCAATATGAAAATGTATCCTATATTGATGGCTCTTCCACTGTTCTTTTGCTCTTGTAGCAGTGATAGTACGGCTTTCAATGGCTCTCATCTTGAACCATTGCAGCCGGCAGTTCATATCACACCAGCCTTGAATGTGGACTTGAATACGGATAAGGCTTTGTATAAACCTGGTGAGAAAATCACATTCACTGCTTCTGGCACGATTCCTGCCGGGGCAAAAGTCCGCTACCGTTGTGGTGATGAAGTCATCGGTACAACTTCCTTGGCGGGCAATACGTGGACATGGGCAGCTCCTTCAATGGATCATACGGGTTATCTGGCGGATATCTATACTCAGGATGGGGATTCAGCGGAAACCGTTTATGGAACGGTTGGCGTTGATGTGTCCACCAACTGGGCCAGATACCCTCGTTATGGTTTTGTGGCTGCTTATGATGGTAGCAAGACTCATACTGCCGTCCAGAATGAGATGGCTTTTCTGAACCGTTGCCATATCAATGGTATACAGTTTTATGACTGGCATTATAAGCATCACTGGCCGCTTGGGGGTACACGGGGTAACTTGATGGATAGTTATACAGATATTGCTGAACGTACTGTTTATACCAGTGTTATCAAGGACTATATTTCTACTCAACATGCTTATGGCATGAAGTCGATGTTCTATAATCTTTGCTACGGTGCTCTTGATGATGCTAAGGAAGATGGGGTCAGCGATAAATGGCATCTCTATACAGATGCGGGACATACTACGATGGATAAACTTTCGATGCCGGCGGGTTGGAAAAGTGATATTTATCTGATGGATCCTTCAAATGTGGACTGGCAGAACTATATTGCTGACCGGAATGATGATGTGTATGCTAGCCTTGATTTTGATGGTTATCATATTGATCAGGTTGGAGACCGGGGTACGGTTTATGACTATTATGGCAGTAAATTGAACCTTCCTGTGGGATTTGCTTCTTTTATCAGAAGGATGAAAGCTCGTCGGCCGGACAAGAGCCTGGTGATGAATGCGGTATCCAATTTCGGATCGGAACAGATTGCCGGAACGGGTGATGTGGACTTTTTGTATTCTGAGTTGTGGGGTGGTGAGTCTAAATTCAGCGACTTGCTTTCTATCATGAAGACGAATCAGTCCTATAATGGTAGTCTTGGCCAGGTCTATGCTGCTTATATGGATTATAATAGTACTAAGCCGGAATTTAACGCTCCTGGTGTATTGCTGACAGATGCGGTTATGTTCGCCCTTGGGGCTGATCATCTGGAGTTAGGTGATCACATGCTGTGTAATGAGTATTTCCCGAATAGTAATCTGAAGATGGGTGATTCTCTGAAAAAAGCAATCGTACATTATTATGATTTCTTTACGGCTTATGAGAATCTGCTTCGCAGTGGCGGTACCGATAATCATGACGGGATATATGGTGGAAACGGTAGTGTCATCATCAATGACTGGCCTCCGAAACTGGGTACCGTAACTTCTTACGCTAAGGAGGTTAATGGCAAGGAGGTTATTCATCTTCTCAACTTTGTCAATGCAAATAGTTTGAGTTGGCGCGACCTTGACGGTTCTATGCCTGAACCGGAGACGATCAAATCCTTGTCGCTGGGAGTACGTGCTTCTTCTGTCAAGAAAGTTTGGGTCGCTTCTCCTGACTGTTATGGTGGAGCCCCTCAAGAACTTCAGTTTAAGCAGCAAGGTGATTATGTAGTGTTTACAGTCCCTTCCTTGAAATACTGGACGATGATTGTAATTGAAAAATGAATCAATAGTTATAATAAGAGATGAAAAAGATCATAAAGATTGTTATGGTTCTCTTGATTTTACTGCCTGCTTGCCTTTGTGCTCAGACAGTGAAATCTCCGAACGGAAATGTAAGGGTGTGTTTTTCCCTTACTGGGAATGGGGTTCCGACTTATGAAATGTTCTATAAGCATAAGACGGTTATTAAACCGAGTCATCTGGGATTGGAACTTGCAAAGAATAAGCATGCTTCCAAGGGAATGGATGAGACGAGTCTTATGGACGGCTTTACAGAGACCGCTGTTCATGATTCGACGTTTGACGAGACATGGAAACCGGTATGGGGGGAAACGTCCACGATTCGTAATCATTATAATGAGATGGCTGTCTGCCTTTATCAGAAATCAAGCAACCGCCATATCGTGATCCGCTTCCGTGTCTATGATTATGGGATGGGACTTCGTTATGAATTTCCTCAGCAGAAGGATCTGAATTATTTCGTGATCAAAGAGGAACATACTCAGTTTGCCATGACGGGTGATCATCTTGCTTACTGGATTCCGGGTGATTATGATACGCAGGAGTATGAGACACAGATTTCCCGGCTTTCTCAGATCCGCAGTAGGATGAAGGATGCCATTACGCCAAATTCTTCACAGACTCCGTTTTCTCCGACAGGTGTCCAAACTGCTCTTCAGATGAAGACTGATGATGGCTTGTATATCAATATTCATGAGGCTGCCTGTGTGAATTATCCGACAATGAGCCTGAATCTTGATGATAAGAACTTTGTCTTTGAATCTTGGCTGACTCCTGATGCTGAGGGCATGAAGGGCTATATCCAGACACCTTTCAATACACCCTGGCGGACAGTGCTGGTCAGTGATGATGCAAGGGATATGCTGTCGTGTAAGTTGATTCTGAATCTGAATGAGCCTTGTAAGTTGAAGGATACTTCCTGGATCCATCCGATTAAATTCTGTGGCGTATGGTGGGAAATGATCGTGGGTACGAAGACCTGGAGTTATACCAATGATCTGCCTTCAGTACGACTGGGGGTTACGGATTATTCCAAATGTAAACCGAATGGTACTCATGGGGCTAACAATGCAGAAGTCCGTAAGTATATCGACTTTGCTGCAAAGAATCATCTTGATGAGGTCCTCGTGGAAGGCTGGGATGAAGGTTGGGAGGACTGGTTCGGACATAGCAAGGATGATGTGTTCGATTTTGTGACTCCTTATCCTGATTTTGATATCAAGGCATTGAATGATTATGCTCATTCGAAGGGCGTGAAACTTCTGATGCATCATGAGACGAGTGCTTCGACAAGGAATTATGAGCGTCATCTGGATGCTGCTTATGATCTGATGAATAAGTATGGCTATGATGCGGTGAAGAGTGGTTATGTCGGGGATATCATCCCACGAGGTGAGCACCATTACAGCCAGTTTATCAATAACCATTATTTGTATTGTGTCAAGGAGGCTGCTAAACATCATATTATGGTGGATGCTCATGAGGCTGTCCGGCCTACCGGACTTTGCCGGACTTATCCGAATATGGTGGCTAACGAGAGTGCACGGGGGACAGAGTACGAGGCCTTTGGCGGAAATACTCCTTATCATACGGTCATCCTTCCTTTTACCCGTCTGCAGGGTGGACCGATGGATTATACTCCGGGAATTCTGGAGACACGGTTGAGTACGTGGAGTAAGAATCAGAATTATGTCCATACAACGCTTGTCGGGCAACTGGCTCTTTATATGGTGATGTATAGTCCGTTGCAGATGGTGGCTGACACGCCTGAAAATTATGCGAAGTATGATGATGCTTTGCAGTTTATCCGTGATGTGCCCTTGGATTGGGCTGATTCCAGATATCTGGAGGCTGAGCCGGCTAAGTATATTACGGTAGCCAGAAAGGCAAAGAATAGTAATAATTGGTTTATCGGTGGGAAATGTGACCAGGACGGGCATAAGTGTACCGTTAAACTCGATTTCCTGGATAGGGGCCGGAAATATAAGTGCACGATCTATGCGGATGCACCGGATGCTGATTATCAGAAGAATCCTGAAGCGTATACCATCACGCATCGGATTGTCAGAAAAGGGGATGTCCTGAAACTCAAAGAGGCCAGGGGTGGCGGCTTCGCCGTGTCTCTGTTTGCTGAATAGTTTCTTTCATAATTATCGAAGGAAAACAGTCTGTTTTCCTTCGATACATATCATTAATACTGCTGAAAGACATTTTAAAATACAATCCGTTCTCGATGTACTTTAACCTATATGTTTACTGGGTATGACGGTGATTTCCTGATGTATCTTTCTGTCTTTTTGACGGGTCTCCGATTGCGTAATCGTTTGCATCTCCCGGATACTGTTTTTAACTTAAAAAGGTTATAAAAAATTACTAAAGCGCTTAATTTTGTAATACCATTTTGTAGCCGATTGTCAAATGTTCATAAAATGAATGTGTATGAAAAATTGATTTGAAAAATTCAATGAGTTCATGTCTTTCTAATAGGAAAATATGAAAGTTTTAAGATGAGTTATTGTTCAGAAAATCGAATGATAAAGATGCTTTTTCTCTTAATTTCCTAAGGACTTAATTATGTTTGGATAAATCTGTTTTATAAGTATACCTTTTTCTAATATCTATATATTTCAAGCCTTTTCGGATCATTATAAATTATTGGCAAGTGAATTCAATCTAAAACCAAGTTAAACAATAATTAATAACTAACTTTATGAAACTAATAAACCTTAGACATTTTTTGAAAGTGTATGTGATATGCTTTCTATCTATGCTGGCTGTTCCTTCTTTTGCTCAAAGTACGGTTACTGGTATAGTCAAGGATGAAACGGGAGAACCTGTCATTGGAGCAAGTGTTGTGGTAAAAGGAAATAAGTCTGTAGGAACAGTTACAGATCTTGATGGTAAATATACCCTTAATAATGTGGGTAAAGGGGCAACTTTGGTTTTCTCCTATATAGGATATCTGAACAAGGAAGTCCTGACCGGGAACAGAACGAATATAAATGTAACCATGTCGGTAAACAACAAACAACTGGATGAGGTCGTTGTCGTGGGTTATGCTGTCGGCACGAAGCGTACGGTCTCCGGAGCTGTTGAAAGGGTTGGCCAGGAGGATATGAACAAAGGTGTCGTGACAAGTGCCGCTGATGCCTTGAAGGGTAAGGTCAGTGGCCTGGTGATCAGCCAGAGTGGCGGTGACCCTATGGGGACAACAAATATCCGTATCCGTGGTACGGCTTCTCTTTCTGGCGGTAATGACCCGCTGATCATTATTGATGGGACTTATGCGGACATGAATCTGTTTAATGCTTTGCAACCGGGTGATATTGAGAGTATGACGATCTTGAAGGATGCTTCTGAAACGGCTCAGTATGGATCGCGTGGTGCAGCCGGCGTGATTGTGGTTACTACGGCACGTGGAAAGAATGGCCATTCTGATATTTCTTATAATGGTACTTTTGGCGTCAATTCGGTCTTTAAGAACATTAAGATGCTGAATGCTGCTGATTATCGTCAGACGGCAAAGAGCCTTGGACTTACCTTTACGGATCTGGGTGGTAACACCAATTGGCTCGATGAGGTCGAACGGTCGGGTGGCATCACTACAAATCAGAATGTGGCTTTTTCATCGGGTAATGCTAATGGCAATTACCGGGCTAGCCTTGGATATGTCGATAGACAGGGCGCTCTGAGAAATTCTGAGATGCAGAATTATACGGTAAAGTTGGATGCTACGCAATTTGCCTTTAATAATAAACTGAAACTTGATCTTGGGGTGTTTGGCAGCGAAAGGGATGGACGTCCTCAGTATGATATGCAGAAGATGTTCTATTCTGCTGCGGCGTATAATCCGACTTATCCGAATTATAGAAATAAAACCACAGGAGAATGGGATGAGGATATGCTCGCCAATGAAATCTATAACCCACTGGGACAGTTGGAGATTATTGATAAATATAATGTGGGCTCCTTGAATACCCATGGTAAGATTACGTGGAGAATTATTAATGGCCTTTCTTTAAGTGCTTTCGGTAGTTATACAAAACTTGATCTTGATCATAAATTTTATGTTCCTAATGATATCCGCCAGGGACAACTTAATGGTAATGGCTGGGCGTATATACAAAATATGAATTATAAGAACCTGATGGGAAATATCCAACTGACCTTTACGAGGGATTTCGGAAAGCATCATATTGATGCTCTTGCCTTGATGGAAGGACAGAGTTACCGTACTTTTACAAATTCAGAGCAGAGCAGAGGTTACCAAACTAATTATTTTAAGTATAATAATCTTGAAGCTGGTGCTAATGTGGCTTGGGGTGACAACCTAAGCAGTGCTTCCGATTATACATTGAGCTCTTATATGGCTCGTGTTAACTATATGTATGCGAACAGGTATATCGTTACTGCAAACCTTCGTACGGATGGATCCTCCAAATTGGGATCCGGACATAAATGGGGCTGGTTCCCGTCTGCATCGGTTGCATGGGTTATCTCACAGGAACCTTTCCTGAAGGATGTCCGTTGGATTGATAATCTGAAGATACGTGTCGGTTATGGAACAACGGGTAATCAGGATGCCATAGAACCTTATAACTCTCTTTCTCTCTATGGTCCGAACGGGGTATCGGTAATCAATGGTACCAATACCACAACTTTTGCTATCAAGAGCAATAGCAATCCGGACCTGAAATGGGAAGTCAAGCATACTTTTGATGCGGGTCTTGATTTTTCGGCATTTGATAACCGCTTGAATCTGACCGTCGACTGGTATAAGTCTAAGACAAAGGACCTTCTCTATACTTATACCGTACCGGTTCCGCCATTTACTTATAATACTTTGTTGGCAAATATGGGCTCTATGTCTAATAATGGTCTTGAATTTGGCGTGAACGGGGATATTATCCGTACTTCTGATTTTACTTTCAGTTCTAATGTCAATCTGAGTTTCCAACGAAACAAACTCCTTTCTCTTGATGGAACTTACAAGGGACAGAAACTGACAACCAGTGAGCATATCATGGTTTCCCGTATTAATGCGGCCGGACTGACTCAGAACTATGGTGTTGCTTATCTGATCGTGGGTCAACCGATCGGAGTGTTCTATCTGCCTCATTGCGAGGGCATCGATAAGAATGGGCAGTATATTATCTCTGACTTGAACCATGATGGAACGATTGATACGGGTGATTCCGGTGACCGCAAGGTGTGTGGCAATGCAATCCCTAAAACATACTTGAACTGGAATTTTACCTTTAAGTATAAAAATTGGGATCTTACCACTCAATTTAATGGTGCTTTCGGATTTAAGATCTATAATGGTACGGGTATGACCTATAGCAACATGAACAATTTCCCTACTTATAATGTCTTGGCTGATGCTCCTGCAAAAGGGATTCATGATATACAGATTTCTGATTATTGGCTCAAAAATGGTGACTATGTAAACTTTGAGTATGTTACTCTTGGTTATAATTTTACGAAAAAACAATTGAAGGCTAAATGGATTCAGAGTCTCCGACTGGCTTTTTCTGTCAACAATGTCTGTACCATAACCGGTTACAAGGGCCTTACGCCGATGATCAATTCGGCTTCTCTGGTGCAACAGTCGGAAGGAACTACGAATTATGGGACTCTGGGTGTTGATGATAAGCGTATCTATCCACTCACACGTACGTTCTCTCTGAATGTATCTGTTCATTTCTAATATATTCGGACTTAAAAAGGAAAATAACTATGAAAAGACATATTATATTAAGCATGACTTTGATTTCATCGGTTTTCTGGTTTTCTGCTTGTTCTCTGGATGAGAATCCCAAGAGCCAGTTTGATGAAGATGAGGCTTTTAAAACTTCTGAACTGACATACGATAATGCTGTGGCGAATGTATATACTGCAATAGGTAATAATATCTATGGCAGTACAGATTGTATTCATACCCTGGAGGAGTTTACTTCTGATGCAACGATTCTTCCTGGCCGTCAGGGTGATTGGGTCGATGGTGGGAAATGGCAGAATATGTTCTTGCATCATTTTGAATCTTCAGTGGATACATACGCAACGGTCTGGAATTATATCTATCAGATTATCGGCCTTTGTAATTCGTCGATAGATAAGTTGACGCCGCGACTCAAGGACCATCCTGATTATGAGAGCTATATCGCTGAACTGCGTGCTTTGCGCGCTATTCACTACTATTATGCGATGGATCTCTTTGCTCAGATACCTATTGTGACATCTTCGACTCAGTCTACTGATTCTGTCAAGCAGAGTAACCGTTCTAAGGTCTTTGATTTCGTCGTTAGTGAATTGAATGATGCACTGCCGAAACTGGGTAATGGTCAATGCCAGAAAATGGGTACTTACTATGGTCGTGTGACTAAGGCAGTGGCCTATATGTGCTTGGCTAAATGTGCGCTCAATGCTCCTGTGTATAAGATTGATGATACTTCTGCTGACAGTTATAAGACTTTCGTGGGTAAAGATCTTTCAGGTGATGGAAATGCGGATGAAGGACAGGGTAGCATTGTTTCGGGAATGGGCGATAATATTCTGATGACAGTTGATGGAAAGAGCCGTAATGCGTGGGAGACCGTGAAATATTGTGTTGACCAGATTGCAGCTCAGGGATATAGTCTTCAACCTGGCTATGCGGATAATTTCATCGTGCAGAACCAGAACTCTGTGGAGAATATCTTTACTCGTCCTGATGATGACAAGACCTATAAGATAACTGATTATAATCTGATACGTTCTCTTCATTATAATCATGCCAGTGCTATCGGTTATTCTGGATGGAATGGGGCTTGCGCCACTGTCCGTGCTATGCAGGTGATGGGTTATGGTACTAAGGATGAGGATCCTCGCTTGCGCATGAACTACTGGTGTGATGAAGATTATACTTCTCAGACGGGTGGAAAAACAGTTGGGGATGGTATTTCCGGGCAACCCTTAAGCTATGAGCCGTTGAAGGTTGTAGTGGATTTCGGAACGGGTTCGAATGCTCATGATGTGAAATGTGCTGGTGCACGTTTCAAAAAATATGAGTATGATACTTCTTCTTCTATTCAGGGGGATAATAACAATGACTTGGTCATTTGGCGTTATGGTGATGCTCTTTTGATGAAGGCGGAAGCGGAATACCGGTTGGGGGACAAGGCTGATGCCCTGCTCCTGGTTAATCAGATTCGTACGCGTGCTGGCGCGTCTCTCCGCAGTTCGCTGTCTTTAAATGATATTCTCGATGAACGTATGATTGAATTGGCGTGGGAGGGAACTCGCCGTCAGGATCAGATCCGTTTTTGTACGTTTACTGAACCTACAGTGGATCGTTATCAGGGCGTTCATCATAATGCGTCTGCTGGCGATTATGTGGTAGATAATACAGGTTATACGAATGTTTATCCTATTCCTTATTCGGTGTTGAACCTGAATACAAATCTCAGACAGAATCCTGGATATAAGCAATAAGTAATATTTAGCCGGTACAATCGTACCGGCTTTTAGTTTTTTAGGTATATTTGTGATCGTAATCTTGATACTTTGATAACTGCACAAGTAAAAATTTGTTGATGATGAAAAAAATAGTATTGACTGTGGTGTTGGCTTTGGCAATAACCGGATCGGTATCTGCTCAGTCGACTGTATCTGCCAAGGGACCGGCTTGGCTTGGCAATGCCGTGTTCTATCAGATTTATCCGTCTTCTTATATGGATACGGATGGTAATGGTATCGGTGATCTTCCTGGAATAACCCAAAAACTGGACTATATCAAATCTTTAGGGGTTAATGCGATCTGGCTGAATCCTGTATTTGAGTCTGGTTGGTTTGACGGGGGATATGATGTGATTGATTTTTATAAGATCGATCCTCGTTTCGGTACTAATACAGATATGGTCAATCTTATCAGGGAGGCTCATAAGCGGGGGATCAAAGTGTGCCTTGATCTTGTGGCTGGCCATACCAGTAATCAGTGTAAATGGTTTAAACAGAGTGCAAATGGTGATCCGAATGGTCATTATGCTGATTATTATATATGGACAGATACCATATCGAAGTTGGATAAGGAGGAAATAGCTCTTCGGCATCAGGATCCGAATCCGCAGTCCAGTACGCGGGGGCGCTATGTGGAGATGGATGCTCCTCGTGCAAAATATTATGAGAAAAACTTCTTTGAATGTCAGCCGGCATTGAATTATGGTTTTGCTCATCCTGAACATAGTTGGGAACAGCCTGTAATGGCTCCGGGACCGCAGGCTGTCCGCCGTGAGATACGGAACATTATGTCGTTCTGGTTTGACAAGGGCATTGATGGCTTCCGCGTGGATATGGCTTCTTCTTTGGTTAAAAATGATCCGGGAAAGGTGGAAACTTCGAGACTCTGGAAGGAAATGCGGGCCTGGAAGGATCAATATTATCCCCAGTGTGTGCTGATTTCTGAGTGGAGCGATCCTGCCTCAGCCATTCCTGCAGGCTTCAATATCGATTTTATGATTCATTTTGGTATCAAGGGTTATGCTTCTCTTTTCTTCGCTCCTGATACTCCATGGGGAAAATCTCACAGGAATGATGGTTATGGAGAGTGTTATTTTGACAAGAAGGGTAAGGGGGAAGTGAAACAGTTTGTAGACAATTTCTCGGATGCTTATGAAAGGACGAAGGATATTGGATATATTGCCTTGCCGACTGCCAACCATGATTATCAGCGTCCGAATATCGGTATGCGTAATACATTTGATCAGTTGAAGGTCACAATGATGTTTTTCTTGACGATGCCGGGAGTTCCTTTCATCTACTATGGGGATGAGATCGGTATGAAATATCAGATGAACCTGCCGGGTAAGGAGGGGAGTAATGATCGTGCCGGAACACGTACGCCGATGCAGTGGACTCCTGGTCTAACTGCTGGTTTCTCTTCTTGCTCGCCGGCTCAACTCTATTTTCCTGTAGCTACGGATAACGGCAGGCTGACAGTTTCTGCTCAGGAAAAAGATAAGAATTCTTTATTGAACTTTACCCGTGATCTGATCGCTTTGCGCCATTCTTCCCCGGCTTTGAATAATGATGGATCGTGGAAATTGATTAGTGATGTTGCAAAGCCTTATCCTATGGTTTATAAGCGTTTTGCCGAAGGTCAGACGTATGTCGTAGCTCTTAACCCTGGTGATAAGAAGGTGTTTGCAAAGATTGTTCATTTAGGTAAGGGGGTAGTTAGACTGGTTTCTGGTAAGGCAAGTTATAGATCGGGGAGAAATTTTGACATGATTACCTTAAAGGGGGTATCTGCTGCTGTCTTCTGTATAAAATAGATGGGATTTTGCTTGTTTGATGTTCTTGAAAAGAAGGTCATGTTTCATGCTGAAAAATGATGCAGTGAGGTGATTGGAGTGTGCGTGGTCTTTGTGTGGGCGAACAGAAGAAAAAAATAGGGAAATCGTTTGAATGTTCGGAAGATTTTCCTAACTTTGTGGGAATAATAAAAACTTACTTAATATATAGGAAAACATGGCAGAAACAGCAACAAAAGCAACAGATAGAGACAATGAGGATGTATTGAAACCTTATGTTATCGGTCTGGATCTGGGGGGGACTAACTCCGTTTTTGGTATCGTTGATACCCGTGGTGTCATTAAGGCTACTACTGCGATCAAAACTCAGGTTTATAAGAATGTAGAGGATTTCGTGAAGGCTTCTCTGATTGCTCTTGAACCGGTTATTGACTCTGTAGGCGGAATCACGAAAATCCGGGCAATGGGTATCGGAGCTCCTAATGGTAATTTTTATAATGGTACGATTGAATATGCTCCTAACTTGATCTGGGCTCATACTTGCATTGTGCCTTTGGCTGATATATTCTCTAAGGCATTGGGTATTCCTGTGGCTCTGACTAATGACGCTAATGCGGCTGCTTTGGGTGAGATGACTTACGGTGCTGCGCGGGGTATGAAGAACTTTATCGAGATTACTTTGGGTACAGGTGTCGGTTCCGGCATCGTTATCAATGGTCAGATGGTTTATGGCTGCGACGGATTTGCCGGTGAACTTGGTCATGTCACTGTGGTCAATGGTGATGAGGGACGTCAGTGTGGCTGTGGCCGCAAGGGTTGTCTGGAAGCATATTGCTCGGCTACCGGTGTGGCCCGTACTGCCCGTCAGTATCTGCAGGATAGTGATGAGGAGAGCCTGCTGCGTGAGAAAAACCCGGAAGAGATCACTTCTCTGGATGTCAGCCTTGCAGCTGGCAAGGGAGATAAACTGGCTAAGCGAGTGTATGAGTTTACCGGGCGTCTGCTGGGTGAGGCTTGTGCCAACTTTACCGCTTTCTCAAGTCCGGAAGCATATATTTTCTTTGGTGGTCTGACTAAAGCTGGTGACTTGCTGATGAAACCGTTGATTGAGAGCTATGATGAGCATGTCCTGAATATATTCAAGGGTAAGGCTAAATTCCTGGTCAGTACGCTTGATGGGTCTTCGGCTGCTATTCTTGGTGCAAGCGCTGTAGGTTGGGATGTGGTTGACACGACTGAATCTAAGACAAAATAATACTCGTCCTTACTTTGCTGCTGAATAGGATTCGGCTGGCAGAGGGGGATGGAAAGAAAAATGAGAAATTAATTTGACAGGCAGTGCAGAGTTCCTTCTGTACTGCTTTTTTGTGAGGTGTCTGGGGATACCTGGTCTGGTTTGCCGATTTTAAAAAGAATTGTATTTATTTGCAGGATAAGTGATTAATACGTATCTTTGCAACTTAATATGGATTTCCTTCAATTTAACATACTGAATGTCATCTTCAAGGGTATGCTGATTGGCATTATTGCTTCTGCACCAATGGGCCCGGTAGGTATCTTGTGCGTTCAGCGTACAATCAAAAAGGGACGGTGGTATGGGATGGCTACTGGAGTGGGTGCTTCTGTAAGTGACATTATCTATGCTCTGATCACGGGCTTGGGCATGAGTTTCGTTCTCAATTTCTTTAAAAATCCGTCTACGAAATTCTATTTTCAGGTGATCGGAGGTGTCGTCCTCTTGCTTTTTGGTATCTACTGCTATCGGAGTAAACCGATGGAAACCGCGCATCTTACAAATAATAAAAGTAAGGGTACATTACTGCATAATGCTGTCACGGCATTTCTGGTTACTTTCGCCAATCCGCTGATCGTATTTCTCTTTGTAGCTCTCTTTGCTCAGTTTGCTTTCATTATGCCGGGACATCCTTTTCAGATGGCTGTCGGCTATATGAGTATTATCTTCGGAGCTAATCTGTGGTGGTATGGCTTGACCTGGACGGTGGACAGAATCCGTAATAAGTTTGATGTACAGGGTATCCGTATCATCAATCATATCATCGGGGGCATCGTTGTCGTATGTTCAATCATCGCTCTTATCGGGACTATATTCAATTTGTCGTTTATCAATTTCCTGATGAATAAGTGAGGGGGTAACTCCTGACTTTGGTCTTCTTGTTTTTAAACTCTTAACTTTTTCTGCTATGTTTATTGCTAAGAAACTTAGAAAAGAAAATATCGCTGAATATCTGCTTTATATGTGGCAGGTTGAGGATACGATCCGGGCTATGGGGTGCTCCCTGGCTCAGATAAGGAAAAACTATATCTCCAAGTTTACTGGTTATACTGATGATCAGAAGGATGAGGAGGAGGATTGGTTCGGAGATCTTATCCGAATGATGAATGAGGAGGGTAAACGGGAGTTCGGTCACTTGAATATCAATCAGGTGATTATGACGGACATGGTGGATTTGCACCAGCGTCTTCTTCAGTCAAATAAATTTCCGTTTTATAATGCTGAATATTATAAGGTGTTGCCTTATATCGTAGAGTTGCGGAGCCGAAACAGGCATGGACTGCTCAAGGAGGCTCAGGAGTCTGGACTGGATAATCCTCGTATGGCTATCAAGGACCTGGAGAAGGAGAGTGAGATCGAAACATGTTTTGATGCGATCTATGGTATCACCCTTCTGAAAATGCAGGGTAAGGAGGTTACTCCTGAAACAAATGCGGCTGTAAAGGAAATTTCTACTTTCGTTGGAATGCTGAGCGACTATTATATCAAGGATCGTAACGGAGAACTGGATTTCGGGGATAAGGAGTGATACGCGCTGCCTCTGAAGGATGGTAAGACTGGGATGATTCCTTTGCTGTATATAAAGTGAATCTAAAATAGTGAATGCAATGAATATATTGGTTACTGGTGCTAACGGACAACTTGGAAATGAAATCCAACTCGTAGCAAAAAAAAGTCAGGATAATTATATCTTCACGGATGTCTGTGAGGGGTATCGGAAACTGGATATCACGAACCGCGAGGATATCCGTAGGATGGTCGCTGAAAATGACATCAGGTGTATTATCAATTGTGCTGCTTATACTAATGTGGACAAGGCGGAAAGTAATGTTGATCTTTGTGAGTTGCTGAATGCAACCGCTCCTGAGAATCTGGCTCTTGCTATGAAGGAGGTAGGTGGACTGCTTGTTCATATCAGTACGGATTATGTGTTTGGGGGTGATCCTTATAATACTCCTTGCAGGGAGGACCAGAAGGGTACTCCGACAGGGGTATACGGAAAAATGAAACTACATGCTGAGGAGAAGATCGAGGCTGTTGGCGTGGATCATATCATTATCCGTACAGCATGGCTTTATTCTGAGTTCGGACATAACTTTGTCAAGACGATGCTCAAACTTACTGCTGATAAACCTGCCTTAAAGGTGGTCTTTGACCAGTGTGGGACGCCTACATACGCGGGAGATCTGGCTGAGGTGATCTTCCATATCGTGGAGTCTCGTGCTTACCGTGGACATACGGGCATCTATCATTTCTCTGATGAGGGCGTTACATCCTGGTATGATTTTACGAAGATGATCGCTATGTTTGCCGGTCATACTTCTTGTGATATACAGCCGTGTCATAGTGATGAGTTTCCTTCTCCGGTGACACGCCCCGCCTATTCGGTACTGGACAAGACTAAACTGAAGGAGACCTTTGGCGTTAAGATTCCTTATTGGCTTGATAGTCTTCTCGTTTGTATGAAAAATATGAAAGTGGTATCACCGGAATTTGATGCTGCCAAGGGCTGATCTGATGATTTAGGATGCTGAGGTGTTCCGTGATGGGATTCCGGGGCTTGAATGTTCTCGTCCTTTAAGGAAACAGGGGAGGGGGAATGTATACAGAATTGAGAAAATGAATGAAATAGAAAGAAGACGGACTTTTGCCATCATCTCTCACCCGGATGCAGGAAAGACAACTCTTACAGAGAAGTTCCTGCTGTTCGGTGGACAGATACAGGTGGCGGGTGCCGTAAAGAATAATAAGATTACAAAGACTGCTACATCTGACTGGATGGATATCGAGAAACAAAGAGGTATCTCTGTGTCTACTTCGGTGATGGAATTTGATTATCTGCCGGATGGAATGTCTGGCGAGCCTTATAAAGTGAATATCCTGGATACTCCGGGGCATCAGGACTTTGCAGAAGATACTTATCGTACGCTTACGGCTGTGGACTCTGCTATCATTGTCATTGATGCGGCAAGAGGTGTGCAGGCTCAGACTCGTAAACTGATGGAGGTGTGCCGTATGCGTAATACGCCGGTTATCGTCTTTGTCAATAAGATGGATCGTGAGGGCCGTGATCCTTTTGATCTGCTGGACGAACTAGAGAAGGAACTGAAGACTCATGTCGTTCCTTTGAGTTGGCCTATCGGTGAGGGAATGCACTTCCAGGGTGTATATAATATCTTTGAACATCAGTTGAACTTGTTCACTCCGGACAAACAACGGGTGACTCAGAAAATTTCTGTCGATGTCAAGTCGAAGGATCTGGAGAAGCATGTCGGTGAGCGTGGAGCAGAACAGTTGCGTGGTGATCTGGAACTGGTTGAGGGGGTGTACCCTCATTTTGAAGAAGAGAGTTATCGCAGTGCTGAGATGGCTCCGGTATTCTTCGGGTCTGCTTTGAACAATTTTGGCGTACAGGAGTTGCTGGATTGTTTTGTGCAGATTGCCCCTAATCCTGGGACAACCAAGGCAGAAGAACGGCTGGTCCTTCCTTCTGAACCGAAGTTTACGGGATTTATCTTTAAGATTACCGCCAATATCGATCCGAACCATAGGAGTTGTATCGCTTTCTGTAAGATCTGTTCAGGCAAGTTTGTCCGGAATACCCCTTATTGGCATGTCCGCCTTTCCAAGACGGTCCGCTTTTCTTCTCCGGCTCAGTTTATGGCTCAGAGAAAGAGTACGGTCGATGAGGCTTGGCCGGGAGATATCGTCGGATTGCCGGACAATGGTATATTTAAGATCGGGGATACGCTGACGGAAGGCGAGAATTTACATTTCAAGGGCCTGCCGAGTTTCTCTCCGCTTCTTTTCAAGTATATTGAGAATGATGACCCGATGAAAAGCAAACAGTTTCATAAGGGAATTGAACAACTGATGGATGAGGGTGTTGCCCAACTTTTTGTCAGCCAGTTTAATAACCGTCGGATTATCGGAACGGTCGGACAATTGCAGTTTGAAGTCATCCAGTATCGTCTGGAGCATGAATACAATGCGAAGTGTCGCTGGGCACCGATCCATCTGTATAAAGCTTGTTGGATTGAATCGGATGACAAGGATGAACTGGATGATTTCAGGAAACGAAAATACCAGTATATGGCTAAGGACCGGGAAGGAAGGGATGTATTCCTCGCAGATTCGAGTTATATGCTGAGCATGGCAGAACAGGATTTTAAACATGTCAGATTCCATTTTACAAGTGAGTTTTGATCTCTCTTGATCATTGTATACATTGTCTTTTCAAGCCCGGTACTTGTGTCAAAAGTACCGGGCCTGATTTTTTTATAGATTAGCTTCGAAGCGTTTTCCAACCTGTTGTTTAGATGATAAAAAAATATTACTTTTTCACATAAATTGGGAATGGTAAAAGAGTTTACCGATTTCTATAGAATCGGAAAAGTAATAACATTCTGAATAAAGAAAACGGATATCTATTGATTCAAAGTTGTTGAAAAATTTAGTTCAAAGGTATCTTTACTGTAGAAAATATTCTAATATTGGCTTTTTCTATATCATTTTTTTTGTCAAAACAAAAAATAATTGTATATTTGCCATAGTAATATCTAATACGATAAAAACCGTTTCTGAATATGATTTGTAAAAATCGTGTTCTTCTTCTGGCGTTTTGCATGGTGATGACTGAACCGGGAAGGGCACAAACTGAACTTACTCAAATTACGTCTGCTTCTGATAGCACTGAATTGGTTGATGGGGGCTTATATTTGTTTTCGTCTGATGTGGTCATCGAGAAGAAAAGATATGGATATGCAGGCTGCCATATCTCAAAAAGCTCTTATAGGCCTGCTGACCATATTATATACTATATGGGTGGCCCTCCTTATTTCTCTCAGGTTTCTGCTGCTGTTCCCGGAAGTGACCTGGTACGTCTGTATAAAAGCGGAACGGACGACCATGGAAATTGCCGGTATCTGATGTATGATGTCACCAATGGCTTCTATATCTTTCAGGATACCACATATCCGGTAATATACAGGCACCGGTCGGATAAAGGGGAGACGACTTCCCGGCATCTGTGTCTGATGGGCTCTGGAAGAAAATTCAGAATGCTCATGGGGAACAGGACATTGAGATATCAGAAAAATATGTGTTATTATAGTGCTCCTACGGATGCTTATTACAAAAGAGATCCGGATAGGTACAGTGCCGTCTTGCTTTATCGGATTGACCGGTTGGATGGATTCCGTAATCTGATGGCTTCGGGTAGTGATCTGACGGCAGTCAAGGGGGATACGATGATTACGGTTGACCGTAAGTTTAAGGATAACCGTTTCAATACGCTCATGCTGCCATGTGCAGTCCGTAATTATAAGGAGGTGTTCGGACTGCATGTCCAGGCTTATGAACTGGATAAGAAGGAAATGGGGGGTATCGTGTTCAGGAAAGTGGAGGGTGATGACCTTCAGGCAAATGTGCCTTATCTGATTTCAGGCAGGTTCGCCCAGGCTCCTTATATCATTGCCCCGACTTCTGTAGACTTGCCTGCTGACTATCGTGATGATCAGGTAGATGTGAATCTGAACGGCAATCATTTTGTCGGTATCTATAGGGATAAGCAACTCCAGGGGCTGAGGGCTTATATGCTTTCAGATAACAAACTCTTTTATTGTAAGAATGCTGATTGCAGGTTGAAGGCTTTCTGCTGGTATATGACTGTGGAGGATGCGGAGAAATGTAAGTTGTGTATTGTTGATGGAAAGGGAATGCTTGATGTGATTAGTAAGGGGGGTACTTCGGGGACTGGAAGTTCTAGATATCGTCTCAGGGGAAGTAGAATTCCACGGGGGGAATTGAACAGTCGCCCTCATGGCTTTTGCCTGGATACAAAATGAAAGATTAAACCTTATGTAATAAACTTATGAAATACACGAAACCAACTATTAGAGTGATTGAATTGGAGTGTGAGTCTTTTATTGCGAGTTCGTCTGGTGGTGTGAATGTCGATCAGAATACCGGAACGGTATCTCTTGATCCTACTGGGGCTGAGACATCTTCTGATGAACCCATTGAAGGGGATGCGAGGATAAATGGGAATTACTGGGATAAGATTTCAAGAAGTCATTGATCTGAAGGGAACAGCATAGATGTTGATAGAAAAGCTTGAAGAAAGTGTAGGGGATCTTGATTTTGAAAGAGTATAATTTATAATTGAGACTCACCGACTTTAATTTATTTACTATAAAAACACGCATAAAAAGGTGATGTCGGATCATCTTGCCCTGATGTCTGTCGTGCTTTTTCTGGAAGATCTTTGATGGAAGAAACTTATCTTGGTATTTATGCGAAGATGGCTATTTGGGTAGCTCATCTTCGCTGTTTTTGATTTTTCTTGGTCTATTTGGTAATAATCTGGTGGCGGTTGGGTCTTCGTGTCGTAAAACTGACATGAATCCATCTTGCTTCTGCAATACGGCGGCCTGCTGGCTCTGCAATGAGCTGGTCAAAATCGGTATGCTGGCGGATGAAATCGAAATACTTCGTGGCTTTTTCGGCTGACCCGATATAGATGTCTGCTGCTTCTCCACAGCAGTGTTGGGAATTGATGGCACCGTGGACCAGATCATTCAGTTGCTTGCAGCGAAACCCGCTGGTGATGGTAATGGCGCCGAAACGGAGTCTCAATGGCTCCAGAATATTGAAACATAAGTTGTACAGGTTTTTCCATTGTTCTGCGTTTGGCTCATTGGCAATATTGTGCCTGATGGCTATACCTGACCTTTTCATTTCCCACTTGCTGAAATGCGGGGTAAGCATTTTGATGTCATTGCTTTTGCTCATGATGTTTTTGATAAGATGTTTTTGCTGTTGCCGGTTCTATGATAGCAACATTTGCAAAGGTAGATGAAAAGGATTCTGACATCAAGTGTTTCTTTCATATACTCTTTATAGTCTTAGGACTAGTCCGGATCGAGTATCTGCTTTATGATTGGTTATAGTCCGGACAGAATCGCGCGCGTGTTCTCTGTCAGGAGTTGTTGAATATAGATGTGATTGATTGCAGTTATCTCTGATCATGAAATCAGAGTCCTTCGGTTTATGCTTTATAATTCGCCGGTTCCGGTTTCCATTTCTTCCGGTCCTTTTCATGTTGGTGAAAAGGTCAGGGTTATGCGACCATGAAAATATCGTCGGTAGATCTTGAACCTGTAAAATAGTGTTTTTCTAATACATTCCTGGACCTTGTGGTCTTTGCTCTTCTGTTCTTGTCAGTTGCATCTTGAAGTATTTCTTCCGGATGATCCACACTCGGATAATCCAGATGGCAAAAAATCCGTTGCTTACAGTTTCATAGATGGCGTCCCAGGGGGCTCCGATATGGATAATTCGTTTGATGATCCATAGTACCATGTCAATATTGAACAGGATATTCCAGATTCGTTCCCGGTCACAGAAATTCACATTGCAGGCTTCTCCTTCCTGTACGCTCACGGTGATGGAGGATTCAATAAACTTGAACATGCTTCTGATGGTAATCTTGTAGGTTCCTGCCGGGATCTGGATGTGTATCGGTTTTTCTTTCATGATTCCCAATATCTGTTCATTGATACAGAGATAATGGGGGATGGCCATTCTTTGTTTCTTGGGATTAATGATGATTTCTGACATAATGAGTTGAATGTTCGTCTAAGATTTCGTGCAAAGATAAAACTTAAATCGGGATAATCAATAGTTGGATGGAGAAAAACTTAAAAAGTGTCTCTGGAGGAAGGAATATTCGCCGAAATTGATTACCTTTGTACATTATATCTTTTATCTGAATAGATAGGCACAAGGTGTTTAATCTGTTGAATGACGATGTAGCGTAAGTATGATACCTCAAGTTTCTATTATCGTTCCAGTATATAATGAGGAGAAGTATCTATCTCCTTGTATTGATAGCATATTGTCACAGAGTTTTACCTGTTTTGAACTGTTGTTAATTGATGATGGTAGTACAGATAGTTCTTGTAATATATGTGATAGTTATGTGGCCAAAGATGTCCGTGTCCGAGTCTTTCATAAGAAAAATGGTGGAGTGAGTTCGGCTAGAAATTTTGGACTGAATCATGCAAGAGGAGAATG
>JAKVJW010000034.1 GCA_022486815.1 Prevotella sp. | reverse complement strand
TTGATGGTGCCGTAGTCTAAGTCACGAATATCACATTGGTTGAGTATGTCGATACTTTTCTTCATATCTATGGGTAATAAAAGATGTCTGGCCAATCCGTTTCCTGATCCGCATGGAATGATTCCCATTGCTGTCTTTGAATTGATAAGGCCACGAGCTACTTCATTGATTGTACCATCTCCGCCAACAGCCACGACAATGTCGAAATGGCCTTGGGCCGTTTTAGCAATTTCTGTGGCATGACCGGAATATTCCGTCAATTGGATTTTGTAATCAAATCTTGACAGATCTAAATTAGAGTTGATTATCTCAGGAAGAGAAGTTTTATCTGATGTACCTGAAATAGGATTGACAATAAATAGTAATTTCTTTTTCATAAGTATGGCAAAAGTACGCATTTCTAATGAATTGAGGATTTTACCGTTTGTTAAAATTTTAAAAATAAGACGAAACTGATTATCCAGTTCCAGATTTATATCTGTAAATGCTTTATTTATAAGAATATAAATGATTTCTGATTTTATGTTGATTTAATTTTGAGTAGATGAAATGAGTTATAAATGTTCGCTAAGAAGCATATTTTTTAGGAAAAACATGTTTTATAACTTCTTTTTTTGTATCTTTGTAGCGTTCAAAATGAAAAAATTAGTTCACCTATTTATATATAATGGGACAATTACAGGAAAGATATAAAAGTTATCGTGTACCACAGAAGTACATCAAAGAAGGTGTGTATCCTTATTTTCGTGTGATTACGAGTAAGCAGGGCACAGAAGTTGAAATGGGCGGACACAAGGTTTTGATGTTCGGTTCCAATGCATATACCGGTTTGACTGGTGACCAAAGAATTATAGATGCTGCTAAGAAGGCTCTGGACAAATATGGTTCAGGATGTGCCGGAAGCCGTTTTCTGAATGGAACATTGGATATCCATGTTCAATTGGAAAATGAACTTGCTGAATTTGAGCATAAAGATGCAGCATTGAGTTTTTCAACAGGATTTTCGGTTAATCAGGGTGTCCTGGCTGTAGTAGTAGGAAAGGATGATTATATCATCTCTGATGAGCGTGATCATGCGAGTATCGTTGATGGCCGTCGCCTTTCTTTTGCTAAGCAGCTCCACTACAAGCATAATGATATGGAAGATCTGGAACGTGTTCTTAAGAATCTTCCTTATGATGCTGTAAAGTTGATAGTCGTTGACGGTGTATTTTCTATGGAGGGCGATTTAGCTGATTTACCAACTATTGTTGCATTAAAGAAGAAGTATAATTGCTCTATCATGGTCGACGAGGCACATGGTCTTGGCGTTTTTGGTAAAGAAGGGCGAGGCGTTTGTGACTATTTCGGAGTTACAGATGACATTGATTTGATTATGGGCACTTTTTCAAAGAGTCTGGCTTCTATTGGAGGTTTTATTGCTTCTGATAAGGATACGATCAATTTCCTTCGCCACAATGTACGTACTTATATTTTCAGCGCAAGTAATACTCCGGCTGCAACGGCTGCTGCCATTGAAGCTCTTCATATTATCCGTACTGAACCTGAACGTCAGGAACGTCTTTGGAAAGTAACCAAGTATGCTTTGAAGCGTTTTCGTGAAGAAGGATTTGAAATAGGTGATACGCACAGTCCTATTATTCCTTTATATGTACGTGATGATTATAAGACATTCCTGGTTACAAAACTTGCTTTTGATAATGGTGTGTTTATTAATCCGGTTGTACCACCGGCTTGTGCAAGGCAGGATACACTTGTCAGATTTGCATTGATGGCTACTCACACTGAAGAGCAAGTCGAAAAAGGTGTGCAGATTTTGAAAAAGATCTTTGTTGAACAGGGATTGATTAAATAGAAATTGTTGAATGTTCCTTGTCTGAGAAAGCAAGGAACGAATATAAAAGAGGTTATGTCAAATGTTGTTTTGGCATAACCTCTTTGTTTTAATAGGAGGATATCTGTCAGGCGTCATTTTCCTTTAGTTTCAAAAGTGCTTGAATATCCAATCCTTGCAAACGTATATCATACGTGCCGGGCAACTATCATATATCATCTATATGAGAAAGAGGCCGGCTTGATAAACTTAAGGACTGTATACATGCCTGATGATTCATCTGTGACTATTTCTTCATATTAGCATCTACAAAAGAAAAAGGAAGAAGATCTTTTACGCTATTAAAAATAAGTATTCCGTCTGTACCATAGAGAAGGATACGTACAGGGGCCTGGTAGCGGTCTTCCACTTCCATGATTACTTGTCTGCATTGCCCGCAGGGCGTAATAGGTTTCTTTATGAGTCCTTGAGGATTTTTAGCAGCAATGGCCAATGCTACTATCCGTTGCTCTGGAAATTGTGCCTGAGCTGCGAAGATTGCAGTACGTTCACCGCACAATCCAGATGGAAAGGCAGCATTTTCCTGATTTGCACCTATGATTTCTTTTCCGTTTTCCAGTCTTACTGCTGCACCTACATGAAAATGACTGTAGTGAGCATAACTGTTGGCAGTGGCTTGTATGGCGGAATGGACTAAATGCTGGTCTTCCTGACTTAACTCTGATAGTTGGGCCATTTGATATGAAATGGAAAGTGTCAAGTTCTTCATAGACTTTAATTTTGATTTATTCTGTTTTTATCTCTTCTTGTAAAAATCTACTTTTCTTATTTGGTATATTATTCCGTAAGGATACCAATCCCTTGATATTCGTGTCCTCATCTGTTTTTCCTGAAATACTGATACTACGAGAATTATGGCTTAAGAACAATCCTCGCATCCATTTTGTATGGTAGGATAAGATGAGAGACAAAAAAAGAGATAACTTAGTGTTAAGTTACCTCTCTCAAAAGTAGTCGGGGCGACAGGATTCGAACCTGCGACCACCTGGTCCCAAACCAGGAGCGCTACCGGGCTGCGCTACACCCCGTTTGCTCTTTTCTTCGGATAAATCTCCTTTTCAAAAGCATGTGCAAAGGTAGTATAATTATTTTGTTCTGCCAAATTTTTACTTAATTTTTTAGTCGGTAAATCCTGAAAATCTTTTTCACAGGCGAGTGGAGTTCTGAAAAACAATTAATTGAAGTCCATTTCCTCCATTTCTTGTTTATTATTTAGTGTAGAAGTCGATGAGACGTGTGATCGCCTGTTGGCAGATCGGGCAGAATTCCGGAAAAGTATTTGTGCGCATTCTGCAATCAGGATAGCCACGGTATACACCTTTCAAGGAATAACCTGCTCCTTCATAGAAGCCGATCTTCTTATCTTTCTTTCCGATAAGGTTTTCCCATTTGCCATGGAAATTGACTTTTGTCGTAATGTTTGGTTCCCAAGGTTCGACGTCATGAGGATACATAGGAATCTGTTCTTCTTCGTAAGCATATTCATCTGCAAGTCCTGCAAAGGAATGTCCGAATTCATGAACGACAACAGGTTTGAACCATTTGTTATGAGTCATACTGAGGTTATAGGAATTGAGAATTCCTCCACCACCATATTTTTCTGTATTTACCAAGATGATGATATGCTCATAGGGTGTACCGGCCAGCCAGTTATGCAAATCTTTCAGGTGAAGGGTAGTAAGGTAACGGTCACTATAAAAAGTATCGAAGTTAGAGTGGAGGGCCGTGTTCTTCCAAATTCCTTTATCCGGTTCACTGGTTCCGCTATCCTTGGAAGGGGCCTCAACGGCAATGATATTGAACCGATTACGTAACCTCTTGAAAGGTTCATGTTCGAAGAGTGCTTCCATTGCTGTTTTGGCATCCGCAATGAAGGTTGGCATCTCTTCCGGCCGATAGCCTTCTGAGATATATGCAATATGGATACAGCGGGTTGTGTCACTGGCTTTTTGCAAAGTGATATACGGGGTAACCTCTTTCTCGCCGAGGTGTCGAATCAGAATATCCTTTGGATTAATAGTAGTTGTTAAGGAAGCTGTGATTTGCCTGCGGTTATTCATCAATTCGAGTGTTACGTCCACGGTATCTTTGGGGAAAGGCATCAGGAATACGTTTTCAAAACTCTTGGTCTGTGTCTTTGACATATCGTATGATAACCATTCCTGGAACAGCGTGGAGAACGAATTATGATAGATAATCTGTCCTGTCCGATGCGAACGAGCGATGATCTGCCCATTTCCTTCTACAGGTATTTCTGCCAGTCGTTTCCTTTTTCCGTACCATCCGGGTTCTGACAAGAGTTCATCGATAGCAATATTCTGATGTTGCTGGTTACCGGAAAAGATATAATCAATCCTTAAGGTGCGGTTTTCAAAATAGTCATCAAATTTCTGTGCCTTTACAGACAGAGTTATCAGAAAACTAAAACATAAAACAATGATCTTTTTATTATTCATTTCTTCTTTAAAAACAAGAATAAAATTTATCTTACTCTGAGTCTAGCCCCAGAATAAATCTGGAATGTCGGAGGCAGAGAGTTCATCTCGTATAGGCTCTTCAAACGAATGCCATATTCCTGTGAGATACTATACATACTTTCACCCGGTTTGACGATATGCGGACGGTTCTTAAACTGTTTCGGAGCTTTCTTTTGTTTTTTCTTCAAGAATATAATATCTCCTTTTTGTAAGATATCTTCTTTGTCCCGTTCGTTATAACGTGCCAGTTTTTTCCAGGATATTCCAACTTCCCTGCCTATCCCCTTAAAGGTATCACCAGCTCTGGCTAACAAATAATAATTGTCATTGAAGATATAGATGGGATGCAGTTGCTTTTCATATTTTATCGGTTGGTCTTTTCCACTATGTTGTGCCATAAAATGGTCATAGTGACGATCATGATCATACTGGTTGAGTTTATAGAGGTCAATGATTTGGATCAGCAAGTTTCCGTAATTCGGGTTTGTCGCGTAACCACAGTTTTTCAGTCCGTAGGCCCAA
The DNA here is from genome assembly GCA_022486815.1 of Prevotella sp. GTDB lineage: Bacteria > Bacteroidota > Bacteroidia > Bacteroidales > Bacteroidaceae > Prevotella. Next base: position 21,234 of record JAKVJW010000034.1, on the reverse strand, counting down.
TCATGATAGTCAGTAATATTAAGTCTGAAAAGACAGGAATATCTCGGTTGCTCGCAGAGGAATCTGGAGTGGTCTTCATAGCTTTCCCTTGCATTTGAATACACCCGGAAGCATTCACCTTTGGCATCGTCATCATGATATTGTGTAGGACCGGTCCAGTCGTGACATTTTATACCAAAATGATTGTTCCCTTGTGTGACCAGATCACTAAGACCAGCGCGACTTTCTAGAACACCTTGAGCGAGAGTGATGCTCGCTGGAATATGATACCGCAGCATCTCTTCAATAGCTAAATCTTTGTATTGATTGATGTATGTCTGATATTGGGAGTTCCATCTTGGTTGTGCTCTCATAGGATAGACAAGGACCATCAGGAGCAATAATAAAAGTATTTTCTTCATGTCGTTATAGCTGCTTTTCGATTGCAAAATTAATAAAAATATTACAGATGCTGGCTTTTACTGTGAGAATTTTGTTATATTTGCATTGTCTCAGAAAGATCTTAATCAAGGATGGCAACTTTAATTCCGGTAATTATTGCTTTAGGTTCTAATTCTAATGCTGAAAAGGAAATCGCTCGGGCTCAAATTAGTCTTAAGCAGCTTTTCAGAAATAGAATCAGTTTTACCCGTGCCTTGTGGACTGATCCGATTGGCTTTGGTGGAAAGAAGTTTTTGAACGTTTTGGCTTTGGCATCAACTTCTCTGTCTATTATAGAACTTCAAACTGCTATGAAAGATATTGAAAGACAATGTGGCCGTACTCCAGAGGGCAAAAAGCGGTATAAAATAGGTATGGATATAGATATTTTAGAGTATGGTGGTCAGAAACTTCATCTATCTGACTGGGATAGGGATTATATTAAAGAGTTGATGGCAGAGCTGCCATCTCTTACTTTTAAATAATTCGTTTCATTGGAGATCATCTTTTTCAGGAGTCTTTCAATCAGTCATTTTTCTTTTATCAGAGAAATACGGAGAACTGTTTTTTCAAAGAGCAATTAAATTTTCTGATAGATCCGTTTTGTTATATAAATGATTTCTAACCGAAGAGAGCTTTTAGGGCTTCCTCAACTTTCCTGACAGGAGTAATCGCAATCTTGTATTTCTTTTCAGGTAGTCCTTTCAAGTTATATTTGGGTATAATGATATGGGTAAAGCCTAATTTTTCTGCTTCTTCGATTCGTTGATTGATGCGACTTACCGGCCTGACTTCGCCGCTGAGTCCCACCTCTCCGGCCATACACCATCCCGTTTCTATCGCAATGTCCAGATTACTTGAAAGTACAGCTGCAATTACACTCAGGTCAATAGCCAAATCTGTGACGCGCAATCCACCTGCAATATTCAGGAATACATCTTTCTGCATCAGTTTAAAGCCAACTCTTTTTTCTAAAACCGCCAATAGCATGTTCAGCCGCCTTTGATCAAATCCGGTAGCACTGCGTTGTGGCGTACCATAAGCAGCACTGGAGACCAGAGCCTGGGTTTCTACCAAGAAAGGTCTTACCCCCTCAATGGCGGCAGATATGGCCACTCCTGAAAGTCCGTCATGGTTTTCTGAGAGCAAGAGTTCCGAGGGGTTGCTTACCGGTTTCAGGCCATCTTGCTCCATTTCATATATACCTAGTTCAGAGGTACTGCCGAATCGGTTTTTCGTACTTCTCAGAATCCTGTACATATAGTGGGTATCACCTTCGAATTGGATAACGGTATCTACGATATGTTCTAATATCTTAGGACCTGCCAGTGTTCCTTCTTTATTGATATGTCCGATAAGAATAATCGGAATACCGCTGGTTTTAGCCAGACGAAAAAATGTAGAGGCACATTCTCTGACTTGAGAGATACTTCCAGGACTGCTTCCTATTTTTTCAGTAGACATGGTCTGAATAGAATCAATGATAATGAGTCCCGGCCGATTGGATTTGACATATTCTAAAATTTTCTCAATCGAAGTTTCACAGAGAATAGATATATTTGAGCCAATGGTTTCTTTATCTGGTATTTCCATGTTTGAGGCCAGACGGTCAGCTCTGAGTTTGATCTGATGAGTACTTTCTTCTCCGCTGACATAAAGAATAGGATGCTTATGCATGTGCAGGATTGTCTGTAGCGTGAGGGTACTTTTTCCGATTCCCGGTTCTCCTCCGAGGAGTATGATGCTTCCCGGAACCATCCCACCGCCGAGTACTCGGTTGAGCTCTGTGTCATGCATATCTATACGAGGTTCATCGCTGGCAGAGATGTCCCGTAATTTGACAGGTTTACCTATACCAGTAGGCAGGCCGTCGTAAAAAGAGGTGTGGTTTGATTTAGAATCCCAACTTTGTGTCCCATCTTGGGTATTGGCAGGAATTCGAATCTGTTTGAACGTGTTCCATTCTCCACAGTTGGGGCATCGTCCCATCCATTTTGCGGATTCTTGCCCACAATTGCTGCATACGTATGCGATCTTGTCTTTAGCCATATTGATACTTGTTCAATATGGCAAAGTTACAAAGATTTTCTGTATTGTGGCATATTCAGGTCCGATCTATTTGATTTCTTTTTTCAAACAGGCCGTTTTCAGAGTTGTATATAATAGGTGAAATTAGTGAAAAATAGTATTCTGGATATGAAGTTTTATTCCATCTGCAACAAGCAGGAACATTCAATATCTATAGTCTTTTTAAGTGAGTCATGCTGGTTCTGATCAGAGCTTATCAGCGAGCGGTTTTCGGTGACTCTGAATTTTACGAATAAATTTGACAGAACCAAAATAAATCCGTATTTTTGCAAGTAATGAAAAGAATAATACCGGTTTTGGCGATTGGGATATTCCTTGTAATGGCTGCTTGTGGCAACTCTTACAAAGAGAATAGGAGAATATCGAAGGCTGAGAAAGTTCGATTGGACAGTATTGATCGAATAGCTTTTAAGGTCGGCGTGTTGCCGACTTTGGACTGTCTGCCGGTCTATGTTGCCTATGATGATAGTTTGTTTAAATCTGCTGGTGTGAGGGTTCATTTGAAATTTTTTACAGCCCAGATGGATTGTGATACCGCATTGGTTGGTGGTAGTGTTCAGGGATCGATCACAGATCTGGTCAGAGCTGAACGATTACAGCAGCGTGTTGCCTTAACTTATCCTATTGCGACAAACACCTACTGGCAATTGGTGACTAACCGATTGTCACGTATTCATAAACTTTATCAGTTGAGCGATAAGATGATCGCAGATACCCGCTTTTCTGCGACAGATTTGCTGACGGATATTGCCATAAAAAAGGGCCGGCCGAGATATAATGTATACCGAATACAGATTAACGATATTAACATACGTCTGAGAATGCTGGAAAACAATGAGATGGATGCGATGTTCCTGACAGAGCCTCAAGCTACTAAAGCTCGGCTTTTGGGTGGTCCTGTGCTTTTGGATAGTCGGGATCTAGACTTGCAGTTAGGTGTCTTTGCCTTTCGAAAAACCGATTTGGCTGGCCGGAAACAGCAGATGCATCTGTTTATTAAAGCTTATAATCAAGCGGTAGACAGCATTAACAAACATGGACTGCAATTTTATGGTCCATTGATTAGCAAATATTGTGGCAGTGATCCTCAGACGATTAAGGCTCTACCCTCATTGATGTTTTCTCACGCTCATTCTCCAAAGTCGCGTGATATAGAAAGGGCAAAAGAATGAATTCACTAAAAGAACTATTGAATAACGAAATAGGACATGATCGGAATCTTGGCAGGGCAATAAGAAAATTTGAGGTCTATCTTTCAAATCATCCGGATGCACTTCTGGGCAGGAGACTTGACGAAATCAAAAGTGATTATGCCCTGATGCTGGACTATATGCGTAAAGGTTATCATGATCCTCAGCAGGAAAAAATCTACGGAGAACTTCTGAATCGTATCTTCGTATTGGTTCAGGATGTGGAATTGCATGAAAAAATCAATTCTGTGGCTACCTACAGGGAGGCTTATCACCGTGTGATGCATATTCATTTCTCTCAGGATTCCATCCATAAGGCTCTTGAAGGATATGTGGCTGAAATGGCTATGACGAGTTTGGATCCAGAGAATAAGAGAAAGGACAAGATGCTAGAGATCCAAAATAAGCATTATCATCAGATGAGCCTTCTTTTTGATGCTATCCTGGTCAGTGAACAATGGCATGAAGGAGATATGGAGTTCTATGTTCAGTTGATTTTGTCACCAACAATAGATAGTGTTGATGCACAACTTCTGTTAAGTGCTATTATCCTGGCATGTATCAATATTTTTGATATCCGAAAATGGGAGGCACTTGCCAGAATCTTGAAAGGTGCTAAGGATGAGCGCCTGAGGCAGAGAGCTTTGGTAGGATGGATTCTGTCTATGAACGGCTCTTCAGATCTATTTCCTCACCAGCAGGAATTAGTGGATGATCTGACTAAGGATGAGGGGCTGTGTCGTGAATTGCTGGAACTTCAGGAGCAATATTTCTATTGTATCAGTACTGATCGGGATAGTCAAAAGATCCAGGACGATATTATGCCTAATCTGATGAAAGGGAATCATCTTAATATCACGCGTTTTGGAATAACTGAGAAAGAAGATGATCCTATGGACGATATCCTTCATCCGAAGGACGAAGATGAAACAGCTGAAGATGTTGAAAAGAGCATTCAGCAGATTTCGGATATGGAGAAACAGGGATCTGACATTTATTTCGGGGGGTTCTCGCAGATGAAGCGTTTTCCTTTCTTTTATATGCTCAGTAACTGGTTTGTTCCTTTCTATCTTGGACATCCAGCCTTGGAACCAATCCGAGAGAAACTAGGTGAAAATAAATTCTTACAGGTTCTTTTTGATGACGGGCCGTTCTGCGATAGTGACAAGTATAGTTTCGCATTGGCTATGGGTAGTGTTATAGACAAAATTCCCGATAATGTAAAAGAAATGCTGAACTCCGGAGAAGCAGTGATGGGGCCGATGTCTACAAATCTAAATAGAGGAAGTAAAACCTTTATCAGACGAAGTTATCTTCAGGATCTTTATCGGTTCTTTCGACTTTACCCCTATAAAAAAGATTTTAATAATCCCTTTGAAAATTTCAGTTTGATTAATGGTGGCCCTGGATTCTTTTTCATCACCCCATTTCTTTTGCATACTCCTTTGAAGAAGTATGTACTCAGCTTGGCCCGTTTTCTTGAAAAACAGGGTTATCCAGGTGTAGAGCGTATACTGCTCAATGCATATTCAAACAGTAGTGAAGGGACTACTGAACCTTATATTGTGCTTCGAGGGTGTAATGCCTTGCATCTGGGTGATTACCCTCAAGCCTGTGAGCATTTTGGAAAAGCACTCAGTATGAATCCGGATGACTTGTCGGCATTAAAGGGAATGGCTAAAGCTTGTCTGATGGCAAACCGAATGGATGAGGCAGAGAAAGTTTATCAAAAATTGGTTGCAGTTTTTCCTAATAAGCAAATTTATCAGATTAATCTTTGCATCGCATGGATCAGCAATGGTAAATATGAAGAAGCTATCAACGAGTTGTATAAACTTGATTTAGAATACCCTGATGACCGTAATGTCCACCGGGTACTGGCTTGGGCCCTTCTTTGTCAGGGAAAGGTGGAGCAGGCGGATAGGGAATATCATAAATTACTTGATATGAAATCCCCTGATCCGGATGATTACTTGAATGCAGGTTATTGCAAATGGATGCAGCATCAGATCGACAGTGCAATTGACTTATTCAGAACTTTTATAAAAGTAGCTGATTTTAGTTCATCTGCAGATAAGATAATGGAGTTGGAAAAACAGATGAAAGAGGATCAGAAATTTCTGAATGATCATGGTTTTACAGATACGGATATTAAACTGATGTGTGATCTGTGTGCATGAAATATTAAGGTAACTATATGATTCCGCTATGAATTAAGGGGAGGAGAGAAAATAGAATATTTTCTCTCCTCCCCTTAATATTTCTTTTTGGTATTCTTTAAGAATTCATTGATAACAGGAATTCTTCATTGTCACGTGTATGAATCATACGGTTCCGGATTGTATTCATAGCTTCAATCGGATTCATATCACTGATATATTTACGAAGAATCCACATCCGGTCGAGTGTTGTCTTATCCTGTAGCAAATCTTCCCTACGCGTGCTGGAAGCTACAAGATTTACTGCCGGGAATATACGTTTATTAGAAAGAGAACGGTCAAGTTGTAATTCCATGTTACCTGTTCCCTTGAATTCCTCAAAGATAACTTCATCCATCTTACTGCCTGTATCGATCAATGCCGTAGCAATGATGGTAAGCGAACCACCGCCTTCAATATTACGTGCAGCTCCGAAGAACCGTTTCGGTTTTTGCAAGGCATTGGCATCTACACCACCGGTAAGTACCTTTCCCGATGCAGGAGCTACCGTGTTGTAAGCACGGGCCAGACGGGTGATAGAGTCAAGGAAAATGACGACATCATGGCCACATTCGACCATTCGTTTTGCTTTTTCGAGCACAATGCCAGCGATCTTAACATGTCGTTCTGCCGGTTCATCAAAAGTAGAAGCAATCACTTCAGCATTGACAGTACGGGCCATGTCTGTTACTTCCTCCGGACGCTCATCAATCAGCAACATCATCAGATAAGCTTCCGGATGATTTGCTGCTATAGCGTTGGCGATATTCTTCATGAGAATAGTCTTACCGGTTTTTGGTTGGGCTACAATCAATGCACGTTGGCCTTTACCAATAGGAGAGAAGAGATCTACTACGCGAGTGCTGAGATCAGTTGTCGCTTTATCCCCACAAAGGTTGAATTTTTCCTCCGGGAACAAAGGCGTTAGGTGCTCAAAAGGAATCCGATCACGTATTTCACTGGGCTGACGTCCGTCAATCTCGTCAATGGAAGTCAGAGGGAAGTATTTTTCCCCATCATGTGGAGGACGTACATGGCAATTGATGACATCACCGGTTTTTAAACCGTAGCGTCTGATAAAGTTCTGTGATACGTAAACATCATCCGGTGAAGAAAGATAGTTATAATCACTGGAACGTAGAAATCCATAACCATCAGGCATTACTTCCAGTACTCCTGTTGAAGTAATCAGGTCTGCAAAGTCATAGGTTGCAACCGGAGTTGGCTGCTTAGCGACTACTGGCTGATAGGCTCGGGGTTGTGGCGTTGTAGGACGGTCAAATATATCAAATGAAGGTACAGCACCTTGGTCTTCTATAGGAAGATCAATAACTGTGATAAAATCAGTTCCGTCATTTGGATCCCCATCCCAGATGGCTTCATCACCTGTATCGTGACTCTGTTCACTCTCAACATTCTCATTATGAGCGTTCATTTTTGCTTGAAGTTGGGCGATGAGTTGACTATCTTTATGATCTTTTTCGTTATTGTCCTGTGTTTCTGGAGAGAATGCTGCTTCTGGTATCACATCGGAAGCCTGATCCTGATTTTCGTCTTTTTGTTTTAATATGTTAGTTGCATTATTAAGCGCATTTTCTATTTTTGAATCAGATAGTGATGCCTTTTCTTTTATTGATGTATTACTCATACTGTTAGTTCTGGTAGGAACAGTTGAATCCTTTTCAGGCAACTGCTCATTTGTTTGATCCATAACGGCCTTTGCTGCGGCGATAGCTTGAAGTTCTGCTTTGCTTTTGCGTCCTCTGTGTTTAGGGATATTAGCCAGAAAATCAGCAGCAGCTTTCACGTCATCAGAAGTTTCTTGTGCACTGTCATCATCTTCAAGAAAAAGTGCTTGGTCTTCTGGTCCTTTTCCTTTATTTTTCATGACATCAAAATTTTCACCTTTTTTTCCTTTTACTGAATAGACATGATCATCATGTTTAGTGAGATGGATGCGTTTGCGCCTTATACCGAGAGGATTCTTTTTACCTTCTACAGCTGCTTGCTGGTCAAGAATCGCATAAATAGTTTGTTCCGGACTATCTCCGGCCGTATAATCGGCGCCAACTTTTTTGGCAATATCTTCAAGTTCTGAGATATTTTTCGATAATAACTCGTCTTTACTATACATTATAATATGTTATGTATAAAAATTCTGTTGAAAAAGCGTTTCACGAATGGAAACACTGTGTTCTTTTGAAATCGTGTGCAAATATAGATAAAAATATTTTCTCAGCCAAATTTTATATGTGTTTTTTTGTGTTCTCCTTTATTTCCAGTACCTTTGCCTTCAAATTAACAAGTCATGGCAAAAGAAAGACCCTATCTTGATATACAGAATCTGACAAAGCGTTTTGGAGCACGACTCCTCTTTGAGAATATATCTTTTTCTATTGCTGAAAATCAGAAAATAGGACTGATAGCTAAGAATGGAACCGGTAAATCGACATTGATGTCTATGATTACCGGAAAAGAAGGCATCGATAGTGGAAATATTATTTTCAGGAATGATTTAAATGTGGGTTATCTGGAACAGTCTCCAAAATTTGATTCTGATGAAACCGTTTTGGATGCTTGTTTTAATCATCATGGTGATCCTGCCAAAATATTGAAAGCAAAACAAATACTCACTCAGTTGAAGATTAGCGATATGCAACAGCCGATGGGAGAGTTGAGTGGCGGACAACAGAAACGGGTTGCGCTGGCTAATGTCTTGATTACGGAACCAGACCTCTTTCTTCTTGATGAACCAACGAACCATTTGGACTTGGATATGATTGTATGGCTGGAAGATTTTTTCAAGAGAGGAAATAAAACACTGTTGATGGTTACTCATGACCGTTACTTCTTAGACCGGGTTTGTAATTCCATTATAGAACTGGATGACCATCAACTTTATACCTATCGGGGCAACTATAGTTATTATCTCGAGAAGCGTCAGGAACGTATGGACCAGACGCAGGCCGAAATACAACATGCGAAGAATTTATATCGTAAAGAACTGGAATGGATGCGCCGGATGCCCCAGGCAAGGGGGCATAAAGCGCGTTATCGTGAAGAGGCTTTCTATGACTTACAGCGAAACGCCAGAAAGAGGATAGAGGATCGTCAGATGCGTCTGAAGGCTACCCACGTCTATATTGGAAGTAAAATCTTCGAATGCCAGTATGTTTCGAAAAGATGGGGAGATAAAGTCATCCTTGAAAATTTTTATTATAATTTCTCTCGTTTTGAGAAGATGGGCATTGTGGGTGATAACGGAACAGGAAAATCCACATTTATTAAAATGTTGATGGGGTTAGTTCCACCGGATAGTGGTAACTTTGATATTGGTTCGACGGTACGTTTCGGTTATTTTGCACAGGAAGGAATGAAATTTGATGATCAGCAGAAGGTCATTGATGTCATATCTGATATTGCTGATGACATTGATCTAGGGGGCGGTCGCCACATGACCGCTACACAGTTCTTGGAGTATTTCCTTTTCACCCCACAAGAGCAATATGATTATGTGTGTAAACTTTCAGGAGGTCAAAGACGCAAACTGTATCTTTGTTCGGTCCTGATGAAGAATCCCAATTTCCTCGTGTTGGACGAACCGACAAATGATCTGGATATTCAGACCCTTCAAGTGTTGGAAGAATATCTTCAGGACTTTCCCGGATGTGTTATCATCGTGAGCCATGACCGCTATTTTATGGATAAGGTAGTTGACCATCTGTTGGTCTTTAATGGGAATGGAATGATCAAGGATTTTCCTGGTAATTATACTCAATATAGGGAGTGGAGTAAACTTCAGTCTGAAAAAAAGGAAGAGTCCGAATCGAAAGAACCTGCTAAAAGCAAGGTAATTTATCATCACGTTGATAATAAGAAGATGACTTATAAAGAACAACGTGAATTTGAGAAACTTTCGGAGGATATCAAAGCTCTGGAAACAGAGCAAAAACAATTGGAAACAGATTTGTGCAGCGGAACTCTTTCTGTGAAAGATTTGACAGAAAAAAGCAAAAGACTTCCTGGTTTGAAACAAGAACTGGATGATAAAAGTATGCGTTGGCTGGAATTAAGTGAACTTAAGGCTTGACAGAACTGAATGGAGTTCACTCATAAAGTCAGAAATAAAAGAATGTTTTTTAAGGAGTAGAAAATCAATTAACGCGCAGCTTCTTTGACCGTAGAAGGACGGGGATTACTTTTTACCTTTTTTCTCCTTTTGATTCCGAAAAGGTCACCTATTCCATTAAAGTCCTTTTTAAGGATAAAGCCGATACCTTGTGTGTTCAGACTGTTACGGGTAAAATAACGGTCATTGGTCTGATTATAAATCCGAAGTGCGATATTTCCGTTCGGGATTAATAGATAGCGAATATCAAAGTCTCCAATAAAACTTGTCGTCGTTGTATTAGCTTTGTCGCGATATCCGAATTGACCATTGAACTGGAGCCGGTTATTGAACATTCGTCCACTGAGAAGTCCTTCATATTCAGCATTGTAAAATCCTTCATTACCAGTAGAGATGTTAGCTCCGAAATTCCAATTTGAATTATTGATAACTGTGGAAAGAACCTGACTCAACTGTTGACTGATTGTACCGCTGAGTAAACTTTGCATAGCTAATGACGTCTGTTTTTGTTGTTCGGTACTTTCAATTGCTGCATTATTGTTTCCTTCATTATAGAAGCGTCCTACTGCAAGAAGATAGAGCACTTGCTGGTTCATGTTCTCTTCACTGTTCAGAAGAGAATAGACCATTTGTTTGGCTTCACTGTTAAGGGTAGGCATATCCAAAGAGAATGTGGCTTTCGGTTCCTGGGGAGTGCCTTTAATGTCCATTAGACAATTGACACGGATATTATTTGAAGAGAAACTCTTGCCTATATTCAAGTCTGAGAGACTTACTCCATTAACTACATAGACAGCCTGTAAATCAATAGCAGATCTGTATGGATCACCATTGAAGACAATTGATCCGCCTTGTTGGAACTGAAAATCTTTTTTGATGATATTCTGAATGGTGAGTTTATAGATACCGTGATTAACAATATAGTTGCCGAACATCTGAAGATTGCCTTTGTTGAAATAGTTGGCTCGAATCAAGCCGTCTCCGTTCAGTGTAATATAGTTGTCTCCCTGATTGTCTAACAGTAATTTGATGGTTAAGTCCTGATTCGCATTAATGACAAAATTAAAATGAAGGTCTGTTGGTATATCAGGGGTATTGTCCTTTGACGCATCCGCGTGATGGATTAGCGGATCTGTGGTTAAAGTATCCTTTGACGCATCGTGCCAATGGATGAAAGATTCATTATTTACTGCGTCCGGACTTGCTGCGTTGTATACGATCTGAGATCCTTTTTCCGGTTTTAGATTCAGATCGAAGGTAACCTCTCCACTCCTTCCATGAATACCACAATTTCCGGTTGTATAGATTGTTCCATAAAAAGAATTGCCATCGAATTCGTGGGTATCATAAGCAAGAAGTTTCCGGCCTTCTATGCCTAAGTCAAAACTCAGGTTAGTCAGATGTTTATGATGTATGGCTCCGGATAAAATCCCCAAGTTTCCAATGGGGTCGTTCACCGTGTCATTAGGAAACTGTATTTCGTCAGGTATAGCGTGGATATGCAGATGATTAAAAGAATAGTCCACGTTGGTAGGGATAATATGAACCTTACCATGACCAACGAGGTCTCCGGTCAAGTTGATATTGTCAAGCGTACCGCCTACTTGCAGTTCTCCATTTCCCTGAGCATCAATATGATCCATGAAGGAACCGCATAGACTCTTAAAGAACTGTAATTTTGTGTTTTCTGCTTTGATATCCAGATTCAGACGGTTATGTTTGGGTGAGATATAACCATTGATGTAAGTGTTTATTCCCGGTCCGTCCTTTGCCGTTGAATGAATGTCTATTTCTTCTTTGATAGGGTTATAATTGACATGTGCATATAATGTCCCCATTTCTCCCTCTTGAAATTCAAATTTCGATATATTCAAGTCTGATGAGAAACTGGGCTGTTTACTGAATAGGGAAGATAAACTCACCTTTCCTGAAGCTTTTCCTGAGAATTCAACAGTGTGGAAATGGATGAGATTCAGGATATAACTGACATCTATATCTTTGAGATCTACCATCAAGGAGTCATTTTGTGATGACGTAGCTGTACCATTGATAATTACATGTTGGGTTTGATGCCCGACAGAGAAGTGCCCGATATCCAGATGATTCAAACGATAGTAAATATCTCCAGACTGGACTTTCCAGATTGAGTCACCAATGATGAAATCACTAGGCATGATTTCAATGTGTGCCGTGTTCTGGCCAGCAAGATTCTTATAGAATTGAGTCCGTGAGAGGAGATTGCCATGGATACGGAGCTTTTGAGAATGGTTGTCAAAAGAAAAGGCAGTTGTCAGATGATTATGGGAAGCTGAGGCTTGTATACCATAACAATTGCCGCTTTCTGCACATAAGTCAGCCAATACCTTCAGGGTGTCATTCGGGGTGGTAAGATGAAGGGTTCCTTGACTATACCCAACTCCGTCGTATGTAAATCCGGGAAGGTTGATGTCAACATTAGCCGTCTTTCCATAATTGCTTAATTTCCCTTCAATATGAGCTGGAGCATGTAGATTAAGAGGTATGTTAAAGAGTCCCTTGATAATATCCGTGTTTTTGATATTTACATTGAAAGCAAAATTGTTATTGGCCTTTACTGTAGTTTCTTTTAATCCAGGCAAGGTCGGTAGTTTATCAGCCAGTAACTGTTTCATACTTTGCAGCAGTGTAGCATAGTCATAGTTTCCACTCAGATGAGCCTGAATCTCCGGAGCAATCACGTCTAACTGTGAATGTTGGCTTTGCTTTTTGGCTTTGATGCAGATATTCTTGAATGTATAATTTCCTTTGATGCCCGTCCACTTATTGAGCATGAATGGTGAGAGATGGTGAATGTTGGCAGAAATGTCGTATTTGTTTTTATCAATTGCATAGTTTCCTTCCAGGTCAATGTTAATATTCGTATCCTTGATTTTTCCTGTTCCTGAAAGGTTGGAATGAAGCATTCTTCCATTGATGATAATATTTCGATAGGAGTAGCCTTTATAGTCAAAACGTGTGATGGTTCCCTTAGTCGTGAGATCCGGAAGCCCTTTAGAAGGAATGTAGCCGTCTATATCAAGATTAGCAGTTGTCAAGCCAAATTGTCTGTTGGCCAGAATACGTCCCATGTCCACTCGCTGAATATTGATCTTGGTAGTAAAATTCTTTCGGTGTTTACCTAAAGCGAGTATAGCCTTTCCTGCATCACAATTGACAGCCCCCTTTAATGCAATATTCTGGTTGTATCCCCCAATATCTCCTTTGAAACCGATGGTACCTAACCGATTGATGAATTGAGGTATATGGAACCTGGCACCTACATTGTCAAGAAGAAATTGTATACCATCTCTTCTCAGAAACAGATTACTGATATGAGTCAGCCAGTGATACTGATTGTTCCAATAACTCAGAGTCGCAGATGCTTGTAGGTTGATACTCCCTGTTGCTGCCTTGAGGTTCAGTCCGTTAATCTGAATGCGTGATGATGTTCCTTTGAATGAGGCATTTAAAAAAATAGGATTTACGAATTTATGGAGTTGTGGTATTAAGCAAGAAAAATCAGAAAGTGTTATTTTGGATTGAAGTATACTTCCCATAAATTCTAATGATGGCATATCAATCTTTTTTGCAGTCATCGAATAGGTTACCTTAAAATGGCCGAGACTTAGACTCGTTCCGGGAAGGTCCATCTCAAAGTTGTCCAGATTCGCTCCACTACGATTAGCGACCAACTTGAATCGAAGCTTCTTCAAATTCAATCCACTGGTTTCCTGAAAGGCCAGTTTCTTGACATTCAAGTCAATGGTATGGTCAGTGAGTTGATTAATAATAATATGGCTACTCACATCGGTAAGATGGAGATGATGAAAGTCGAGTGTGGAAGAGGGTGCAATATCCCTTTGGTCATATCTGATTTCTCCATGTCGGATGATAAGGCTGTTCAAGCGGAGGTTGAGTGGGGTTCGTTTTTTGCTCGGATGAGAAGCCAAGGAATCCAGGACAAATTGATAGTTAGGCTTTGCACTGGCAGTCTGTTTATATAATGAGACATTCATTCCGAATATCTGGGCGGAGGAAATAATGATTTTTCCTTTTGCAAGTGACAAAAGATCTACTTTCGCTGCCATTCGGGAAGCAGCGAACATGGAGTCACCTTTTTGGTCCAACATAGATACGTCATCAAGGATTAAACGATTGAAGAATCCTACATCTACTCGTCCTATGCTGGCTTTTGTGCCAAACTTTTCCTCTATTGCATCGGCCACCTTCGCTCCTAATAATCCTTGGACAGATGGAAGATGAAGTAAGATAATCAGAATGACAAATAGTCCGATAATGGTCCAGATGACCGTATTAATGATGTGCTTGAGTCGCTTCAGTTTTTAATACCTTAATTATAAGATGCAAAATTATCAAAAAAAAGTGTGTCTTGAAAATAAATCCCTATAAAAAATGTCATTTTATACGAATTCTGTGTATATTTGCAATTAGCAACTATTCGAATGTTTAATAAAGCCAAATAATAATGTAGTTATGGTAAATGTAATCAAGTTGCGAAGAGGCTTGAATGTTAATCTGATAGGAAAAGCAACGAGGGAAAAGATTAAATTATCAGAGGATAATGGATTGTTCGGATTTGTGCCTGATGATTTTGTAGGTGTCATACCTAAAGTTGTTGTCCATGTTGGTGATCAAGTGAAAGCCGGAGACGCACTGTTTGTTAATAAATTTTTTCCAGAGGTAAAATTTTCCTCTCCAGTCAGTGGGACGGTGACGGATGTTGTCAGAGGAGAGCGTCGAAAGGTCCTTTGTGTAAAGGTAAAAGCGGATAAAGAGCAGACTTTTAGGGATTATGGTCAGAAAAAGGTATCGGATCTTGATGGCGGAACCGTCAAGGAAATGCTTCTGAATGCAGGCTTGTTTGGTTTCATCAATCAATTGCCTTATGCTGTATCGACTACTCCCGACGTACAGCCTAAGGCGATTTTTGTATCTGCACTTCGGGATATGCCTTTGGCTTGTGATTTTGAGATGGAATTGCAAGGTAATGAGAATGCCTTCCAAACGGGATTGACGGCTTTGAGCAAGATAGCCCCTACGTATTTAGGTATTGGTGCTCATCAGATGTCCCCTGCGTTGGTTTCTGCACGAGATGTGAAGGTGACTGTTTTCCAAGGACCTTGTCCTGCCGGAAACGTAGGAGTTCAGGTAAATCATCTGAATCCGGTTAATAAAGGAGAAGTGGTCTGGACGGTAAATCCTTCCGCTGTGATTTTTTTCGGCCGGCTTTTTCTGACTGGGAAAGTTGATTTGACACGGACTATAGCTGTAGCCGGAAGTGAGGTGAAGAATCCGTCTTATATGGATGTACTTGTCGGGACTCCGCTGCAAACTATTTTAAAGTCTCGTCTGAAGGAATCTGGCCATATAAGGATTATAAATGGTAACCCTCTTACCGGAAAACATGCAGGACTTCATGATTTCTTAGGTGCTCATACCAGTGAAGTAACGGTAATACCGGAAGGCGATGCTGCTAATGAGTTCTTAGGCTGGATTCGTCCAAGGACGAAACAGTTTTCTATGAGTCATAGTTATTTCTCCTGGTTATTTGGAAGAAAGAGAGGGTATGATCTGGATGCCAGAATCAAAGGTGGAGAACGCCACATAATCATGAGTGGTGAGTATGATCGGGTTTTACCCATGGATATTTTCGGTGGATATCTCATTAAGGCTATTCTTTCTGGAAATATCGATCGTCAGGAACAGTTGGGAATCTATGAAATCAGTCCGGAAGACTTTGCTCTGGCTGAATTCGTAGATAGTTCCAAGTTGCCGTTACAGAAGATTGTTCGTGACGGATTAAATCAATTACGTAAAGAAAATGCTTGAATATAATGAGTCTGAAAAAATATCTGAATCGAATAAAACCCTGTTTTGAAGAAGGGGGAAAATTACATGCATTTGAGAGTGTTTATGATGGATTCGAAGCTTTCTTGTATGTACCGAACACAACGTCGACAAGCGGGACTAATATACACGACTCCATTGATTCCAAGCGGATTATGATACTTGTGGTTATAGCTTTGATGCCTGCTTTATTATTTGGTATGTATAATGTCGGGTATCAGAACTATATGCTTGCCGCCAGTAGATTTGCCGATCTTGTCCGCCCGGGATTTTGGGCCTTATTTGGATATGGCTTTTTGGCCGTTCTTCCTAAAATCATCGTCAGTTACATAGTAGGTCTGGGAATCGAGTTCGCCTGGGCTCAGTGGAAGCATGAAGAGATACAAGAAGGCTATCTTGTTACGGGTATCCTTCTTCCCATGATACTTCCTGTCAGTTGTCCATTGTGGATATTAGCTGTAGCTGCTGCCTTTGCTGTGATTTTTGCTAAAGAGATATTTGGGGGTACAGGAATGAATATCTTTAACGTTGCCTTGGTTGCCCGTGCTTTTATGTTTTTTTCTTATCCATCTAAGATGAGTGGTGCCAGTGTATGGGTGGCTACGGACAAAATCTGTGGATTGGGTTTCTCGTTGCCTGACGGGATTACTGCAGCAACGCCATTAGGGCAGATTAGTCAGGATATCCATGTACCGTATAGCCTGTGGGATATGTTTAACGGACTTATCCCGGGATCAATAGGTGAGACTAGTGTGATCGCTATTGCGATTGGTGCTTTCTTTTTGCTTCTCACTGGTATTGCCAGTTGGAAGACAATGTTAAGTGTTTTTGTAGGTGGTGGTATAACAGCAGCTTTTTTCTATGCTACTGGTTCTACTCCGATTCCCTGGTATGAACAACTTTGTCTCGGTGGTTTTGCCTTTGGAGCTGTGTTTATGGCTACGGATCCGGTCACCTCTGCCCGTACAGAAACCGGTAAATACATTTACGGACTGCTTATTGGCTTTCTGGCCGTGGTGATTCGGGTTAAGAATCCAGGGTACGCTGAGGGCATGATGCTGGCTATCCTTGTGATGAATATGTTTGCTCCATTGATTGACCATTGTGTAGTACAATCCAATATCTCCCGGAGAATGAAACGTGTAACCTCCAAAAATAAATGATGATGTCAGGAAAAAAGAAAAATAATTTGAATACAAATTCAAATGCCTATACGATCGTTTATGCAAGTATAATGGTTATTATCGTGGCCTTTATGCTGGCTTTTGCTTTCAAGGCTTTGGCTCCTCGTCAGAATATAAATGTAGCTCTTGACCAGAAAAAATGTGTGCTGGCTGCACTGAATATCCGTAATCTGACGAATAAAGATGCGGCAGCAACTTATGACAAGGTGGTGAAAACAGATGAGATTATCAACGAGTCGGGTAAGGTCGTGAACCCTGGATCACCTGGTGCAGATAAGGCTGGTTTTAAATTGAACAGTGCCGATTATAAGGCAGGTCGGTTGGCGCTTTATGTGTGCCAGCTCAATGGTCAGCGAAAGTATGTCATACCGGTGTATGGTATGGGACTTTGGGGACCGATCTGGGGCTATATTGCCATTGATGCTGATAAGGCTACCGTTTTTGGAGCTTATTTCAATCATGAGAGTGAGACGGCCGGATTGGGTGCAGAAATTAAGGATAATGCAAAATGGCAGGAACAGTTCTGTCAGAAAAAGATATTCAAACCGGGGAGCAATACTATTGCTTTGTCGGTAGTGAAGAAAGCAGATGTTACCGATCCTTCTACCCAATGTGATGCTGTAACGGGTGCTACGCTGACCTCTAAAGGTGTCAGCGCAATGCTACAGGAAGGTCTGGGAAAATATAAAGCATTTTTAATTCAGAAATAGAAGAGGAGAATAGATATGAATAATTTGTTTTCAAAGGAGAACACGCAAGCATTCATCCAGCCATTGAATACCGATAATCCCATTATGGTACAGGTGTTGGGTATTTGTTCTGCTCTTGCTGTAACCTCCCAACTGAAGCCGTCTATTGTGATGGGACTTGCCGTGACAGTCATTACGGCATTTTCTAATGTGATCATCTCTCTGATCCGTAAAACGATTCCTAATCGGATTCGTATTATCGTTCAGTTGGTAGTCGTTGCAGCTCTGGTTACTGTTGTAAGCCAGATGCTAAAGGCTTTTGCCTATGATGTGAGTGTACAACTTTCCGTATATGTGGGACTGATTATTACTAACTGTATTTTGATGGGGCGCCTTGAGGCATTTGCAATGCATAACCAACCATGGCCAAGTTTTCTGGACGGTTTGGGCAATGGATTAGGATATGCCTTGATTCTGGTTATTGTCGGTGCAGTCAGGGAGTTCTTCGGCAGAGGTTCTCTTATGGGATTCCAGATTCTTACACAGAATACCGCTGGTAATGGTTATCTCAATAATGGGATGATGACGATGCCGGCTATGGCTTTGATTATTCTGGGTTGTATCATTTGGGTACATCGTGCCATTTTTTATAAGGAAGATAAAAAGTAATTGAATAGAAAATTATGGAACATCTGTTTGGTTTATTCTTTAGATCGATTTTTGTCGATAATATGATCTTTGCCTATTTCTTAGGCATGTGCTCTTTTCTGGCCGTATCTAAGAATGTGAAGACCTCTTTGGGACTTGGGCTGGCAGTTACCTTCGTATTGTTGGCTACTGTACCTGTTAACTATTTACTGCAGGTTTATGTCCTCGGTCCTGACTGTCTGATCAAAGGCGTGGATTTGAGTTATTTGAGTTTTATTCTATTTATTGCTATTATCGCCGGAATTACTCAGTTGGTAGAAATGGCGGTGGAACGTTACAGTCCTTCCTTATATTCTGCTTTAGGTATCTTTTTACCTTTGATTGCCGTTAACTGTGCCATTATGGGAGCTTCATTGTTTATGCAGCAGCGTATCAACCTCGATCCAGCCAACCCACAGTTTATAGGCAGTGTGTGGGATAGTATAGTCTATGCCATTGGCAGTGGCTTGGGTTGGACGCTTTCTATAGTTTCTATGGGAGCCATCCGTGAGAAGATGGAATATTGTGATGTCCCTAAACCTCTTCAAGGATTGGGAATCACTTTTATCACCGTGGGACTTATGGCAATGGCGATGATGTGTTTTTCTGGACTTAAGTTTTAATGAGAGAGATTGAATAGACATGGAACAATTTATTTGCGTAAGCATAGGCATATTTTTAATAACAATTCTTCTGCTTGTTATCCTTTTATTGTTTGCAAAGAAATACCTTTCACCGAGTGGAAATGTGACGATAACAATTAATGGTGATAAGACACTTTCTGTGGCACAGGGTGACTCTCTGATGTCCACGTTGAACCAGAAAGGTATCTTCCTTCCATCTGCTTGTGGTGGCAAAGCCAGTTGTGGACAGTGCAAGATTCAGGTGGTATCTGGTGGTGGTGAAATCCTGGATTCTGAAACTTCTCATTTTACCCGCAGGCAGATTAAGGACCACTGGCGTTTGGGATGTCAGACAAAAGTGAAGGGTAATCTATCCGTTCTGGTTCCTCAAAGTATTCTCGGCGTCAAGTCGTATGACTGTAAAGTTATTTCTAATAAAAATGTGAGTAGTTTTATCAAGGAGTTGAAAGTTGCCCTTCCTGCAGGACAGCACATGGATTTTATGCCTGGTTCATATATACAAATCTATATCCCGACATACGACACTATAGATTATGACAAGGACTTTGACAAAGAAGCTATCGGACCTGATTATCTGCCTGTGTGGAAGAAATTTAACATTTTGTCATTGAAAGCCCATAACTCAGAACCGACGGTCCGTGCGTATTCTATGGCGAACTATCCGGATGAGGGCGATATCATCATGTTGACGGTTCGTATCGCTTCTACTCCGTTCAAACCACGTCCGCAGGTTGGCTTTCAAGATGTTCCTACGGGTATCGGATCTTCTTATATCTTTTCTTTAAAACCGGGAGACAATGTAAAGATGAGTGGTCCTTTTGGAGATTTCCATCCTAGGATTGATTCAGGAAAAGAGATGATCTGGGTAGGTGGAGGTGCCGGCATGGCTCCTTTACGTGCACAGATTATGTATATGACGAAGACCTTACATTGTCATGATCGGCAGATGCATTTCTTTTATGGTGCACGTTCACTCAGTGAGGCTTTCTTCCTTGAAGATTTCTGGAATTTGGAAAAGGAATATCCTAACTTCCATTTTCATCTGGCTTTGGACCGGCCTGACCCGAAGGCTGATGCTGCCGGAGTAACCTATACTGCTGGGTTTGTGCATAAGGTCATGTATAATACTTATTTGAAAGACCATGAGGCTCCTGAGGATATTGAGTATTATCTTTGTGGGCCTGGTCCGATGACGAAGTCAGTACAGCAGTTGCTATATGATCTAGGTGTAGATGAAAAGGATGTCATGTTTGATGACTTTTCTTAATTCATCTTTTGCTATAATAACAAAAAGGCAGGCTCTTTCGAGTCCGCCTTTTTTGTTGGGAAACAGAAGTGTATGATAATAGCTTTTTTTCTTTTCTTTTGATTATGTTTAGGATTTCATATCCGGGTCAAACTTTTTCTTGAGAAAGGTGCCTGTTATACTGTTTTTGCAAGTTGCTATTTCTTCAGGAGTGCCCGAAATGACAAGGTTGCCTCCTTTATTGCCGCCGTCAGGACCAAGGTCTATGACATAATCAGCGCATTTGATGACATCTAAATTATGTTCGATGACTATGACGGTATGTCCTCTGGATATCAGAGCATCGAAAGCGGATAGAAGACGCTTGATGTCATGGAAATGTAAACCTGTGGTAGGTTCGTCAAAAATAAACAGAGTCGGTTCTGCCTGCTCCTGACCGATGAAATAAGCCAGTTTTACACGTTGGTTCTCACCACCGGAAAGTGTAGATGAATTCTGACCAAGTTTGATATATCCTAGTCCAACGTCCTGAAGGGGTTTCAGGCGGTTTATGATGGTCTTTTCCTTATATTCATTGAAAAAGGTGATCGCTTCGTTTACAGTCATGTTGAGGATATCGTTGATATTCTTCTCATGGAATCTGACTTCGAGAATATCATGCTTGAAACGCTGGCCATGACAGGCTTCACATTCAAGAGTCAAATCTGCCATGAATTGCATTTCTACGGTGATCACTCCGGCACCCTTGCAAACTTCACACCGTCCTCCATCGGTGTTGAAACTAAAATACTGTGAAGTGAATCCCATTTGTTTTGATAGCGGCTGTTCCGCAAACAACTCTCGGATAGCATCGTATGCCTTGACATAGGTGGC
>JAKVJW010000033.1 GCA_022486815.1 Prevotella sp. | reverse complement strand
AGGATTATAAACGGTTCAATATCAATCACTTACGAATGTGCCAGATACTAAAAATCTTGTATCTTGTTTGTACCGTTTAAATCTCAAATACTTGACTATTTGATAGATATAGATGTTGCATCGGTAAGTGAAATGCAATAAATAACGATTACCAGCAATTACTATTGATAGCGTAAAGTGTTTGAATTATAATACTTTACGCTTTTATTTGTTATCAACTTTGATTGATTCATCCTCAAAGGATAGTTCTGTAGTAGATGGCATCAAACAGTTTTCCGCATTGTTTGCCCAAGACGTCAAATTCTATAAGTTCTCAGAATTCATATTATTCTTTTATCGCTTTGCAGTTGGAAACTCCTGGTAATTTGTTTCTCAGTTTAGGAGATAAAACTGTTTACCTTGAGATATTAAAACATCTATCAAAAATCGCGATAAATTTGATATTCGAAATTCAGCAAATGGCCGAAATCATTAACGTTTTTGAAAATTTTTGTGACCTTAATAGCCGCAAATTTATTATTTTGATTTTCTAAAATGACAATCTGCCCCTCATTTATTGTTCTACATCTTGAACTAAAATCGAATTTTGTTATAGAATCACGACTTGGAAAATCCTTAAATGAAGGATTATAACCTATTCTCCTTACTTTATCTCTATAGCAATATATGCAGCCCATCCCAGCAGTGCTCCAATGTGTTGTAAAAGCGTATTCACCATTCCCTATAAGAAAATCTCCATCGTTCTTACTATAATCAAACGACACCTTACCACTTAGAGCAGGATCTTGAAAGTTGACTGTTCCAAGACTTAATCCTAAACTAATTTTACTTGAAAGTTCTTTAGTCTTAAAAGGATTATTCCCCAAAGCAGGTTTCAACTTAATGTCCTCATTATATATTCGTGCAAGTAATGTCCTATAATTATCGAAATATTTACTATCATCATTAAAGTCAATATATAATGTTGCCCCAAAAAATGTTGGAATCTTATCTATTTTATTATTTCTCTTAATTGGTATAATATAATTAGCAGAACTTTTTGTCATTAAATCAGCTGTGATAATTTTCTTTTCGTATCCAACCCCACCTTTATTAGCATTTGCTTTTTCTGTATAAGCATCACTACATATACATAATACTAAATTTGAACTTGATAAGCCTTGTTCCATAAAGAATGG
Organism: Prevotella sp.; assembly: GCA_022486815.1. Lineage (GTDB taxonomy): Bacteria > Bacteroidota > Bacteroidia > Bacteroidales > Bacteroidaceae > Prevotella. Next base: position 27,190 of record JAKVJW010000033.1, on the reverse strand, counting down.
TAGGTCATCACCTAAACGGACATCCCACTGATCCAATATAACATTGACTCCATGATGTTGTAAATCTGTTGCAAGCTTTAAAACCCAATCTTTATGTTCTCCGCTATCATGTGAATATGATATGAAAACTTTCGGAGAAATATTATCTGTTAATTTTTCCATTTTAGTTTTATTTTATAATTCACATTCCACCATAGTCCCCACCATCTCTACTGACTAAGCCTTTGTCTTTCAAGCTGTTAATGTCGCGTGCGATAGTTCTTCTTGTTACTCCGTTACTCATGAAATATATAAGCTTTATGCTATATGTTTACTAAATGGTCTAACTGCTTTCGAATTTCCTTGAAATTCTGATTGAGATCGAGAGTCTTGAAATAGAATACGTTACCATCATTCGAGATGACCATATTATTAGGAACTATCTGTTCCTGCGTCTTTGCATATAGCAGCATACTTTTCGCTAATTCTCATTGATTGTAAAAACGCATTTTACGGTTCATCTGTCTCGTCCCCCTCAGTTTGAACTACCGAGAATTCCTCGGTAGTTGCCTCCTCGGTGAGTTCTCCTGTGGCATAAATGTTCTTTAAATGGAGACTGATGTTATCTGTGGAGCAATCGAACAATGTCGCCATTGTCTTTTGAGTGCACCATATATTTTCATCTTTGTAATATACCTGAACTTACATAGTCCGCCAGTCCATCAATATACACTTGTGGCACAGTCTAAGTTTATCCATGTTTCTTTCCTCGAACCAATAATAAATTTCGTTGTTAGCGCCATACATTTTTAATATTACTTTTTTGCAATTTTCCTTGCATCCTTAAAGCATTCCTTTAATACTTGCAAATTTGGTGATGATTTCCCTGTGTATAATTCCATTTGCTTCCATAGAATATCGACTATTTGTGATGACATTCTCGTAATGCTCATAGCTAAAAGATTAGTTAATGACATTGTCATTAAACTATAATTCAAGGAAGACTTAACTATCAAGAGGCCAGCATTTATTGCCTCAATAAACATAGAGGGATTCCTCTCTGCATTTATCGTTAACGAGAGCCATTTATTTTCCTTACCTTGCTCCAGCTTCAAATATTCATTGAAAATAAAATTCCGATTAATATTGAGTCCCATGAAATTACAGTCAATAAGAAATTCCGTAAACTTCTTTGCTACAGTTTCAGGTTCCTTCAAATACATATAACTCTCAGTGGAAAGGAGCGGTATATGATTTACAAAATTTCTCATATTGCAATCATCAGTAAGTAGGAAATTCTTGGGCTTCAGGATCTGGGTCATAGTGTTGCTAAACAACAATTGATGATCATCTTTGTCACCGTCAGCTACAGCTAAAGTGTTTTCATCCACTACTAAAGAACAATTTGCATCAATCCAGGTTATCAATGCTTGAATTCTTAGTTCCATATCTGTATCGTAAGACTTCGAATACAATTCTATATTACCACTTTTATAAGCTTCGTAGTATCCAGAATTAATATTATATTTTACAGTTTTCTGATATCTTTTCAAATACTCATATGTATACTTTGGCAATATGAATTTAGTGTGATATACCACATTATACTTATGAGCAAATTCGAAGAGAATAATCAGCCCTGGCAAATCAAGCACAAAATTGACATCATCGTCACGTAATATAGGGAACAATTGTTTTGTGGCGCTTACAGGCAGCACATATACCTTAAACTGTGTAAATAGCATTTTATAATATGAGCCAACAATATCATTATCATCCACCAAATTCAACATGCATAGGGTACCTTCATTATATTTTTTCAAAGCCTTCGACTGACGTTGAACCCTTTCTTTATGTTGAGGATCCACCTTATTTATTGCTTTCTCCAAACTTTGCAATGGATGTTCCATATCTATAGTCATCGGTCGGAAAGCTGCATTACCTCCTGTTTCACGCATCTCATGCATGAAGTCCACATTTGCTTTGAAGTACTTATTGAAAATACCTATAATCTTGACGTTTCTCTTTTTCCCGCTATAATCAATATCCACTTTAACTTCATCTCCAGCCTTTTTGCCTATTACAGCAAGACCTAATGGTGAGGTAGATGTAATTTTGTACGCATCTCTTTCGCCGTTACCATGTTCAACCAATACATAACGTCCTTCTTCAGCTACATCATATTCTTTGTGAACTATATCATGGATTGGACCCATTGTAGACTGCATATAGAAAAAGGTCTTCACAACCTCCTCATCCAGGCTAAAATTCTTATATAAGAGCTTCACCGCAGTTTCAATATAATTATTTGAAACAAAAGCTTGATATACTTTTATCAAGGATGCAGTCGTAGAATATTCAAATGATAATGCTTTTTTTTCATAGTCTTTGAGTTCTTCAGGATGGACTTGGCCCAAAACAATCATCATATTGACAAATTCAAACTCATGTTCTGGTTTTCTCTCATATAGTAATGATATGATTTCCAATGCATTATTCATATCAGCCAAGAGCATAGCGAGTTGGAACTCATTCACTAATAGAACATTCTCTTTATTATATCCATTTTTGCGATTCTTCTGAAGGAGCCTATACAACTCTGGTCTATGAACTTTACTCCTTGTCAGTACATCAAGAAAGACTCGTTGCTTAAAATCTACTTTGTCTTTATCCACCTTGGGATTCATTATGCCATAAGCATATTCTTCCTCACCTTTTCCTGATAGTATCATAGCAGCAAAAGCTGCCAATGTATCATCCAAATTTTTGATATATGATTTCAAACTTTCCAAATCAACATCTAAATTCATCATATAGTCGCAGAGTTGAATTAATAGATTTTTCTCTTCACTAACATTAAATTCAACTTTTTGTAAAGACTTCTTTATATCTGTTGCATTCTTTCCATAAATTGTCATAGCTATCACCTTCGAAGTTTCAGTTTCTATCTTAAAGCACGTTTCTTTGCATACATCGAACATCCAGTTAAGATAGATTAATGAATCGCTATGTAGAGACATAAAGGCAAGACAATTAGTATATGTAGGCATCAAAGTTTTGTCATGTATCATGTCGTTTTTAATAGATATGATAGTAGCAAAAGCTTCTTGTTCCCTACCTGCAACAAGAAGCATAGATGATTCCATTAAAATAAACAAATATTTTTGATCACTTTGTTTCAATCCATCTATATTTTGAAATTCAGCTAACAAGGAATCATCTTCTTTTACAAAAAAGCCCCAATAGCAGTATAAAGCTCTTTCTTCATTATAATATTTACTTGCATTTGTTTTTTCAAGCAGTGAAAAGAACCTATCATATACATGGTATGCTATTTTGAAATCACAAATTATTGGTGCCTGACGCGTAAAAATAATAGCATTATTTGTCTTAATGCGATAATAATTTAGGATATATAACCATTCATTAAAATTACTTTGTTTAAGATGCTCGGGCATAGTCGGTCCTTCATCTGGGAAAAGGAAATTAATGTCATCCATCTTTCCCATGTACAGCAAATTTTGAAGTATAAATTGACGGAATGCGTAATTATTCTTCATTTCGTCAGGAGAAGCTATATATGCATCACGTGGATTTTCATCAAGTGCGACCAATATCGACTGATTTAAAATATCATTCTTTCCAAGTGGTTCTATCACATGTCTTGCTTCATCTACCTTCTTTAATGATAGAAGATGCCATGCTTCAGCTCTGATATAACGGGGATCCATATGGCACATATCATAAGCATGATGAAGGCTGGCAACGGAATCATTCTTATCTGTATATTCAAGAATTTGCCCTTTTCTATACTCAAATTCAGAATATAAGGTTTTATCATCTTTTATTGCACTAATATATGAGTTATCTATAATCTGGATAATCTTATATGCTTCATCATAGTGTAAATGTTCAATAAGATCAGCTATATTCTTCTTTAGAAGGGTTTCTATTAAATGTTTTAACTCATTTTTATCTTTTCCCTTCAACTCATCATAAATAGCACTAAGTACTTCGTCCTGCTTGTTAAGATGTTCTTCTTGCTTATCCAATTTCTGATGAGTCAAATCCTCTTTCTTCTCAAGAATAAAAGAATAACACAGTTTGTCATTGCGGAGTTCTTCTGCCCACAACTGCATCAACTCATTATGTTTCGGATGCTTTCCTTCTGGATTTTGCTGGATGTAAGCGCACAAATCGTTCATATGGCGATAAGAACTATCCCTTACCGAATTCTGTAGTTCTACCGATTTTGTCCATTTTTCAACAGCCTTATTGTAGCAATTGTTAATACGTGTAATGAGATTCTTCTTTCTAGCGAAATAATCATTCAAGGTAGGAATACTACCAGCGACGTATGAAACTACAAAACTGATAAATATATCGTCTATGCCCATCATATATCAAAAATTTATGTATTTCTTAGTTATGTACAAAATTAATAAATTTAATCAAAGACTAAAAATAAATTCTCGAGAATTCCTTATAAATCCCCTTTCATCCTATTAAATATTTTCTTATCTTTGCATTGAGAATAACATTCAAATGCAACACCATTGATGGAACGATCAAAAGGAACAGGAACGGAGAGGAAATTACGGGTACAGTGATGAGGTTGTAGCCGACGAGATACATTGTGAGTTGGTTATGCCAGGGCATCGTTACACGCCTTTTGCCTCAATTTCCAAAGAGTTCTTGCAACATTCCATCACTTGCATCTCTCCCAGCAAGGGGTTCAACCTTGCCGGATTGCAAATAGCCAATATCATAGCAGCCGATGCCGACATTCGCCGATGCATCGACCGGGCAATCAATATCAACGAGGTGTGTGATGTTAATCCGTTTGGAGTTGAGGCACTAATAGCAGCCTACACTACGGAAGGTGCTGAGTGGCTCGATGCTTTAAACGCTTATTTGGCGAAGAATTACGACTATCTGAGAACTTTTTTTGCTGGGCATCTGCCTTTGTTGGGTGTTACCGTGCTGGAAGGAACCTATCTGGTGTGGATAGATTGCCGCTCGCTGGGACTGGATTCACAGAGCATCGCCAAACGACTGCTCGACGAAGTCGGCTTAATGGTCAATGCTGGCACAATGTACGGCGCAGAAGGTGAAGGATTTATCCGCATCAATATTGCTTGTCCCCGGCAAACATTGTCTGTTAGTTTGGAACGTCTGCTGTCGTTCTACAATAAGACAAGATAACGCCAAAGCTTTTGACATATAAAGCGATGATCTGTAACTACTCAGATCATAATCCGCTGAGCATGTCGACGAAGTCAGTGTTGTTCAGGATGCGCTATGCAATAATCTTATTTTTTCAGTTCAAGAGGAATTAACTTATACGCACTACTGAAAGTACCTTTGGTCGCAATTTCCCATGCTCTGCCATCTTCTGTATCAAACAATATGAATGATGTTTCACCTGGGCCAATACATAGAGTGAAGCGTCCCTTGAACTGTTGCTCTTTGGGCACGAGTGGTTCACTATTAATTATTTTGATTCCACGTTTCACACCTAATGCATTATATATACAGACTTCGTTGAGCATACCTGTGCAAGTATTCAGCTCAAAATAGGAATTAACAGAACGAGGCTTATATATATGCCATGTTGTTGTTCTGCATTCCTGCACTAATGAATCCAACTCATTCTGTGCATTACACACAACTGCTTGTGATGCGAAAAGCAATATTGCTATTATTAACTTCTTCATTACTTTATTTTTTCAATGATTACCCGTGAAGGAATTGATTTCGCAAAATATTTATATCAAATAAGTTGCTCATATCATGGATCTTTTAGTCACTTGGTAGTTTCAAAACATCCAAGAAGAGTTAGCAGAGTTCAACGTATGCACAACTTATATTCAAATTCCGTATAACCTTCGAGATATGCAAGGCTTTCTCCAATGATTTAGTCAATGAACGAGGATCTACTCTCCTTCAACTTTACATTCCGTTAATCCCATTTCTTTTGCTTTGTCTGGTGACATGGCATAATACAAAGCATCGGCTTCGTCGCAAATCTCTCCGCGCTCATTCTCCAAAGTTACGTGAATGGTGTGGAAGTTATGTTTGCTCTCAACAATCCTCGCGCGTATTGTAAGCATCTTGTCTGTGGTCATCACTGGTTTCTTGTAATGAATGGCCAGTTTGCTCGTTACAGCCGTGGTCTGTAGTTTACGTGGAATCACCCAACCTGCGGTCTCGTCAATCAGTGTGGCAATCACTCCGCCATGCAGTGTGTTGAGCCAGCCCTGATAGTTCTCACTTGGACTCCACATAGAAACAATGTCATCACCATCCTCGTAGAATTCCAAATGCAGACCTATAGGATTATTGGGGCTACAACCAATGCAGTTGTAACCTTTTTTATTTATGTAGGGATTTATTATCTTCTTCATATTTATTTAATGTTATCTACAGTTTACTCATCTTAAACACCTTTTATATGAGTCATTTGAAACAAACAATCTTTTGAATTTTCAAAACGAATGAACAAGAATTATCTAAAATGGTATTATTCTTTTTATCTCTTCATTATATTCATCACTTCACCTTATTATCTGCAGATTCTTAGAATAATTGCTGAGTATATTATGCCGGGACCACCTGTTTTCCAAACGGTGTCAAGGCCAGTCCGGCCAGATGGAATTGTTTTTTGCCAAAAGGAATTCCAATGATGGTGATGCAGAGCAGTGTCCCAAATAGCAGATGGGTAAGCCATATCCATACTCCACCTATAAAGAACCAGATGATATTCATAATAGAATCTAAGCATCCATGATGATTCGGGCGATCTATGACTTTTTGCCCAAAAGGCCATAAAACATATAATCCTATCCTTAAGGATGCAATTCCAAAGGGGATTCCAATAATCGTGATCATCATTCCAATACTGGATACAAAATATTCAATAGCAGTCTCTAAACCGCCAAAAATCAACCATATTATGTTTCCGATTATTTTCATATATATTTTTTATGCGATTAGAATTGTCCTTATGATGAAGATAGGCGTATACAATTTCTTTCAGAGATCTTGAAAATGAATGGGATTTTAAAAGAAAATGATTACCTTTGTGTCATGTTTAATATTAGGAAATATGATGAGGTGAATATTCCTTCTGTAAGCATACCGTATCAACTATGCGCATAATCGTGGCTGTCAGATCATTTACCATGCAGAACAGGGGATGTAGAATCAGGTCTGTGACCTTTCCTGTTACTTGACATGACACTGTCGGGTTGAGAAAGAATTCTTGAAGCAAGAAACGGATCATTCCAGCCATATTTGTCGTCCAAATTTTTAGTATATTTTCCAAACATAATGGTACCTTTTAAAGTTTATTCCAAAGATAGACAAATTCAGTGGAATCTGCAAAACTTAAGTCATCATATTTTATTTTCAGAATTGGTAACGAATCGTTTGCCCTATCCTATCCACAGTTGAAATACAAAATTAAAATTACGTAATATGAAATATAAGCATATCTTATTTGATATAGATGGAACTTTAGTTGATAATGAAAAGGTAGTATTAAGTACATGGCAACAAACTGCTAAAGAATTGTTTAACAGAGATTTAGATAAAGATGAACTCAAATTCGTCTTAGGAATACCTGGTGTTACCATTATGGAAAAATTAGGAGCAGAAAATCCTGAAGAGGGTTTTAAAATATGGCAGAGACATTTTCAGGAACACCGGGGTGAGATAACTTTATTCAGAGGAATCAAAGAAGTAGTTTGTAAACTTAAAGAAAAGAATCTCTGTCTGGGGTTGATCACTTCCCGTACCCGGAAAGAATTAAATAATGATGATGCATTATGTCAAATCTTTCATCTCTTTGATGTTGTTATTTGTGTTACTGACACGGTAAATCCCAAACCTTCAGCTGATCCGATATTCGCGTATTTAAAAAAAACTGGGGCTACACCGTCAGATTCCCTCTATATAGGAGATTCTGCGTATGATAATTTGTGCGCAACTAATGCTCAGGTAGATTTTGCTCTGGCAACCTGGGGCAATAGCAAGAAGGACATCCCTTGCAAGTATAAACTAAAAGAGCCTGGTGATATTTTGACAATCCTCTGAAAGAATTCTTCGTTTTTTGGAATTGCTGTAATAATTGTTATCTTTATACGCCTGTTCTATACAGATATTGTTTTTTCATATTTATTTTGCCATATTGATAAAATACCAGCAATAGAGCATCCAAGCATGCACATGTGCACATGCTATAGGGATGTCTGAATAGTGAGCGGTCTGGTCAGGCAGACCTTCTGACGGCATGAGTGAAGATTCAACATTGTCGGCTGCAGACCAGTAACTTGACCAATATTGTGGAAATTCCTTAGCAAGGTTGTTAAGTGACATTTTTGAGAGTAGCAATTTAGCCTCTTGCTTATCAAAAGTGCTTACACCCGCAATTACTGGGCCATTGAGGGAATACCAGAATCCTCCGTTCTCGCGAGAGCCTACTTCCATATTACTGTTCGTAAGTTCCGGCTTTTCCTGCTCTCGGGCTCCAAGTTTCTCACCTGCATAAAGTTTTTTCTGCATCAGTGTATATAAAGAACTTTTACGTTGTTCCGGCAGGTCCTTTATTAATAATGTGAATCCTAGATGTTCAAGGAACATGTTGTTTTCTCCGAAAGTTCTTCCTGCAAAATACATCCGTCGAGGATATGGGCGATTGCCCCAATCTTTCATGTATGCATCAAAAAGACATTGTCTCCATTGGCGAATACTGCTGATGAAAGTTTTATCTACTGAGGCCTTTTCGAGCTGGTCGGCCAGTGATGGCAATATGGCGAGAGCCATTGCTGTGTTCATGTGCGATTCAGCCATTGGTTGTACAGCGTTGTAAAGAACAGGAATTGTATAGTAGATATTGTCGCACCAGTCGGAATTCAATAATCGGACCAATCCATGGCTTCCTGTGCCAACCTGATAGCGGAGGTATTCAAAACACCGTTTCGTATAATCCGCTATGGTGTATTCTGGCATATTTTTTACGGGGTAACAAGGAACCTTCTCGTTAAGAAATTTATAGTCGCCTGTAACACGTAGATATTCAGAAAGAAGAAGGAAGAACCATAACTGTTGATCACTTGTTTGATAACATCCGGATTCTGCAAATCCGTTTCCATACTCAATGAGCATGATTTCTCCTGAAGGTAATGTACGCTTCATCATATATCGAATGATGCTCTTAGTGAGTTCTGGATTGTAATATATAGTTGCTAGAGCATGCTGGAAATTGTCACGTGCAGAAGCATGCTGTCCCCATGAATAATCATAGATGGTGCCTTGTGGAATTTTTGTTTCGTGATAATAGTCACTATAGGTAGCCATAGCTTCGAGCATATAAGCATGCCATGTCAGTTCTCTCCTCAAATTTAAATTAGGTTCTGACGGAAATTGAGGAAGTACCCTCTTCCATTGTGTAGAGAAGTTGCTGCTATCGGATAATTCTTGTCGAATCTGTGAAATGTTAGAGTACGATCTTTCCATACTATAGCCGATAATGATGCGCAGTTTCTTTTTTTCTCCCCTTTTCAAAAACATATTGTAGGTCAGGGAAAGGTTTCGTTTTTCAATACCAGGAACTCCGTTGTGAGAAAGATCATCCATGAAAAGAACAGGAGGATATCCTTCATATTTAGATAACCCGTCTTTTGACTGGAAAAGCATAGGATCATCGGTTTTAGCCTTGAAGCGTGCCATGACGGTATGTTCGTTAGTATTAAATGAAACCGGGTATTTAACCTTGCAGTTTTTCATTGGGGTGAACTGCTGCATAATGGTTTGATAATTGGCTCTTATAGCTTCTGTATATCTAATATGCAGGTTATGGCCTGTTGTGTTTTTGAATACTACTGTGAGAAGGAATGCAGATGTTCCGTTATCAGGTGATGTTGACGGCTTTACGCTCATAGTACGGCTTATCAGCATTTTTCCTGCTTTATACTGATAGTTTGCATAACCACATCCGAATGTGCGTTGGCTTTTGCATGAGTCTGCAGAAAGAGATGATTCTCCGACGAGTTGGAATACCTTATTACTTGTACCATCGTCACCAATTATTTCCAGTTGGGCATTGTTTTCTCCTGTATTGGGCAAGTCCCCTTGATTCATCCGCCCCCAAGCACGCTGACCTGTTATAAGTTCGTATTTTCCACTGACATGAGCAAATACCGTAAGCTGATAGTTGCCTAATACGAACCATGGGTCGGGGCTAAGTTTTACGCTGTCTCCATTGGATAATTTTGCAAAGAAAGGGATACTGCCGGTATATTGGAAGCATGGCAGACCTGTATGATCTGTTTTCCAAAAACCAATAGGACTTCTTGATGTATCTTTCCTTGCACTAGCTGGAATATTGATGATTAGCATGATCATTATAGCTAGAAAAATAATTCTTTCCATATTTATTCAAATAATATCAATATATGGTACAAAAATAAGCATTATCTTTCTAATTCGGTTGTTGCTGAAAGATAAGCTTTCAGATATCATCCCCTTAGACCTTCTTCCTAATTTATTGACAGTACAAAGATAAACGGTTTTTCGAATAGTGGGGATGCACAGTAAGGGTATATCACCTAAATATTATCGTGAACAAAAGCAAATGTCATAATATGAATTTTCTTTTGTTATCAGTATGTTACTTTATTTTCTCCAAGTAGTTCATTCGATCTTTAATAATATCTTCCATATTATCAATCGCCCAGTGAAGAAGAGAACTTAGCAATGGTATGAGGGTATCAGCTCTGGCTGTAAGGTTGTATTCCACTTTAGGGGGTATCTCCGGGTAAACCTTGCGTATTACCAGTCCGTCGGCCTCTAATCTTTTCAAGGTTTCTGCAAGCATTTTTTGAGACACATCAGGGATATCACGTCGTAAATCCTTAAATCTTAATACTCCATATTTGTGAAGGGTAAAAAGAATCAGCATTGACCATTTGTCACCAAAACGTGAAATTACATTTCTTATCGGACAGTTGGGATATAATGCATCTCTTATTACCATAGACTTGACGTTTCTTATTTTGTGCAAAAGTAAAAAATATTATCCGGTTGATAGACAACTGTTAAAGTTAAATAACCCTAAAACAGGAAATCATAAATCATTGAATATCAACAATAGTTTCAAAAGAGTAACTATATTACTTTTGTGTGCCTACTTGTTTACGGCCTCAGATTGTTATATCTTTGCAATCGACAATAACATAAAAAAGATATTATGAAAGAAGTTAAAGTGATTTCAAAAGGTACAAATTATTCGGCTGTGAACGTAGGCAAAATGGAAGACCTGCGTGAACATAAATTTGTATTAGGACCGAACAAGGAAATGCAGGGAAAAGTATTTGTGGGTAAACCTATTGATGCTACAGGTGCGGAAATGTCCTTTCAGAGTTTTCTGCCAGGTGAAGGCAGCCTGTTCATTCATGCTCATAAGACCCATGAAGAAATGTATATCATAATGAAAGGTGAAGGAGAATATCAGGTTGATGGAGATATTTTCCCTATTTCAGAAGGCTCAGTTATACGCGTATCTCCGGCCGGTAAAAGAGCTATTCGTAATACAGGAAAGAGCAACATGATAATGATTTGCATCCAGTATAAAGCAGATAGTTTTGGTGCAGATGATACGCCTATTGGTGACGGCAAAATCATTCATGAGGAACTGAAATGGGATAAGGATTAGAAAACTTATGGTTGGGTGATATAACGTTTATACTATTATCCACGTTGTCTCCCAGCCATTCGCAGACTGTATTCTTTATTGATTTCAGCAATCTTTTTCTTGCCATCGATGTATTCCTGATAGATGTCATCGATGCTGGATGGATTCGTCATTTACCGGAATATTTTCAGCATCAGGCAAGGCAGTACCAGCAACAGCAGAGGCAAGGCTACACAGAATCCTCCGATGACCGCTACGGCAAGCGGTTGCTGCATCTGAGCCCCCACTCCAATCCCTAAGGCAAGAGGCATCAGAGCCAGTACAGCACTGATGGCAGTCATTAACTTTGGACGGATGCGTAAGGCTATGGCATAGTCGACGGATTCGGCCACAGCACCACCCCGTTGCCTGTTCTGGTCATATTGGTTGACGGTGAAGATAGCATTCTCGGCAATGATACCCACCACCATGATGATCCCCGTATAACTGCTCACGTTAAGCGGCGTCCCGGTGATATAGAGTGCCAGCAGACTCCCTCCTACTCCAAGGACAGAGATAAAAAGAATAGCAAGGGAGATACCCCATTTACGGAAGAGAAACAGCAGCACGGAGAAAACCAGCAAGGTTGCTATCAGGAGAATGGTAAGTAATTCACTGAACGACTGTTGCTGCTGTGAATAAGCTCCGCCAAACTGTAAGGTATATCCTTTCGGCAGATTAAGTTTCTTATGGAATTGTTGCTGCAGGTCCTTTACCGTTGATCCGAGGTCACGACCTTCCAGACGGGCTGTCAGCGTAATATCCGCCTTTAGGTCTTCCCGTTTCTGCTCGATCTCACCAGGTATGACGCTCATCCTGCAGAAATAACTTACAGGACGTGTGGTACCGTCAGGAAGAAAGACAGGTTCGTGCATAATCTTTGCCGGGTCATTATCTTTGAAGTCAACGAACCTCAATAACACTCTTCTGAGTTGTTCTCCATCCTGGATGCTGCCTATCTGTAGTCCACCCGTCATTGCTGCCTGTTGTGGTGCTGGTTCAATGACATTATCAGGTTGACTGAGAGGCACTCCCCCTATATAGCATGACAGTTGACTGGAAAAATCATCAAGGGAGATGCCATACTGTGACAATAACTGTTCATTTGGGATATAAACTATAGAAGAGCCAGCAGGCACCAACCCGTTATCAATATCCACGACTCCATGAGTATGTTTCATGATATGTTCTGCCTGGACCGACAACTGTTCCAGTTGCCTGTAGTTATTACCGAAAATTTTTATTTCTATTGGATTCGGCGTACTCATCAGATCCCCCAGCAGATCGGAGATACGCTGCCCGAAATCTACTGTCATTACAGGTACTTTCTGTGCTATTTCCTTTCTGAGATCATTGATTACTTCCGGAGTAGTCTCCTTCCGGCCAGGCTTCAACTGGATGAGGTAATCGCCGAAGTTAGACGGCTTGACATCGAAGGACATGCCCAACGCTGTCCGTCTGGAATAGGTCTCCACGACAGGATGGGACATGATGATTTTTTCCATCTCCCGGCAGAGACGGTCAGTCTCTTCTATGTCAGTCCCCGATGGAGAGTGATAATCAAGGACGATAGTTCCTTCATCCAGGTCAGGGAGAAATCCCGTCTGCATCTGATGATAAGATAACCAGCCACCCCCAATCAAGGCCATGACGAAGAGGATGACGATGACCGGATGTCGGTAAGCTTTTGTCAGCCATCTCACCTTTCTGACAGCATCCTGTTCAGTACTGTTACCCGTCTTTTCCGGGTGTCGCGGACGGAACACTTTCTTACCGCTGATCACGATATAGAGTGTCGGCAGCAGAATCCAAGTCACGAAAAAGGAAGCCAGCAGTGTGAGTTGCATCGTTATGGCAAGGTCCTTGAAGAATGCTCCTGCCATACCACTCATCATACGGAACGGGAAATAAATGATAATGGTAGAAAGCGACGAGGCCACCATAGCGGGAAAGAGATTGTGGATAGCAGTATGCACCACAGTGGTCCGGGGCTCCTGAGGATGATCTTCCTGTTCACGATAGATCTGTTCGATGATGACGATGGCATCGTCGAGGATTAATCCCACCGAGGCCGCTATGGCTCCCAGTGACATGATGTTCAATGATATGCCGGCAATTTTCACGAGCAGGATACTCAATGCCAGTGTGACAGGTATCGTCAGCATCACGGCAGAGCTGGCACGCCAGGAACGCAAGAAGAGAACCATCACGAGGATGGCCAGGAAAAGACCTTCTATAATCGTTCTTACTACACCATAGATAGAACTGCCTACAAAAGCACTCTGGTCATAATAAGTCTTCAGCTCATAACCGGCCGGAAGGGCCTTCTGCACTTCCTTTTCCTTTGCTTTTACATTCTTGGCAAAAGTGAGCAGGTTCACTCCGGGCTGTTTCACGAGGTCGATAAGCACCGCATCATCGCCGTCTGCATTGATTTTTAGGAATTCCCGTTGCTCCTGCACTTCCACCCGGGCAATGTCCGAGAGATACACCATCCGGTTCTGGCTGCCTTTGATGACCGTGTTCTCCAACTGCCGGACATTGCGTATTCTCGTATCGGTCAGTGTCAGATAGAGCCGGTGATACCCTTTCACCATTCCGTTACCTTCGATGAAATTGGTATGTTGGAAAGCCTTGACGATCTCTTTCGGGGTAATGCCGAGAGAGGACATCTTTGTTGCATCCGGGATGACGACAAACTCTTTTGCCTTGCCGCCATGGATGACCACATTACTGATGCCGTCCACTTGGGAGAACAGTGGCCGTACGACGAGATTGGCCACATCTCTCATTTCTATACTGCCATGAGTCTTACTCTTCAGTGTATAGCCATATACAGGATATAGACTCTGGTTCATGACTTCCGTCGAAATAACCGTACCAGCAGGAAGATAGTTCTTGATCTCATTGACACGACTTTCCAGTTGGGCTTTCAGAGCATAGATATCCATACCCCATTTGAAGTACACATCGATGACACAACTGCCACGACTCGTACTACTTTTAACCGTCGTCACTCCCTGTACTTTCTTCACCGCACTCTCCAGCGGTTTCGTAACCGTGATCATCATCCTGTCAACAGGTTGCTCTCCGGCATCAGCAATAAGTGTGATCCTTGGAAACTGTACTTCAGGAAACAGACTTTTCCGCATGTTCAGGTAACTGTATATTCCTGCCAGCAGGATGAGAGCACCTACAAAAATGATAGGTTTCTTAAAGAGTTGGTACATCGACTTCTTCTGTATCTTGTTCATGATTTATTGTGAGTTTCTTAGGAATGGAACCAGCGTATTTGAAGGAGATCCATCAACTTATAGTTACCTTATCTGACCATTTTTACAATGGATTGTTCCGTCAAAGCATAAGCGCCGTTATTGACAATTCTGTCAGAAGAATTGAGTTTCGGAGAAAGAATTTCTATGTAGCGGTCGTTGCCGTTACCCGTTATGACGGGAATTTTCTCTACGGTAGAATCACTTGTCAGGCGGAAAATCCAATACCGGCTTAGATTATCATCACTCTGCACGGCTCCGACAGGCAGAATCTGATGATTGCCGGTTGTACTTTTGACCAGAATGACAGCCTTTGCTACCAGTCCTGCCGGGAGGAATCCGGCATGTACCCTGGCAATAAAATCTTCAGTCTGGTCGGCATCATCCATATTTAACAAGGAACGAGTCAGGGTTGTTTTCAGTCGGGTACCCTCAGGCAGCAACAGCATACAAGGCATCCCTGAGTGTATATGCCTCCGTTCATCATAAGGGATATGGATACAAAATACCAGACTTGCTGCATCTACGACATCACATACCGGCGTGCCCTCTGTCACGTAACTCCCTTGCTGCTGATAAACGGCTGTTATGATACCAGGGATGGAAGACGACACGGTGACAGGAGCTACCTGCATACCTAATGCAGCCTGTTCATTACTTTTCATGGAGAAGAGAAAACTGTGGCGTCCCGTCCGGTCACCTTGTTGTAGATGCATGCGGACAATATAGCCTGATACAGGAGCCACCATCTTTACCTCCCGCAGATAGTCAGACTGTGCGAGGAACTCCAGCCGCCGGCTGATGCTGCCATACTCTACATGAGTAATGGTGACCTGCGTATGAGGCACCGGAGCAGGCTCTTCCAGTGTCTTTTGCCGGCAAGCCGCTAAACAACTTATTGTCAGGATGAGGGATACGATAGAATAAATAAGTGTCTTGTTGTTATTTGTAACCATGTTTCTGTTTGTTTACCAGTTCCAATAATTATAGGTATTGATGATCATATCCTTGTTGACACATAGCGTGTTGTGATTTCTTATTTCGTCACGGTAATGGCTGAAGACATTGATATAGTCAATGACAGATCTCCTGCCCGCCATGATTTCCCGTTTATAGTCCGCCAGCAACCTGCGATAGTCTTGTAGCTGTTGTTGTGAAAGCCGGATCTGTTCGTCCTGAGTCTTCATGATTTCCAGCAATGACCTGAGACGTTCTCTCCTTACAGTCATCTCATGATTACGCTGTTCGCGGATTGTGCTTAAAGCCATGTGATACTCTCTCTGGCGATGCTTCATCTGTTTGCCGTCAGACAGCAGCCAGGTGAGATGCAATCCTGCACTGACCCCGAAATGACGGTAAAAGTCCTTATAGGCGCCCGTCTGGACTCCGTTGGTCACAAAGAGAGACAGTTGGGGTCGGTAGAGATTCCGATAGCTCGCCAGGTCAGTATGCTGCAAGAGACTGTCAAGCCGGAATTGTTCCAGGAAAAAGGAAAAGGATGGTTCCCCGCCTGGTTGTATAGAGAGGTCAACCGGCTGCAGATTATTGTCAGGAAGCGGCTTAGAAAGGCCACAGAGAATATTTAATTCCGCATGATGAGACTGGAAAGATTGTCGGGCCTGTTCCCTTATACTTTTATTCTTCTGCCTTTCTATGTCAATGAGCCGCAGATCAGCCACACTTGCCAGTCCCTTGTTGGCAAGTGCTGACACGATCCTGCTCTGGTAGATAAGCAATGAGTCTAACGAATTATATGACCGTTCATTTTCCTTGTCGAGCAAACAGAGGAGATATTGCTCCGTCACTAACCGGTGTAAATCATGCGAGGACAGACGGATATGATCGTCTTCCATATCATTGCGGATATTCCAATATTGTTTTTCCGTTTGGAAATTTCGGTCCCCTGACAGAGGCTTCGTCCAGGTCAGACCGGCATTGATATGGCCGCTGTTCTCACTAAGATCATAGCCATAATAATTCTTCCCATCCTGATCATTCCAGCGGAATCCACTCTTCCCGTTCTCTGTCGACACTACAGGGACAAAAAGAGCATCGCCGGAGAACTCCAGTCGGGAGTGTGTGTAAACAGCCTTCAGCCGCTGGATTTCTTCATCTCCGACAGCCTTCCGGTTTCGTGCGGCGATGAGCAACGGACTGTTCCTGTCAGCTATGGAAAGGTAATCCTGTAAACAGTGTTGTGCAGATACTGAGGTGAAAAGGATCAAAAAAAATCCGATGAGGATTAGTTTATTTTTGTTCATCTTATTATAAGAGATTTGTGTTGTTTTATTGCTTCACAGGGAGGAGGCGGACGAGGAGAAAGCCTTCTTTTCCATCTGACTAAATGATTATTTTTGTTGTCAAAAGTAACAGCAGATTTTGAAGATATTTTGTTATTTGCGGCTATCAAGGTAGTTTTTACTCTAATTAACATTAGAGCTGATTTATGCTGAAGAGTCAACAAGATCCCTTTTGGTCAGTATTTTCAGGTTATTTCGGTTTGACTTTGAAAATAAAATACTACCTTTGCCTTGTAACTAATTGCCAGTTGGTTTGCCCCTAAAGACGATTAGTTGTGTAAGAACTTTCCTAAAATATGAAAAGTATTTTGTTGAGAAACGATGAAGGATTTTGCAGCAATAGATTTTGAAACAGCCAACTATTCCCGTACGAGTGTATGTAGCGTTGGGGTGATTATTGTCAGGGAGAATCAATTTGTTGATTCTTTTTATTCTCTTATCCAACCGGAGCCGGACTATTATAATTACCGTTGTACGCAAGTTCATGGATTGACTTGTTCGGATACAGAAGACGCGCCCGTCTTCCCTGTTGTCTGGAAACAGATTGCACCTAAGATTGTGGGGTTGCCACTTGTTGCGCATAACAGTTCTTTTGATGAGGGCTGTCTGAAAGCTGTATTCCGATGCTATCAGATGGATTATCCCGACTATCAGTTTTATGATACTCTTCGGATTTCCCGCCGAGTGTTACCTGATCTCGAAAATCATCAGTTGCAGACGGTTGCAGCAGTATGTGGGTATGATCTTACCAGACATCATAATGCCCTTGCGGATGCTGAAGCTTGTGCCTGGATAGCAAAAAAGATCCTTTAACTTCCTTATTTGTTTTTCCCTTTGAGGTAGAGGTTGACATACTGATAGTAAGCCTGGGCTTTTCTGGTTATCTTCTGATCCGGTTGTTTTTTCAGAATTTCATTATAATTCCAATCGCCTAAAGGTTTCAGATCATACTGCTGAATTTTCCTCACAGGCGAAAGAACTGTTAATGTATTTCCTTGCATATATCCCAGATCCTGATAGGTAGCCATGAATGCACGGGGTTTGAAATTCCCAGCTAATATATTACTGCCCGTAAATCTTACCTTGCAGGGTAAATTCAATATAGACATCAGTGTAGGCATGACGTCAATTTGTGAGCAGAGCGTGCTGACATATTTTGGTTTAATGTTACCTGGAGAATAGACGATACAGGGGATATGATATTTTTCTATTGGCAGAGAAGTTTTTCCTGCACTTGATGCACAATGATCGGCAATAATGATAAATACCGTATGATGAAACCAAGGCTTTCTGGAAGCATCAGCTATAAAATGTCCGATGGCATAGTCAGTGTATCTTACCGCATTGTCACGGGTTTTAGGATCACCTACTACTTTTATTTTCCCAGTCGGATAGGTATAGGGGCGATGATTGCTCGTTGTCATAATCTGACCGAAAAACGGCTTTCCGTTCTTTGCATCCTGATCAAAAACCTGAAGACTTTTATTGAACATGTCTTCATCGCATACTCCCCAGATATTTGCAAAAGAAATGTTTTTCTTTGGAATCTGCTTCCTGTCTATTACCTGATAATTGTTATGAGAGAAATAATCGCCCATATTATCAAAGTAACTATTGCCACCGTAAAGGAACTGAACCTGATAACCCAGATGTTTAAGTTGCGCTCCTACAGTGAAGTCTCCCATCCTGTTATCCTTTCTCTTGATGATGCTCTCACCAGCACTTGGTGGGATGCATAGGGACAAAGCTTCCAGTCCTCGTACGGTTCTGTTGCCTGCTGCATAGAGATTATCGAATACCAGACTCTTTGTCATAATCTTATCCAGTTCTGGAGTCAGATGATCCTGATTACCATATCGGGTTAAGTATTCTCCGCTCAGACTTTCCACCGTTATGAGTACGATGTTGAGTTTCTTAGGCTGACCTTCGTACCCTAGTTCTTTCTCTCCATAACTGTCAAGACCGGCTTCATTTCTGTAGACTGCCATGCATTCTTTTTGGGGTATCATGGCATAAAACTTGTTATATTCAAGTTTGTTGTCTTGGAAAGCTTGCAGAAAGTCGTAAGGCCCGTTTTGTTCCAGTTGGGTGACATATTCATCATCACTTTGTATGTTGTGGGCCCAGGATACAATGCCAAAGGCTATTACGCAAGTTACTAGATAAATTCCAACCTGTTCAGCCAATTGCAAAGGACTGAACAGATGATCCATTTTAAATTTGCGTGTTCTTGACTGCAAAAAGATGATGAGGGCAGAAAGGATAAAGGCTCCGGCAAAGAGAGGGATAACTGCGTATGACTGCATGATATTTCCGATGGTCTCATGTGTATACACCAGATAGTCTACTGCAATGAAATTAAATCTCACTCCGAATTCCTGCCAGAAGAAATATTCCGCCAGACATACAATCAAAAACAAGAAGACGTATAGTATCCATGTGAAATAAACCGATATTTTACGCCAGAGATTTCGTATATCAGGAATGAAAAATCGAAGAGAAAAACTGATCAGTTTCCAGGTGAAGAATATCCGGGCAATTCTGGAGGCTGCTCCACCGTAGTCGGCAAATATAGAATGAAAGAACCATACATAGATGAACGCAACGAGCCAGAGTCCTTCGATTACCCAACCCGCTTTTTTATTATATTTCCATTCGTTAAGGCCTATATAAACTAAAAGTAATGGCAGCAAAAGCAGTGCGCACATACTGATGTCTGATAGGATTCCCACTCCCAGAAGGCGTATGGTTTCAAAGAATGAAAAGGAATTACTTGCAGCAGGACCGGTGAACATGAGTATAATACGAAGAATAAATCCTGCAAGTAAATATAATTTGAAAAATTGAACCGCAATAAAGGGTATTGGATTACTTTTATAGTTGGAAGGAGTAACTTTACAATGAAATAAACCCGTATTCATATCTTTTAAAATCTGTATTTTTAAAATCTTGTCCGCAAAAGTAAACATAAATTCTATATTCCGGGTAATTGAATATTTAAATAGTGTTTACTTTTTGTGCAAAATCTGTATTTTTTGTTTAGGTTTATTATTCACCAGAATTTCTCCAAAGTTAATTATTATTTTTGCTGAATCTTCAAAATCAAGGATTAAGGATTAATAATCATGTATTCGAATTATATATCTACTAATATGGAACATACTCCGACAGTCCGGTATGTTCCTATTAGTGTGACCTATCGTGAAATAATAGCAAAAGCTTTTGCTTTAACGAGTTTGTTAGGTATATTGTTCATTCTTGTCAGTCAGTGGAGTGAATATGTCGCTGTTCTTGATCTGCTGGATAAGAAACTGATGTTGATACTTAATTTTCGAGGGTCTGTATATGTTGATAATTTCTGGTATGATTATTCTCAGAAGGTAATATGGATGCCATTGGCTGCTGTGGCTTTATGGACTTCAGTCAGGGATTATCCCCGAGATAAACGTGACAAACTCGTTTTCTTTCTTGTAACGATTTTATTGGTGGCTTTTCTTGACCAACTTTCTTCTGGAGTGATTAAACCTCTTGTGGGCCGCTTACGGCCATCTCACGATCCGGCTATTGCTCCGATGCTTCATTATGTTAATGGTTATAGGGGTGGTCTGCATGGATTCGTTTCTGGTCATGCTACGGTATCTGTAGGCATCATTACCTGGCTTGGAATGATATACAGAGACAAACTGACGCGGATTTCCTTGATTCTGTTTTCCGGAATGTTATGTTACTCCAGAATTTATCTCGGGGTCCACTATCCTGGAGATATTCTATGTGGTGCCCTCATAGGTTTCCTTTCTGCCTATTTTCTGTTTCCTTTCCTCAGTCAGAAAATAAAGATACATTCTACTATAAAACGGCCTTATGTCATATTGTTCGTTTTTTATCTTACATTGGTATTTTTATTAATTCGTGCATAATAAATAAGACTAAGATACGTTAGTATGGAAAGTATGAAAATATTAATTATAGAAGATGAGCGTCGTCTTTCTGACAGTATGAAAGATTATCTGAAAGGACAGGATTATCTTTGTGAGCAGGCCTTTGATTTTAAAACGGCTAAGATGATGGCCGGTACCTATAAATATGACTGTATCCTGCTTGACCTGATGCTGCCCGGTGGTGATGGACTTGATATTTTGAACACTATCAGAAATAAGCATAATGGAACGGGGGTGATTATCATCTCTGCCAAGGATTCTCTGGATGACCGGCTTATGGGTCTGAAGACAGGGGCAGATGACTATCTTCCTAAACCTTTTGCCTTGCCAGAACTTTCCATGCGTATTTATGCATTGATTCGTCGTCAGGAATTTTCCGCCAATAATGTGGTTTTGTCCAATAATGTTGAAATCAATCTGTTGACAAAATCTGTTACAGTCAATAATAATCCTATAGAACTTACACGTTCGGAGTATGAATTGCTCCTTTTTTTGATTAGCAATAATAATAAGGTAATCTCCAAAGCTGCTATTGCCGAACATCTTAGTGGAGAAATGGCAGATATGATGGATAATTACGATTTTATTTATTCCCATATTAAGAATTTGAAAGCAAAACTCTCTAAAAATGGTGCCAAAGGGATGATTCAGACGATTTATGGAACAGGATATAGATGGAAAGAAGTTTGATGAACAAAATGATGACGAGATTCGCCATCAGTATGGTCTTTATATTAATACTGACCACCCCACTTTTGTATGAACTGACCACGCATTTCTATGCTGAGGATCTGGTAAGTATAGCAAAGACCTATGGCATACATCCTCGGACTGATGTCGATAAGGATGTTTGGATTGGGCTTTTTATTCAGTTTCTTGGTATTATAGCAGCATTTGCTGTGACGATTCTTCTAGTCTTGCAGTTTGTGCCAAGACGCTTATGGCTTCCTTTCAGAAAAACGCTGTCTACTATGAATAAATTCAAGGTTGAAAATGGAGCTATTACATTGCCGACAAATACGGGTGTAAAAGAGTTTAATCAGTTGAATGTTACTTTAAATCAGATCATGCTCACTAGCGCAAAAAGCTATCAAGTACAAAAAGAATTTACGGAAAATGCCTCACATGAACTCCAGACTCCGCTGGCTATCATATTGAACAAGATAGATAATCTTATGCAGGATGAGCATCTAACCAAGCATCAGGCGCAGGAAATGCAGGAGATGCAGCAGGAACTGATGCACATGAGTCGTCTCAGTAAGAATCTGCTCTTGCTATCAAAGATAGAGAATAATCAGTATAAGACCCTGAATCACATTAATTTATGTGATAAAATAGAGTCTATCCTACCCCAACTTGAAAGTTTGTCTGGTAACATCATAATCAAGAAAAATTTTCTTCAGAAAGACCTTGATTTGCAATGTAATGAGACGCTGTTGGTGAGCATGATCAATAATCTTGTGGTCAATGCAGTACGTCATAATCAATCCGGAGGTTCCATTACGATTACAATAGCCAACCACCAGCTTTCTGTTTCGAATACATCTAAGGATGCTCCACTGGACGGAACGCAGATTTTTTCGCGTTTCTATCGTACTCAGCAGAATCAGAAGGGCAACGGACTAGGACTGGCTATTGTCAAGTCTATTTGCAACTTTCATGGATGGACAGCTGGTTACCATTATCAGAATGGCCAGCATGTTTTTACAGTTGACTTCTGATGTATACTATATTAATTGTTGTAGGATTGATTGCCGGAACTTTATCCGGTTCAATAGGTTTTGGCGGTGGTATGATAATCCTGCCGGTAATCACTTACTTTTATGGAGTGGAAATTGCAGTACCGGTCTCCACTATTGCCCAGATGTTAAGCAATCTTTCCCGCGCTGCCCTGGGTTGGAAGAAGATTAGTTGGAAACAGGTTTTCTGGTTTCTTATCCCTGCTCTACCTTTTACTGCACTTGGTGCTTGTGGCTTTTCGCTTGTTGACAAAACGTTTATGACACGGCTTCTTTGTGTTTTTCTGATCGTTTTCTCTATCATGAAAATGGGCAATAAAATTCATTTGCCCAAAGGCCATAAGACTGTTGTTGCTGGGGGGATGCTGACGGGATTACTCAATGGCATGCTTGGGATATCAGGTCCGATAAGCAGTGCGGTTTTCTTGACTCTGGATCTTTCTCCGGTTTCTTATATTGCTAGTGAGGCTATGGCTGCAGCGGCCATGCATATTGTGAAGGCTATTACATACGGCAAATTCAATCTCATGAACGAACATATATTCTTGAATGGTCTCTTGATTGGTTGTGCGATGATGGCTGGCAACCTGATTGCGTTTTATATTATCAGGAATGTCAACAAGAAACCTTATCAGCGTGTAGTAGGTATTGTGATGATTGCAGTTTCGCTCTGGCTTTTCTTTACGGTCTAAATTTGTTTTTATAAAATCTTACTCAAGAAGTCCTGTAGTCTCGGACTCTCGGGATGCAGGAAGAGTTTTTCCGGTTTACTATCCTCGGTGACGCAACCGTCGCTGAAGAACAATACCCTGTTGGCAACTTCCCGTGCAAAGGCCATTTCGTGGGTTACCACGATCATGGTCATTCCTGATGATGCCAGTTGACGCATCAGCTCCAGCACTTCGCCCACCATTTCTGGATCCAGAGCTGAGGTGGGTTCGTCAAAGAGCATTACGTCAGGTTCCATGATCAGTGACCGGATAATAGCTATGCGCTGCTTCTGTCCTCCTGATAATACATCGGGATAGGCATCAGCTTTATCTTCGAGCCCGATACGCTTGAGGAGTTGACTGGTTTTCTCTGATGCTTCTTCCTGGCTCATCTTTCCCAAAACTACTGGAGCCAGCATGATGTTGCGGCGAATGGTCATGTTCGGGAAAAGATTAAACTGTTGGAAGACCATCCCTATGCGCTCCCGCATGCGATCTGTATTGATTTCCGGTGAGGTGATATCTATACCTTCGAAGAGAATTCGTCCTCCTGTCGGACGCTCGAGAAGATTGAGCGACCGCAGAAAGGTCGATTTCCCACAACCTGATGGACCTATAATGGCTATCACTTCCCCTTTGCGGATGGTCAGGTCGATGTCGTGCAGCACCTCATGGTCGCCGAACGATTTCTTTAAGTGTTCGATTTTTATAAGAACTTTATCTTTCATTTTTTCTCAGATTCTTTTCCAGTTTGTTCACTACAGCCGACAAGCCCATTACAATAACCAGATAGATAAGTGCCACAACGCCAAGTGGCATAAGTGCATCGTAGGTAATGGAACGGATAATATCTGATCCTTTTGTAAGGTCTACCAGTCCAATATAACCACTGATAGAGGTTTCCTTCAACAGGGTGATAAGTTCATTCCCCATGGCAGGCAGAACATTCTTGAATGCCTGCGGAAGGAGAATATATCTCATGGTCTGTGCGTAGGAAAGTCCTAAACTGCGACCTGCTTCCATCTGTCCTTTGTCTATGGACATGATGCCTGAGCGTACTACTTCTGCAAGATAAGCTGCAGAGTTGAGGCCGAAAGCGATGATGGCTACGAAAACTTTGCTTACGTTGGCCGAAGCAAATACTACATAGTAAATCATAAGCAGTTGGACCATCGTCGGCGTGCCTCTGATGATAGTGAGATAAAGTTGGCATAAGGCATTCAGTATCCCCAATCCCCCATTCCGGTCGTGAGATGTTCGTACAATAGCAATCATACTGCCCAGGACCAGTGACAGGATCATAGCGAAAAGTGTGATTGTTAGTGTGTTTCCAAGACCTTGAAGAAGATAAATGTAGCGGTGATCAGTGATGAAGTTAGCCTTGAATTTGTCTGAAAAACTTTGTCTTTGGGCAGTCAGGTTACCCTCTCTAACGATAATGACTTGCCGGCAGCGTGTATAAGGTGTGGTGAACAGTACGTTCTTTGCTCGGTCCTTTGTTATCGTGAGAGCAGAGGCACCTATATCTGCTTTCCCCGTCTGCACACTGGTAATGACGGCTTCAAAGTCCATGTCTTCCACATCGAGTTTCATTCCCAGATCATCGGCCACAGCCTGCATGATGTCAATGTCAATACCGGAAATACGTCCGTTGTCATAGTATTCATAAGGGGGGAATGTGGCGTTGGTTGCTACGACTAAGGTTCCGTTCCTGCGGTTGATTTCTTTTTTCTGCCAGGCTACAGGGAGTTTGTCGTGGATATGTCTGTGGATGATAGTATCCAGGACTCCTGAGTTTTTGAGTCTCTGCAGAGCCTCGTTGATACGGGCCGCTAGTTTTACGTTGTTCCGGGCTACACAAAAGGCGTATGATTCAGTCGAAAATTCTTCAGGAAGAATTTTTAAATTGCTGTTTTCTGCTACAAAAGCTTTTGCCGGCTCTTCGTCATCAATGACACAGTCTATCTTCCCTTCTCCTAATGCCTGGATGGCATCCGCTGTCTTTGTATACCGTTCTATCCGCGTTCCGGCCTTGTCATTTTCTAAGGCGGATGCCTTTAAGTCACCTGTAGTACCTAACTGTACGCCAATGGTACTGCCTGGAAGGTCATGAGGCGAATTGATGGCATGTCGTTTCTTTTCATTTTTTGCTACAATCGTAACAGCGAGAATGATAACCAGCAGTGGAATGCTGATTAGCCAGATTTTTTTCTTCATCCTGAATGCCTGTTTAAAAAGACAGTCTTCCCCATTCTCCGTGAGTTGTGGCTTGTCTGTATGTATGTGTCGAAACTCTCGTCCTTCGATTTGATCGTTCTTGTTCTATTACTCAAATGATTATTTTTTACGGTTTCATCAAGAAAAACCCATGATGATTTATATTTGCAAAAGTATGAAAATTTCCCCGGTCTTTCTTCCTTTTCAAAATAAAGGAGTTGTGACTTTCACTTTTTTAACATCGGTATGGCTTGCCTTGAATATCTCTGGTCCGAAAGGATAAGCGGATGAGTTTTAAGTTATGGTTCACTCTTTGCGTTTCCAGGGCCCGGAGTCATGGGAAACAGGTAGAGAAAAGCATAAATTAACAGTAAAGATTTGTGCGTGTTTTTCTTTGTTTGTATATTTGCGAACAACAAAACGGTTTTTGCTGAAAACAACTGCCGTTTAAGTTTCTCCTGCATGGGCACCGGGCCAGAATGCAGGAGTAATTTATTATTAACACTACTGTTATGAAAAACAGGAAACAGAAATTAGCTCTATCGTTTGTAATCATGATGGGTGTGGTCAGCATGTTTTCGGATATGACCCATGAAGGAGCCCGGAGTATTTACGGTGCCTATCTGGCACTTGCCGGAGCTTCTGCCGCCACCATCGGATTTGTCATGGGGCTGGGAGAGTTGATAGGCTATGCCCTTCGTCTGGTAACCGGTTACTTTGCCGACAAGAAGCACAATTATTGGATCATGACCATTGTAGGTTATTCCATCAATATGGCTGCTGTCCCGTTGATTGCCTTGTTCTCCAAGGATGGATGGAAATGGGCCTGCCTGCTGATTATCCTGGAAAGGCTCGGAAAAGCAATACGGCAACCCTCCAAGAATACATTGGTGTCATTTGCCTCATCTCAAGTAGGACAAGGAAAGGCCTTTGCCCTCCAGGAGTTTATGGATCAGATAGGTGCTTTCTGTGGTCCTCTGCTCTTGTTTGTCGTCCTTCTCTTAAGAAAAGACAGCAGTGATTTATTTTCTGCTTACAGGATCTGCTTTGCGATATTAATCATACCGGCATTTTTTACTTTGTTTTTTCTTTTGAGAGCGAAGCGTAAATTTGCCCATCCAGAGAATTTTGAGACCAGTGTCGATAGACCCCGGATGGGGTCTGTAAACTCACACTTCATCTTGTATCTCGTGGCTACCAGTTTGTTAGCTTTCGGATTCATTGATTTCCCTATGATTACGATGCATGTATCAAGACTTTCCATCATCCCCTCCTCTTTTCTCCCGCTGCTCTATGCAGGA
>JAKVJW010000032.1 GCA_022486815.1 Prevotella sp. | reverse complement strand
GAATTGATTTTTAACGGTTTCATAATTGTGTACTTTTTATTATTTCTATACTCTGTTGGTGTGATATTATAAAACTGCTTGAAAACCTTAGACAAAGAAGAAGGCATATCATATCCTACCTTATAAGCAATTTCACAGACAGGCATATCACTGTAACGCAGTAGTCGGGCTGCAGTCTCAACTCGCATCCGTGTGATGAAAGCCCCGATCGGTTCGCCTGTAAAAGCCTTAAAGATACGATGAAAATGATAAGGAGAAAAATTGGAGACGGAGGCTAGCACATCCAAGTCAATATCATTAGTCAAATTATTGTTTATATATTCGATAATAATATTTATTTTTCTCGAATAATCATCCCTGGTTGATTGTCTTTGTTGCATAGCTTTTTTGTCATATCACAACTGCAAAGGTAGCCTAAACAAATCTACCCTGCTTTTCCAATCTTGCTAACTTTAACAAGATACGGAAAAAGCCAGAAATGAAGCAGGCAGAAGAAACATAGGGTTACGAAGAAACACCTTATATATAATAAAAAGAAAAGGCAGTTACGTACTTAAAAGAAATACGGAAGAATCTGTTCAGAAAGACAAGAACACCCGATAAAAATCACATGAGGCATCTTAAAGCAACCTCATCCCAAAAGAAAAAATCAGAGGCGTTATTTCTCTCCGTCCATCCATTCGTCCATCCGCACTAATCGTCCAAGCCCATTTCATGAGCTTTCCTCTTGAGTAGCTCCATTAAAGGCTCCCGCTGATTAGGAACTTTATTATCCAACACAGCATCCTTGAGTGTCTGTTTCAACGTACCAACTTCCCGACTTGGATGAAGATGGAATATTTCCATAATCTCATTTCCATCAACGCAAGGCTGGAGCAGTCGTTTATAATCACGTTCCTTCAAACCCTTCAGTTTTTCACGAACGATATGGAAATTCTCAAGGAAATGTTTTTTACGTACCTGATTTTTACTGGTAATATCAGCTTCGCAAAGCATCATCAAATCATCAATATCCTCGCCGGCATCATTGATTAGACGGCGGACAGCACTATCCGTAACTTCATCATCGGCAATTGCAATCGGACGCATGTGAAGATAGACCAACTTCTGTACATATTTCATTTTTGCATCCATCGGCAACTTTAATCTGCGAAAGATATGCGGAACCATCTTCGCACCCACAAGATTATGATTATGAAAGCTCCATCCCTGTGTCGGATCCCAGCGTTTGCACTTCGCCTTTCCCACATCATGCAGAAGAGCCGACCACCGAAGATATAAATGTCTGTCCTTCACGGTTAAAGATCTGTCAGAAGGAGTCTGATCATTTTCCAAACTCTCAGAAGAATCCGTTTCAGAATATTCCGCTGCATTTTGAGCTTTGCACAGATTTTCCAGAACCTCTAACGTATGAAGATAATTATTCTTATGGGATTTTCCATTACGTGTTTCCACAAGATCAAGGGCACAAAGTTCAGGTAAAATCAATTTCAGAAGTCCCGTATCATGCATATAATAGAAGCCAATACTAGGATGAGAGGCGAGCATAATCTTGTTCAACTCATCAGCCACACGCTCTCCACTGATAATCTTCAGCCGATCAGCATTACGAGAAAGAGCCGCATAAGTCTTTTCCTCTATCTGGAAGTTTAACTGGGTAGCAAAGCGGACACAACGCATCATACGCAGAGGATCGTCGGAGAAGGTAATATCAGGATCAAGAGGTGTAGCCAGAATACCATCACGCATATCATCCATTCCATCAAAAGGATCTATCAGTTCACCGAACCTATGACAATTCAGGCAAACAGCTAAGGCATTAATGGTAAAATCACGCCGATTCAAATCCTCCTCGAGTGTACCATCTTCCACATGTGGTTTACGGGAATCATGGTTATAACTTTCCTTGCGGGCTCCAACGAACTCCACTTCCAATCCATGATATTTTACCTGAGCAGTACCAAAATTACGAAATACCGACAAACAAGCCTTTCTCCCCAAACGACTTTTCAAGGCTCGCGCTACATCTATTCCACTCCCCACGACTACAACATCTATATCGTTTGACGGCCTTTCCAGAAAAAGATCCCTGACATAGCCTCCTACGACATAACATTCCAGATGAAGAGAATCAGCGACCTCGGATATTTCATGAAAGATGTCTTTATTTAGTAACTGCACAAAATCGGATTCTGTGAGATTTCGCATAATTATAATCTATTAAATACTCCTAATAATAACGGAATTTGTGTGCACAAAGATACAAAAAACTTTTGAATTTTTCAAATTCATCCGAGCTATTCCAGGCTTTGCCACAGGAACATCAAAAAGAGCAGAAGCATCAAACAGACAGTCCCCATACCCTAAAACCGTCAGATCTATTTTTCTATAGATAATAGTGAAAAAATCCTTAGGCTTATTTTTTTGGTCATTTCATTGGAATTCATTAAATTTGCAAATGAGATATGGTTTAAAATCATAGATAATCATTATGGGACAAGAATCATCAGATACAAAAGATACACAGCAGGAGTTTAAGGACGTAATGGGAGAAGCCCGTGATACTTTCGCAGATAAGCTGAAAGACTATGGAGCATCCTGGAGAATTCTCAGACCGTCTTCACTCACTGACCAACTATTTATAAAAGCCAAACGTATCCGTTCTTTGGAAATCACCAAGAAAAGTTGGGTAGGAGAAGGTATCCGACCCGAATTCTTAGCACTAATCAACTACGGGATCATCGGAATCATCCAGTTAGAAAAGGGTTTTTCCGACACAGTAGATACCAGTACAGAAGAAGCACTGAACCTATATGACAAACACGCTCAGGATTGTCTGGAACTGATGCAACGGAAGAACCATGACTATGGAGAAGCTTGGCGTTCAATGAGAGTAAGCAGTTATACGGATCTCATCCTCACTAAAATAGAACGCATCAAGGAAATAGAGGATCACGATGGGACCGCAAAAGTTTCCGAAGGTATCGCATCCAACTATATGGATATTATCAACTATGCCGTATTCGGAGCAATACGATTAAGGAAATAATGCTTCAAGTTCGAAAATATGAAGAATTGTGGGAAAGATAAAGACCATACTGATTAACCTGTGCCGGTTGATACTTGGCGTTACATTCATCTTCTCCGGATATGTAAAAGCCATCGACCCTCTTGGCACTCAGTATAAGATACAGGACTATCTCGAAGCAATAGGATTACAAGGTATATTCCCCGATTGGTCAACACTGACCGCTTCCGTACTGCTCTCTACGCTGGAGTTCTGTCTGGGTTTCTTCATTCTACTGGCAATCCGCAGGAGATTATGTTCCAGGATCATCTTCATATTCATGATTGTCATGACCCTGATCACGCTCTGGCTGGTTGTCAAAGATCCTATACAAGACTGCGGATGCTTCGGTGACGCGATACATCTTACGAATGCACAGACTTTCGGAAAAAACATAGTACTCCTGGCATGTGCTGCAGTCCTTCTCAAATGGCCTTTGAGCATGGTTCGGTTCATCTCGAAAACCAATCAATGGATAGCCATCAACTGGACCATTCTTTTTATACTTTCCTCAAGTATCTTAAGTTTATGGTATCTGCCTATATTTGATTTCCGGCCCTATCACATAGGCGCAAACATCAAAGAGGAAATGTCAATTCCAAAAGGAGCGCCTCAACCAAAGTTCAAGACAACTTTCATTCTGGAGAAAAACGGGCAACGCAAGGAATTTGACATCAACAACTATCCTGATTCTACATGGAAGTTCATTGACAGTAAAACTACACAAATCTCAGCAGGTTATACTCCTCCCATTCATGATTTCAGTATAGAAAAGAGACTAACGGGAAAAGATATTACCCAACAGGTACTTGACAGAAAAGGTTATACTTTCCTTCTGGTTTCTCCCTCTTTGGAGCACGCTGATGATGAAAACTTCGGACCAATCAATATACTCTATGAGTATGCACAGTCTCATGACTATCCTTTCTATTGCCTAACGGCAAGTAATGAAAAAGGGATAAAACGCTGGATAAACCTGACCGGATCGGAATATCCGTTCTGTACGACAGATGGCACAACACTGAAAACCATCATCCGCAGCAATCCTGGACTGATCCTTCTCAAGAACGGTACTATCATCCGCAAATGGAGTCACAATGAACTTCCTAACGAAGGAGAATTAACACAACCACTTGAGGTATCAAAAATCGGCCAAATACCGGGAAACTCCATTGCGAAGAAAATCACAAAGATTCTTCTCTGGTTTTTAATTCCGCTTTTCCTGTTTGTACTTGCTGACCGTTTATGGGTCTGGAGCAAATGGGTAAGAAACAAAGAAAAAAGAGATACAGATAAGATAAATCAACTTTTTAAACAAAAAAGAAAAATGAGAAAGAAAATTGTAGCAGGTAACTGGAAAATGAACATGAACCTGCAAGACGGTATCACATTAGCAAAAGCCATCAACAGTGAACTGAAGGCAGACAAGCCTAACTGTGATGTTATCATCTGCACACCTTTCATTCACCTGGCAAGTATTGCACAATTCCTCGACCAGAACATTGTAGGACTTGGTGCCGAAAACTGCGCCGATAAGGAAAAGGGAGCCTTCACAGGTGAGGTAAGTGCAGAGATGGTGAAGAGCACAGGAGCACAATATGTCATTCTGGGTCACTCTGAACGCCGTCAGTATTATAAGGAAACTCCAGAAACCTTGAAGGACAAAGTTCAACTCGCTCTAAAGAATGGACTGAAAGTGATCTTCTGCTGTGGAGAAACACTTACAGACCGCGAAGCCAATAAACAAAATGCAGTAGTTAAGGCAGAACTCGAAGGTTCTGTATTCAACCTGACAGAAGATGAATGGAAAAATATCATCCTCGCCTATGAGCCTATCTGGGCAATTGGAACAGGTAAAACTGCCACAGCCGATCAAGCTGAAGAAATGTTGGCCTACATCCGCTCTACCGTTGCTGAAAAATATGGCAAGCAAGTCGCAGAAGATACTTCTATTCTCTACGGAGGCAGTTGTAAAGCTTCCAATGCACCTGAGCTCTTCTCCAAGCCTGACATCGATGGTGGTCTGATAGGTGGAGCATCCTTAAAAGCTGATAGTTTCAAGGGCATCATTGATGCCTGGAAGAAATAACAGTAAATCTTTTGATTTGCAAGTCGTGCCTATGCTGGAAAGCATACACGACTTCCATTCTTTTATAAATAATATTATCAATAGACAATGAAACAATTCGTCACGTTCATTTTCATGATTCTATGCCCCGTCATTTCTGTAAATGCCCAGAACATTATAGACCATCTGCAGAAGAATGTCCAGGGAAAAGGAGTTGTGACTGTTAACCAGAGCAAAGAGATCGACGAATTGGTTAACGGTAAAAACAGCCAGAAGACCTCACCTTCACATCAGAACGCATCTGATCATGCTAAGGAAAAGAACAATCTATCGGTAAACGAACGCTCCATCGGCAAGGAAGAAAATAAGGAGCATGAGATAAACCGAAATACAGAGATCACAGAAAAAGCACAAGATAACAGGGATATTTCAGAAAAGAAGGATGCTCATCACGAGCCTCACAAACAGGACACGATGATCAACACCAATGAAGATTTTGATATTCCAGTCATCGACATGCGCAAGAAAGTGATGCGTCATAGTTATAGAACTACAGGATATCGAGTTCAAGCTTTTGCCGGAGGAAATTCGAGAAAAGATCGCATAGCAGCCCAAAAAGCCGGTAATGCTATTAAGATGAAATATCCGGACCAACCTGTATATGTACACTTCTACTCTCCAAGATGGATCTGCAGGGTAGGTAATTTCCGGAGTCTTGATGAAGCCACGAAAATGCTGCATCAGATCAGAGCAATGGGATATCGTTCAGCCTCTTTGGTAAAAGGAATGATTACAGTACAGAGATAAAAGGTAATTAGAACTAGCATCAAATCTTCACACCCTTCAGATACCAAAATAATGATTTAAGAGAGAAAATATGAATCCAGAAACAGATTTCAGACCAGGACTTCAGGAATTAGCCGACCATTATAAAGAGATTCTGCATCTCCTTGGAGAGGATCCTCAGAGAGAAGGGTTATTAAAGACCCCCATGCGCGTAGCTAAAGCTATGCAGATTCTTACACGTGGATACTCTCAGGATCCACATAAAGTCCTGACCGATGCACTTTTTGAGGAGAAATACAATCAAATGGTTATCATCAAAGATATTGATTTCTTCTCCTTATGCGAACATCATATGCTTCCTTTCTATGGTAAGGTACACGTAGCTTACATCCCTGACGGATACATCACCGGACTCAGTAAAATTGCCCGCGTCGTAGATATTTTCAGTCATCGTCTGCAAGTTCAGGAACGCCTCACAGAACAGATCAAAGATTGCATCCAAGATACACTGAAGCCTTTGGGGACAATGGTTGTCATTGAGGCTAAGCACATGTGTATGCAAATGAGAGGAGTGGAAAAGCAGAACTCCATCACCATCACCAGTGCCATCAGCGGAGCTTTCAATCAAGCAAAGACTCGCCAGGAATTTATGGCTTTATTGCAAGGAGATTCAAAAAAAATATAAAAACATCTTCGATAGGTTAAAATACGAGACTCATACGTTAAAATTTACAAGGTTACTGACTCCACCTTATTTAATTAACATTAATGAAACTCATAAACTGACCCCATACCCTCATGTTATCATATAACCATAATAAAAAACATACAAAATGAAGAAATTAAAAACTATTTTATTCCTAATGTCCGGTCTTGTTACTGCATTGTCTTTTTCTTCCTGTATAGGAAGCAACAATAACAACAATGACATCGTTCATCTATCACATACTGCAAGAGCGAATTATTATTACCAACTTACCATGACCGGTGGATCTTATACAGGTCACATCTACCGCATCTACAGTAATTCATACACTGCCCCTGACAGTATAGGCGTGCTCAGTTGGAATGTCAATGCCGACATGAATGATACAACCATCAATATCAAGCTCCCTGTAAGCAAGTTGGCCAAATATATTACCAACGCTGATGATAAGGCAATTCTCTCCAATACGCCGGATGTTACTTTGACGGTTCAATATCGTGCGCCGTACACCGAGTCCCAAGATCTCTATAACAGCAGATACTATCGCTTCGTGAATTACCTGACATCGAATACGATAAACACTATAAGCAAAGACACACCTATAGAAGTAAACCTCAGTACCTTATCCCAAACCGGCAAAGATGCTGATGGTAAAACGATATACTTCTTCAGTACAAACAGTCCTGTCGTTTACTATAATAGTAGCTTTAAAGAGATCATAGACATCAAGGACATAAAGATAGGTTCCAACTCATATAGTCTGGGAGATGATGGTGCTCACTTTGAGATCATATATACTACAAGCAAAAAATAAGGTTTAACTGACACCATCATTTAATTAATTTACGAATCCAAGGAGACAGATGTGTCTAACACATCTCCTTGGATTTAGTTTTGCTCTAAATGTAAAAATAGGACCGTATAAAGGAATTAACAATGAAGTTTATTTCATGGAATGTCAATGGCCTGAGAGCCTGTGTGAAAAAAGGATTTGAAGATAGTTTCAAGAAACTCGATTCCGATTTTTTCTGCCTGCAGGAGACGAAGATGCAAGCAGGGCAACTGGATATACGATTCGATGGGTATGAGTCATACTGGAACTATGCAGACAAAAAGGGGTATTCAGGAACTGCTATCTTCACCAAACATCATCCCCTTCATGTCAGTTATGGTATGCAGATAGAAGAAGATGATCATGAAGGCCGTGTCATTACACTTGAATATGACAACTTCTACCTTGTAACAGTATATACTCCCAACTCTCAACAAGAACTACGGCGGTTGGATTATCGGATGAAATGGGAGAATGATTTTCTTAGATACCTCAAAGACCTGGATTTAAAGAAGCCGGTAGTCATCTGTGGAGACATGAATGTTGCCCATGAGGAAATAGATATCAAGAATCCAAAGACGAACCATAAGAATGCGGGGTTCACAGATGAAGAACGAGAGAAGATGACTATTCTGCTCTCAAATGGGTTTATTGATACCTTCCGATACAAATATCCTGAACAGGTAACCTACTCTTGGTGGTCCTATCGTTTCCATGCGAGAGAGAAAAATGCGGGATGGCGTATAGATTATTTTCTCATTTCCGACCGGTTGAAGGATAAGTTGGAAGATGCTAAGATCCACACTGAAATCGAAGGCAGTGACCACTGTCCTGTAGAAGTAACCCTGAGCCTATAAAATGCAAGAAGGATGTATCCTCACGGAGACACCCTTCTAATAAATAAAATATAATGCTCAACAAAATTTGATATATAAGAGAGATTTAATTTTTCATTTCAATGTTATGACAACACACAACTGTTTGTCTGTTCTTTGTTCTTTACACTTACAAATATAGTGCATTAAATCGAGAGTCAGTCTATTTTTTAACATTAATTTATCTAATATTTATACTCAAAAAATTCTTGTTATTTAAACATTTACTTTCAATTTAAAACATAAGAAAATACAGGATAAAACTTTCAGTTTGCCAAATAAGAGTTCTCCATATACCATATATTCGGTGATCAACTTTCTTTTTGTCAGTTTTACAGTTTTAAAGATAGCAAAAATATTTTCTGCAAATTTTAGCACCTGGAGTTTGCTTTCATTTTATAAGAAAATATTTTTCAAGTCACTTTGCCAGATTCTACAGTCAAGGGAATAACTTTATCTGGATACTACTCTAAAAGTTCTATCATTGATATTCATGGATAGCCACAGGGATAATGACAGAAGCCCTTACAAGTTTTCCATCCTTTTCACCAGGTTGCCAACGCGGTAATTGGCGTAAAGCGTTTACGATTTTCCTATCCAGCGAAGGTTCTCCAGAAGCCAATACACGAATATTAGAAAGGGATCCATCCGGTTCAACCACAAAACGCACCATAATCTTATGACTGGTCAGATTATTCATAATCTCAGGAGTCAAGTTGATCATTCCCGACAGATCATGGGTAATGGTCCCCTGCCCATGGATATAACGAGGAATAGAATCCACTTTATCATATACTATTCCCGATCCAAGGTAATGTTCAGTTTTCGTGCCAGAAGGCAAATGAACAGAAGGAGAAGAATTCAATATTGATTTTAACATTTTTGACTCAAAAGGGGCTAACTGTCGATAAGAAATCTCAGAAGTACGCCTCAAAGAGTCATGCTCAGAATTGCCTAGATAAATATTGAAAAACATACCGGATTTCTTCAGACAAGATTCAAAAGCCAACATATCTGCCTGAAAATCATCTGGAACAGACTCATTGAGATGTGAAAGAAGAAGATATTGGAAAAGCCGTGCCTGATCAGAACCTAACGACAGACGAGACATTCGAATCAGATTTTTTGTATGTAAAATCTGCTGATGAATCAGATCATAAGTAAAAAGTTCAGTAGTATCCTTCTTCGCTTGTGGCGAATGGATTCCCGGCTCAATCTTTTTCGAAATTTTAAAAGAGATAAAACGTCCAGGATCATAACCTATAATACGCAAACCACAAGTAATATAACAGAAGCGGCTATCATCCGGAATTGTCGTCAAAGAATCCCGAACCGGTTGACCATACTGCCTTAAAAAGGCTGCA
Source organism: Prevotella sp. (assembly GCA_022486815.1). Classification (GTDB taxonomy): domain Bacteria; phylum Bacteroidota; class Bacteroidia; order Bacteroidales; family Bacteroidaceae; genus Prevotella. The sequence goes on along the minus strand of JAKVJW010000032.1, from coordinate 19,632 downwards.
TAACCATCAGTAAAAGAAATAGCATCCAGACCGAAGATTTGTCGTGCCAGTTCATGCTGCAAGACCGGTTCTTCTGAGAAATTGATAAATTCAGGCCATTCCAAGTCCGCATCAATAACATTCATATTATCACCGGAATGATAAAGGGTATGCTCTTGCTGATAAAATACGCTGTAAGCCTGCGAACTGCTCTGAGCAAAAACAGGAAAGGCGAGGATGATGATAATCCCTAAAAAGAGTTGGCGTTTCATATTGAATTTATTTTCTGTCAAGGTTCAATTTACCCGTAAAATTAATTTGCTCTCGCTGATTCGCGAAAACGTTAAGGTCAAAACTCCCATTATTGTAAATATAAAAAGTATAGACATACCTATCCTCCTCATTTCTTACATTAAAAATCACTTTAATCTTACCCTTTCCATTCTGATGAATCTTATAGGACTGAATAGGGCAAGAAAAATTCAATCCCTTTCCACCACCATAAGGAAGCATATAAGCCCTGCCATAATAAGGGAGATAAGAATAGACCGAATCATTTTTTATACGTACATTCCATCCGTAATCCAATGCCCTTCCAAGTCCACGGCTCGGATACATATAAGTAACCTCTGCATCAAAGTCAAGACTATCCACCTGATTCTTTACTTGCTGAGCTATTACGCTATTCTTTTCAAGCCGTTCTTTTGTCGTAAGATGTGAAGTAGAGCAAGCTACCAATAAGGGGACAAACAACCAAAAACCAATCAATCTTTTTTTCATATTCAGAAGGTTTTCATTCAACTGCTAAATTAGTGCTTTTTCACGAGTTGCCGAAATTTATTAGCATTAATTTGACTTTTTCACCTCCCACAACAACTCGTCATCGAGACCTCATATATTATGGCTACATGGATTGACAGATTCAAAATACAGTTATGAACAAAATATTACAGTCATATTATTTGTTTTCCAAATTTTATACTTAACTTTGCGTAGATACTAGAATGTCCAGTATTAAAAAGGAACGAGCCTATAATCAAATTAAAGATTCTGATAAGACGAGAACCAGAAGAAAGACGATTGAACCCCAAGACTTATCCTAACGCAGAATCAATAAAAGAACAAGATGAAATATTACACACAACTTCGACAGATCCTATTTGCATTAGCAATATCCTTTATTGTAACAGCATGCAGTTCCAGCAATGATATTATTATACATCCAGTCAACATCAACCCCGATAATCTGACAAATAAAACGGATAAGAATTACGATCAGGACAGGTCTGGAGAAACTAATCTCATCACTGATACCTACCGCTACCAATTACCGGTCATTTTTCATGTTTTCTGTATGCAGGGAAGCGATACTAAAGATATTCTTACTCCTGAACGTATAAATTTCATTCTCAAGAATGTAAATGACTTATGGAAAGGTCTTTATAAATCCTACGACAATCATAATAATGACATTGATGTAGACTTCGTATTAGCCACAGATGCCACAGAAACGGACAAAAGCGGAAATACTGTTTATGTCAGGCTCAAACATCCAGGTATTGACTACATTGACTGGACAGGAGACAGTATTGATGTAGAAAAATTCATGAATGACAACTCTAACAACCCAGTATACATGGAACATCTCTGGGATCCGAACCATTATATCAACATCATGATTTTCCCATATAAAAACGCCACCACTGACGGCTCTACCATTTTAGGAATTTCTGATCTGCCCTATACTACTAATGATTCACATAAGTTGGAAGGACTGATAGCGCCAAAGCTAGTACCAAAGGACAAGAGTAATCTGAAATTCGTATACTGCTCATCCATTAACGCAATCTTCGCAAATTCAAGATTTGATTCCAATCGATACACAACAGTCAATGGTTTCAATTCCAGTAACGTCGATATCAGCGCCACTCTAGCCCACGAGTTAGGCCATTATCTAGGTCTCCATCATGTTTTCACGGAAGATAAAGATGGAAACATTCTGAATTCGTGCGATGACACTGATTATTGTGAAGATACCCCAAGCTATAACAAGAAAGAATATGATACATGGCTAAGTCATTATATCCTCACTAGCCCACATTATTATCTTAACGAGATGGATATCCGCCATAACTGCGCCGGAGACACTTTCCATGCAAGCAATTTTATGGACTATTCCGTTTGTACCAGTGATTTTTTCTCGAAAGACCAAAGGGACCGCATTCGCCACGTTCTTTACTATAGCCCGCTGATTCCAGGTCCGAAGAAAGCAGCATCATCCAGAGCCATTGGAACTCGAGCAGAAGAGAACCAGCTCCTTGACCTTCCGGTCATGATCAGGAAATAGACAGATTTTTATCTGAACATAATCCCTATCCAAATTAGAAAATGAACTCTATAACACAATACACATTAACAGCACCGGCTCACATCAACACAAACATCAAACTTCCTGCATCAAAAAGCATCAGCAACCGCTCATTGATTATCTATGCCCTGTCTGACCCCAAAACGTTACCAACAAATCTCAGCGATTGTGATGACACGCAAGTACTTGTAACTGCTTTACGAGACATGCCGGAAACCATAAACATCCATGCAGCAGGGACTGCCATGCGATTTCTTACTGCTTATTTATCGGTTACACCCGGAGAACATTTACTTACCGGAACTGAACGCATGAAGCACCGTCCTATAGGGGAACTTGTTGATGCACTGCATTATCTAGGAGCAGATATTACTTATACCGAAGAAAAAGGATTTCCACCTCTTTATATTAAAGGACGCCAACTGGAAGGAGGCACACTTGAAATTCCAGGAGACTTAAGTTCTCAGTTTATCTCCGCCTTGTTACTGATAGGCCCCGTACTAAAGAATGGGCTGATCCTCAAATTGCAAGGAACAATCATTTCCCGTCCGTACATTGACCTCACCTTATGGACCATGCGCGAATACGGCGCTAAAGCAGACTGGACTGATATCGATACCATCACTGTTGCCGGAATACCTTATCAGAGCCGGCCATATTTTATTGAAAATGACTGGAGTTCAGCATCTTACTGGTATGAAGCCATCACGCTAAGCAAGAATTCCCAATCAAGGATACAACTTGAAGGGCTCATGGACGGATCCAAGCAGGGAGATTCTGTCGTTAAATACATTTTCAATCTATTAGGTATCAAGACATCCTTTGCTTCGACTCAAACAGGTGAGACAACTACCGTCACTTTAAGACGACACCCCTGCCTTTTACCACGGTTAGAATATGATTTTAAAGGTTCACCCGACTTAGCCCAGACACTGGTAACCTGCTGTTGTGGTATGAATATTCCTTTCAGATTCACAGGATTATCGAACCTTAGGATCAAGGAAACGGACAGGATAGCTGCTTTGGAAAAAGAACTAAGAAAACTCGGATTTGTTGTCAAGGATGAGAAAGGAGATACTCTTTACTGGACCGGAGAACACTGCGAAGCCAGTTTTGAACCTATAGACACTTATGAAGATCACCGTATGGCACTGTCATTTGCCCCTCTGTCTGCCATCTTCCCCGGTCTCAAAATCAACCATCCAGAAGTAGTCAGTAAATCTTATCCCAATTACTGGAAAGATCTTCTGGCAGCAGGATATACCATTAAAAGTTCCAATATATGATCTACCTTCTGCTTGCTCTTGTCGGACTGGGAATCATAGCAGCCGTTTTCGAATTACTCTCCAGGAAGAAAGGAAAGAAACCGGAGATCACAGAACCTCCTGTTTCAGGATGCTCTTCCTGTATGGAGTGGGATCCGTCATGCGAACAAGAATGTATGGTAAAAGCAGCAGTACAGGAAATAGAATACTTCGATGATGAGGAATTAGACCGATTTAAAGGACGACCATCGGATCAATACACAGATGCAGAAATAGAAGAATTCTCAGAAGTGATGAATACGATGAAACCTGAAGAAGTAAAAGATTGGAACCGCAGCCTAATCCTACGTGACATTCAAGTTCCAGATCAGATCAAGGACGAATTAATAGAACTTATCAATGACTCGGAACTTGGGGAATAATATCTTTCACGTTCCATTTGCATTAATATAGCCAGGATACAAAGATTTAAAATTATCTTATAAACTTAATGTCTATTTAGCTAACGTCCAATAGGCATCTATTCATATCATCAATAAGGAGAAAAACAACAAACATGGGAATCCTTCAATATTCTTTTTTCCAAAATGCCATTTTGGGTTCATTACTTGCAAGTATCGTCTGCGGATTTATCGGGACATACATTGTAACCCGGAGATTGGTTTTCATCAGCGGAGGTATTACCCATGCTTCATTTGGTGGTATCGGACTAGGAGTATTTTTAGGAATCAATCCGATCCTTTCAGCCATGGTATTCGCTGTACTAAGCGCATTAGGAGTACAATGGATGTCACATAGAGGAGATGTAAGAGAAGATTCTGCCATTGCCTTATTCTGGACTTTCGGCATGAGCATTGGCATCATCTGTTGCTTTCTTACACCTGGATTCATGCCCAACTTGCCTTCCTATCTTTTCGGAAGTATACTGACTATCAGCAAGGGAGACCTCTGGCTACTAGGAGCAGTAACTATTTTTGTAATTCTACTTTTTGCTTTCTTCTTACGCTCCATACAGAGCATTGCTTTCGACAGCAGTTTTGCAAGGTCCCAGCATTTACCGGTCACCTTCATGGAGAATATGATGATGACTTTAATCGCAATAACCATCGTATCAACTCTACGTCTTGTCGGCATCATACTGGCCATCAGCCTATTGACTATTCCACAGATGTCTGCTAATCTTTTCACTTACTGTTGGAAAAAGATGATTTTATTAAGTATCTTGATTGGGTGGGTAGATTGTTTGGCCGGACTAGGCATCAGCTATTGGTTCAACGTACCATCCGGTGCTTCCATTATTTTCACAGGAATATTGATCTACGCTCTTCTAAAGATCATCAAGATTCTGCAAAGGAAAAGAGATATCCAGGAAGCAAAACCCTAAAAATCAAGAGATTTTTCATTGTATTATTCAATAAATAGATTAATTTTGCATTTCAATAGGAAGTAAGAAGATTTAAAATTTTTTTTAAAAGGTAATTATGAAAATTAGGATCAATTCACTTGACAACATCCATGAAGCTGCAAAACAGTTTATCAAGAACATGGGTAATGGCAATATTTTTGCCTTCTATGGCAAGATGGGAGCCGGGAAAACCACTTTCATCAAGGCCATTTGTGAAGAACTTGGTGTAGAAGATGTGATTACTTCTCCTACATTCGCTATTGTCAATGAATATACGGCAAAAGGAGGAGAGCCTGTCTATCACTTTGATTTCTATCGTATCAAGAAGATAGAAGAAGTGTATGATCTCGGATATGAAGACTATTTCGATAGTGGACATCTGTGCTTTCTAGAATGGCCAGAACTTATCAAGGATCTGCTTCCGGAAGACACTACAAGAGTTACCATCAGCGTTGAAGAAGATGGCAGTAGAATCGTAGAATTTTGATCAGGAACATAATGATTCCGATAAGGTTCCCCCTTATGGAAAGGAACAAAAAAAGAGAGTTGTGTCAAATCAGTTTGTAAATTGTCCTTCAAAAGTTCTTTATTCAACTTTCGGACTTTACTGCATTTTGACACAACTCTTTTACTGCATACAAAAGGTCACTTCCAAGAAATCATCTTATCCCGGAAGCAATCTGATTATAAAAGAGCTTTAAACTTCTCGTCCAGTTTAGCTTTAGAAGCTGCACCGACAAATTTGTCAACCAGTTTTCCTCCTTTAAAGAACAATATAGTTGGAATATTACGAACACCGAATTCCATAGCAATATCATTATTTTCCTCTACATCACACTTGCCTACAACTATCTTGCCTTCATAATCCTTTGCGAGTTCTGAGATTGTAGGAGCCAGTGCACGGCAAGGGCCGCACCATGTTGCCCATAAGTCTACCACCAACGGTTTGTCGCCATCTTTATACCCGTTGAAGTTGTCTGTTGTAATCGTAACTTCCATCATATTTCCTTTCTTATTTTAAATTGAGACTACAAAGTTAAGCATTGATTTGAAGTCACACAAATATCCTTGTTTAATTATTTTTAATTAATGTGATAACTCATCTCCGGATGACTTCTCAAATAGTTAATTAATTCCTTACTCACAAAAACGGCTTTCGCCTTCGATTTCAATGTTACCGCATTATGAGTTTTGGCATCACGGATATTAATGAACAAAGGGGTACTCCCAGCATAGGTATCCACGAGGGCAGCTATATCATTTGCAATTGTATCATCTATTGCATCACTATCAAACGAAATGGTAAATGACTGAATCTGGTGATCCTTTACATCCTGAAGATGCTCTATACTCTGGATTTTTAATTCATATAATTCACTATTGCGGAAGCGAGGCACACTCTTAGCCACAATATATACAGGGCTCCCCTTGAGCAGTTTACCCTGCCAGCGTCCCCACTCTTCACCAAACAAGGCCAGTTCCCCTGATCCTTGATAATCCTCAATGGTTACAAATCCAAAGGGTTTATTAGTCTTGGCAGAAACACGCGAGATAACGTCTGTCACGAGTCCTCCCAGAGTCAATTCTCCTCGCTCTGCCAAAGCCTTCTTATCTGCATCACGTCCGATATCCGAACAATGTGTATTACACATATCCTCTATAATCACCCGATAATCATCCAGTGGATGCGCAGAAAGATAGATACCGACAAGATCACGTTCCTTATTGAGTCGCTCTATCGTACTCCACTCTTCTGCTCCAGGAACAGCCGGCTTAGCAATCTCCACATCTTCCAAGCCACCAAACAAAGAATTCTGCTGTTCATTCTCATCCTGTTGGTATTTCTGACCATAACGTACAAGTTGGTCCAGAAACATCTCCCCCTTTGCACTTGTCCCGAAATATTGTTCACGCTGAAGACCAAAACTATCAAACCCTCCGCTCAAAGCGAGGCTTTCAAAAACCTTACGGTTCACAGCAGTATAGTCCACACGCTGGGCAAAATCAAATATATCCTTATATGGGCCATCCTTCTCGCGCTCTGCTACGATCTCATCAGAAGCTGCCGATCCCATTCCTTTGATTGCAGACATCCCAAAGCGAATCTCACCTTTTTTATTTACACCAAACTCACTACGGCTCTCATTGACATCCGGACCCAAGGTAGCGATTCCCATTGATTTACATTCCTCCATCAATTTGGTAATCTCCGTGATCTGGCTGAAACGTCTAGTCATCAACGCCGCCATATATTCGGCAGGATAATGAGCTTTCAGATAAGCAGTCTGATAAGCCACCCAGCTATAACAAGTAGCATGAGATTTATTGAAAGCATAAGAAGCAAACTTCTCCCAATCTGCCCAGATTTTAGATAGAATCTTAGAATCATATCCTTTCTCCTCTCCCTGTTTGAGAAACTTTGGTTTCATCGCATCTACGATAGCCTTCTTCTTCTTACCCATAGCCTTACGTAAAGCATCGCTTTCACCTCTGGTAAAGCCAGCCAACTGGCGAGAAAGGAGCATAACCTGTTCCTGATAAACGGTGATTCCATAAGTATCCTTCAAGTATTTTTCCATACAAGGAATATCATACTTGATCAAAGATGGATCTCTCTTACGTTTGATAAACTCAGGGATATAGGCCATTGGTCCCGGTCGATAGAGAGCATTCATGGCTATAAGATCCTCAAAGACAGTAGGATGCAATTCCCTCAGATATTTCTGCATCCCGGCAGATTCAAACTGGAACGTTCCAATCGTACGCCCTTCCTGATAAAGCTGATAGGTCAAAGGATCATCAATAGGAATATGATCCAAATCAACCTCATCACCAGTCGTCTGCCGGATAACCTTGCAAGCCTCTTTTAACTCAGAAAGTGTCTTTAAGCCCAAGAAGTCCATCTTAATCAGTCCGGTAGACTCAATAACATGTCCATCATATTGTGTTACAGCGGTCTTCAGTCCAGGAAAGTCAGGGTCTTCAGCTGTAGAAACAGGAACCCAGTCACTGATCGGATCACGACAGATAATGAATCCACAGGCATGTAACCCCGTACCCCGAATAGTCCCTTCAAGCATTTTCGCATACTTGATCGTATTACGTTCACGAGGATCACTGGAAGCCTCAGCTTCCTGAAGTTCAGGTGTACACTTGATGGCATTCGTCAAATTCATTTTCATACCATCCGGCAACCGTTCAGGAATTGCCTTACAGAGTGCATTTGCTTTATCCAAAGGAAGTTTTTCGACACGGGCAACATCCTTGATAGAATTTTTTGTAGCCATACTACCATAGGTAATAATATGTGCACAATTTTCATGCCCATACTTATCCATTACCCAGCGAAGTACTTTTCCACGGCCATCATCATCAAAATCAGTATCAATATCAGGAAGATTGACACGGTCAGGATTCAAGAAACGTTCAAACAGAAGATCATATTTCAACGGATCTATTTTAGTAATACCCAGACAGTAAGCCACGACAGAACCGGCAGCAGATCCACGCCCCGGGCCCACCATAACCCCCAGTTGATTACGGGCTGCATTGATAAAGTCCTGCACAATCAGGAAGTATCCAGGGAATCCCATCGTCTTCATGACATGCAACTCAAACTTAATATGTTCTGTTACTTCTTCAGAAAGCGGATCCCCATAACGGACCTTAGCACCATCATAAGTTAACTTGGACAGATACTCAGCCTCATACTTAATCCGATAAGCTTTATCCCAGCCGCCCAACTTTTCTATTTTCTTCATTCCTTCCTCATGAGGGAGCGTATGCTCACCGTTTTCATCGGAAGAAAACTCTTTCAGCAGATCCTCATGAGAATATTTTTTTCGTATATCTTCTTCCGTACCAAATTCTTCAGGAATAGGGAAATTAGGCATGATGGGACCATGCTCAATACTATAAAATTCTACCTTATTGAATATTTCCATAGTATTCGACAAGGCTTCAGGGATATCAGAGAATATCTCATTCATCTCCTCACGAGTCTTAAACCATTCCTGTTTCGTATATCGCATACGATTCGGATCATCCAGATCCTTTCCCGTTGCCAGACAAAGCAAGTGGTCATGAGCTTCCGCCGTTTCCTTATCTTCGAAATGGCAGTCATTCGTACAAATCAGTTTTATGCCATATTCTTTAGCAAACTGGACCAGTACCTTATTGACTTTCTGCTGCAAAGGGAAAGTCTCCCGATTAGCTGCGATATTCGGATCCTTCACCTCATGACGTTGTAGTTCCAGATAATAATCTTCGCCAAAAAGATGATGATACCATTCACAGGCTTTACGAGCTCCTTCTATATCTCCTTTCAGGATCTTTGATGGGATTTCACCACCAAGACAAGCCGAACTGACAATAAGATCCTCATGATATTTCTCCAGATCAACACGATCAGTACGTGGACGATAATAATAACCATCCACCCATGAGCGCGACACTAACTTAATCAGATTCTTGTATCCATGATAATTCTTTGCAAGAACAATCAGATGGTAGCCACTGTTATCCCCATTTTCTCTCACCTTATCTTCCTTACGATGGTGAGCCACATACATCTCGCACCCGAAAATCGGCTTGAAAGGTTCCTTACCCTCTTCTTTCCTGCCTTTGTTGATTTTATTACAGTAATCGGCGAGCTCCTTGATACCGTACATGACCCCATGGTCGGTAAGTGCCATACCCTTCATTCCATCTTTAATAGCCTTGTTAACAAGGTATGGAACTTTAGACTGACCGTCAAGAATAGAATAATGGGTATGAACGTGTAGATGAATAAAGTCTTGCATTGATTTGAAATTTCGAATTTCAAAGTTACAGTTAATCTATGAGATAACCAAAAGAATAACATCAAAATTTGTTGTTATCTAAAAAAAGAAGTAACTTTGCAGTCAAATAAAAATCATTTATAGTAAGAAGCCAAAGACATTCATCAAAATAATATAAACTGCATTTTTGATCTTCATTATACGATTCAATCCATAAGAAAACAATAGTGGTTTCACTGTTGATTATCCTTAATAGTTCGATATGAAGAAAGAATATGAGTTTTAAAAAAGATCAAGACATTCATTTCCAGAAGCAGACAATGAATGATAATGTCTAAAGGTTTTCAACATAATTCCAATCCTAATGAAACGTAGACTAAGGAAATTTAGAAAAATCAGAATACACAGAGAAGGTACTAATCAGCTCCTTTACGGCGGGATTACTCTTTTAGCAATTGCCATCATCCTTTGGAATTGCTTTGAGACGAAAGCTCCTTTCTGGTGTTTCCTTGCCATATTTGGTGTTTGCTATGGAATCATACTCAATTTTTACCGGAGTCCGGCACGCTTTCTCAATGTTAAAGATACAGGAGATCTTGTCGTCGCACCTGCAGACGGACGTGTTGTAGTGATTGAAGAAGTAGACGAGAACGAATATTTTCATGACCGCCGGCTTCTCATCTCCATCTTCATGAGTTTGTGGAATGTTCATGTCAATTGGTTTCCTGTAGACGGAAAAGTAAAGTTTATACGACACCAGAACGGCAATTACCATAAAGCCTGGCTTCCGAAAGCAAGCGAAGAGAATGAACGTGCCGATACCATGATCACTGCATTAAACGGTCAGGATGTCTTATGCCGTCAAATTGCAGGAGCAGTCGCACGTCGCATTATCACCTATGCGAAAGCCGATGAAGAATGCTATATAGACGAACATCTAGGTTTTATCAAATTCGGCTCTCGTGTTGATGTCTATTTGCCAATAGGTACTGAAGTATGTGTAAAGATGGGACAGGCCACGACAGGTGACCAGACCATCATTGCAAAATTAAAGTAATATGTCAAGTTTTATCAAGAAAAATATTCCCAACACACTAACATGTGGGAATCTCTTTTCAGGGTGTGTGGCTACAACGTTTGCATTAGCTGGGAATCCAAAATGGGCACTGACATGGATTATCATTGGTGCAGTATTTGACTTTTTCGATGGAATGAGTGCCCGATTATTGAAAGTATCCTCTCCAATCGGCAAAGAACTGGATTCCCTGGCAGATGATGTTACTTTCGGCGTGGCTCCATCCTGTATGATTTTCTGGCAGTTGGGAGTAGTCGAATATCCGGATTCACTTAATTCAATCAGGATGATCATTCCTTTTGTCGCCTTTGTCATGGCTGCATTTTCTGGTTTGAGATTAGCGAAGTTTAATATTGACAAGCGGCAAACAACTTCTTTTATCGGACTTCCAACCCCTGCAAATGCTCTTTTTTGGGGAGCACTGATCAATTTTAATCCCCGGTGGATCAATGAAAGTTTTTCATGGATTACCATTATCATCATGGTTTTCCTGACCAGTTGGTTACTTGTAAGTGAGATTCCAATGTTTGCCTTAAAATTCAAGCATTGGGGATGGAAAGGTAATGAGATACGTTATTCCTTTATTATTTTAGCAGTTATCCTAATTATTTTCATGGGGTTATTAAGTGCTTGGTGGCTGATTATTCTCTGTTATTTAATCATTTCCCTTTATCTTGACGTAAAAAAGAAACCGTTAGATAAAGAAAGATAATATCTTGTCAAGAGACAGAAAAAGACTTATTGGAACGCAGATGGCATCCAATAAGTCTTTTTCATTTCTTCATACATTTCACCTAAGAAGGATATGACCCTTTCATCAATTATGTACCAAAGTCCCAATCTCTTCGCCTGACAGTACCTTTTTCAGATTACCATACACATCCATATCAAAGACATAAATAGGAAGATGGTTCTCTTTACACATGGTCGTAGCCGTCAGATCCATTACCTTCAGTCCACGAGTATAGATCTCATCATAGGTAATGTCATTGAACTTTTTAGCTTCCGGATCCTTCTCCGGATCAGCTGTATAAATACCATCAACACGTGTTCCTTTCAGCATCACATCAGCATTGATCTCAATACCTCGCAGAGAAGCACCTGTATCCGTCGTAAAATAAGGATTACCTGTACCTGCAGAAAAGATACAGATATAACCGGCTTCCATAGCTTCTATTGCTTTCCATTTATTATAAAATTCGCCAATTGGTTCCATGCGGATAGCTGTAAGAACCTTGGTCTTTATACCGACAGACTCCAAGGCACTGCTAAGAGCAAGAGAGTTAATTACAGTTGCGCACATGCCCATCTGATCACCTTTTACCCGGTCAAAACCTTTTTGGCTTCCACTCAGTCCCCGGAAGATGTTTCCACCACCTATAACAATACCTATCTGCACGCCCATAGCATATACCTCTTTGATCTGACATGCATAATCAGAAAGTCTTTTCGGATCTATGCCAAAGCCCTGTTCCCCCATCAGACTCTCACCGCTTAGTTTAAGCAGTATTCTTTTAAATCTTACCATATAAGTATTTTGAAAATTTATTTTTGCACTTTATCAGAGTCTTCTCACACACGATATATATCAGTTTTTACTATCCTGAGTACAATCATCCAAGAATTTGATTTCCTTAAAAGAATATTCACGGATAACACCTTTACGATCATGTAAAACGAGATGACCATTATCTTCTACTTCAACAATACCAGCCTCAAAACTTCCATTCTTATCTTCAAACTGATGATACCCCTTACCATGGTAGAGAGACTGGTGATAAAGAGCAGCAATATCCGTATAATCCCCATCACTGATCATCTTCATAGTTTCCTGAAAGGCCTTGATGATTTTTTTCAAGAGATCTTTACGGGAAACTTCCTTGCCTGTAATCTGGCAAAGTGATATAGGATTGGGAACATCACTATGAAATTCTGTTTGATTAACATCTATGCCGATTCCAAAAACACAATTTCTGACATGTTGCTGGGATATCGTTGTCTCTATGAGCGTACCACTGATCTTCTTATTCTTCCAGTAAATATCATTTGGCCATTTCATAGTAAAACCCATAGCATACGTATCTAACACTTGCTTCAAAGCTATGGCACCTGCCATAGACAACAAGAAATGATGTGCGATCGGTATTCCCACAGGATGTACCAAGATACTGAACAAAAGATTTTTCCCTGGCTCACTTTCCCATGTATTCGTCCCCTGACCACGTCCGGCAGACTGATAATCAGCAACCACCACCGTCATACTCTCACCCTCTTCCGGCTGATAGTTTTTCAGGTACAGATTAGTTGAACCTGTTTCTTTTAATTTAATTATTTTTGTTTTCATCATCTATTCAAAAACGTCTTTTCCGACTACACCTTCCCAAGACAAGCAAAGGATTGAAAGCATCCTGGATGTGATCAATTCGATCCATCTGTGGTCCTTGCCCAATAACAGAAATGATGTCAAAGCGAATATCCCGCAAAGTCACCTTATGACTTTTGATATAAGAATCTGCTGCATAAGCCAGATTGCAAATTTTCTTATCATCTACAGCCATCTCAGGATTTTGATAATCCGCACTCCGTCGAGTCTTTACTTCAACAAAGACAAGCGTCTGACCGTCTTCATCCAGTGCCACAATATCCAAATCACGCTTTCCTTGATGCCAGTCCCGGTCAAGAATAGTGTAACCTTTTTGCAGGAGATAGGAAGAAGCCAGTTCTTCACCCCATACACCTCGCTCATTATGCTCTGACATACATCTTGTATATTGGATTAGATGGTTGCAAAAATAGCAATTTTCTCATTGATTGTCAAGTAAAAATAGCTAAATTTGCAATTAAGAATAAAGAAAAGGAATTCTGCAAGAGGCCGGATGAAATGAGATAAAGTAGGAAAGCCCTCTCTACTTATGGCATATAATGGAAATCAATTATCAACACAAAATCCAAAAACGAATGAAGAAAGACGGACATTCTGAAGAAGGAAGAAATCCAATCCAAGAACAGTTGGAAAAAGACAAAAAATACATGCATAAAGCCCTTGTTGAAGCCCAACAGGCAGCTGAAGAAGGAGAAATTCCTATAGGAGCCATCATTGTCTGTCAAGACCATATTATCAGTCGGGCTCATAATATGACTGAAACGCTCCATGATGTTACTGCCCATGCAGAAATGCAAGCCATAACGGCAGCAGCAGATGCACTGAATGGGAAGTACCTGACCGATTGCACACTTTATGTCACCATCGAACCTTGCAGTATGTGTGCTGCCGCTATTGGCTGGGCACAGATTCCCCATTTAGTCTTTGGTGCTTCTGATGACAAACGGGGTTACAGGAAATATGCACCTCATGTTTTGCATCCCAAGACTACTGTAACAACAGGCATTCTGGAAGATGAATGTAAAAGCCTTCTACAAGACTTTTTCAGAGACCGCAGATAATAAATACAATTCTTTTTAACTCAAAGGCCCTTGATAACTCTATCAGTTATCAAGGGCCCTTATTCATTTCATACTCCCTACAGATCCTGTACACAGGATTCTTTCTTATAGAAAGCCTATTTTACAAGAATAACCAGATATTTACTTGTACTCCAGAATATCTGAGGATTAGTAATCTTTAAGACATACTGCTTATTTGTATCCTTTGACAAACTATAACTTCCGGAAGGATGTACAGTAAGTATCCTTGCACTCTTGGAATAGAGTTTGATCTCCCGGTTACTTCTAATATCAATCTTCGTGAAATAATTCTTGTTGAAGTTAGCTTGCAGCACTTTTCCACCTTCAATGATATGCTGTTCCTTCAGTTCATTTTTCGTACCAAACACGAACCATGCCGTATTCAATTGTTTGTCCTGAGCCGAAATCGTTTCACCATTCTGTGTATTCTGAGTCTGTAAGTCATTGACATTCGTATTCAGATTATTAATCGTTTCATCAAGTTCCGAAATATGAATATCCTTGGCATCCAACTCCACCCGAAGTTCCTGTAATTGCTGATCCTTCTCATTAAGTTGTTTCATCAGATTACGAATGGTTTTATTCATCGTAGCTTTAAGCTGCTCATTTTTGAAAGAGCTTTGAGCCAACAGGTTTTGCAATTTGGAAATGAGTGCACGATTCTGCCTCATACGATTAGCAATAAACTGTATATTCTCTTTCAACTGTTGAGACTTATCAGCCCCTTCACCTGATTTCTCCAGATTGACACGATTCTCAGCTTCATTAATTTGCTGAAACCCATCATCTATCTGATTCAGAGTACCCATCATATCATTGATTTCATTGTCCTTCTGAGCAATGAGTTTATTCACAGAATCATTCTGCTCCACCCTTATCAGGTCAGGAGCCTTTTTCTTCTCTTGCTTACATCCTGCAAACAACAAAGCAGTTGTAAGGCAGGCCAATAACATAAATTTTCTCATCGTTAAATTTATTTTAAGTCCTTATTTCCGTTATTCATTTTATCCATTACTATTGATCTCCTTCTGATTTTTCAGAACTATCTGCTCCCTAATCCAGATACTTTATAAATTCTATCTTTCTTAGTTCAATCCCTATAATTGTCCTTAGAGCCACTTATCTTTTCGGCTTTCAACATCATCAGTTCTTTATTTCTCTTCTTCTCAGCCCGATTCTCTTTCTTTTGTTCCTCCTTCACAAGAGAAGAGTCTTTACCGGCAACGACAAGAACAAATTCTCCCCGCGGCTCTGTCTTCATAAAATACTGAATCAGATCATTCAAAGTTCCTCTTATACTTTCTTCATGTACCTTTGATATTTCGCGGCAGCAACTTGCTTGCCTGTCTGCTCCGAAAATTGTCGAAAATTGCTGCAAGGTCTTCAGTACACGATAAGGCGACTCATAGAAGATCATTGTTCGTATCTCATCCTTTAAGGATTCAAACCGGCTCTGGCGTCCTTTTTTTTGAGGCAGAAATCCTTCGAAACAGAATCTATCACAAGGCAGGCCCGATGATACAAGCGCTGGTATACAAGCCGTAGCTCCTGGCAAGGTTTGTACGGTAATCCCAGCTTTGACAGCTTCCCTGGCCAGAAAGAAGCCCGGGTCACTAATCCCCGGAGTTCCTGCATCGCTGATCTGAGCTATCGTCTCTCCTGACTTTAAACGGGTAATAATACCGGCTGTCGTACCATGCTCATTAAATTTATGATGGGCTATCAACTGATTTTTGATGCCAAAATGTTTCAACAAGACACTCGATGTACGCGTATCTTCTGCCAACACAACATCTGCTTCTTTTAGAATACGAATGGCACGAAGCGTCATGTCCTCCATATTACCTACCGGGGTAGGTACAATGTACAATATACCCATAGTCTTTGCAAAAATAGGAATTAAATTGATACAAAGCAAAAAAAGCTGCCATTTCTTTATAATTTTTAGGAAGTTCTATCATAATTGACAGCATATCAGGTTAAATAAAGACTATCCGAAAAGAAACATCTCTAAGTGGCAAAAAATCATATTTATATATCAAACCTAAATAAAACAATCCTTGCAAAAGGAATCAAGACCTGACAGAAGATATCAAAACCAAGCAAAATAAGAACTATTTTATTTTGCGATTTCTTCAAATAGCATTATCTTTGCAACAATCATGATGGAAAATTTAGCGGGAGAGATACATCATCCCGGAAGAATAGAAGTAGTGTGTGGTTCTATGTTCTCAGGCAAGACAGAAGAACTGATCCGACGTATGAAAAGAGCCAAGTTCGCCAAGCAAAAGGTTGGAATTTTCAAGCCTTCTTTAGACACGCGATACTCCAATTACGACGTTGTCAGTCATGATCACAATTCCATCATCTCAACACCTGTTGATACATCAACAAGTATCTTGCTTTTATCCTCCAACCTGGAAGTTGTAGGTATTGACGAAGCACAGTTTTTCGACGAAGGATTAATATCTGTTTGTAATGAGTTGGCCAATCAAGGTGTACGTGTAATCGTGGCAGGTTTGGATATGGATTATAAAGGCATACCTTTCGGGCCTATTCCCGGACTTTGCGCAATTGCAGATGAGGTAACAAAAGTACATGCTATCTGTGTACGTTGTGGAGCCTTAGCTTATATCAGCCACCGACTAGTACATAATGACAAACGCGTATTACTTGGTGAAAGAGAAGAATATGAACCTTTATGCCGCGAGTGTTATCGAAAAGTCATAGAAGAAGAAGAGCAGCACCGGAAAGTTTCTGAAAAAGATTCAGTATAGAGAATAGAAACAGTTTTGAACAGCTGAAGAATATTTTCTTTTTAAGAAAAAGAATTCGAAATTTAACTAAGAAATGATATGCCACAGCAAAAGATTACTTTTGATAAATTTATTCGTTGGGCTGGGATTGTTCTAATCGTATTAACAGTCCTTTATTTCACAAATTATCTAAAGGCCGTACTGATACCCTTCTTCATCGCATGGGTTCTGGCTTATCTCCTCTATCCTATCGTTCATTTTGTACAATATAAAATGCACGTACATATACGAGTCCTGGCAATCATTATCACACTCATCTTAGTCATTGCAGTTATTGGAGGAATCATCTATGCCATTATACCTCCTATGATTGAACAATTTGGAAAACTCGGTGATATTCTGAGCAAATGGCTCAATAGCACGACTCATACGAATAATCTGACAGCTGTTATCAAAAACTGGTTTGTCAACAACCAAAGTATGCTTGAGCGTATTTTCAAAAGCAAAGACTTTTCCGATGCCGTAAAAGTTGCTATGCCAAAGGTTTTTACCGTTCTCGGGCAAACCGCCAATATAGTTTTCAGTATTATAGCTGCACTTTTCACTCTGGTCTATCTGTTCTTTATTCTTCTTGACTATGAATATCTCACAGATTCCTGGATAAAAATCTTTCCGAAGAAGAACCGTCCATTCTGGCACGAACTAGCAAGTGATGTCGCTACAGAATTAAACCATTATGTCAGAGGTCAGGGAATAGTAGCCCTTATCATGGGTATCATGTTCTGCATTGGGTTTACCATCATTGGTTTTCCGATGGCCATCGGAATGGGAATCCTCGTAGGACTTCTTGACCTCATTCCCTACATGCATGCTTTTGCACTCATTCCTACTGCTTTCTTAGCTATGTTGAAAGCTGCGGATACTGGACAGAATTTCTTTCTCATCTTTGGAGAGGCCCTTATGGTGTTCGCAGTCGCCCAAGTTATCTCAGATATGATAGTTACTCCTAAAGTAATGGGGAAAGCTATGGGACTGAATCCTGCAATTCTTCTACTCAGTCTTTCTATCTGGGG
The DNA here is from genome assembly GCA_022486815.1 of Prevotella sp. GTDB lineage: Bacteria > Bacteroidota > Bacteroidia > Bacteroidales > Bacteroidaceae > Prevotella. The sequence goes on along the minus strand of JAKVJW010000032.1, from coordinate 1,465 downwards.
CGAACTTCTTGGTTTTATTGGTTTAATCATTGCCTTACCATTGACCACTATACTTATCGCTTATTGGCAACGTTATGTAACAAAAGATTGTACGAATATTGATCTTAGTGGAAATAAGCCCGTTCCGATAATGGAAGAAGGAGCAACCACGAACGGAAAAATGGCATCGCAAAGCAAAGAAACGACATCCGACCAAGAAGAAAAGAAGTCCTAGCTTTAACTTAGGACAGTGGCTAACCTGAATTAAGAAAGGGTGCAAAGAGATAAAAAAAGCACAAATAATTTTGGCATTTCAAAAAAACATTGTACCTTTGCGGTCGCTTTCAATGGAAAGCATAGGGAGATCCGCTAGCTCAGTTGGTAGAGCACAACACTTTTAATGTTGGGGTCATGGGTTCGAACCCCATGCGGATCACTATCAATACAAGTTGTAACACAAGCGTCACGTTAAAAGTCTCGGGATGTAGCGCAGTTGGTAGCGCACACGTCTGGGGGGCGCGAGGTCGCCAGTTCAAGTCTGGTCATCCCGACAACATATACAAGTCTTGATTATCAGTTGGTTACAACTGTTATCAAGGCTTTTTTCATGTCCTTATTTTAACGTTTGACGTCTGAGAATATGGTATATTTTGGTACAAAAAGTTGTACATGAGTTGTACATGAAACAAAAGTTGTACATAAATAATTTTACTTTATTTGATAGTATAGATATTGATCCCTTTCTTGTGGAGAATTGAATTGCAGAAACAATTTTCCATCTGGCCTAACTTTCCAAATCAATCCTACCCCATCAAAGAATATCTCTTCCTTATTATCTGTATATTGATAAAAGCCAGATACCTCCCCCTTATCTGTAAATCCAAAATAAGCACTGTCAACCGAGAATCTTATCGTATCAGGCTCTGTATTTTCCCAGTCAGACCATCTCTGTCTCTCGCTCCCATGGGAATATCTTAAAGAATCCGCTATCCATGTTCCAGAAAATATATCCATAGATTGGATGGTTTGACTTTTCAAGTCATTGGTTATGTTGTCATCCTTACTACAAGCTGCAAATAGAGCAACAAACATACATAACAATAACTTAGCATTTTTCATGATTTCATCATTTAAGGTTTCGCCATCAAAGGTACGAATTTATTCTTAATTAAAAGAACAAGGGCAACATAATCCTACCTTTCGGTGACTTATGCTGCTATAGGTAGACACATTTAAGAACAATAAAAATGTGTAAAACTTATGCTTAAAAGTCCAAAGAAGTACAGTAAGGAAGAAAAGCTATCCTTACTACGCGATTATCATCAAAGTGGAATGAGCAAGCGTTCATTCTCAAAAGTTCATAACTGAAGTTTCCCATTTTTATAGAAGTCCTCAGTTAAGGGACTATCACAAGAATGACTCATCCGGCAACTTCCTATATATAAGAACATTAAACACTTACTTAAAAGGATTTAATGCCTAAGCC